>JAMPIK010000037.1 GCA_023662865.1 Prevotella sp.
CCGCGACCCCGACCTTGGCAAGGTCGTGCTCTACCAACTGAGCTATTTTCGCATTTTCTGTTGGTGCATCTCTCAAATGCGATGCAAAGTTACGGCCTTTTTCCGAACCAACCAAATTTTTAGCGCATTTTTTTAAGTTATTTTTTAGATTATTTTCTATCTCTTTGAGTAGCAATCATATAAAGCCGGTATAAAACAAATTTAAAATCTCATACGTTTATAGTATGATTGGCATTTTCAGTCAAATTTACGATAGAAATTTCAAAAATAAATTATGAATCTTTGTAATATCAAGACTCCTGCCGACATTAAGAAATTGTCGATGCAGCAGCTCAATGAGCTTTCTGATGAATTGAGGGCCGTATTGTTGCAGAAACTTGCGCATCACGGCGGACATGTGGGTCCCAACCTCGGTATGGTTGAAGCTACTGTTGCCATGCATTATGTTTTCAATGCCCCGGAAGACAAACTGGTTTTTGACGTGTCACATCAAAGTTATGTTCATAAGATGCTTACCGGTCGTATTGATGCGTTCATCAATCCCAAACTGTATGACTCGGTTACGGGCTATACCAATTGGGAGGAGAGCGAATACGATTTGTTTACCGTAGGGCATACCTCCACGGCTGTCAGTTTGGCTGCCGGCTTGGCAAAAGGTCGAGATTTGCAAGGCGAATCATATCGCGTTGTTGCGCTGGTAGGTGATGGCTCTCTGAGTGGCGGCGAGGCTTTCGAAGGGCTGGACTTAGGTGCAACTCTTGATTCCAACTTCATTGTCATAGTTAATGACAATGATATGTCAATAGCCGAAAACCACGGTGGCCTGTACAATAATTTGCGCGAATTGCGTGAAAGCAATGGCACTTGCCCGGTGAACTATTTCAAAGCTCTCGACTATGAGTATATGTATGTGAATTACGGCAACGACATTCGTTCTCTCATTGACGCTTTTGAGCAAGTAAAGGACACTCGCCGTCCGGTGGTCGTTCATATCAACACGATGAAAGGGCATGGCTATGTGCCGGCAGAACGCAACAAAGAGGCGTTTCATTTTTCCGCACCTTTTGACAAGGCAACCGGCCAACTCGTTCAACTTAATGACAGTCAGGACTACAGCGATATTTTCCGCGATTATATGCTCGGGCGCATGGCTTCCGACTCTAAAATCACAGTAATAACTGCCGGCACTCCCGGGGTATTAGGCTTTGACCCGGAGGCTCGCGCTCTTGCCGGCAAGCAATTTGTCGATGTAGGCATAGCTGAGCAGACCGCAGTGGCGTTGGCTTCGGGTATTGCAAAATCCGGGGTACGACCGGTGTTCGGAGTAGTTAGTTCATTCTTGCAACGTGCGTATGACCAGTTGAGCCAGGATGTTGCCATAAACGGCACAGCACCGGTCGTCAATATTTTCTACGGCGGAGCTTGGGGAATGAACGATGTTACACATTT
This sequence comes from Prevotella sp., assembly GCA_023662865.1. Lineage (GTDB taxonomy): Bacteria > Bacteroidota > Bacteroidia > Bacteroidales > Muribaculaceae > Lepagella. The sequence continues at coordinate 1,450 of JAMPIK010000037.1, forward strand.
GGGGTGGTTCGACATTGCCCTTGTCAGCAATATACCCGGTTGGATATATCTGGCACCGACATGCAAAGAAGAGTATCTTGCAATGCTTGAATGGGCTGTAAATCAGCATGAGCATGCCGTTGCAATCCGTGTACCCGGCCCGACCGTGATTTCAACGGGTGAGAAAGTAGCCTCCGATTTCTCACATATCAATAAATTTGAAATGGTACATAAAGGTAAAGGGGTAGCTCTTATCGGAGCCGGCAATTTCTTGCAGAGAGCAAAATCAGCTGCGGCAATTTTGAAAGAAAAGGGTGTAGATGCCACGATTATAAATCCGCGTTTCTTGAGCGGGGTAGATGAGAAGATGCTTGACTCTCTGCTCGCTGACCACAAATTGGTAATTACTCTTGAAGACGGAGTGATAGACGGCGGTTTCGGCCAGAAGGTTGCCACATTCTACGGCCCGACTGCCATGCGAGTAAAATGCCTCGGCCTTAAAAAAGAATTTGCCGACCACTACGATCGGCAAGCATTGCTCCACAGCTGTGGTCTCGACCCGCAACTAATAGCCGACACAGCCATAAGCCTGTTGTAATCGGATGCACGGTTGACGCCGCATATTCTCAATATGACCTTAAGGACTTTAAAGTCTTTAAGGTCTTTAATCTATACCATCGCAAATACTAAGAGTGTGTCTAACAAAAAATGTTAACATCAGGGCGGTGTATTTTTGAGCTGATTTGGCTTATCTTGGAGGGAGCATAGCGAGCTATGTGACCGGAAAGAGAAGTCAAAGCAGCCGAAAAGACACCGTAGTTGGAATTTAAAAATATGTAAATTAACAATCATATACAATTTAATGAAATTGAAGAATTCAAATATAGAGATGCATTTGTCTCGCAGCTGCACCTCATATTTGAGCCTTTGGCTCAGTCGCATAGCCCGCTATGCTCTCTCACCTGCTGCCTCAAATATGAGGCACATCTGCGACCCTGATGTTAACATTTTTTATAGACACACTCTAAACCGCATAGGTAGTGGCAATTAACGTCAGTGGGTTTGAAGGGTTTGCTCTATGGTGTTGATTTGCTGGGCGAAAGCGGGTTCAAGGGAGATGCGATTTTCCGTGGCTTTTATGCCGTGAAGCACCGTGACGTGTGAGCGCGAGAGCTTGTAGCCTATCATCTTGCTGCTCAAGTCGGTGAGCTTGTATGCGAGATACATGATTACCTGCCTGGCATCAGCTATGTCGCGCACTCTTGAACGGGAGAATATTACGTCCGGGTCAAGATCAAATTGTTGTGCCACATTCTCTACAATCATGTCAAAGTTAATGCGCCGCTTGGTCAGTTTAACCGTGCTTTGCATCACGACAGTTGCCAATTGCGGTGTGATAGGCTGATTCATCAGCGCAGCGCGTGCAATCAGCGATATGACAATGCCTTCAAGTTCTCGCACCGAGTCTGACACACTCGCGGCAATTACATTTATCACATCTTCGGGCAATGCCAATCCGTTCTTTATTGACTTTTTCCGCAAAATCACTTTGCGTAATTCAAAATCGGGTCCGGGTAATTCTTCGGTCACACCCCATTTAAAGCGGTTCACCAATCGCTCCATAATCCCTTCAAGCGCAACCGGAGGACGGTCGCTGGTCATAACAAGCAGTGTACCTTTCTGGTGCAAATAGCTGAATATTTGGAAGAAGGCGTTTTGAATACCCGGTTGTCCGGTAAGCTCCTGAATATCATCAATAAGGAGAACTTCAATGCTTTGGTAGAAGTTTACAAAATCATTGATATGCTTTTCGCGCACGGCGTTGCCGTATTGGTTTGCAAAGGTGCGAGCTCTCACATACAACACACGTGCATCGGGCTTATTTTGCTTGACACGCAAGCCGATAGCTTGCATAAGGTGGGTCTTCCCGACGCCGGTATTCCCATACAAGAAAAATGGGTTGAAGTCTGTTTTGCGAGGATTATTGCCAATGGACTCCGCGATGGTGCACACTAATCGGTTGCTTGCTCCCTGACAGTAATTTTCAAAAGTGTAAATATCGTTTAATTGGGAGTCGACCTCTTCGTATTCCACATCCGGGCGCACTGACTCCGGAGTGGACTTGCGGCGTTGTTGTCCGGCGGGTTGTTTTGCCGGCTTGTCGCCGTCGGAGGTTGACTTCTCAATGGTAACAGCAGTTGTAGGGTCGGAGCTTACAATATTAAAGGTGTACTGAATTTTTACGCCGGGGCCGTAAACCTGTTTAAGAGCTGAACGCAACACTTTGTACAAGCGGTTTTCATATTGCATGACAAAGTATTCGGACGGTACACCTATGGTGAGCAGCCCATTATCATAACCCATGGATTCAGCGTCCTTAAACCAGACATTGAAAATGTCGGCCGGCAGTTGGGCGCGTATAGCCTCCAGGGTCTGTTGCCAAAGCTCTTTATGATCAGGCATTTTATTAAGAATGTATGCTTTGTGTTTACAACAACTTGATGCTGATATAACGTTTGGGATTGCGTTTAATGTCAACTATCAGCGAGTCAATGTCGGCGGTCACTTGGCTCAGGCGGTTATAAATAGTCGGGTCGTTCAGCATTTTGCCAACTGTGCCGTTCGGATTGTTGAGATTGCTGCTCAATGTTTCCAGATTGGCAGACAGACCTTTAAGATTGCCCATAATTACATTCAGGTCTTCCATGGTGGCGTCTACCGGGATATTTTTCAAATTATATGAGAGCTTTGCGAGGTTGCGCGACATTGAGTCAAGGTTCATGGTCACGGAAGTGGCATTGCGCATCAGAGCGGGAACATTTGTGGCGAACACTCCGTTAAGGTCACGGCGAAGCTCGTTGCTCAAACCGGCCACATTGGCTGTAATCTCGTCCAAACGGTCTACTGAAGTGAGCAAAGCCGGATGCCCGGAGAGTGTGTTGATATTCTGTGCGGTGCTGTTAAGATTGGTCATCAGCGAATCAAGCGTGGGGAGAATCTCCGTAACTTTTGGCATTATCTCATCAGATACGGTAGACATGAGGCCGGCGTTAACACCGCTCTTGATTGTGCCGCCCACAGGTATCATATTCTTGCTCTGACCTAATTTGAGCACAATGGAGGGGCCGCCCAAAAGGCTGCTCTCAATCAGCGCACGACTATCTTCCGGCACATGGAGATTTTCGTTCAATGCGAGTGTAACTTTGATTTTGCCGGGCTTATCGTAATCAAATTCAATGTCCCGCACTTGCCCCACCTTATAACCATCGATGGTTACAGATGCGGCTGTCTCAAGCCCCATGACGTTTTCATATTCCACCACATAGAAGTTGGCCGGCTTAAAAAGATTTATTCCCTTCAAATAGTTTATACCGAAGTATAGTATTACCAGTGCGATGATTACACACAGGCCGATTATCAATTCTTTTGAAAAAATTTTTTTCATAATTGGTAGTATTCCGGGGGATTTTTTGTAGAGGTTATATACTTAATCAGAGAGACTTTCTGTATTTAATTACCTGTGCATCGGGGATTGTCTTTTGCACATCGGAGAGCAAATGGTATATTTCGTTGTGGTTGGTAGATTCACCGTACACATACCGAAAGCAGTCTCCATCGGGAATACATGTCACGGGCGAGAGGCCATGAAACAACGGACTGCCTGCCTTCACCGGCTCTTTGCTTGCCAATATTTGTATCTTATATACCGTTGTTACTTTGGCCATCTTCACCGGAGATTTCTCTTCTTGCCGAGTGAGCTTGCCCTTATCGGCTGATTTTGCTTGAATTGAACTGCTCTTTTTAGAAGTAGATGTCTTCTTTGGAGAGGTAGCCGATTTATCGGAAACGGTTGAAGCAGAAGCTACCACTTGCTTTTCAACAGGTTTGACTTTGGTTTTTGTTTTGTTGTTGTTTTTATTTTTTGCTGACTTTTCAGCAGCTTTTGGCTGAGTTTTCTTTGAACCGGGCTGTTGAGCAGTGGTGCTGACCGATTGAGCCGTTGTAGCCTTATGGTCTACATAAACATTGTCCTCTTTAATTACAGCCTCGGCATATTGGCGGCGTTCACTTTTTTCGCGAGAAGCATCGGAGCGGCGGCGACGGCTTGCCGGGCGGCGTGTACGCTCTCCCGGCATAACCTCTTGTGGCGCAGCTTTTTTCACTTCTTCTTCGGCAACTGATGCGAGTATTACCCCCTCGTTGCCACTAAAATAAGAGTCAATTTCAGCCGGCTCGTCTTTCTGTGTACGCAAGCGGTTCTTGTCGTGCTGCTCCAACGCTTTGAAATATGCCACGGCGGCCGAGCCTATTCCGGCAGCAAGTTTGCTTTGTCCGGACGATGAACTCAAATATTTGGCTGAGGTTGGATTGCAAATAAAGTCCAATTCCACAAGTACAGCCGGCATGGAAGTGGCCCAAAGCACCCAGAATCCGGCCTGATGCACTCCCCTATCTTGTCTGTCGGCAGTCTTTGTCAACTGCTTTTGTACTTGTTCAGCAAACTTCACGGAGTTGGCCATATTTCCTTTCTGCGCCATCTCGAATATGATGTACGATTCATCTGAACGCGGGTCAAAGCCGCTGTAAGCAGTTTCATAATTCGGTTCGAGAGTCATTACGGAATTCTCGCGGCGGGCTACTGTCATATTGTCGTTATCCTTATGCAAACCAAGGGTATAAGTCGATGCACCGGCTACCGTGGTTCTCTTGGGATTACTCTTGTCCAAAGAATTGGTGTGAATGGAAATAAAGAGGTCGCCCTTTTCTTTGTTCGCCTTGTCGGCGCGTTGTTGCAGAGTGAGATACTCGTCTTTATCGCGCGTGTACACTACCTTTATATTCTTTGAATTTTTCTTAATGTACTCCCCTACTTTGAGAGCTACCGCCAAATTTATATCTTTTTCACGCACATTGTTGTCTATGGCTCCATGGTCTTTACCTCCGTGCCCCGCATCGATTACTACTGTGTATTTAGATGCCGCTGAAACCAAGCCAACACCTAATACACACAGTATCAAGACAATAATAAAGCGCAGTGAATTATTATATATGTATTTAAGTTTCATAGTTTGAAGTTCAGGATTGCAAAGTTAGCAAAAAAAGTTGGCATATTCAACGATGCGGTCTATTTTTTGCTTAATTTTGCATTATGATTATCAGCGATGCAACCAAAACTTTCATAGCGGAACATATAAATGAAAATGCCGCCAAGCTGCGCCTGAAATATTTCAACAAGCAGTTGCCGGAGGTGGATATACCTCTGGCAATCACGCAAATAGAAGCAAGGCAGAAGGTACAAAGAAAGTTCGGTAAATTTTTAGATGAACACCCGGACATATTGTTTCCGGACACACTCAGTGCCGAGCAATGCAGTGCGCCGGCAGTAGCTGAATATCGAGCCGATGTAGTCAGCGAGCAGGACTCCGTGTTGGATTTGACTTGCGGCTTGGGCATTGATGCCTTGTCCCTTGCTCGGGTTTCTCGTCAACTCACAGCTTGCGACATTGACAGCCGCCATGTAGATTGCTTTAACCGGAACGCGGCATACTTAAACTTAAAACACACAAAAGCAATACATTGCGAAGCCGGAGATTTTCTTTCAAGCCTGCCGGAAGATACTAAGTTTTCATTGATTTTCGCAGACCCGGCACGCCGCAACAAAGACAACAGACGCACATATGCTTTGGCCGATTGCACTCCCGATGTATTGAGCCTGACAGACACGATTAAATGCCACACAAACAGGTTGTTGCTTAAGGTTTCGCCTATGCTTGATGTTGCCAAAGTGCTTGACGAACTTCCGGAAGTGGCAGCTGTTCACGCCGTGAGTCTGCGTGGTGAATGCAAAGAGTTGATGCTCGACTGTCGGTTTGACATTAAGCAATGTTCCCGTACATTCTCAGCTGTTGATATCCGGAGCAACGGCTCGATTGTCAAATTTGAATTCACCGAAACGGAAGTCATTGATAATATGCCTGTTATCACAAGTTTAGACGATGTGCAGCCCGGTTATTATCTATATGAACCGAATCCCTCGATTATGAAATTCATTGGTTGTGCACCACTCGCCGCGCACTTCCCCACTCTGCGCAAATTGGGCAAAAATACTCATTTATATATATCCGACAAACCTCTTGGTGCTGATATGCCGGGGCGTCTATTGAAGATTGAGAAAGTGTTGACCCCTTCAAAGAAGATTGTCTCGCAGTTGCCCGAAAAAGTAAATATTGTAACACGCAATTATCCCGACTCCCCGGAAATACTTAAACGTAAACTCAAGCTGAAAGACGGTGGCGACAAATTTCTGTACGCCGGCAGGCTCTTGGACTCAACGCCCCGGTTGCTCCTGTGCCAACCCGCCTTAGCCGAATTTTGAAATTTTACGGAGCTGGGATTCGTTGATGATGCGTATTCTCCGGCCGTCTACAATTATGAGTTTTTCGTTTACAAATGAGGTAAGTGTGCGTATTGCATTTGAGGTGGTCATGTTTGAAAGATTTGCCAAATCCTCCCTGCTCATATATATTTTAAGTGTGGAACCGTCCTCTTCCAACCCGTAGTTATCAACAAGTATAAGAAGAGCTTCAGCCAAACGTCCGCGAATATGTTTTTGGGTCAGATTTACAATCTTCGTGTCAGAACCGCCAAGATTTTTTGACAGCTCGTGAATAAAAAACATCGCCAAATCCATGTTACCTCGTATCAACTTCTCTACAAGCAACAGGGGCAATGCCCCCACCACTGCCGGCTCAAATGCCGCCGCCGAAGAGACATACAGCTCATTGGCAAAATAAGCACGGTAACCGAAATATTGCACCGGGCGATACAAGCGAAGTATCTGAACACGGTCACCGATTCCGTTTTTATACATCTTTACTTTACCCTTGAGCAGACACCAAAGATATTCCGGCTCCTCTCTCTCGGCATAAATTATCTGGTTCTTTTTAAAATGGTGAATTACGAATTTATCGGTTATGAGGCGTTTCTCATCTCTGGTGAGCAGACCCCATAAATCACTAAGATCGTGACTTATTACATGTTCAAGTGTCGTTTTCTTCAGCATCAGCAAATCAAACTAAAACGTATATGGCCGTTGCGCAAACTCTGTTTTTCTTACACACTCAACCGCAGCATATGTTATAAAACACAAATTTACAACATATTTTTTATATGCAACATATTTTTCAGGTTAAAAATACCATAACATTACGTAAATTCCATTTTTTTCAATGCCTATTGCTTCTGTTTGCATATTGTTTGCTAAATTTGTCGTTCATTTCAGATACAAATTATGAACAACAGAAATGCACGCGATCTTGAATATAACAACTTACTGACACAGGTCGGGCTGCCCACATATAATAACCGCATATTGTTTGCCGGTCCGTGCAGTGCGGAAACGTGCGAACAGGTGACGTGCGCCGCCGGAGATATTGCCTCCCGGTGTCCCGGTGTTATCTTCAGAGCCGGAGTATGGAAACCGCGCACCTCGCCCGGCTGCTTCGAAGGGGTGGGTGCAGAGGCTTTGCTGTGGCTGAAAGAGGTGCGCGAACAATTCGGAATTCTGACCGCCACGGAAGTGGCTCTCCCCGAACATATAGAGGCTGCCGAAAAACACGGAATAGATGTATTTTGGATTGGAGCGCGCACGGCGGCCAACCCGTTTGCCATGCAGACTCTGGCCGAAGCTATTGCAGATATATGCCCGAACAAACCGGTGTTTGTAAAGAACCCCGTCAATCCCGATTTGGATTTATGGATAGGGGCGTTGGCTCGATTGCTGAATGTAGGCGTATGCCGATTGGGCGCAATACACCGCGGTTTCTCAGTATATAAAAGTGCGCCGTACCGCAATGCGCCTATATGGCAGATACCCATGGAGCTTCACCGACGTTTGCCGGCATTGCCGATTTTGCATGACCCCAGCCACACCGGCGGACAGCGCGTGCATATCAAGACGCTTTCGCAAAAGGCGTTGGATATGGGCTTTGATGGCTTGATGATTGAAAGCCATCCTAATCCGGGCTGCGCTCTAAGCGATGGCGGACAACAACTTACACCCGACAACCTCATAAAAATGCTGGAAGCATTGAAGATACGAAACTCATGCAGCCGAAGCGACACACTGAGCCGACTGCGCATGGAGATAGATGAGCTTGATGAGGAATTGTTGTCGGTCTTGGCGCGACGTATGGAGGTAAGTCGCAAAATAGGGGACTATAAACGCGGAGCGGATATGGCCGTAATGCAACCCGAAAGATACAGCCGCCTGCTAACAGCCCTTTTGGACAAAGGTGTCCGGCTCGGTCTTGACGCCACATTCTTGGGAAGTCTGTTAGAGCAGATACACGCCGAAAGTGTCCGCACCCAACTCAACATCATCAACACCGAAAAATAAACAACCCACGTTTCAGAAGTCACATTAGGCATGCACCAACCGGGAGAGCAAGATGCTTGCTTATAACCGTCCGCACATAGCAGTGCCAGGCGCAGCCCCACTAAACTATGTTAAAAAATGTAAAACTTCCATTGTTATCCCCTTAACAACCAACTAAATACAAAAAGAAAAACTTTTCTCCACCAATCCCCCCAAAAAAACATACTACCTTTGCAAAGTCATTGACAACAAAAGAGCACCAATCAGCACTACACGTTGTTGCCATCCTTGACATTTATCAGAAAGCGGAAGTTCGGCGAAGAAAAAACCGGGCAGTCTTTCC
>JAMPIK010000038.1 GCA_023662865.1 Prevotella sp.
GGCTTTGCGGTGGATGCCGCTTAGCCTATGAATAAATTTTTAACGAACTATTGTTCATAAGTACCATTTTTTTATTTTGGCAGGCGGAAGGGGGTTCAGTCCCTTCCGCCCAATAGCATAATTATGATAATAGTTAGGAGATTCGGAGTTGGCTTATTTTACAATTACTTTGAAGGAAGCCTTATCAACAGTCACCACGTATACACCGGGTTGAACGCGGAAGATGTCGTTGCCCTTTGATGAATACAAATGAACACCGTCGGCAGAATAAACATTGACTGCCATACCCTCGGCATTGCTTACCGCAATTGTGCCTTTCAGACCGTAAACCTGCGGGCCATCGATATAGATGCCGCCCAAAGAGGAAACGGATACAGAAGCAGTAGCATCGGCAGACTCACCTTTGTCGTACTTGGCGGCAACGGCATAGTTGTGAGCACCGTCTTCCACATTGCTGTGAGAATAAGAAACCGCGTCTTTGCCGACAGTCTCGAGCAGACTTCCGTTGTGGTAAACCTTGAAGCCTTCGAGGTTGAGGCGTTCCGAGCCGGCGGGAGTGAAGGTGATGTCATCGACCATCATATAGAAGCCGGCCATGCTGACGTGGCGAATTGCAAAGTACTTGGTGCCGGCGGGCACATCGTAGCTGAATTCTTGCCAGTCGGTGGTGAGAGTGCCGTAACCGGCGGAACCGACTTCGTTGAAGTCGCGAATGTTGCTTGTAGCCTCTGATGTGCAGAAGATGAATGCTTCCGAGTAAGAGGGGTGGCAATTGCGAACCCAGAATTTGACAGTCTGTGCCTCGCCGCTGAGTTCGGGAGAAATCAGCCAGTCGTTGCAGATGGCTTCGCGGTCGTACAGGCCGGGAGCAGCAAAGCACTGTGTGCCTGAGTGTGCATTGTAGAATTCAAAGTTGAATTCCTTGTTGAGAGCCTTCATTTCCGGACAAGAAGTGTCCATGATGAACCAGCCTTCTTTTGCACGCTGTGCAATGGGGAGAGTTTCAAGGCCTACACCATAGAGTATCGAACCCTTGTCTTGGTCAATGTTCTCCCAGTCGCCCTGAATATAGTCGGCACCTTCCCAAGCTGCGTAAGTCTCGGCGCCGTCTACAATTTCCTTAGCTTCCGTTTGCAGTTCGGGAGCTTTCCATGAGAGTGTGATATTGTTCACATCGTTCACGGTAGCGGTGAGCTCTTCAACCTTGGGCAGGTAGTCGGAGGGGCGGACGGAAACTTGAATGTTGCTGCGGGTATTGTCGGCCAGATCGCAATCGGGTGAGTAACGAACATCAAATGTGTAGTGGTAAACATTATCGTCATCGTTCTTGTCAATTTCATCGGTGAAAGTGAAAGTCTTCACTTCGTCGGGTTTGATGTTGACACCGGAAATTGATTTGAGGAGCTGACCTTCGCGATACATACGCAGAGTATAGATGTCGGCATCGGAGAGACCGTTGTTCTTGACGGTGGCTTTCATTTCAAATTCCTCGCCCGGATTTACGCGGCGTGGCGCATCAACCTGAGTGAGAGTGAGGTCGTCCATACCGGCTTCGCCAATGCTGATGGCGTCCATGTGGGTGAATGTATATTTGACAGCCTTTGCGCGGAATGCCAAATGGATTACTTCGTCTTTGTAATTGGAGAGGTCCACTCTAATCTTCTGCCAGCCTTCGCGACCGTCGGCCCATTCGTTAACAGTCTTTGACTCAACTGTTGACCAATCGCGCGGGTTGCCGGCCTCAATTGTGAATATGTTGGTGTCCTCGCCGAGGTTCTTGTTGTTGTAGAGGTAAAGAGTGAGCACGGGATTCTCACCGGAGATGCGCACCTTGCCGGTGAACAGACGAGCCTCGCTGTCGGCGAACATCACCTCCATGAGAGCCATACCGTTGTCATCGTCGAAGTTGGTAACACCGGTGCCGTCGTCAATGCTGTAGCCCCAAGCGGCATAACCGTCAATGTTCTGTTGCATGAGAGCTACTTTGGGTTTCAAGGACTTGAAGGACTCTTTGAGCGGAAGAGCGTAAGGCTCGCCGACATTGATCCAGTATTGAGCCAACAGACCCTGTGAGCCGCCCTTTGTAGTGCGAGCGCGGATACCGTAGCGGATAAATTCTTGCGGGTCAGTAGGTTTCTTTGCCAAGTGTGTATAAGAGAAAGCCTTGATCCCTTTGGCAATCGATACCTCCATGGGTTCGCCTTCGCCGGCATACGGGTTATAGGTGAAAATTTCGTATTCAATGAGGTCCGGATTAATGGGGAAGCCGTCATAGTCAGTGGAGGGAGCATCCCAAGTAAGGAGCACTGTGCCGTAAGTGTCGGTTTCGCGCACTTGGAAGTTTTCGGGCACTGTCGGGCGATTCACACCGAAGAAAGCAACGTCTTCAGCTTCGCGACCCAAGCCGTAGGTGTTTGTGGGATATACACTGTAAAGGTGTACACCTTCAGTCATACCTTTGTCTGTGAAAGAGATATGCTTGTTTGGGGTGGTTGTCACACTGTAAACGGGGGCACCGTCGCGGTAAACCACATAGTCGATATTTCCGTACAGGGGGTCACCCTTGAGGGTCTGAGTGGGAGAAGTAAAGGATACTTCACCTTGCATTGCACCGAGTTTGTCGGGGACAATCTTGAGGTCGAGTGCCTTGTCGGGCACGTTTTTGTTAATCTTGTCGGATACGGAGAAATTGTCGACCCAAAGTGTGCGGTTGCCTTTTGCATGCCATGCGAAGTAATATTCGCCGGTCTCTTCAATCCAGACATAGTCTTTGAGAAGCACCATTGAGTTGGCGCCCATAGTGGGAGCGTATTCGGGTACGGCTACTCGAGTGAGGTTTTCGATAGAGGGGTCATCGCCTACAAAGAGGGTGACGGTAGTGTTGGAAGTGCCGTTGTCGTCATCTTCGAGAGAAGTGGTGTACTGCACCTTGTAGAAATAGCCGCCTTCGAGGTGCATGGGGGGAGCGATGAGCCATTCATCGAGGGAATTGTCAGTGGCATATGCGCGGATTGCTCCGTTGTAGATATTCCAAGTGAAGCCGTTGCGGTCGTTGTCGATAATGGTGTAACCGACGGCATTCTTCATGGCCTTGAAGTCGTTCTCGTAGGGAGCAACGAGGATGCACACGGGGAGTTCGGTGGGGACACCTTCAGTCTCGCCGAGTACGGGGACAATTTTGTAGATGATTTGCTCGCCCATTTTGGCCTCGATGTCAAAAGTTTCGAGTGCGCCGGGTGTGGGGTTGTCGATGGAGGCAAGCAGCTCGCTGTCTTTGTACACGTCCACGCGAGTCACCTCGGTAAGATCAATACCGGCGATGCTCTTTGTGGGGACATTGAAAGAGAGGGTGGCCTTGGTGGGGTCTTCCTGATTGAACTTCACACTGAGGTTTTCAACGGCAGCCGGGAGTTGGTTGCTAACCTCGGTGATTTTGAGGTATTTAACGCACATTGTCTCCGGGGAGTTGGTGTCGGTCCAGGCCTTTACACCGATGAAGTAAGCGCCGGCCTCGGGTACGGTGAAGAAGCCGTCGTGTTCGGTACCGCCGTCGTTAATGTCATTGGTTTCAAGGAATTCTTCCATCATGGTGACAGTCATGTCGTCGGGAGTGTTTCCGGCGATACCGGCTTTGATTTCGAAATGCACGGGACGCAGCCAGTTGCCGGTGGCAGTCTCGATACGGTAGTGCTTTCCGGGTTCAAGTTTCACGGAAGGAGTGAAGAACCATTCGCCTTCGGTAGTACCCCAACCGGCAGACATACCACGGCCGCCGTCGATTGAAGAGAACTCATGGCCGGAGTTGTCAATGAAGGTACACTCATAGCCGGAGCGTTCGTTGGGCCAGGAGAGCATATAGGGCATCTCGTTGTTGATACCAATTGCATTTGAATAAACGGGAGTCTGAGCTACGCCGTCAATCTTGGCGGTGAGCTGATATTGGAAGTTGGCCGGGAAGTCCGATTTGAGTTCGGGGTCGGTTACGGTGAGTTCAGAGATGTCTTCTGCGATAATCTTTCCGTCGGGCATACGCACTACGGAGTATGTCACATTTTCGCCTTCGGTTTCAAGCCATTTCAGATTAACAGTGTTGTTGTGGAACGAAGCGCGGATAACGTAATCGTAGTAAATGCCGTTCAGGCTGCGGAGCTGCTTGGTGTCAGCCTTCTTGAGCTCATAGCCGATAGTACAGTTCACTTCGGCGGCATCGCCGAGGCCGTGGGTATTACCGGCACGCACGGCAACGGTTGCGGAGGTGGACTGAGAGGCTTTCAGAGTAACTGAATATTCCTGACCGGGAACCGGGTTGTCTATTTTCTCGTAGATGTTGCCGTCAACATACACGTTGATGAAAGTCATTTCCTGAACGGGCTGACCGAGCACAGTGAGAGTCGGGGCTTTGAAAGAGACAGTCACTTCTTTTTTGCCGGACGCATCGGGAGTGGCCTTCAAGTCTGTGGGAGCTTGGGGCAGCGAAGTGTGAGTGTGCTTCACGCTCATGGTTTCGTTTACGTTGAAAAGCACGAAGTTACCGGCGCCGCCGAGCGATGTACACTTGAACACAAGGCTCTGCACGCCGCTCTTTTCGGGGACGAAGTACTGAATGAAGGGTGTGCCGTGAGTAATAGGCGTGTTAGCCATAGGCACGGAAGTGGGGTGCATAATCACCTGACCGGCTTCGGCACCCGCTTTGTCGCGAGTCTGAGCCAATGTCAGGCTGAATTCGCCGGGGAGATTGAGTGGTCTGTATTTGGCATATTGAGCCGCTTCGAAGGCAATTACATAACATTCGCCGGCCTCAAACTCCATTGGCGGGAGGAAGAGGTAGTCGTTATGCGGAGTTTTATTGTAGTTTGCTTGAGTGCCGGTAGAAGAGGCAATTGAGGTAAAGCAGCCGGTGTTTGCCAAACCGCTCCATGAGCCGTTGTAGGCGGAAGTCGATTCGCCGGCTTCGCGATTTGTACGGTCAATTCTGAGATATTCCTCCCAGTCGGCATTGATAGAGCCGAGAATCTTGCCGAGCCGTGGAGTCCAAGGCAGAGGTTCGGGCTCGGAGTGCTTCGCCCAAGCCGGGGGCGCAACGGCCGCTATCAGGGCCATCATAAGCAACAGAGTAGTGTAGAGCTTTCTCATAGGGCTTAAATTGAATGATTTATGTATTTGATTATTAATAACAAAGGTGTAAAATAAAGCGACAACACCGGAGAACTGCCAAAGGGATTAATCGCAAATACAAACGATTAAGAGTGGGTCAGTCTCTGATGATGTCGGTGAGTCGAAATGAATATCAGGAGGGAAGGAGGTCTGTATCGGTAGATACTTTGTATAGAAAAGAGAATGTTTTTCTTGTGGGAGGAAAGCGTAGTCACATAATCCGAAATACGGAACGATGCCGCCGGGTATTTATTGTGGCTTGATGAGGTCCCTGCATTAACGACTCACCAAGCCGGCAACGAGCCAGTCAAGGTTGAGCCTGCAGTGGGCGAGTATATGATATGAAGCGCGAGCTGTCATGAAGTTTTAGTTAAGAAGTGTTTCCAAGTGCAAATATAAATCATTTTTTTAATACACCAAAAGAAATTTTAAATTTTATTTAAAAAAGTAGAGGTTTTTTTGACTCGCGCGTGTACAATAATATAAAGACATCTCAAATTGGGATGTAACCGAGTTGTGTGGTGGGATGACAGTAGGGGGGATTAGAGAGGTTGGCGGAGGACTTTTCGGAAGGCGCGTATGTACAGGAGTGCGGCTACGAGCAGGGCTACTGAGAAGCTGTAGTAGACTCCGCTTACGGTCATGCCCAGGCCTGAGGCGAGCAGGAGCATTACCGGGGCTCCGACTATCAGGTATGAGATTACGCTGATGGGTATGAGCGGGCGTACGCGAGATGTGCCGCGCAGTGCGTTGACGTAGGTCATTTGCACCGCATCGGCGTATTGATATAATACCAATGGTGGAATGAGGGCTATACCCAGGGTGATGACTGTGGTGTCCGGGGTGAAAATGGTAAGCAGGTCTGCACCGAAGAGTATGAAGGTGAGAGATGCCAAGGTGGCCAATGCGAGGTTGAGGTGGAGGCCGCAACGGCAGGTGTGCCGGATGCCTTGCAAGTCGGATATGCCCGTGAGGTTGGCGATGCGTATGGAGGTGGCGGTGGCAAAGCTCATGTATGTCATGAAGCCGAGTTGCCCCATTACTAAAACCACCTGATATGCTGCGAGTTGCTCTTTGCCATACCATCCGCTGACAACGGCGCCGAGACCCCAGAGGGCTGTCTCCACGCCGGCTTGTATCATAGTCGGGATTGATGTGCGGTTCATCTTGCGGTGTTGGCTTGTGTGTTTAGCGCGAGTACGCAGGCCGCTTTGGTAGGGGCGGTATCGTTTTCCGTAAAACACTACCGCAACCATTGCCGCGGAGCAGAGGATACGCGCGGACAAGGTGCTGAGTCCGGCGCCGTTGAGGCCAAGTTCGGGCATGCCGAAGTGTCCGAAAATAAATATGTAGTTGCCTACGCAGTTGAGGACGTTGCTGCAAACAATAATCAGCATTGGGGTGACGGTGTCGGTAATACCCATTGCCATTTGCATTGTCGGGAAGAAGAGGGATCCGGAGAGGACGGAGATTAGTACAATGAGGTAGTACTCACGAATTAAAGGGAGGAGCTCCTGTGGCTGTCCGAGGTATGGCAAGGCGAAGAATATCGAGCCCATAACGGCGCATATAATCAGTGCCAAATATACATTGAGCTTAATGGCCACGCGGAGCATGCTCCCGGCTTCGGTGTGTTTGGAAGCACCATAGAGAGCGCCGATGAGGGGAGTGACTCCTCCGGCAAATCCCATTTGCATTACAATGGGCACCATGAACAGGTTGTTGACGAAAGCAGCCGAAGCGAGTTCGCGCGTGCCGTAGTCTCCTACCATCATGGTGTCTACCATGCTCACAACGATTGTGCCGAGCTGGGTGACAAGCACGGGGAGACCGAGTTTGAAGAGGAGTCGGTATATATGAGAGAAGCGTGAAGTTTGCTGAATTGTTTCCATATTGGCGGTTGAATTCTCACGCAAAATTAGCGAAAAAATTTCAGACCGCATAAATTCAGCATAACTTCAGTACTTTCTCGGGGATTTGGATTGTTCAGTTATTTTTGCGGTTCAGGCGAATGAGGAGCAGGGCGAGGAAGGCGGCGACAATCAGAGATGGAAGGGCTATGGCTTGCTGAATGCGTTGCTTTACGGAGAGCTTCTTTTCAACCGGGATCGGTACGGCTTTTTCAATGTTAATCGTGTCGTTGAGAGTGCGGTAGAGAGTGTCAGTGCGGTTGTGAATACGCTCTCGGAGTTGGAGCTTGGTCAGGAATACCGTGTCGCCACGTTGAGTGAGGGTTACAGAATCGCGTTCGCGGATTGTGTCGGTGCGGAGGGTTGTACGGTAAAGCGAGTCGGAATGTGCGACGTTTGTTTCTATCGGCACGTAGACGGTTTTAGTAGTTGAGCAGGCGCATAGAGCTGCGGGGGCAATGAGCAAAAGTAGACGTTTCATGCTTTTTTAGCTCAAAGTTAATATGAGGGGGAGGGGGTATCTTTGAAAAAAGGTTTCTTTGGGGGTAATTGGTTGTGTGTCTGATATATGGTTTTTAGGGATTAACTTATTTTAACAAGATTCGGCTGGCAGTAGGTCAGTGGGCTTTCCCGGGGGGTACAAAGTTAACCCCACGCAGACTCGTGCTTTTGGCACTCGCATATCGTGGGGTTAACTTTGTGCAATTTCTATGCGTTTGGATTTATTTACGGGGGCAGTAGCAAATTTCTGTGTTTGATGTAGACTAACAAAGGGCTATTCTCGT
>JAMPIK010000039.1 GCA_023662865.1 Prevotella sp.
AATGCTCGCATTGCTCCCTGCAAGACAAGCCAAATCAGCTCAAAAATACACCGCCATGACATTCACATTTTTTATTAAACAAGCTCTAAGAACATTGAGCAAAAAAAGGGAGTGTGTATCCATCCGATACACACTCTCCCTATTATGAAGTCTATCAAAAAGTCTGTTATCGAACCACTACCTTAGTCACCTTATTGCCGGTGCGTACCATATATACGCCGGGATTCAAGCCGGAAGCGTTGCAACGCTGACCCTGCATGTTGAAAATCTCTGCATTAGCCGGAGCCTGAATGCCGCCGACAAGACCAATCACCAGAGTGTCCTCAACTACTGCGCTGTCAATGCCTGAAACAGCCTCAAGATTGTTGGGAGTAAACACTACTTCGTTGCTCTTCTCGGTAGAGGGCAGACCGTGCTGCATGGTGCGTACGAATGCGTGATACTCAAGTTTCATCTTGTTGTAGTTGAACTCGGGCAGAGTGAAAGAGGTGACATTGCCTACCGGCTTGTCGTTGAATTCACTCTCATACACGATTTTGTTGCCGGACATGCGGTACACTGTAAGTGCGTAACCCTCAGCGTTTTCCTCGGCATCCCAAGTAAGAGTGATTTCATTATTGGGAATGCTGCCGGTCAAGCCGCGAACGGGAGTACCCATAGTTGTAACGGTTGCGGGCTGTGTGCCTATATTGTAGTCAAACGATGTCACACCGGTTTCCGAGTCGTATGCAATATTTGCAATTGTTGAAGAGAAGGGTTTTGCCCACTGATAGTTGGCTTTAAGAGTAATCTCTGTTGTCGGTGTGATATAATTTTTATCGTAAGGCCAAGCGGCGTTGGCGGTAGGTGCGTTTTTCTTACCCAAATCGTAGTTGGCGGATCCATCGGCTGTAATCAGGTGGCAACGCTTGTGTGCTTCATTGGAATTCACCCTGTTGCCAATCCAGCTCTGCGGATCGTAATCAATATGCCAAATGAGCATACCCTCGCCGGGAAGGAACTCATCCCAACCTTCCTTCTTGCGAGTTTCCAGTACCCAATACTCTTTGGTATGAACATCATCGCCTATGGTGATAATCGGGATACGCAGTGCACGGCCGTTCTCAGAAAGATTTTCAAGATCATAGTGAGTGCCGTCCACTACATCTTCATACTCTGTCCAACGGAACAGCCAGCGCTCGTAGCCGCTGCATGCAGGAGGGCAGTAACCGTCGCCGAGGTACGGACCCACGTCAAACTGGCTCCAGCTGCCCGGTGTTGATTTTACTATGTAATTCGGGTCATACAAGTCGGGCATACCCATCACATGGCCAAACTCATGTACCGGAGTTCCGATACCATTGGGTTGTGTGCCGTGGTTGTAATAATTGGAGCCGCCTTTAAGCTCGTTGAAGCAGCAATATGAATATATGCGAGTGTTGTCTGCAATATAATTGGGCACTGCGCTCTGATGAGGCCAAATATAATTGGTGTCAGCGGTGTCAGCCTGGCCATAGCCGGCATACCAAAGGATTACCGCATCGCATTCGCCGGCGGTAGTGTAGCAATATTTGCTGAAGTCTACAGTGGGATCCGCGAGAGTTACTGCATCAAACACCATATCCGAGACGCGGCCATATTTGGCTCCGTTGGTGTAGTAAGCCGATGTGCGCGGCAGAGTGATTACCTCCGACACATCAAATGTGGGGCGGAAAGCACCGTTTGAATTCTTGATGTAATACTCACGCATGGAGCCGTGAGCTCCGTTTTTGGTATAATTCTCACCGTTGAGCATTTCGTTCATATCCTCGCGGATGGTGGGCGATGAGAATTTAATATCGTCATATTGCACAAGGAGCACAAGGAAGTGCACATCGCCGGTAGTGCAGAAGTTGGTACGTCCCAGCTTGTTCAGCTCGGCCATACGCTGCATTTGCGGCGCACGTACCATCTGCACGGACGCAGAAGCCTCTTCTGCTTTCTGCATTTGTGCAATCACATTCTCGGTAGCTTCAATGCGAGCTCCGTTAGCCATCTTATAACTCAGGACATTCCCTTTCTGTTCAAGCAGAAAGCCCTGCTCATCAGTCATATAACTGAAATATTCATCGCCGTGAAGACGCACATTCACCATCGTGCCGTCTTCAAGCGTACGCTGAATTAATCCCGGATACGCCGGAACTGCCGATGCTGACAGACCTGCGGCCATCAGTGCAGCGGACAAGAGGTATTTAACTTTCATATTTGTATTGGTTTATTCTTTTCGTACTGGAACAAGTGTCCCTATAACTATATTGATATTAGTCTGTTAGAGACATTAGGTTTGGTACCTCCGAGGAGAATCGAACTCCTATCTAAAGTTTAGGAAACTTCTATTCTATCCGTTGAACTACAGAGGCAACTCGCACAGCAGGCAGTCGAAGTCCCCTCTGCGCGAGCGCAAAGTTATTATAAAAAAATGTATATACCAAACATGAAGACTCTTTTTTTGTTAATATACCTGAATATTCAATTTTTTTAACTAAATTTGTGCTTTGATAATTTAACATTCATGAAGAAGAAAATCGTTTTCTCTACCGGTGCCGGTGTAAGCGCCGAAAGCGGAATTACAACCTTTCGAGATGCCGGCGGTCTTTGGGAACAATATCCCGTAATGCAAGTCGCCTCGGCCGATGGCTTTCGTGCAGACCCGGATTTGGTGCATAAATTTTACAACGAACGGCGCCGGCAGCTCGTAAACGTGCAGCCCAATGAGGCTCACAAAATTATTGCAGACCTTGAAAAAGACTTTGATGTACAGGTGATTACGCAAAACGTAGACGACCTCCACGAACGTGCCGGTTCCTCAAATGTGCTGCATTTGCACGGCGAGCTGATGAAACTCCGCTCAATCTCAAATCCTGATTACACCGAAACGCTTTCGGCCGACAACCTTGAGTCTTCTCCTCGCACAAGAGGGAAAAACGGCGACCTCATGCGCCCCCATATCGTGTTCTTCCAAGAGGCGGTGCCGAACATTGCTCCGGCAATGGATCTTGTAGCTGATGCTGACATACTCGTTGTTATCGGCACAAGCCTGAACGTCTACCCGGCAGCCGGCCTTATTTCTTGTGCGCGTCCCGGCACTCCTATATATTATATTGACCCCAATCCCGCTCATACCCCGGCCGGCTTGCCGGTTACGCTGATTGCCGAGCCGGCAACTTCCGGCATGAAAAAACTCGCGCAAATTCTGCGCAATCAATTGCCCACGCCCGACACGGCATTTTGCAAACACAAAATTTTGTTGTAATTTTGCGCCAAAACAATTGATTTTATATGGCACTTCAATGCGGTATTGTCGGCCTGCCAAATGTAGGCAAGTCTACACTGTTTAACTGTCTGAGCAACGCCAAAGCTCAGTCAGCCAATTTCCCTTTCTGTACTATCGAGCCCAATGTGGGGGTAATCACTGTTCCCGATGAACGCCTTAACAAGCTTGTCGAAATGTGCAACCCCAAAAGCGTTGTCCCGGCTACTGTGGAAATTGTCGACATCGCCGGCTTGGTGAAAGGTGCTTCCAAAGGGGAAGGCCTCGGCAACAAATTCCTCGCTAACATACGCGAAACAGATGCCATTATACACGTACTCCGCTGCTTCGACGATGATAATATCACACACGTTGACGGCTCGGTTGACCCCGTCCGTGATAAAGAAATAATTGACCTCGAGCTTCAGCTCAAGGATCTCGAAACGGTTGAAAACCGCCTGCAAAAAACAGAAAAACAGGCACAAACCGGTGGCGACAAAAACGCGAAAATGCAGGTGGGTGTCCTCAAAGCTTACAAAGAAGCCCTCACGCATGGTAAAAGCGCACGTACTGTTTCCTTCGAAACAAAGGATGAGCAAAAGTTCGCACGCGAGCTCTTCCTGCTTACTTCAAAGCCTGTGCTGTATGTCTGCAATGTAGATGATGCGTCCGCCGCCGAGGGGAATGCCTATGTTGAGGCCGTACGCGCGGCGGTAGCCGATGAGGGTGCGCAAATCCTCGTTGTCGCGGCTCGCACCGAGTCGGAAATCGCCGAGCTTGAAAGCTACGAGGAGCGTCAGGAGTTCCTTGCAGACATGGGGCTTGCCGAAAGCGGTGTGAGTCGTCTTATTAAAGCCGCCTATGCGTTGCTCGACCTACAAACATATTTCACCGCCGGTCCCGATGAGGTGCGTGCATGGACTTTCATGCGTGGCTCAAAGGCGCCGCAATGCGCCGGCATAATTCACACCGACTTCGAAAAAGGTTTTATCCGCGCCGAAGTGATAAAATACGATGACTATGTCTCCCTTGGCGGAGAAACTCCCGTAAAAGAAGCCGGTAAACTTGCCGTTGAAGGCAAAGAATATGTGGTGCAAGACGGCGACATAATGCACTTCCGATTTAATGTTTGACAATAATTTTAACCCGATATCAATGAAAAAATTACTCACACTGGCCGCTGTTGCGGCTCTCTGCGCCCCGGCAGCCCTTGCCGATAAGGCAAAACCCGAAAATCCCGACTCAACCGGTTTTAAATTTACTGACGTCAAGCTCGTAAAGACAACTCCGGTAAAAGACCAAAACAAGTCAGGTACTTGCTGGTGCTTCGCAACTACTTCTTTCCTTGAAGACGAACTGTTGCGCAAAACCGGCAAGGAATATGACCTCTCCGAAATGTTCTCCGTCTACCACTGTTATCTCGACAAAGCCGAGAAATATCAGCGCATGGGCGGTACAATCAACTTCGCTCAAGGTGGCTCCGCAATCGATGTGCCTTATGTATGGGCCAACTACGGCGTTGTACCCGAGTCCGTTTACTCCGGTCTCAACTACGGCGAAGACAAACACGACCATTACGAAATGGCCGATGTCCTGTCCGCTTATATGCAAGCTGTCGTAAAACCGGGTCGCAAAAAACTTTCTCCCGCTTGGAAAGCCGGTTACGAAGGTATCCTCAAATCATATTTCGGTGAGCTCCCCGAGACTTTCACTTACGAAGGCAAAACCTACACTCCGCAGTCTTTCGCAAAGTCTCTCCCTCTGAACATGGACGACTATATCTCCGTAACTTCTTGGACTCACCACCCCTTCTACACTTGGTTCCCCGTTGAAGTAGCCGACAACTGGCTGTGGGCTGACTCTTGGAATGTGCCCATGGAGGAAATGAAAGCTATCGTAGACAACGCTCTTGAAAAAGGCTATCCAGTAGTGTGGAGTGCCGATGTTTCCGAACCCGGCTTCAAATGGACAAAAGGCTATGCGCTTCTGCCCGAAGCTAAATCAGAAAAAGACATGGACGGCACAGAGCTTTCCCGTTGGGTGAAACTCTCCGACAAGGATCGCGAGGCGGAAAAATACGAAATCACCGGCCCTTGCAAGGAGCAGACCGTAACTCAAGAATCTCGTCAGAAAGGCTTTGACAACCTTGAAACTACCGACGACCACGGCATGGAACTCGTAGGTATCGCAACAGACCAGGAAGGAAACCGCTACTACAAAGTTAAAAATTCATGGGACACAAACCAGATTTACGACGGTTTCTTCTACGTTTCCGAACCCTACTTCCTCGCTAAAACAATGGGTATATACGTAAACAAAGAAGCTCTCCCCAAAGAATCAGCCAAAAAACTGAAATAATCCCAAGCGCGTGCGCTTGCATAGCATTAACCCCACGAAAACGAGTTCCGACAGGC
>JAMPIK010000003.1 GCA_023662865.1 Prevotella sp.
CAAAGTTACAACAAGCCTCATCGCGCATCAAGATGCTATCGCGGACGGTTGTACTTGAAATGCTGCTCCAAGTAAGCCGAGAACTGCGGATTGTTTCCGTCTGAGCCTGACTGCTCAGACAAAAGAATGTCATCAGGACAATTGCTGTATTCCATCAAGCCGTCATAATGAGTGCGGTTTCTGAACGTATGATAATCGTTGATTCCGGCAAAGAAAATGGTTGTGTCCGGCTTGATATAGCTATATTCAATCCAAGCTCTGCCCATGGTGTTGTCCATATAGCCGCCGCGCGAAGTTTCGTTGCGAGTTATGGATTGTCCGTCGGGGAAAGTGAATGTTTCCGTGTAGGAGCGATGCGATTTCAACTTGTTGCTATATTTGAAATTACCACCTATTTTCCATTGCGAACGGCCGGAGTTGAGTTTCAAGTCGGCCCAGGCATAACCACGTGGTGCATTCAGTGCCGGCTCGGCTTCGGCTTGGGGGGCACCGCCCACAGTGGGATTGGCTACAATGAAATTCAGTACATAGTTTGCACCGTTGTATCGGAGTCCCGGGTTATCAATCCATTCAACACGCTTGATTGAGCCGGGGAGAAGTGAACGCACTTGGTCAATAGAAGCCTGACGGCCATTGATACGCACCTGAACCGATTCGCCGGCAGCTTGGATTGTACCCGGTGCATCAATTACGGTGAGCGAGGGAATCATCAGGTTGTTGAGAAGTTGGACACCGTTCTTGGAATTATCCACCGCACTTTGCGAAGGAAAATACACGTCCATGTCAGCTTTGCGGACTACTCGCGGCGCTTCTACAACGATTTCCTGTAATTGACGGGTAACTATTGTGTCGGCCTGCTCTTGCGCAATCGCGGCAATCTCAATCAAGAAGAACATAACCGCAGTAAATATCGCTTTCATATTGTTGTAATTATTGGTTTTCAGATGCAAAATTACAAGTAATAAATCGGATTTGTCTCAACAAATGTTGTGAAGTTACCCCTCTAAGTTAAAAAAATGTTAATTTATTGGTATTCAGATATTTTTGCGCAAGCGGCTGAGGTGAGTGGGAGTAATATTGAGAAATGAAGCGATGTCTTTGAGTGAAAAGAGGGTGAAAAGGTCGGGGTGGCGCCTTACAAGTTCATCATATCGCTGTTGTGGCGTTTGAGTATAGAGAGCTACATAACGGTCATAGACAGTAGCAAACACCGCCTCAGTGGAGTGCATTACAATCTCTTTGACTCTGTTATCACTTTCCATGAGTTTTCGGACTTCAGAAACCTGTATGCAGTAGATTTCGCAATCTGACACGGCATTTATAGACGCTCTTGACTTATTGCCATAAATCGAGAAAGGAAAGTCTGTAACGAACTCATCGGCAAATTCAAGACCGATAACGTGCTCTGCTCCGTCACAGGAATATTCCACATATTTAAGTGTGCCGGACTTTATATATCCGATATACCTTCCGACAGTTCCGGCCTTGACAAAATCATCGCCCTTTGAGTAACAGCGAAGCTCGCCATGATTGACACACAGGTCTCTCCAAAAGTCAACTTCAATATTGTTGATGTATGTATTAAAATTTCCAGCCATAGAAGCAGCGAAAAAAATCTGTCAACTGCAAAATTATAAAGAAAATTTGAGAAGCAGCGATTACCGTTGATTTCAAGCTATACATTTATAAAATTGAACCTTTGCTTTGAGATTAATTATTACACTATAAATCAAAGCGTTGTAAAATTATATATGTGGTCTGAGTTTTTTTTATTAAATTTGTAGTCTAATTGATAATTGAGATGAAAAAAATTCAAACATTAGTTGCCGCCGTGTGTGCGGTTATATTTACTCTTCCGGCTTTTGGTTGGGGACAGAAAGGACACGACACTGTGGTACACATTGCCGAAAGACACTTAACTCCGCGTACGGCAGCAGCCATTGACTCTTTGCTGAAAGGTCAAAGTTTGGTGTATTGGGCCAACTGGCTTGACAATGCTTCCCATACCCCGGAATATGACTATTCACGCACTTGGCATTACAAGAACATTGATGCCGATGAGACATACGACAAGTCGTTTGTCAATCCCAAAGGTGACATTCTGCGAGCCATTGACGAGCAAAGTGCAAAGCTCGGCAAAGGAGATGAAAATGAGGCGTTGGCTCTTAAAATGGTGATACACCTTATGGGCGACCTGCACCAACCGATGCACATGGGCAGATACAAAGACCGCGGTGGCAACAACCACAATATCAAGTTTTTTGAACGTGACACCAACCTGCACTCCGTTTGGGATACAAACCTTGTGGAGACCGGACACAAATGGAGCTATTCCGAATGGGCGGAACAAATAGACCGTGCCCCGGAAGATTTGCAGTCTTTGTTGATTGAAGGCACGGTAACCGATTGGGGACGTGAGACATACGAGATAGCCAAGGAGATTTACAGCACTACTCCCGAAGGTACCGTGGTGAGCTATGACTACATAGCCAACTGGATGCCGGTAATCGAGCAACAATTTCTGAAAGGAGGCTTACGCCTCGCACATATCCTTAACAGCGCATACGACCCCGCTTATAACAAATGAAATTCCCGCCGCTAAACTTACCGGATTATCCGGTGAAGACACGTTTAAATCCGGAAGGAAAACCCGAAATCTGGGATCCGATCCGCTCTAAATATGTGGCACTTACGCCGGAGGAGTATGTGCGCCGCCGCTTCACTGAATGGCTTATACGCGACAAACACTTCCCGATGTCACTCATGGCCAATGAACTGAGTCTTGACATCAACGGACTCAGACGCAGAGCCGACACTTTGGTGGCCGACCGCCACGGTGCTCCCTTCATGGTAATTGAGTACAAAGCCCCTCATGTAGCTATAAATCAAGAAGTTTTTGATCAAGCCATGAGATACAACAAGATATTCGGCGCTCCTTACCTTACAGTAAGCAACGGCATGGCTCACTACTGTTGCCGCATAAGCGAAGACGGTGAATATCATTTTATACCTGAAATACCGGATTGGAATTCAGCCATGCTTGGCCCAATTGAAAATTGAATTATGCTTGAGAGCAAAAACATATCAACAGAGACACCCCTCCCCGATTATGTTCTGGAACTGAACGAGCAACAACAAGCCGCCGTGTTGTACACCGGCGGCCCGTGCCTCGTAATAGCCGGTGCCGGTTCGGGAAAGACACGTGTGCTAACCTATAAGATAGCACATCTTCTTGCACTCGGCTTTGAGCCTTACCGAATTATGGCTCTGACATTTACCAACAAGGCGGCACGCGAAATGAAAGAGCGTATTGCGCAGGTGGCCGGTGCCAAAGTTGCTTCCCGACTGTGGATGGGTACTTTCCACTCCATTTTTTTGCGTCTGCTCAGAACCAATGCCGACCGCATAGGATTTCGCCACGACTTCTCCATATATGATGCCTCGGACTCCAAAGCTTTGATAAAGAGCATTATAAAAGATTTGGGGCTTGATGAAAAGCAATATAAGCCGGCGGTAGTGGCATCTGCCATATCCAAGGCCAAGAATGATTTGGTAAACGCCGCCATGTATGTGCGCGATGCAGATTATTACCTGCGCGACAAGGCTCTGAAACGACCGATGATCGGGCGCATCTTTGAATTGTACACTGAACGCTTGAAGATTGCGCAGGCCATGGATTTTGACGACATTCTATATTTCATGAATGTTTTGCTTCGCGACAATCCTGATATTCTGCGGCATTACAGCGAATTTTTCAGATATATCCTTGTTGATGAGTATCAAGACACCAATTTCGCGCAGCATTTAATCATCTCGCAGTTGAGCCGGGAAAGTGGCAATTTATGTGTGGTGGGCGATGATGCGCAAAGTATCTACTCCTTTCGCGGTGCAAATATTTCCAATATACTCGGGCTTGAAAAGCAATATCCCGGACTGAAAACCTTCAAACTGGAACGCAATTATCGTTCCACACAGAATATAGTTGATGCAGCCGGCTCACTGATTGCCAAGAACCGCAATCAGATACCAAAACATATTTTTTCAGAGAACAGCAAAGGTGCTCCGATAAGAATTGTTCGCACATATTCCGACCTTGACGAGAGCGTTGTGACGGCCACTTCAATATCGGAAAGCAAATTGTCAGCACATGATTCATGGGACGATTATGCCATTCTTTACCGCACGAATGCTCAAAGCCGAATTCTGGAAGAGAGTCTTCGCAAGAGAGCTATCCCCTATCGCATTTACGGAGGCCTTTCGTTCTATCAGCGCAAAGAGGTGAAAGATGCTATCTCTTATTTCAGACTTGCTCTTAACCCGGATGATGACGAGGCTTTGCGGCGCATAATCAATTACCCCTCACGTGGTATCGGAGAAACTACGATGAAGAAACTCACGGCTGCCGCCATGCAGAACGGCGTAAGTCTGTGGGGCGTGATTAACTCTCTGGAAGACAGTGGGGTAAAAGTAAATAAAGGAACGGTTACAAAGCTTTTGAACTTTGCTACTCTTATTCAGAAATTTATTGACGACAACGAAGCCGAGGCCAATGCTTATGAGCTTGCTCAACTAATCTACAACCGCACCGGAATGCTCGCGTCTTTGATGCACGACAACACTCCGGAGTCCATCTCGCGCAAAGAAAACTTGCTTGAATTGCTCAACGGTCTTTCCTCCTTTGTGGAAAGCAGATTAGAGGCGGGTGAGCAGCAAATCGGTATGGCTGACTTTATCAGTGAGGTAGCACTTGCTACGGATCAAGACAAGAATGAAGATACTGATGAACCGAAAGTTACGCTCATGACGGTACACGCTTCCAAGGGTCTTGAGTTCAAGCATATATATATCGTTGGAGTTGAAGAGAATTTATTCCCTTCGGCTCTGTCGGTTGACTCACAATCGGAGTTGGAAGAGGAACGCAGACTCCTGTATGTGGCAATCACACGAGCCAAGACCGATTGCACGATTTCGTTTGCCGGGTCGCGTTTCCGCAACGGACAGACGGAAATCAGTATGCCATCGCGTTTTCTGTATGACCTTGACAAAAAGTTCCTGAAATTGGTAGGCTGCAACAACCTGTTCTCGCGCAAGCCGACGGCTGACCCGTTTGACGATTTGATAAATTCAATTTCCTCATCACGTCGACCGGTGTTTATAGACAGTGAGCCGGAACGACTCCGTTCAAACTCGCGCCGCCGAGACTCTCATCTCTCCTCCGGCAACTCATTGCAAATACCCGACTCTGTAAAAAACAATGTTGACCCGGAAAAATTGGTACCCGGAGCGGTAGTGATACATAACAGATACGGGAGAGGCACAATCACCGAGAGAAAAGAGGGTGATGACTTGAAGATTGTTGTAGACTTCGAGTCTGTCGGAAAGAAAACTCTCTTTGCCAGAATAGCTGTATTAACACTTGAAGACTAACAATACATGAGGCATAATATCAACGAAATACCCACTCCGTTTTATATAGTATATGAGGAGAAACTGCGCCGCAATCTTTCCCTTATACACAGTGTAGCAGAACGCGCCGGGGTAGATATTATAATGGCTTTCAAGGCCAACGCGCTTTGGAAAACGTTCCCCATTATACGCGAATACATTACCGGCTCTACGGCCAGCTCTCTGAATGAGATGCTACTTGGAGTGGAAGAACTGCACAGCGATGTACACGCATATTGCCCGGTATATACACATCAAACTTTTCCTTTATTTCTCAAGCATTGCTCTCACATCACCTTCAACACGCTTGCACAATTCCACGAGTTTTATCCGTTGATGCGAGAGAAAGACAATGTGTCAGCCGGCATCAGAGTTAATCCTCAATGTTCCGTGATAGACACTGACATTTATAATCCGTGTGTACCGGGAAGTCGTTTCGGCATGACGGACGACACTTTGCCCGATGAGCTGCCCGAAGGAATTGACGGATTGCATTTTCATGCTCTGTGTGAAAGCTCGGCGCAAGACCTCGCTACCGTACTCGCTGCATTTGAGAGCCAGTTCGGGAAATATCTTCCCCATGTAAAATGGGTAAACATGGGCGGCGGACACCTGATGACACGCGAAGACTACGACACGGAACTGTTGATACGCATCTTGCAAGAATTCAAACAGCGTTGGCCGCATATTAAAGTAATACTTGAACCAGGAAGTGCATTTACCTGGCGCACCGGTGATTTGATTACAACCGTAATGGACGTAGTTGAAAATCAGGAAGTAAGCACTGCCATTATTGACGCATCATTTGCGTGCCACATGCCGGACACCCTTGAAATGCCCTACAAACCGATTATCGCCGAAGCTCTTGATGATAATTCAGAAAATGGTCTGCCCTATCGCCTCGGCGGCAACTCATGCCTTAGCGGCGATTTCGTCGGCTTCTGGAAATTTGATAAGCCGCTTCTCCCCGGCCAACGCTTGACCCTTGAAGATATGAACCATTACACTACCGTGAAAACGACTATGTTTAACGGTCTGCAACACCCCTCAATATGGTTCCGCTCATCGATAGGGACACTCTCCTTGTTACGCGAATACTCATACGAAGATTATAAAAACAGAATGGACTAACGCAATGAAAGCTGATTTTCGTCATAAGCCTGATTGGCTTAAAGTACATCTTCCCAAAGGATTTAAAGCCGAACAAGTTGTGGGGCTTCTAAATGAAAAGCATATACATACGATATGCTCATCGGGAATGTGCCCCAACAGAGGTGAATGTTGGAGCCGAGGCACAGCCACATTCATGATTGGAGGCAATGTTTGCACCCGCAATTGCAAATTCTGCAACGTGACAAGCGGACGCCCTTCTCCTCTTGACTCAAAAGAAATAGACCACATAGTTCGCTCCGTGAAAGAGCTTAAACTCAAACACGCTGTAATCACTTCTGTGGACCGCGATGACCTCCCCGACCTCGGCGCCGCTCATTGGGCGGAACTCATTCGCCGGCTCAAAAAAGAGTGCCCGGACACTACCATGGAGGTACTTATCCCCGATATGCAGGGGCGTACCGAATTGCTTGACATGATTATTGACGCCGGCCCGGATATTATCAGTCATAATATGGAGACAGTGCGCCGCCTCACTCCGCAAGTGCGTAGTGTAGCCACTTACGATTGCTCTCTTTCGGTGCTTAAATACATTGCATCAAAAGGTGTACGCACCAAAAGCGGCATAATGCTCGGCTTGGGTGAAACGCCCGATGAGATTATACAAGTGATGGACGATTTGCGCGAAGCCGGTGTGGAGGTAATGACAATCGGGCAATACTTGCAGCCAACTCGCCACAATTGGCCGGTACAAGAATATGTGGAGCCGGAGAAATTTGAAGATTACGGACGAATAGCCATGGGCAAAGGCTTTCGCCACGTAGAGAGCGCGCCAATGGTTAGAAGCAGCTATCATGCTGACAAACATGTATTATGACTGATAGGATTAAAGTAATAGATTTAGGTTTATCTCCTTACAGAGACATATGGCTTTTACAGCAAGAAGCTCAAAAGGCAGTTATCGCCGGAGAGACCGAGCGTATATATCTTACCGAACATAAAGATGTTTACACACTCGGCAAACACGGACACCCGGAAAATCTGCTCTTGCTGCCCGAAAGAGTGGAGTGTATCCGAATTGAAAGAGGAGGTGACATCACATATCACGGCCCCGGTCAACTTGTTGTATATCCCATTATAAACCTGCATCTTCACCGCCTTGGTGTGAAGCAATACATTAATATATTGGAAGAGGCCGTAATCCGTACAATAGCCGATTTCGGAGTGAAAGGCGAAAGAGTGGAAGGAGCCACCGGCGTGTGGGTGGGAGTCAGCTCTCCGGCCGAACGCAAAATTTGTGCTATCGGAGTAAAGATAAGTCGCGGTGTGACCATGCATGGTCTCGCACTTAACGTAAACACGCGTCTGTCCGCATTTTCGGCCATTAATCCGTGCGGATTTACCGACAAGGGTGTAACCTCCCTGCAAGCCGAACTCGGTCGCACTTGTCAAATGGATAAAGTTAAATCTATTTTTTGTGAACATTTACAAAATCTACTTCTCATCTCAAATCATAATCTTTAAAACCGCAACAAAATGAAAAAATTACTATTCACACTGGCTGCCTCCATGCTGATTATCAGCACGTCTTGCGATGACATTAACGAGAAAAAGCAGCCATCGAACTCATTCCAAACAAGCGGACAGCTGCCCACTTGCATTATCCCGGTCAACGCCAAACAGGACTCACAGGTCACACTGTCGGAAGAGCCGGTTTACACTTACACTGTGGGTACAATGTCCGGCCTTTGGGATTTCTCGGTTAGCAACCTTCGCGTTGCCGGGCTGCAGGAACTCAGATTTACCTCGCCGCAGATGTCAGACTCTCCGGCATATAACAAAATATTCTACTATGGAGGCAACTTTGCTTCCAACGATGGACGCGAAATCCAAAATTTCATTGCAACTTATATCCAAGACTACAACTACTATACCGGCGAAAGTACCGTAACCGGTGTGAAGCCCTTAGGTGCAGCGCTCATGACTATGGCATTCACTGTAAAAGACGAATATACCATTCGCGCTTTTCCAAAGACTTGTTACTATGCCGGTTCACTCGTCACCAAGTACAAAACCTCCGACGGCTCTGAAAAAGAATTTACTACACTCACACCCCAAATCGGAGTAAAAGTAAATATGAGCAGTCGCACTGCCGACATCTCAATCCACAACGTGAAATTCGCGGAAGAAATGCCCGTAACCCTCTCGATAATTACTCTCTCAGGGCTCCCCCTTACCGGAGACATTGAAAACGGCTACAAGATTGAGGCCAAGAACATTATCCCGGTAGTTGGCTTAGGCGCAGATGCAACCTCGTATCCCGATTTCACTTTCGATGAGATTGAAATGCACCCTACTAATACACAAATGACTATGTGTGAAATCAACTTCAAGACAGCCAGTAAATATGAGGGGGTATTCCTCGGCTCAATTGCCCGCTAAAAACAAAATACAAAGAGTCTGTCTAAAAATTTAATAGAAAAATTTCCTCAATAATTAAAGAATTATTATCTTTGCAGCGTAAAACGAGAGCAGTCTGCGCATCATAAATTGCATAATGCCGATTTTAACTCAAATTTTACGCTTATATGCAAGATATCAAAACAGAAAATAACTAAATAACCTTATAATATTCAAGGAAATGAAAATTTCGCATATTGAACACATTGGCATCGCAGTGCCCAACCTCGATGAGGCTATCGCTTATTATGAAAATGTACTTGGTTTAAAGTGCTACAAGAAAGAAGTAGTTGAAGATCAGAAAGTAACTACTGCTTTCATCAAAGTGGGCGATGTGAAAATCGAACTTCTCGAAGCTACATCTCCCGAAAGCACAATAGCCAAGTTTATCGAGAAAAACGGTGGCAAAGGCGGTATGCACCACATGGCGTTCGCTGTAGAAGACGGTGTAGCCGAAGCTCTTGCCGAGGCTGAAAGCAAAGGTGTGCGCTTGATTGACAAAGCACCCCGAAAAGGTGCCGATGGTCTGCAGATTGCATTCCTCCACCCAAAAAACACTCAAGCCGTTCTCACCGAACTCTGCGAAGACCCCTCCGCAAAGTAATGGCAGAAAGGGATTAACACTTAAAAACCCACACACGCATTTACCCGATGTGAATGCGCGGTGTGGGTTATCCGCATAATAAATATCAATAAAATCAAAATACAATGAGCAAACAGACAGAAAAAATCCAAGAGCTTATTGACAAACGCGCCGAAGCACGCCTCGGCGGCGGCGAAAAAGCGATTGAGAAACAGCACCAGAAGGGTAAATACACCGCTCGCGAGCGTATTGCACAACTTCTTGATGAAGGTAGCTTCGAGGAGCTTGACATGTTCGTAACCTATCGTTGTACCAACTTTGGTATGGGCGAGAAGAAGCACCCGCTGGGTGACGGTGTGGTAACCGGTTTCGGTACTGTTGAAGGACGTCTTGTATACGTCTTCGCACAAGATTTTACAGTACTCGGAGGCTCTCTGAGCGAAACCATGGCTCAGAAGATTTGCAAAGTAATGGACCTTGCAATGAAAATGGGTGCTCCCGTTATCGGCCTCAATGACTCCGGCGGCGCACGTATCCAAGAGGGTATCAACGCCCTTGCCGGCTACTCCGAAATCTTCAAACGCAACATTCTTGCCTCCGGGGTAGTACCCCAGATTTCCGCTATCCTCGGCCCTTGTGCCGGCGGTGCCGTATATAGCCCGGCTCTCACCGACTTCACTATCATGGCAAAGGGTATTTCATATATGTTCCTTACCGGTCCCTCTGTTGTTAAGACAGTTACCGGTGAAGACGTAACTCAAGAGCAACTTGGCGGTGCATCTGTCCACGCTACCAAGAGCGGTGTGACTCACTTTGCTGCTGAGGACGGCGAAGACGCAATCCGCATTGTTCGCAAACTCCTCAGCTACATTCCGCAAAACAACCTTGAGGAAACACCCCTCATGCCTTGCGATGACCCCATTGACCGTCTTGAGGACAAACTCAACGAAATCATTCCCGATAACCCCAACAAGGCTTACGACATGTACGAAGTTATCGGCGCAATCATTGACAACGGCGAGTTCCTTGAAGTACAGAAAGACTTTGCCAAGAACATCATCGTGGGCTTCGCTCGCATGAACGGTCAGTCAGTAGGTATCGTGGCCAACCAGCCCCGTGTACTTGCCGGCGTTCTCGACTCAAACGCTTCACGCAAGGCAGCTCGCTTCGTTCGCTTCTGCGACTGCTTCAACATTCCTTTGGTAACTCTTGTAGACGTTCCAGGCTTCCTCCCCGGTACCGGTCAGGAATACAACGGTGTAATTCTCCACGGTGCAAAACTTCTCTATGCATACGGCGAAGCTACTGTGCCCAAAGTTACAGTTACTCTGCGCAAGAGCTACGGCGGCAGTCACATCGTGATGAGCTGCAAGCAGCTCCGCGGTGACATGAACTATGCATGGCCTTCAGCTGAAATCGCTGTGATGGGTGCCGCCGGTGCCGCCGGTGTGCTTTACGCAAAAGCTGCAAAAGAAGCTTCGGATCCCAAAGCGTTTATAAAAGAGAAAGAAGACGAGTACACCAAGCTCTTTGCCAACCCATATCAGGCTGCCAAATATGGCTACATCGATGATGTCATCGAGCCGCGCAACACTCGTTTCCGCGTAATCCGTGCCCTGCAAATGCTTGCTACCAAGAAGGATAGCAATCCACCCAAAAAGCACGGCAACATACCTCTCTAATACAGATTTAACCTAATCGTCTGTCGGCATGAATAACCGACAGACGGTACAGGTTTTCTGAACTGTCTTTCCCAAGAGGTAACTTGAACATTAAGCGTCTGTTTCCCAAAATCGGACAGACACTTAGTGATGATTAAATAACAAACATACATAATGAAAAAATATTTATTTTTACCGGTTCTGACTCTGTGTCTTTACCTTGCTCCATGTTCCGCGCAGGAAGAAGTTGCCGCCTCAACAGCTTCTGAACCGCAAGTAGAACAGGTGATGGAAGTGTATGAGACTACATGGTCCCCCGACAAGGAAACCGTTACTATTACAGAGGTAAGCACACAGAAAACTGTGACTCTTGACGCTGATAAATACAACGATAACCTTAACAAGGGCTACACAGCTCACAAAATGTTTAAAAACGAAGTAATTACCGAGGCCGACAATTCCGGCATGGGCGTTACGCTCATGAGCATGTGTATAGTGCTGTTTGCTCTCATCGTTCTGAGCTTGCTGTTCTTATTCTTCGGCAAAGTATTTGCCAAAAATCAAAGCAAGAAAAAGAGCGAGGCAAAGGGCGAGACAACAGTTTCAGCCGATGAAGACGACCATGACTCCGGCGAGGTTATCGCAGCAATCGCCATGGCTCTTGATGAGCATTTCAACTCCAAACACGATTTGGAAGACACTGTGCTCACCATTCGCCGCATGAAGCGTGCATATTCACCGTGGAACTCCAAGATTTATAATATGCGCGAAGTTCCCACTGTGCGCCGCAAACACTAATCCATAAGTATTTACACCTTATAATTTAGAGTAAAAATGAAAGAATACAAATATAAAATCAACGGTATGAAATTTACCGTTGCTGTAGGAGACATTGAAGGAGACAGTGTGCGTGTAGAAGTGAACGGCACTCCCTACAAGGTAGAACTCGATGAATCTCAAAAGACAAAGATTACTCCCGTAGCTGCGCCCAAGAAGGCTGCTCCGGCTCCTCGCACAAGCACCGGTGAGAAAGTGATAGCAAAACCCGCTGTAAACACCGGTGCCGCGTCTGCCGTGAAATCACCGCTGCCCGGCACAATCCTCAGCTTTAACGTTAAGGTTGGTGATACTGTAAACGCCGGTGATACCGTTTGCATACTCGAAGCCATGAAAATGGAAAACGATGTGCACACCAACAAGGGCGGTACAGTGAAGCAAATCCTCGTGAACGTTGGCGACTCCGTGCTTGAGGGTAACGACATCATGATTATTGAATAATCATTCTCATCTCAAGTCCTTTCTCAAGCCCTTTAAGGCAGGAGAATATTTTGAAGCGAACCTGCCGCGCTTATCGGCGGCAGACTTCGCTACTGCGATTTTTTCAAATCAACACACATTAAATTTTTAACCATGATTCTTGCAAGCAGCTCTTTCGGGAGCTTCATGGAAGAAAGTCTGCAAACATTTTGGAACTTCACGGGATTTGCTCACTGTGAATACACCAATATAATAATGCTGCTTGTAGGCATATTCTTCCTATATTTGGCAATAAAGAAAAACTTTGAGCCTCTGCTGCTCGTGCCTATCGGTTTCGGTATGCTTATCGGCAACATTCCGTTTCAAGAGGGAATGGAGATAGGTATTTACGAAGAAGGTTCCGTACTCAATATCCTTTACAACGGTGTGGAACGCGGCTGGTATCCCCCACTCATCTTTCTGGGTATCGGTGCTATGACCGACTTCTCATCACTGCTGGCCAATCCGAAGCTTATGGTAATCGGTGCGTGTGCACAATTCGGTATCTTCGGAGCATATATGCTGTCCCTGCTCCTTGGCATGGATCCGCTGAGCGCCGGTTGTGTAGCTATTATCGGTGGTGCAGATGGTCCCACAGCTATCTTCCTCACCTCCAAGTTGAACGCAAATCTGTTAGGTGCCGTTGCCGTGTCAGCCTATTCATATATGGCTCTCATACCTATCATTCAACCTCCGTTGATGCGCCTGTTCACTTCTCACAAGGAACGCACCATAAAGATGAAACCGGCTCGTGTGGTAAGCCAGAATGAGAAGATTATCTTCCCGATAGTCGGCCTTATTCTCACCTGCTTTGTAGTGCCTTCGGGTCTTCCCCTGCTCGGTATGCTATTCTTCGGCAACCTGCTGCGTGAGAGCGGTGTAACTACTCGTCTTGCCAAGACAGCCACCAATGCCATGACCGACATCGTGACTATCCTTTTGGGTCTGACCGTGGGAGCATCTACACAAGCTGACCGCTTCCTCACCTCAGATACAATCATCATCTTCGCACTTGGCTTTGTGGCATTTATCATCGCTTCAAGCGCCGGTGTGCTGTCAGTGAAATTGTTCAACTGCTTCCTGGGCAAAGACAAAAAAATCAACCCGCTTATCGGTAACGCCGGCGTAAGCGCCGTGCCGATGGCAGCGCGTATCTCCAACAATGTAGGTCTGGAATATGATCCCAACAACTACTTATTGATGCACGCTATGGGCCCGAATGTTGCCGGTGTAATCGGTTCTGCCGTAGCCGCCGGTGTACTGCTCAGCTTCCTCGGATAATCAAAATTCCCGATACTTCTAAATCCGCGTTCACTGCGAATGCGGATTTTTTTGTTAAAATTCATGCTTGCTAAAACTTATTTGGCGACTTGTGTGTTACATCTACAGATGAGTCAGTTTACCTCCTCAAACTTTCCGTCTTAAAATAACATGGTCTTAAAGTCTAAACCGGAAACTACGAATGGTAAACAAAAAAGTA
The DNA here is from genome assembly GCA_023662865.1 of Prevotella sp. Lineage (GTDB taxonomy): Bacteria > Bacteroidota > Bacteroidia > Bacteroidales > Muribaculaceae > Lepagella. Next base: position 14,036 of record JAMPIK010000003.1, read on the forward strand.
ATAAACGAGATATATAAAAAGTACCGCAAACCTGTTCGAGACACGAACGATTTGAATATTAAGTACTTTTTAGAAATATTGGGCGAAAAGCATAATCTTGAATGTGCAGACGGCGAGATTGTAAATTTGAACCTTGATGATTTTAACCCTTTCAAAAGGATGTTGATTAAGAGTTTACATTCCATTTTGGAATTTGATAAGGTAATTGCTTTCGTATTTGGAAATCACATTATCTTCTTCGACAAGACTTCTGACAATATGCACATTCACTTCAAGCCGGAAAACGATAACTTCTTTTCCCGACTTTTTCACAAGAAATAAACCAAGAGCATAGCAATTATTAAAATAACCCGAAAGTGAAAGGGAAGCCGTTTGGATGCGACTTCCCTTTTTTACATCTTAGATATAATTTTTGTTTTGGTTGCGCTATGTGTTTCGCCGTTGGTGAACTTGGAGTCTTGTGTTGGTTAGACTTTGGAGATTAGTCAAATTCTTCTATGCCTTCCGGCAGCTCATCTTCATTGTAAGCATCGCCCTCATAGAAGTCCATGTCCATAGCCGAAGTTTCGGCAGCCGCCTTATCTACGGTATGTTCAAAATCATCAAGATCAACGTGTTGCGGGGGCACCTTGCCTTCTTTGCGAGTACACAGCGGATCCATCAGGCTCTTGTGAGGTATGATTTTTTTGAGTTCCATAAAGAAACAACGGTCAGTGATATAGTCGAATACGAAAATCATGCGTTGACCCTCGTCTTCCACAAGCTCGTTTATGTGGGTATCCTCCATAAGCCATAAGTCCTGATCTGAGTCAGTACCCATATCTTCGAGAGTGATTTCTTCTCGCTTTTCCCAGCCTTCATCACATAAGAAGAAGGAGGAGAGTTCATCTTTTGTATAGCCTACGCTGTCAAGTATGGCATTGCGCAATACGAAAAAATTTGCATCTGCATCTATTTCTATTTCGCGGCAGAAGTTTTCAACTTCGTCAGATACTATTTTAAATCTATATACCATAAGTGTCTGTTCAGATTTTACACTGCGAATTTAATGCAAATATATGATATGGCCACATATTTGAAGAAAAAAAATCGGCTTTGCATTATTTTTTAACAAAGCCGATTATTGGAAGTTATATAATTTTGCTATCTATCAATTGATTATGCCGTTTTTACGGAACACCTTCTCAATAGCGTCAATTGAACGTTGCACTTGTTCCTTGGTGTGAGTAGCCATGAGGGAATAGCGAATCAGCGTGTCGTTGGGAGCTACTGCGGGAGTTACAACCGGGTTGACAAATACGCCTTCATCAAGTAAGTCGCGAGTCACACGGAATGTCTTGTAGTCGTCACGGATAAAGAGAGGGATAATCGGAGTGGAAGTATGTCCTATTTCCAAGCCCATCTGTCGGAAGCTGTCAAGGGCGAAGTGGGTTAGATCCCATAAGCGCTGCTGACGTTCCGGCTCGGAGAGCATGATATCAAGCGAAGCGTTGACAGCCGCTACCGATGCGGGGGTTATACTTGCTGTAAATATATAGGAGCGGGAGTGATGACGAAGGAAGTTGGTTATCTCCTTATCTGTAGCGATAAATCCGCCCAATGAGGCGAATGATTTCGAGAATGTACCCATTATCAGGTCAACATCGCCTTGCACACCGAAATGATTGCAGACACCGCGACCACCTTCTCCGAATACGCCTATGCCGTGAGCCTCATCAATCATTACCGTGGCATTGTATTTCTTAGCAAGTTCAGTAATCTTGACTACGTTGGCCACATCGCCTTCCATAGAAAAGACGCTGTCGGAGACTATGAGTTTTACCTTGTCGGGATTGCATTTCTTGAGTTGGTCTTCAAGAGACGCCATATCGTTGTGCTTATACTTCAGGTAGTTTGAGAACGAAAGCCTTCTGCCTTCAATAATGGAGGCATGATCTTGTTCATCAAGAATTATATAATCTTCACGCCCGGTAAGGGTTGAGACAACGCCTAAATTCACGCCGAAGCCGGTAGAATAAAGCATTGCATCTTCTTTGCCAACATAATCGGCAAGACGAGCCTCAAGCTCTTTGTGAATATCAAGTGTGCCGTTAAGAAAAGGAGAACCGGCCAATCCGGTGCCGTATTTCTTGGTTGCCTTCACGGCAGCCTCAATCACTCTGGGGTCGTTGGTAAGCCCCATATAGCTGTTTGAACCGAACATCAGCACCTTTTTGCCGTTCATGAGCACTTCCGTGTCCTGTTCGGAAGATATAGGGCGAAAATATGGGTATATACCGGCTGCTTTTGCCTTTTGGGGTGCATCGTAGCGAGCTAATTTCTCTTGGAGAAGCTTCATAGTTTATATTCAAATTTTGTCTTAAACTATCTGAATTGGCATAATCTCTAATGACACATTCGCCAAATCAGGCTACAAAGGTAGTCATAATTTGTCAAATACGAGCAATGAAATCCAAAAAAAATGCACATTTTCCATTTTTTGTGCCATTTCAGCCCTTTTGACCATATATTTAGCATTAAAGAGCAGCTATATATGCCGAACTTTTCGTAACTTTGCACGATATTTTATAAGAACTTATAGAGTCGCTCTCCCCTGCGGCCTGTCCGGCTGCTTCGGCTCTCCACTGACATTATATGGAAATAACAGCAAAAGAACTTGCCGACATTGTTGGCGGCATAGTCGAGGGCAATCCGGCTACGCGTGTTTGTACCTTCTCAAAAATTGAGGAGGCTACCCCCGTGTCGCTGTCGTTTCTCGCCAATCCTAAATACACTCATTATCTATACGACACAAAGGCCGGCATTGTGCTTGTGAGTACAGACTTTGTGGCAGACAAGCCGCTGCCCGAGACTCTCACTTTGGTTCGGGTAAAAGACCCTTATTCCACATTGGCGCATCTTATGCAATATGTAGAAAGCCTCAAGCCGCATCTTTCCGGAATTGAACAGCCCTGCTTCATTGCAGAAGGTGTGGAACTCTCCGCCGATTCTTATATCGGTGCGTTTGCATATATAGGTAAAGGAGTAAAATTAGGCAAAAGCGTAAAGATTTACCCGCAAACATATGTGGGTGAGGGTGCCTGCATCGGAGACAATTCCATAATATACGCCGGAGCAAAGATATACGCCGGCTGCACGATAGGCAAAAACTGTATCGTACACTCCGGAGCTGTAATAGGTGCCGATGGTTTCGGCTTTGCTCCCTCCGCCGAAGGGTACAGCAAAATTCCACAGGTCGGCAATGTAGTGCTTGAAGACAATGTGGAAATCGGAGCCAATACATGTATAGACCGCGCCACTATGGGACACACCGTAATAGGACGCGGCACAAAGCTCGACAATCTTGTGCAGATTGCCCACAATGTGGCTATCGGCAAGAACAATGTTTTCGCTGCACAAGCCGGCATAGCAGGCTCCACGCATATAGGCGACAATAATATGATAGGCGGCCAGGTGGGCATAGCCGGCCATATCTCGATAGGCTCCAACAATCAAATAGGAGCACAGAGCGGAATTCCCAACACTGTGGGCGACAACAACCGCCTCATGGGCTACCCGGCTGTAAATGCCGGCACTTTTGCCCGCAATCAAGTATACATAAAACGTTTGGCAGAGCTTTTTACCAAAAATTCCAAATAAGCATAAAAGACAATAAACATATGAACCAGCTGACACTCAATGCTCCGTTCTCAATTAAGGGACGCGGACTCCATTCCGGACTGAACATTACCGCCACTTTCTCTCCGGCAGCCGATAATTTCGGTATTAAATTCCAACGTACTGACCTTGAAGACAAGCCGATAATAGATGCGCTTGCCGAGAATGTGGTTGACACAAGACGCGGCACCGTGCTTGGTAAGAAAGATGTAGTGGTAAGCACCGTAGAGCATGCCATGGCAGCACTTTATGCTTCCGGCATCGACAACTGTCTGATTGAAGTAGACGGTCCGGAAATGCCTATTCTTGACGGCTCGGCTATCGATTATATTCGCGAAATAGAGCGTGTCGGCACTGTTGAGCAGAAAGCCGATAAAGACTTCTATATCATTAAACAGAAAACCACTCTCAAAGATGAGGAAACGAGAGCTACCATCACGCTGTATCCTGATGACCATTTCTCGGCACAGGTAATGGTGGAGTACAACTCCCCTATTATACCCAACCAATTTGCCATGCTTGACGAAATGGCAGATTTCAAAACAGACATTGCCAGTGCCCGCACTTTTGTGTTTGTACGCGAAATTCTCCCCTTGCTTGAACATGGTTTGATAAAAGGAGGCTCTCTTGATAATGCCATAGTGATTTACGATGAGAAAATTTCGCAAGAGCAAATCAACAACATATGCGAACTCACCGGTCAGCAAGAACGCACTCTTGACAATCTCGGCTATATCAACGACACCCCTTTGAAATGGGATAATGAGCCGGCTCGCCACAAACTTATGGATCTTATCGGCGACTTGGCTCTTGTAGGCCGCCCGATACAAGGTCGTGTGGTAGCGGTACGCCCGGGTCACGGCATCAACAACAAATTCACCCGTATGCTACGCAAAGAGGTGAAACATACAGAAATACAGTCGCCCGTTTATGATCCGAACAAGGCTCCGCTCATTGATGTAAATGGAGTGCGTGCACTTCTCCCCCACCGCTACCCGTTCTTGCTCGTAGACAAAATCATCGAGATGGACAAGAAGCATGCCGTAGCCGTGAAGAATGTCACTGTCAACGAACCTTTCTTCCAAGGTCACTTCCCCCAGGAGCCTGTAATGCCCGGTGTGCTGATAGTGGAAGCAATGGCTCAAACAGCCGGTGTGCTCGTACTTAACTGTGTGGAGGAACCGGAACGTTATTCCACTTACTTCATGAAGATTGACAATGTTAAATTCCGTCAGAAAGTAGTGCCCGGAAATACATTGCTGCTCCATGTAGCCCTCACCACAGAGATACGTCGCGGCTGCGCCACAGTGAAAGGGTATGCTTTTGTGGGCGAAAAAATAGTCTGCGAAGCGGAATTTATGGCACAAATCATCAAAAACAAGTAACTTATGAGCTTAGCACTCAGCTGCATACATAAAGATGCCGTAATAGGTTCCAATCTTGAGATTGGCAACTTCACAACCATATGTGAAGATGTGGAGATTGGCAACAACTGCGAGATAGGCAATAATGTGACCATATACCCCGGTGCTCGTATCGGCAACGGTGTTAAGATTTTCCCCGGTGCGGTAGTGGCTGCCGTGCCTCAGGATTTGAAATTCAAAGGAGAATACAGCACTGCCCATGTAGGCGATGGCACTACTCTGCGCGAATGTGTCACGGTGCACCGCGGCACAGCGTCAAAAGGGAAAACCATAGTAGGCTCCAATTGCCTGATTATGGCATATTCTCATGTTGCCCATGATTGCCGTATCGGCAATAATGTAATAATATCCAACGCTTCGCAACTTGCCGGCGAAGTGATAGTAGACGACTTTGCCGTAATAGGCGGCGGCAGCCTTATTCATCAATTTTGCCACCTCGGCAAAGGCATCATGCTCCAAGGCGGTGCATTGGTTAACAAGGATATACCCCCTTACGTTAAGGCTGCTCGCGAACCTATATCATACGTAGGTCTAAACACCATCGGCATGCACCGGCGCGGCATGAAACAAGAAGAAATAGACGTGATATCAGCCGTCTACCGCCTGCTTTATCTCACAGACCTGAATATTACAAACGCCGTGAAACTGGTGCTTGACAAGATTCCGGCCTGTCCTATTCGCGATGAGATTGTTGAATTTGTGCGCAATTCCGAGCGAGGCGTAATTCGCTCCGCAATTTAAAAGATTAAATACCTAAAATCACAATACCAATGAATTCCAAAATTGAACTCTGCCCCAACCAACTGGTGCAGTATCTTCAAAAAGAGGCTAAAGACTTCCGCCGTTCTGACATTATCCGCTTCGTGAAGGAAAACGACATCAAGATGGTCAACTTCATGTATCCGGCCGGCGACCAGCGCCTCAAGACTCTTAACTTCGTAATCAATTCTGAAGAATACCTTGAGTCCATTCTTACATTCGGTGAGCGCGTAGACGGCTCCAGCCTGTTCCCGTTCATCGAAGCCGGCAACTCCGACTTGTATGTAATTCCCCGCTATCGCACAGCGTTTGTAGACCCGTTTGCCGAGGTGCCTACTCTCACCATGCTCGCTTCTTTCTTCGACAAAGACGGCCATCCGCTGAAAACTTCACCCGAATACACATTGCAGAAGGCATGCGAGTCATTCCGCAAAGTTACCGGTCTGGAGTTCTACGCTATGGGCGAACTTGAATACTATGTGATAGCCGAAGACGAAGGCCTCTACCCCGCTACTGACCAGAAAGGCTACCACGAGAGCGGCCCGTATGCAAAATTCAATGAGTTCCGCACTCTTTGCATGGAGTACATTTCACGCACCGGCGGCCAGATTAAGTACGGCCACAACGAGGTTGGCAACTTTACCCTCGACGGTATGGTTTATGAACAAAACGAAATTGAGTTCCTGCCGGTACCCGCAACAGAAGCTGCCGACACTCTGATGCTCGCAAAATGGATTATCCGCAACCTTGGCAACAAGATGGGTCTGGACGTAACTTTCGCACCCAAAATCACTGCCGGTAAAGCCGGTTCGGGTCTGCATATTCACTTCAAGCTTATGAACGGCGATGAGAATGTAATGACAAATGCAGAAGGTGTACTCTCCGACGAAGCTCGCAAAGCAATCGCCGGTATTCTCACTATGGCACCCTCAATCACCGCTTTCGGCAACAAAGTGCCTACCTCATACCTGCGCCTTGTGCCTCATCAGGAAGCTCCAACAAACATCTGTTGGGGAGACCGCAACCGCTCAGTACTCGTACGCGTTCCCTTAGGTTGGACCGGCAAGGTGGATATGTGTGCACAGGCTAATCCTCTTGAAGTCAACGACATTGTACCCCCCGCACAGAAACAGACCGCAGAACTTCGTTCATCAGACTGCTCTGCCGACATCTATCAGCTGCTCGCCGGTATGACCGTAGCCGCACGCCACGGCTTTGAAATGGACAACGCCCTCAAGGTTGCCGAAGATACATATGTAGCCGTAAACATTCACAAAGACGAGAATAAAGACAAACTCGCCGTGCTTGCTTCCCTGCCCGACAGCTGTGTAGCCTCCGCCGATTGCCTTGAAAAGCAGAAGAGCGTTTACGAGCAATACGATGTATTCTCACCCGAGATGATTGCCGGTATAGTAGCCGACCTGCGCAAATTCCATGACGGCGACCTGCGTGCCAAGGTAAATGCTTCGCCCAGCGCAATGATGGATTTGGTGCGTAAATATTGGCATTGCGGTTAATCTAACAGTCTGTGCTCGGAGTGAAGATAATTCTTGACAATATCATCTTTTCGCTCCAAAAGGTCGGAGGTATATCCGGCTCATGGGCACTTCTTATCGAACAACTGCTCAAATACCCCGAATTAGACATCCGTTTCATTGAGAGGAGTGATGCTAATAACAACATATTTCGTGCTTCTTTAAGTATCCCTCCCTCAAAAATAATCCGATACGAAAGTCTTCCTTTGCAACTTGACCGATATATGCCGGTCAAGTGCAAGGAAGACTCTCCTTTTGTATTCCACAGCTCATACTATCGCACTTGTACTTCGCCAAAGGCTCGCTCTGTGGTTACTCTCCATGATTTTATTTACGAAGAGACGCATTGCCACTCCCTGCCTGCTCGTAAAGTGCATTTCCTTCAAAAAAACAAAGCTCTTAAAGCCGCTACAGCAATAGCAGCAATCAGCGAGGCAACACGCTCCCGACTGAATAAGTATTATCCGAATCTGAAAGCATCAATCAGGGTAATCGGAAATCCCATTGTTTGCAATAATCTTGGGAACACACGTTCTGTCCGGGAACCATATATATTATATGTAGGCAGCAGATTGAAATATAAAAATTTTGAAAATGCGGTAAGGGCGTGTGCACTTGCGCAATTCGCACCTTTGAAGATTGTAGGTGCGCCGCTCACCAAAGATGAACATAAACTCCTGTGTGATTCCGGAATAGACTATTCACTATCAATTTACCCGGACAACGAAGAGCTCAGTGCACTTTACTCAAACGCTCACTGTCTGTTGTTTGTCAGCGAGCATGAAGGGTTCGGCATACCCATAATAGAAGCACAGGCTCACGGCTGCCCTGTGATAATCAGTAATTGTGATGCCTGTATGGAAACCGGTGGTAAAGCCGTTCTCATAGCACCCGAAGCAGATATAGCGCGGATAGCCGTGCACATCAACACTCTGCAATATCCCGATACACGGCAAGCACTGATAGCCGAAGGTTACCGAAACATTCAAAAATTCCAATCCGAAATAATAGCCTCCCAATACCTTGCACTCTATTCCAAAATTTAGAGTGTCAAGACAATTGCACAGTTTTAGGACCAATTTCTTTGCGTGTGTTCTTAAGCTCCTTATCATAAAACCGAAGCATTCAATCATATAGAACCAATTTTCAGAATAAAGTGCTTGACCTTATCTACAAGCTGACCAATCAGTTACGGGGCTGCGAAAATAAAAAAGAGGACTCATACGAAGTGAATCCTCAATTCAGTACCCTGAGCCGGGGTCGAACCGGCACGGATTGCTCCACTGGTGTTTGAGACCAGCGCGTCTACCGATTCCGCCATCAGGGCATATGGCTTATTTTCTAATTTTTGTCGTACTCTATGACTGCCTATGCATTCATTACATAATTGGCAGCCTTGCGAGTGCAAAGTTACTGCTTTTTTTTAATTCAGCCAAACAGTTTATGTACGTATTTACAATAAAATCTATAAAATTCATTTCATTCACACTGCAACACCTTGATTTATAAAGGTTTCGTCTCCATTACAAACGCCGGACTGTCCTATACAAGCGGCGATTACATCCCGGGGGCAGAGCCTTGCCCCGCGCCGTTTGTGGGCATTGAGCCTATTCCCGAACCGGAAGATGACTGGTTCACATCATCGTTGTAGATGGTTTTGGTAGTAGTTTTCATTCTTTGGTTGAACGAACCTATGCGGTATGAAACGGAGACTCCGACATTCCACAATGACATCTTGGACACATTGCGAGTAATGATATCGGGAGTGTAATTTACGTCCCCGAATGTTCGGGTAGGTGTGCAGAAGTTAGTTGCGGAAAGCGTGATACGAAGGCGTTTTTCATTCAATAGGGACTTCGTCAACCCCAGTCCGTGATAGTTCCAGCTTGCACCTTTGCCTTGAAATGTTACCCCCATACTGCCCGCACCGCCATAGGCTGACAATTCCAAATCCCATGGCATTTCGTAGCTGAAATCGCCTCCGGCATTCCAACCCCAACCATGATTATGAACGTTTACCTTACCGCTCTTGTAGTCTTTATAGTCCACGCCGGTGTTCACGCTAAGTCTCATACCTTGAATTATGGGATAAGATGCGTACACAAACAATGTGCCCCGGTTGCAGTGTCCGTAGTTGCCGTAGGTAGTATACATTACTCCATCGGCACCCAAATATCTGTAATCGAGAATCATGCGGTCTGTATAGTTATAACCGAGGCTCACGTTGAGTTGCACGGGAAGCGAGAAGTTGGAATAGGTAAGGCTTACGTTGTTTGCTTTCTGCGAAACAAGTTCCGGATTACCATATGTAAAATTCAATGTTGATGTCTCTTTATGATAAGGATTAAGCTGCTCCAAACTTGGACGAGTTATGCGCATTTGGTAAGAAAGGCGCAGAGAGGAATAGTCCGGCATGGTATAGTTGATCATCACATTGGGCACAAGGTCGTTTAGATTTTGCGAGAAGTCGGTATGTCCGGGAGTGAGGAATTTTGAACTTAGCCGGGTATACTCATATCGTAGCCCTCCCTTTACAGTCCAGGCGGCGAACTTGCCGGTGTATGCTCCATAGACGGCAACGACGTCTTGGTGTTGCTTCATGCTCACACTCATGGCTTCGTCATATATCCACGCAATGCCGTCTTCCGAATTATATCTGTAAGTGTCGCCGGTGTTGCGTCTCATTATATATTTGGCACCGGTTTCAAGAGTATGCTTCTGTGCAAAAGGGAGAGTATAGTCAAATTGAAATGTATGTTCATTGTCCGGATACTTTGTATCTTGGCGCAGCCCGGGAAGTGTACCGGGATAATTTGCATAGTCATCGTAGATACTTGTCTCCGTTTGGTGGCTCATATTGCGGCTATATTGATAAAGGAGTACAATATTATGCTCCGGAGAGTTGAAATTGTGCTGCCAGTTAGCACCGAGAGTGTAACTCAGGTATTTGTGCTTGAAGTCTGAAAGAGAGGCATAACTCCATTGTTTGTTTCCGGCAATGTCATACATGCCGTAATTTACGCGTGTGCTGAACGGCAAATTGACGTTGAACAGGTTTGCACTTGCAGTAAACAGGTTTTTATCGTTTGGTTCCCAAGCCGCCTGAAGTCCGCCGAAGTCAAAATTGTTGTGTAAATCCATTTCGGTAGTAGCCTTATAGAGATGGTCGGTATTGTTTTTAAGGTACTCAATGGAAGAAGTCTGCTGCATACCATCTATCATGTTGTATGAATGGTTGTAATTCAAATTAAGACTTACCTTATTGAATTTTGCCATTGCGTTTACCCCGCCTCCGATATTTTGTCTGCTGCCGGTAGCAGTTACTGTAGCTGAATAGCCGTTTACTTTGGCTTGTGATTCGGTAATGATATTGATAATACCGCCGACACCCTCGGCATCGTATTTGGCACCCGGGTCGGTGATAACCTCCACTTTCTTAATCATTGAAGCCGGCATAGCTTTGAGTATGTCCTTGTAATTTGCTGACAGTGCCGGATTGGGCTTTCCGTTCAGATATATTTGAAAATTGCTTTCTCCTTTCAGTTTTATGTTGCCATCGGCATCTACCGTTATCATCGGCACTTTGCGCAACATATCCGATGCCGTAGCTGTTTGAGCCGATGGATCCTCCTCCATGATATACGTCACTTTGTCGGCAGAAGCCTGTATAATCGGTTTGTCACCCACAACCGTTATCTCTTCAAGCACCTTCTCATCAAAGGGTTGCTGTCCGGGTAATGTATCTGCATATAGCACCTCGGGCTCTTGCGCATATAGCATTCCGATACCGGCAAGGCAAATTGTGCTGACACTCAATATTCTGTTCGCATTCATATTTGTTATATCATGTTTATCTTTTAGACGCTGCAAAATTATATAATGCTTCAGTACTATGCAATACACACTACTGTATTTAACAATATTTAACAAATAAAAATTCCTTACTTTTGAACCAAACGGTCTTGTATAGCGTTGTGAGTATGTAAATTGCAGATTGTAATATCTGCGCATCAGATTTGAATAACACACAAAATATTTTTATGGAACCGATTCTTAATACTAAATTTCCTGAGTTCAAACTCAATGCCTATCAAGACGGCAAGTTCATCACTGTGAGCAACGAAGACATCAAAGGCAAGTGGGCCGTGTTCTTCTTCTACCCCGCAGACTTTACTTTCGTATGTCCGACAGAACTTGTGGACATGGCTAACAAGTATGACCAACTCAAGAAGATGGGTGTAGAGGTGTACTCTGTAAGCTGCGATACTCAATTTGTACACAAGGCATGGCACGATGCTTCGGACAGCATAAAGAAAATCAAATATCCGATGCTTGCAGATCCGACCGGTATGCTCGGACGCGCGTTGGGCGTATATATTGAGGAAGAAGGTCTTGACTATCGAGGCACATTCGTAACAGACCCGGAAGGCATGATCAAGCTGATTGAGATAAACGACAACAGCATAGGTCGTAACGCCGATGAGCTTATCCGCAAAATCGAAGCGGCACAGTTTGTTGCCTCACATCCCGGCGAGGTATGCCCTGCCAAATGGAAAGAGGGCGAGAAAGTGCTCAAGCCCAGCATTGATCTGGTAGGTAAAATCTAAAAGTATAGCTTAATTATCATTAATAAAGAAAACAGTTTTTCGCAATCTGATGCGGTGACGGTATTTTATCAGACCTCCATCGCATCTTTTATTTTTAACAACCATGACATTAGATAAAAATATACTGTCTCAACTTACGGAGATTTTCAAAATGCTGTCTTCTCCGGTGGAATTTCACATACTCTCCTCCGAGGAAGATGAGAAGAGTGTTGAAATGACAGAGTTTATAGAGCAACTTTGTTCAACCTCCTCCCTATTGAGTTTCAGTAAAGAAAAGAATGAAAAGCCCGGAGCAGAATTTTCCATTTTCCATGCCGGGACTCCCACACGCATTACTTTCCGTGGAATTCCGGGCGGTCATGAGTTCAATTCGCTCTTAATGGCAATTCTCAACTCTGACGGCAAGGGTAAAAACTTGCCGGACGATGTTACTCGGAAACGCATTGAGTCTCTCAACGCACCGATTGCCCTGACCACGTTTGTTTCCTTGTCATGCACCAACTGCCCGGACGTTGTTCAGGCTCTTAACATTGTGGCGTTGCTTAACGATGGTGTAACTCACACCATTATAGACGGCGGAGCATACCCGAATGAGGCTGACAAATTAGGGGTGCAAGCAGTACCGTCTGTCTATGTCGGCGACAAATTATTCAGCGTAGGGAAAGCAACACTAGGCGAATTGCTTGACAAATTGGAAAATGGGTTTGGTACAAAGCAAGTTAAAGACTCGGCTACTCCGGCTGCAATTAAAGAGTTTGATATGCTCATCTTGGGTGGTGGTCCGGCCGGTGTGTCGGCAGCAATATATGGTGCGCGAAAGGGATTAACAGTAGGTATTATAACACGCGAAGGAGGTGGCAGCGTATCGCTTACCGGATCAATTGACAATCTGATTACTACACGCACCACCACGGGTGATACACTTGCCGCGGAACTCACAGGTAATGCAGCCTATTATGGTGCTCAAATTTATGACAACAGAACTGTGAGCGAGGTCAATCTCACAGAACCGGTGAAAACAATAAGAACTTCTTCCGGCGAAATATTTTCCTCAAAGAGGCTGATAATAGCTACCGGAGCCACACCTCGCCATTTGAACATACCCGGAGAGAGTGAATACATCGGTCGAGGCGTGGCATTCTGCCCCCATTGCGACGGGCCTTATTTCAAAGGGAAAGACGTGGTAATAGTGGGAGGCGGTAATGCCGGAATTGAGGCGGCCATTGATTTGGCCGGGCTTTGCCGTCATGTCATTGTGCTTGAATTCCTGCCCGAAATGAAAGCCGATGAAGTGCTCCTCAGGCATTTGGCTTCTTTGTCGAATGTAGACACATTTGTAAATCGTCAGGTTGTGGAGATTGTAGGCAACGGCAAAAAGGTTACCAATTTGATGGTAAAAAACCGTGAGACTCAAAAGGACTACGATATAGCGGTTGACGGCATATTCATTCAAATCGGCACTGTTCCAAACAGCAATTTGTTTGAAGACAAACTTGAGATGAACAAACACGGGGAAATAATCACCGACAGACACTGTCGTACATCAGTGTCTGGTGTTTATGCCGCCGGAGATGTCGCCACAAGTCCCTTCAAACAGATAGTAGTCGCAATAGGCGAAGGGGCGACAGCAGCCCTCTCAGCATTTGAAGACATGATTCATTGACACAAAACAATCATAGCAAAGCGCGCTGCGGTTTGAACACCGCAGCGCGCTTTGCTATTTCAGGACACCTGTTTTAACGTCCTCCACCGAGGGATTGATACAAGCTGATGATTGCGGCCACACGGCTGTGCCAAGTATTGATTTCGCTTAATTGAGCCGACAATAATTGCTGTTGAGCCGTCAGCACTTCAAGATATGTTGATGAGCCGAACTGCAACAATTGGTTCGTGATGTCAACACTCTTTTCCAGTTCACCAATCTGCTTTGAAAGCATCTCTTGCTTCCGGAGATTATTGTCGTAGCTCACGAGAGCATCACTCACCTCAGCAGCTGCGTTGAGTACGGAGTACTCAAAATTGTTGAGAGCTTGTTGCTGCTGAGCCTTTGCTGCTTCGAGAGTTGCAATATTCTGACCGCGCGAGAAAATGGGCGCGGTGAGCGAGCCTGCAAGCTGAATGAACCATTTGCCCGGATTGGAAATCATGCTGCCCAAAAGGTTAGTGAAACCTCCTTGTGCTGAAATCACGATTGAGGGATAGAAATTAGCACGAGCTGATTGAGTGGCATAGAAGGCAACGGCAAACGCATTCTCTGCTGCACGTACATCCGGACGAGCTGCCAAATAAGCCATGGGCACACCCTCTCCCACTACTGTCGGAGCATTGAAAGTCATGTCGTGAGTCACAGACCATTGGGTCGGGAAGGTGTTGAGTAGAAGAGACATTGTATTATTCATCTCATGAATGGAGGCTTCAAGCTCCGGAATCGATGCCATCACACTATAGTAGTTGGCACGATTTTGAACTACTGCCGCTTCATTTACACGTCCGGCCTCTTTCATCAACTCCATGTTCTTCACCTGTTGTTCCCACAAAGTTGCGGTTTGCTTGCTTACCTCCAACTGCATTTGCAGTGCTGCAATTGCATAGTAAGTGTTTGCCACCGCACCTATAATCTGTGAGCGCACAGCCTGTTGATAGTTCTGCGCTTGAAGTACACCCACCTCGGCACCGCGTTTGCGGTTGAGGATTTTTCCGAAAGCATCAATCTCCCAGCTGGCAGAGAGTGGCAGAGTGTAGCTCCAATTCATGTGACTGCCTCCGTAAGAGGCGGTACCTCCGTTGGGGGCAAAAGCCACAGAGGGGAAATAGCTCAATTTGGCACCTTTCAGCTGTGCTTGTGCAATCTCTACATTCAGACGCGCATTTTCCAAATCCTTGTTATTGTCAAGAGCAGTCCGAATAAGGGTCTGCAGTTGCGGATCGGTGAACGCTTGTTCCCAAGTCAAGTTGCCGAGCGAAGTGGAATCTGCCGGCATTTCCACGGCCTTGCGATAATTGTCAATGATAGCATTATCGGCAGGCATTTCATATTTGTCGTAGATGTGACAGCTACTCAAGGTAGCTGTCAGCATCGCACATATCAGAATTTTTCCGGTTATTTTCATCTCTTAATTTTTTGATGGTACTACATCATCTTCATCAAGCATAGCCTCATCTTCGAGAGTGTCTTCCATTGGCTGCATACTGTACTGTTCCAACTCGGAAGAAATACCCTCATTGTTCTTGTCGCGCCATTTCGGCGGCTTGATTTTCTCCTGCAGACGCATGAAGACAACGAACAAGGCCGGCACGAAAATTACTTGAAGAATCATACCGATAAGCATACCGCCTACTGCACCGCTACCAAGCGCACGGTTACCATTGGCGCCGGCACCGTGGGCAAACATCAGCGGCAACAGACCGATAATCATTGCCAAAGAGGTCATGAGGATAGGACGCAGACGCGCCAATGCTCCCTGAATGGCCGACTTTGCTATACCCATGCCGGTCTGGCGGCGTTCGAGAGCGAACTCAACGATAAGAATTGCGTTCTTGGCCAACAGACCCATAAGCATAATCAATGCAATTTGCAGATAAATGTTGTTTTCAATGCCCATCCAAAGTGCAAACAAGAATGTACCCATAAGTCCGAAAGGCACGGAGAGAATAACGGCCCACGGCAGGAAGTAACTTTCATATTGCGCTGAAAGAATAAGGTAAACGAAGAGCAACACAAGTGCAAAGATATATACGGTTGAGCCGCTGCCGCCGGTTTGAGCCTGTTCACGTGTCATACCGCCATACTCAAAGCTGTAGCCTTGCGGCAAGGTCTGTTGTGCAACTTCCTCAATAGACTTGATTGCGTCACCGGAAGATACCCCGGCTGCCGGGTTACCCGTAACGGAAATAGACGTGTACATATTGAAGCGGCTGAGTGCATCGGGACCGTAAACACGTTTCAGCGAAACGAAGTTGTCAAGCGGTGCCATTTCGTGGCCGCTGCGTATCTTGATTTCTTTGAGTGTCTCGGGGCTGACACGGCTTTCGGGCGGTGCCTGCATCATTACGCGGTACAGCTTACCGAACTTGTTGAAGTTGGAGATGTACATACCGCCGTAATAACCTTGAAGAGTCTGAAGCACGGCGTTCTGTGTAAGTCCGGCTTGTTTCACCTTGGCCACATCTATCTCCACAAGATATTGCGGGAATGTGGGGTTAAAGGTTGAATAAGCCATCTGAATTTCCGGGCGTGCATTAAGCGCACCGATAAATTGCTGGTATATCTGGAAGAACTGGCCTATGTCACCGCCCGTACGGTCTTGCAATTTGATTTCAAAACCGTTGGTCACTGAGTAACCGGAAACCATCGGGGGCTTGAAGAAGAAGATTTGTGCACCTTTGATAGATGAGCACATGCCCATCAACTGTCCGATAACTGCATCAGCACTTTCTGTCTCTTGATTACGCTCGTCCCAGTGTTTCAGCTTGATGATGAACGAACCGTATGTGTTACCCTGACCGCCGACAAAGCTGTAACCGGTAATAGCCTGATTTGTCTGGATTGCCGGTATTTGCTGACAAAATTTGCCTACTTGATCCATAACTTCCTGTGTGCGTTCCTGACTCGCTGCCGGCGGCATTGAGATTGCACCCATGATTGTACCGGTATCTTCTTCCGGTACAAAGCCCGACGGAGTCTTTGCCATAAGATAGCCGAGTAAACCTACAACCGCCACTACGGCGAGCAGTGCCATCCACCACCAACGTACAAAGAAATCTGTAATCTTGCCGTAGCTTTTAAGCAACGTACCGAATATTTTTTCAAAGCCTACACGGAAACTGTGTGTGAACATCAATATTACAGTAAACAGTGCTACCGCCACAGCAATAATGAACATTGCAAGGTGCGCTCCTTCATATTCGGTGAATGCTCCTTGCACCATGAAGTAAACACTCACGGTAAGTCCTACAACAGTAAGTATAAGTGTGAGATAGGGATTAAGGAATGTCTTCTTATAATTTTCCTTTACAGCCGTGAACGCTTCGGAATAAGACTCTTTCATTACTTCCTTCATGGAAGCATCTTTCTTGTGAGGCTTAAGCATTATGGCGCACAAGGCCGGAGTAAGGGTCAACGCATTGACGGCTGAAAGACCGATTGCCATTGCCATTGTCAAACCGAACTGACGATAGAACACACCCGAAGTACCACCCATGAAGGACACGGGGATAAACACGAGCATCATAACCAATGTAATGGAAATAAGGGCGGAAGCAATCTCACCCATTGCATCGATAGAGGCTTTACGCGCACTTGTATAGCCTTGGTCAAGCTTGGCGTGTACCGCCTCCACCACCACGATCGCATCGTCCACCACAATCGCAATTGCAAGCACAAGTGCGGAAAGGGTCAGCAAGTTGAGAGAGAAGCCGAACAGATACAAGAGTCCGAATGTACCGATAAGTGCCACCGGAATGGCAATCATAGGAATGATTGTGGAGCGGAAGTCGCCCAAGAAGACAAATACCACAAGGAACACAAGCACAAAGGCTTCTATAAGAGTCTTGACAACCTCATGGATAGATGCGAACAAGAAGTCGTTCACGCTCATCACGGTTTCAAGTTTCAAGCCTTTGGGCAGGTCTTTCTCCGCATCCCTGAGCAGCTTTTCTACCTCTTCAATCACAGCGGTAGCATTGGAGCCGGCACTTTGGAAGATAATGGCCGCCGAACCGAGGTGACCGTTGGCCTTGTTGGAGAAACCGTAAGTCAAACGTCCGAGCTCAACCTTTGCCACATCGCCCAAACGGAGTATCTGACCGCCGGCATCGGCACGGATTATTATGTCTTCAAACTCTTTGGCATCTTGCAAGCGACCCTTGTAGCGCATTACATACTGGAAACTCTGGTCTCCTTGCTCACCGAACTGACCGGGTGCGGCCTCCAAGTTCTGTTCAGCCAAGGCTGCTGTGACATCGGACGGCATAAGGCCGTATTGTGCCATTACTTCCGGCTTCAGCCATATACGCATTGAATAGTCGGCACCGAAGGCCATGGCATCACCTACACCGCTCACACGCTTTATTTGTGGTATAATGTTGATTGCCATATAGTTGTCAAGGAACTCGGCATCGTAGGTGTCCGTCTCATCGCTCAGGGCGATTACCATAAGCATTGATGTCTGGCGCTTCTGAGTAATCACACCTACTTGGTTTACCTCGGAGGGCAGGAAGCTGGCGGCTTTTGCCACACGGTTCTGCACATCAACGGCAGCCATGTCCGGGTCCATACCTTGTTTAAAATATACGGTGATTTCAGCAGCACCGTTGTTAGTGGCCTGCGAAGTCATGTAGTCCATGTTCTCCGCGCCGTTAATTTGCTCCTCGATAGGGGCGATTACGGAATTGAGCACTGTCTGAGCGTTGGCACCGGTATAAGTGGTGGACACACGTATTGTCGGCGGTGCAATGTCCGGATATTGCTCAATCGGCAGACCCATAAGGCCCAATATACCGAGGATTACGATAAAAATCGAAATCACGGTAGAGAGCACCGGACGATTAATAAAATTATCAAGTTTCATAAGCAGAAATTTCTTTCTTCTTTAATCTTGTTGCTTGTTACTATGAAAATTATTGAGCTTGCGCAGCTTCTCCGCCGGTTTTGGGCTTGATGGTCATGCCGTCTTTTGCAGTCATACCCACACCCTCTACGAGTACTGTCTGACCCGGTTCAAGACCACCGGTCACGATGTATGTCTTGCCGTCGCTCTGTGAGGAAACGGTAATCTGCGTCTGTGTCAGCTTGCCGTTATTGTCCACAACATATGCGTAAGTCAAGCCCTGAATTTCAAAGGTTGCTGTCTGCGGAATGGTAATCACATCTGTGTAAGTCTGCGGAATGAGAACCTTTGCAGAGTTACCGCTGTGAAGCAATCCGTCTGGATTCGGGAATGAGGCTTTTGCTGTGGCACTGCCGGTTGAAGAGTCAAGCACACCGCTTACAGAGATTACACGACCTTGCAGCGGATAAGTCTCACCGTTGGAGAGCTGCAATGAAACGGGCGGCATCTTTGCCAAAGCATTCTGTACACTGCCGGCCTCGCCGGTAAGAGTCAGCAACTCTTTTTCAGTGAATGAGAAATAAGCCTCAATGTCGTTTGAGCCGGAAAGCACTGTGAGGAGTGTCTGCGGCGACACGAGTGCACCTTCCTTATAATCAATAGTACCGATAATGCCGCTTTCCGGCGCACGCACTACTGAATATGAAAGGTTCTTCTGAGCAGATGTCAGGTTAGCGCGAGCGGAAGCCACTCCGGCACGAGCCTGATTGAGTTGGGCCTGCGCTGCGGCTAAAGCATCAAGTGTGGTTTGATAAGCAGACTTGCTGATAATGTTTTGATCTACAAGCAGCTTGTTATTGTTTACGTTTGTTTTTTGTGTATTCACATTGGCTTCGGCCACTTTCACGGCAGCCTCAGCTTGCAGTATCTGTGACTGCGCAGCATCAACTGCGGCTTGCAAAGAAACCTGATCGATAGTAAAGAGCACTTGGCCTGCAACCACTCGCTGACCCTCCTGCACATGCACATGAGTCAGGAAACCGGAAATTTGCGGACGTATCTCCACATCGTTTGAACCGTGCAATGTGGCCGGATAGGCGGTAAACATAGTCAGAGTATCCGGAGTTGCGGTCATCACGGCCAACTCGGGAGTCTGCTGCTGAGCGGCTGCTGCGGCTGCGGCAGCTTCCTTGTCTTCCTTCTTGCCACATGAACAAACACACGCCATACCCAATGTGAGCATGGCTGCATACTTGATAAATGAGGTTGAATTCATAATATTAATGTAGTATTTGTATATTTCGATTTTGGGTAAATGCGGAAGTGAATCCTTACAAATAAAGGAACACACCTGAAGTTCAAATGTAAAATTACTCTAAAAAGTTCTGCAAAATTACAAAAAAATGTTTTATAACATATGCCGACAATAGCCTAATTTCACCTATATTTAAGGTAAAGCGCAATAGTCGTCTAAAAAATCCGACTTTTTGACCAATGAAATCGCTTCTTATTTTTCAGCCGAAGTCTGTTTTCGACGGCGATGATGATGCCTGCGGCGTGGTTTGGACACGGCTTTTGAGTCGGTAAGTCGGTTGGAGTTTGCCGATTTGGAATTTTTCTTGTGGTTGCGATGAGCCGAATGTCTCTTTTTCTCTCCCTGTGATTGCTTTGGCTGTTTCGCCGATGGACGCAATTCATCGTTCAGCAGGAATGTATCGCCGGAAGGCTCCGTTGGGGAATACTTGCTTACCAGAACTTCAAACTCGTTGCGTGTACGCTTGGGATTTTCAAAAGCCAGCTGCATCATGTATTCAAGAGTATCCTCCACCAGCGGCCCGGGCTCAATATGCAAAAGTTTTTTTATACGCCTCTCGGCAAAAGGCAAATGATATTCATACATCAACGTACCTTCACCCTTCATTGCCTCCTCTCTCATTCTGATAAGGTGTACTTGTTCCGGCATGGCAAATGTGTCCGGCAACGTTTTATTGAAAGCATCAATCAGCGTGAGAAGCGCATCAAGTTTTTCCGGCTTGCCGCAGAGATATTGCAATCGGCGAAGTGCTGCATCTGGCATACTCTCTGCATACGCCGCAAACCGGGAAGTCACATCGTGATTGGCACTGTAAAACAATACATCTTTCAGCAACGGCTGATGATATTTCAGTGAGGCAAGAGTCTGCAAAATCGTGTATTTAGCCTTCTTCGGGTTATCAACCCAATTCACGCTTTTACACAACAATGCCGCCCAACGTAAGGTGAGATCCGGCGGCAGCAAGTCCATTGCACGCGCAGTCCATTGCCATAATGTATCATCGCATTGTGGAATAAAGGTTTTGTTAAATGTAGATACGACAGACGGTACGATAAACTTTAATGTACCGCAGCCACGAAGCATTTCAAGCGCACGTCCCACATTCCTCCCCAAAAGGATTTTCTCGAATTCACCCCGCAGTCTTTCCACTTTGATTATATTCAGACGCGAACTGTTGCGACACATTGCCTGAAAAATATCATCAGACACCTCCCAACCCAACCGGCAGGCAAATCTTATGGTGCGCAATATGCGTATAGGGTCATCATCGTAAGTGGAGTCCGGATCCATGGGGGTGGCAATTACATGATTTTTCAAGTCATGCAAACTCTTTCCCGTGATATCAAGCAATTTGCCTTCCGTTATGTTGTAATAGAGCGCATTGATTGTGAGATCGCGTCGGAAACAATCATCTTCTATCGAGCCGAATGCCGTCTCCGGATTGCGAGAATTGCGGTCTGTATATTTCTCGGCGCGTGTCTGCACTATTTCAATATCATCATTCGGGAAGGCGCGAAGCTTCAGCATTGCCGTGCCATAACGCTCGAAGAGCACCGGTTTGAATACGGTAAGCCGCTGCTTGTTAAGCCATTTTGCAAACTCCACTCCCCCATCGGGCAAATCGACTGCCAAGTCTACATCTTTTATTTCGTTGCCCAACACCATATCCCGGCAACAGCCCCCCACCGTATAGATATGACCATCCCACTGCGTGCCTTGTATTTTGTCGCGCAGATACTCGCATATCTTTATGTATAGCGGCGTTGTCATAATTTCGGATGCGAAATTACTAAATCTCGGCAAAACTACAAAATATTTCGCTTGTTCGTATCGGTAGCAAAACAAGTAGTCAATTGATTTGTTTAGCTATAAAAGTCCGATCGATTATGAACACAGAAAATCTTGAAACAGAAACCCACCCCTGGCCTCCTTTTATACCGAACGAAGCCAAAGTACTCATTATGGGGACATTTCCACCGCAACCGCACCGTTGGAGCATGAACTTCTACTACCCCAACCGCACAAACGACTTCTGGTACATGATGGGGCTAATCTTCTTTCACGACAAATATGCTCTATATAATATTGAGTCCAAATCTTTTTATCTCGACAAAATTAAAGACTTGCTGAACGAGAAAGGAATTGCACTGAACGACACCGGACGCAAGGTGCGCCGACTGAAAGGAAACGCATCAGACAAGTATCTGGAAATTCTGGAGCCCATACCTCTCCACGAGTTGTTACACCAAATGCCGGATTGCAGACACATCGCCACCACCGGCGAAAAAGCTGCCGGAATAATTGCATCTCTTACCGATACCCGAATTCCCCAAATGGGTGAATACGAAATCTCAGACACCGGTTTGTATATTTGGCGAATGCCCTCCACAAGCCGGGCATATCCACTCGCATTGGAGAAGAAAGCCGATTTTTACAAAAAGCTCTTTACTCATGCCGGAATATTGATTGAATAACATTTTTCAACACTTGTATTAAATAATGCTAAAACACGCCCGATCGGTTTGCTTGCGGAAAATATTTGGTGTATATTTGCGTCATTATTAATGTAACGCCCTTCCGACTATACATATTCGGGAGGTATAACCTAATAACAGTCATAATGAAACATATTAATATCAAGGCATTTGCAGCCTCTGCACTGCTGTTTTGCGCCGGCGTCCCCTCCATGCAGGCGCAAAACGATTATCAGTTTGTACGCACAGCTGCTACTCCGGCTTTTCAGACTGACTTTACACAGGCCGCTGAAATGACCATTAACTCGGTAGTCTGCATCAAGAGCTACGTAAGTCGTGTGCAGCAACAGTATTACGACCCGTTCTCCGACATGATGGACCCGTTTGAGTTCTTTTTCGGCACACCGCGCCAACGCCAGCAACCCAAAAACAAGCAACAACAAAAGAAAGGCGAACCGACTCAAAGCGGACTCGGTTCCGGTGTGATTATACGTGAAGACGGCTATATAGTAACCAACAACCATGTTATTGACGGTGCGGATAAAGTGGAAGTAATCCTCAACGACAACCGCTCATACGAAGCAAAAATTATTGGTACTGACGAAGCTACAGACCTTGCACTTATCAAGATTGACGCAACAGGCCTGAAGCCGGTAGTGTTTGGCGACTCTGATGCCGTCAAGGTAGGCGAATGGGTGCTTGCAGTAGGCAATCCCTTCGGCTTCAATTCAACCGTCACTGCCGGTATCGTGTCAGCCAAAGCACGCAGTATCAGCTCCGGTAACGGCGCCAAACGTCTCGGTCTCGATTCTTATATTCAAACAGATGCCGCACTCAACCCCGGCAACTCCGGCGGCGCATTGGTAAATCTCAACGGACAACTCATCGGTATTAATGCCGCCATATATTCAAACACAGGCAGCTATACCGGCTTCTCGTTCGCAATTCCTACAAGTGTGGTAAAAAAGATTATCAGCGACATAAAGGAATACGGCACCGTGCAACGCGCAGTTCTCGGTATCCGCTATCAGGAGCTTGACGCCAAATTGGCCAAGGAAAAAGATGTGAAGGGCACTGTCGCCGGTATATACGTAACCGATGTGGAAGACCTCTCCACAGCGCGCGAAATTGACCTTGAAGAAGGTGATGTAATCACTAAAATAAATGGCAACGATGTGCACACATCAGCTCAACTTATAGAGCAAATGAACCAGTTCCGCCCCGGCGACAAGATTACAATCACATACTTGCGCGATGGTAAACAATACACTAAATCCGCTACTCTCAAGAATGACCGCGGCAATACAAACATCACCAAGAAAGATGACTTCTCATCTCTGGGTTGCGCGTTTATGAAGATCACTGCCGAGACAAAGAAGCACTTGGGCATAAGCCACGGCGTGCAAGTGTCCGGCCTCAAAAACGGCCCGATAAAAGAAGCCGGAATAAAAGACGGATTTATAATCATGAGCATCAACGATAATCCCGTCAATTCATCTGACGATGTGGAATACCTCTACGATCAAATTATGCAAGGCTCCCGGGGCGAACGCGTAATGTTTATAACCGGTATTTACACCACCGGCAAGAAAGGATACTACGCCGTAAACCTCTCCACAGAGGAATAATCTTCACTTCAATAGCGCAAACGCTGCGTTGACCCCATTTTTTCGAGTGTAAAAGTAAACCTCTTCAACACTCTGATTGTTTTAGGGTTAACGCAGCGTTGCCACTTCGAGACTAAAAAGTTTCGACTTCGGAGGCTGTAGTTTGTAATATTTTTACTAACTTTGCACGCTTTTTCGGCTCAACCGATATGAAACAGATAAAGATAAATCCTATAATAACAACGCGCGACAGTTACGCGCTGGACAAATACCTTCAAGAGATTGGACGTTACGAACTCCTCACCATGGACGAGGAGGTTGAACTTGCTCATCGTACTCAAAAGGGAGATGTACAAGCTCGCAATCGCCTTGTAAATGCCAATCTGAGGTTCGTAGTCTCCGTAGCCAAACAGTACCAAAATCAAGGTCTGCATCTCACCGACCTCATTAACGAGGGGAATATCGGCCTTATTCACGCTGCGGAAAAATTTGATGAAACTCGCGGCTTCAAGTTCATCTCATACGCTGTATGGTGGATCAGACAAGCTATTCTGCAGGCTTTGGCAAAGCAGAGCCGCCTTGTACGTTTGCCCTTGAACCAAGTAGGCGACCTCGCCAAAATAAACCGCGAGATAGGACGCTTCGAACAAGAAAACCAACGCCGCCCCACCCCGGAAGAACTTAGCTTGATGCTTGACACCCCGGCAGACAAAATCACCGATATGCTGATAGCTTCCGGACGCCCCCTGTCAATGGACGCTCCCCTTGTAGACGGTGAAGAAACAACAATCATCAATATGCTGCCTAACGAAGACAGCACCCGAGCTGACGCTTCCCTGAATATGGAAAGCCTCTCAACCGAAGTAGACCGTGCACTCAACCAAATCTCTCCCAGAGAACGCGAAGTTTTGAAAATGTTTTTTGGCATAGGCTGCAAAGAACGCACACTTGAAGAGATTGCAATGCAATATGACCTGACCCGAGAGCGCGTACGCCAAATTAAAGAGACGGCAATTCGCAATCTGAAACGCCAGAAAAACCAACTTTTGCAAAGCTATCTCGGCGCATAACCAACAGCCCGGCGCTCACAATTTGAAAAGCCGGGCTACCCCTTTTATAAGCAAAATTTTGTTAATGATTTGAAAAATAAGACCAAACATTTGCTTTATCCGATTTTTTTTACTAACTTTGCATATATTTTGCACAGCCACCTATGAGACAACTTAAAATTACCAAGTCAATCACTAACCGAGAGAGTGCCTCTCTTGACAAATATCTGCAAGAGATAGGTCGTGAAGAATTAATCTCGGTAAGCGAAGAAGTGGAATTGGCTCAACGTATCAAAAAAGGCGATCACGCCGCTCTTGAAAAGCTAACCAAAGCCAACCTTCGTTTTGTGGTGTCAGTTGCCAAGCAATATCAGAACCAAGGGCTCAGCCTCCCCGACCTCATCAACGAAGGAAACCTCGGCCTTATTCGCGCCGCTCAAAAGTTTGATGAAACCCGAGGCTTCAAATTCATATCATACGCCGTATGGTGGATTCGTCAATCCATTCTGCAAGCACTCGCAGAGCAAAGCCGCATTGTGCGCCTTCCCCTCAATCAGGTAGGATCGCTTAATAAAATCAGCAAGGAACTCTCTAAATTCGAACAGGAAAATGAACGGCGCCCCTCGGCTGAAGAATTGGCGGAACGCCTTGATATCCCCGTTGACAAAATTTCAGATACACTGAAAGTCTCCGGTCGTCATATTTCGGTTGATGCTCCTTTTGTTGACGGTGAAGACAACTCTCTTCTCGATGTGTTGCCCAACGATGACAGCCCCATGGCCGACTCCACCTTGAATCAGGAGAGCCTCTCAAAAGAAGTGGACAGAGCCTTGCGCCAACTCTATGACCGCGAACGCGAAATCCTCAAAATGTTTTTCGGTATCGGTTGTCAGGAAATGACTCTTGAAGAAATCGGAGCAAAATTTGACCTCACGAGAGAGAGAGTACGCCAAATCAAAGAGAAGGCAATTCGCAGACTGAAAGGGCAGAAAAGCAAACTTTTAAAAAGCTATCTCGGCAGTTAAACCCTCTCCAAGATAAACAAAGATTGTTATGGCAACAATGATAAAGACTATCGTGGCAACCTGTCTGTGTACAGGTATAGCCATACTGAGTATGAAAGCCCCTGCAACTAATGTTGCGGAGGCTTCTGATATTTTTGCGAAACCGGCCAACGAGCAGGTCGCCCATATGGACACCATAACACATTCACCGAATGCAACCATAGATGAGACACTGTTGCCTGTAAAGAAAAAGTCCACCTTGCGCCGACACTTTACATGGGGTCTTGACATAGGTGCGTCAATAGACTTGAGCGGCGAAGATATGTCTACCTTTGATGCAGAAACATATTTCGGCTACAAAGGCACATGGATACGCACAGCCGCACTTGGTGCCGGCATACACAAAGCGTTTGGCAACAAGTACACTTTCATACCTCTCTTCGGCATTGTGCGCACCTCATTCCGAAGTAAGCCTTCATTGCTCTTTTTCGAGTTCAAAGCAGGATACTCTTTCAATACCCTCTCCGACTCCGGCTCCTTCGGCGGTGCTTACGGCTCATTGGGTCTGGGTATCAATCTGGCTATGAGCAAAAGCATACAGAGCCATATAATACTGGCTTACAGCTACTACACCTTGCGCAAAGCCACCGACTTGGATATTCCCTACTCCGGCGACAACATTAACTACGCATCGCTTAAGTTTGGCGTGAATTTCTAACAATCATAAAAAATCACATCGGATAGCGGCAGTATAAAATTTTTTTTGTAACTTTGCACTTGAAAATCGGGGCGTAGCGCAGTCCGGTAGCGCACCTGGTTTGGGACCAGGTGGTCGCAGGTTCGAATCCTGTCACCCCGACAAATAACAACCAGGGTGTATCAATAACACGTTTTGATACACCTTTTTTTATTAGACCGGTTCATATTAGACCCACATCCAAAATGGACACCGAACAGCTGAAAACCGATGAGAAAAAACTTGTGGCCGAACTTCAAGACCCGAAGCTCGCACGGCAAGCTTTTAATCGTCTTATGCAAGCCTACGGTGAGCAAATTTATTGGCAAATAAGGAAAATGGTGGTAAGTCACGAGGATGCGGACGACTTGTTGCAAAACACTTTCTTGAAGGCGTGGAACAACCTGCACAACTTCAGAGGGGACGCGAAGCTCTCGACATGGCTATACAAAATTGCAGTAAACGAAAGTATAAATTTCCTTAATAAGGAGCGTAAAAATCAAGCCGTCCGTTCTGATACGGAGGATGAAAACGACAGCTTCTTGATACGCAATCTCCAAGCTGACGAATACTTTGACGGCGATGAGCTGCAAATCCAACTGCAACAGGCAATCGCCTCATTGCCGGAAAAACAGCGACTCGTCTTCAATATGCGATACTTTGATGATATGAAGTATGAGCAAATATCTGAAATATTAGGCACTTCAGTCGGTGCACTGAAAGCGAATTATCATCATGCAGTAAAAAAAATTGAAGAATACATTACAGCTCTCGACTAAGAGAGTGTTTATGGCACAATTTTTGTTTACCTACTCGGTGCATTTGGGTTAACATAAAAACAGCTTATATATACGGCTCATAAAATGGCAAAGAAGAAATCTGACAATATAATCGACAATGACATAAACACTGCTGAATATCCGAATATTCCGCCAACGGACAACGACAAGGAAACTGCGCAACGTGCAAAGGGTAACAACAATGTAGCAGAAGACATGGACGCATACGATGCCGAGGAATTTATCAGCAAGCACAAGAATTTCGACAAGATAATCACTCTCATAACCGATGGCATGATTGTCTTTCCCGGAATGTCAATTCCGCTTTCGTTCAACGACCGATCGCAGATTGATGCGGCAATGGAAGCATACCAAAGCAAGCAACTCATCTTTTTGATAAGTCACAAAATGACGGGCAATCCGGCCGACGAAATAATTGGTAAATCTGAAAATGAATTGGAGGAGCCGATAATCACGGAACGTGAGTTTCAAGAGATGATTGAAACTGCCGACTTTGAGCAATCAATAATGGGACTTTCGGTTGAAGAAACCGCAAAGTATCGTAAACTGTCGGCGGCAGACAAAAAGAAATACCTCGCCGAACTCACCTACAATGTCGGAACACTGGCGCGTATCTTCAGAGTTGAAGATACAAAAGATGGCAAGGAATTCTTCTTTCATACGTTCAATGCAGCGGAGCTGAAAAAGTATGTTTCTACAACTCCCCGGCTTAAAGCCAACGTAAAGGTACTTCCTGAATTTTATCCGGAAGACAAGGACATGGAAGTGCCTGTTATGATGCACGAAATCCAAAATACCTATAAACATATTCTGGACACCATAGGTATGGAAGAGGCACACAACGTACTCAAGTCGCTTAACGAACTCACACACCCGCTGGCCAAGATGAATTTTATTTCAATAAATTCACCGTTGGACACTGCGAGCCGGCAGGATTTACTTCAAACCCGTTCAATAAAAGAGCGTATTCAAAAATTGGCATTAGCTCTCAATATATCAGCCCAACTTGTTGATCTGAAAGCTAAAATTGCGCAAAAGACATCGCAAGTTCTTACTCAGCAGCAGAAGGAGCACTTCTTGCGCCAGCAAATTAACGCCATGCAGGAAGAAATCGGCGGAGGCTCCATTGAAGATGAAGAGATGGACGAACTGGAAGCTCGCGCCGAAAAAATGAATTGGAGCCAAGAGGTACGCACCCACTTTGACAAGGAGATGCGTAAACTTGAACGTTTTAACGCCTCCAGCCCCGAATATGGTATTCAGTATGGATATCTGGAGACAATGCTCAACCTCCCCTGGAACGTATTCTCCACAGATAATTTCGACATACCGACCATTGAGCAGCAGCTTGAAAAAGACCACTACGGACTTGAAAAAGTGAAAGAACGCATCATAGAGCATGTGGCAGTAATGAAGTTGCGCGGAGATATGAAAGCACCGATAATGTGTTTGTACGGTCCTCCGGGAGTGGGAAAAACTTCTTTGGGCAAAAGTATTGCCGAAGCTCTCGGTCGCAAATATGTGCGAATTGCATTGGGAGGTGTACACGATGAATCTGAAATTCGCGGACACCGACGCACATACGTTGGTGCAATGCCTGGTCGCATAATCGCTTCTTTGGAAAAGGCCGGTTCTTCAAACCCGGTTTTTGTGCTTGATGAAATAGACAAAATAGGCCGTGACATAAAAGGCGACCCCTCAACGGCGTTGCTTGAAGTGTTGGACCCGGAACAAAACGACAAATTCCACGATAATTATCTGGATATTGATTACGACTTGTCCAAAATTCTTTTCATCACTACTGCCAACAGCCTCGACACAATCTCTCGTCCGCTGCTTGACCGCATGGAGATAATCGAGATTACCGGCTACGTAGCCGATGAGAAAGTTGCCATTGCCAAGAAACATCTTATTCCCAAGATTCTTAAGGAACATGGGCTGGATGCCGAAGAACTGACTTTTGACGAAGCCGCCCTGCGCAATATTATAGAAAGCTATACTCGCGAAAGCGGCGTACGAGGCCTTGAGAAAACATTGGCCAAGGCTGTGCGTAAGCTCGCGGTACGCAAGGCCCGCGGTGAGGAAATACAATCTGTCATAACAAAAAGCGATGTACACGAATTGCTTGGCAATGAGAAAGTTCACCCCGATATTTGGGAAAACGATATGCCGGCCGGAGTAGCTACCGGGCTTGCATGGACTGCCGTCGGAGGTGAAATATTGTTTATTGAAACCTCCCTGACGCCGAGCAAAGTACCCAAACTTACCCTTACCGGACAACTTGGCGATGTGATGAAAGAGTCGGCGGCTTTGGCCATGGAGTACCTTAAAAGCCACTCTTCACTGCTCAGAGTGGATTCGGCATTGTTCGACTCCTACAATGTACACCTCCATGTACCGGAAGGGGCAATTCCCAAAGACGGGCCTTCTGCCGGCATTACGATGACAACCGCCTTGGCATCGGCCTTCACGCGCCGAAAAATCAAACCTCGTTTGGCCATGACCGGTGAAATCACCCTGCGCGGCAAGGTGCTTCCCGTAGGCGGAATCAAGGAAAAAATACTTGCGGCAAAACGCGCCGGCTGCGACATCATAATGATGAGCAGCGAAAACAAGAACGATGTTCAGGAGATTAAAGCCGAATACCTTGATGGTTTGCAATTCCATTACGTTGATAAAATCAGCCAAGTGCTTGACTTTGCATTAACCGATGAAATCGACTCTTCACTGCCGGAATTGAAAGTCCTTCCGCCGCAACCAAAAGAAAAGTAATGATCCGAATATTCAAATCAGCAATAAATCAGAGGCCACTTTTGGCTTCTGATTTATTGTTTACAGGCTCACCGGAATTGTTTTTTCGGCTAAAATTATAAAAAAAACATTTTTTTTGAAAAAAATTATATTCGCGGTGAACTTTTATGTTCGTACATATGTTTATAGAGTGTAATTCAAATCCAAATCACAATAATCTCTACAACTATGAGTGCAAAAGAAGCTTTTAAAAAACGTCTGCTTGGTTTACAAGGCAATTTGTTGAGTTTTGCTTATCAGCTTACAACTAATCGTGAACAAGCCGAAGATTTGCTGCAAGACACAACCCTCAAGGCTCTTGACAATGAAGAAAAATACGTGGACAACGTAAACTTCAAGGGCTGGATATTCACAATCATGCGCAATATCTTCATCAACAACTATCGCCAGACTGTACGCAAAGCCACAGTAATAGATCAGACTGAAGACCTGTATCATCTAAATATAAGTCAGGACAGCGGTCTTAACACACCCGACGGTTCAATCGCCGTAAAAGAAATCAGCCGTGCAATCAACTCATTCAGCGATGAATACCGCGTGCCGTTCTCAATGCACGTAGCCGGCTATAAATATCAGGAGATAGCAGAAAAAATGAATTTGCCGCTTGGCACTGTGAAGAGCCGTATCTTCTTCGCACGCCAGAGATTGCAAACTATGCTGAAAGACTACAGATAATCTTTCACCTCCCTGTCTTTGTCTCCTTAATCTTAAAAATACAACGTTTATTAAAAGCAAACGACTGAGAAATTGGAGATTATTTTGAATTTAAAAAACCTGTAAAGCATAATTGCTTCGCAGGTTTTTTTATGTAGTTCGGCTCTCAATAAACAAAGGACAATGCTGCTCTTGCATTGTCCTTTGTTTGTTATCGAGAAGGAAGAAACTCTGAAAATCAATAATATTTTTGGAGTTCGGCTTCCAAGTCGGCTGCCGGAGTTACTCCGGAGTTACGCCATTTCATCTCGCCCTTTTTGAAAATCATCAATGTAGGAACTGAACGCACATTGAAATGAGCGGCAAGTGCCTGATTTTTATCTATATCAACAGTCAGTACACGAGCTTTGCCCTCAACCTTACCGCTTAGTTCTTCAAGAATCGGATGCATCATTTTGCACGGTCCGCACCATGTTGCGAAGAAATCAACGAGTACCGGTGTTTCCGAATTAATTATATCTGCAAATTTTTCCATAGTAAATTAAGTTTATTTCTACTATATAACACATTTGCAGATAATAAGGTTCAGTCTGTTGGTGTCGCCATACCGGCGAGTTCGGCTCTCAGAAATCGCCCGGTAGCGGTATCCATTTCGGCTATTTGCTCGGGAGTACCCTCGCCTATGATTTGGCCACCGGCATTGCCTCCTTCCGGCCCCATGTCTATAATATGGTCCGCCAGCTTTATCACGTCCATATTATGCTCGATAATGAGTAACGTATTTCCCTTGTCTGCAAGGCTTTGCAAGGTCTTCATCAAAACCTTGATATCCTCGAAATGCAGTCCGGTAGTCGGCTCATCGAGCAGATACAACGTTTTGCCGGTAGCCTTTTTAGCTAACTCGGTAGCAAGCTTCACACGTTGGTTCTCTCCACCGGAGAGCGTGGACGACGGCTGTCCGAGGGTGAGATACCCCAGACCTACATCTTGCAAAGCCTTGAGCTTACGAAGAATGGAAGGTTGGGCTGCAAAGAACTCGGCGGCAGTGTCGACTGTCATTTCCAATACATCGGCAATTGACTTACCTTTGAAACGAACCTCAAGAGTCTCGCGGTTATAGCGTTTACCATGGCATTCCTCACACGGCACAAGCACATCGGGTAAGAAATTCATTTCAATGGTACGATAGCCATTTCCTTTGCAAGTTTCGCAACGACCGCCACTCACGTTAAAAGAAAAGCGCCCGGGCTTATAGCCGCGTATCTGTGCCTCCGGCAAGGCCACAAACAATTTTCGTATGTCAGCAAACAGACCCGTGTATGTAGCCGGATTAGAGCGGGGAGACCGGCCTAACGGTCGCTGATCCACACTTACGAGTTTGTCTATATTCTCCAATCCGTCAATCTTTTTATATGGAAGCGGAGCCTCACGCGAGCGATAAAGAGTTTGTGAGATAATCGGCATCAAGGTGCTGTTAATCAGCGTTGACTTGCCGGAACCGCTTACTCCCGTTACCAATATCAGTTTGCCTAACGGAAGATGCAAATCCACATTCTTCAGATTATTACCAGATGCACCGTACAGATTGATACTAAGGCCATTCCCAGGGTGTCGTGTTTTCGGAACCGGTATTGAGAGTCTGCCGGTAAGGTATTTGGCAGTGGTGCTCTCTCCTCTCAACATATCAGACGGCTTACCTTGATACACTACCTCACCGCCGGCTTCTCCCGCACCCGGTCCTATATCTATAAGGTGGTCAGCTCGCATCATTATGTCGCGGTCGTGTTCCACTACAATAATGGTATTACCGACATCGCGCAGATTACAAAGTGAATTTATAAGCTTCACATTGTCACGTTGATGCAGCCCGATTGACGGCTCATCAAGGATATAAAGCACGTTTACGAGCTGCGAACCGATTTGAGTGGCAAGCCTGATACGTTGGCTCTCTCCGCCACTGAGTGAGGCTGAAGGTCGCGCCAGACTTAAATAGTGCAAGCCTACATCAATAAGGAATTGCAATCGAGTATTAATTTCTTTCAATATCTCCTCACCAACGGCCTTGTCTCGTCCTTGCAATTTACCTCGGAGCTCTTTTGTCCACTCAAACAGTTTTCCGATGTCCATTGCCGAGACTTCGGCAATGTTTTTATCGTCAATGTAAAAGTGCAATGCCTCGCGGTTGAGGCGGGCACCGTGACACACCGGACATACGGAATTGGAATAAAACTGCCCGCTCCATTTATTAGCTTTTGCTCCGGCCTCTTCATCCTGCTGCATTTCAATATATTTCAGAATGCCGGTATACGGTGCATTGTACCGGGTATACGACATTGTTGCAGTCTCTAAATTAAGACGAGCATCCGTACCCTCCAACACATCTTTAATACATTCTTCGGGAAGTTCACTCACCGGAGTTTTTATTGTCTTACCATAAAGTTTACAAATAGCCTCAATTTGCCAAAAAAGCAGGCTGTTTTTATATTTGCCGAGAGGCTCTATCGCCCCTTCATAAATGCTTTTCTTGGGGTTCGGAATTAATTTCTCGCGGTCTATAACATTCACAGAGCCAATACCTTTACAATGGGGGCAAGCCCCTTGAGGTGAGTTGAACGAGAAATTATGAGGCGCCGGTTCCGCATACGAAATGCCGTTCTCGGCATCCATAAGCAATTGCGAAAAGTATCGAATATTTTTTCCGTCTGCATCAGCTATCATGAGCATTTTTCCACCCATTTTCAATGCCTGCTCCACAGATTCCGATATGCGCCGTTTATCCTTTTCCGAGGCACGCAGACGGTCTATTACCAGTTCAATTGAATGGTTTTGATAGCGCGTGAGCTTCATGCCGGTACGTATCTCTTGCATCTGCCCGTCAATACGCACACGCAAAAAACCCTTCTTTTGAAGGCTCTCGAACAAATCCTGATAATGTCCTTTTCTATTTTTCACCAACGGTGCCAGAATATAAATCTTCTGGTCATTATAAGTCCGGATAATTAAATCAACTATTTGCGAAACAGAGTATTTAACCATCGGCTTCCCGGAGACATAACTGCGAGCTTCGCCCACTCTGGCAAAAAGAAGACGGAAGAAGTCGTATATCTCTGTAGTTGTTCCTATTGTGCTTCGAGGATTTCGGTTAGTAGTCTTTTGCTCAATACTGATTACGGGGCTTAGCCCGGTAATGCTGTCCACATCCGGGCGCTCAAGCGAGCCGAGCAAATGTCGAGCGTAAGCGGAAAAGGTTTCAATGTAACGTCGCTGTCCTTCAGCATAAATAGTATCAAAGGCCAACGAAGACTTGCCCGAACCGCTTAACCCGGTAATTACTGTAAGTTTGCCGTGAGGAATACTCACGTCTATATTTTTGAGATTATGAACCCGCGCACCAATCACTTCAACATTGGCCTCGGAAGCGAGTATGTTGTCTTTCATATTTATGTTGCTTGTTTGGTTATTCGGCATCGACACCCCCTCCGGTGTCTGCGCCTGATGAAGATGAACCTGATGTGCCGCGGAAATTTATTATATTTATGTCGCCGCTCTTCTTATAGTGCCTGCCATCGGCACCTTTGGCATCAATCACATAATAATATACCCCCGGCTTTACTAATTTGCCTCGGTGCTTGCCGTCCCAACCTTGCAGCGGGTCGGTAAAATGGAAAATCTGCTCACCATGGCGATTGAATATCCAACATTCAAACTCCACAATACTTCTGAACGATACCTTCCACTCATCGTTGACTCCGGGACTTGCACCGGGTGAGAATGCATTCGGACATTTGAGTTCCGAGTCTCCGATATGAATTGTGTAAGTTTCACTAATTGTTTCACACTCGCCGGTGGCGTTCGAGCCTATGTAACGCACATAGACCGTGCCCTGCTCGCGGAAGACATGGTTTACCTCTTGCTCATTAAATCGGTACTCGATATCATCGAAATCCATATCGTTTGCAAACTGCCACTCATGATGAATCACACCCTCGGTACATTCCGCCGTAAAAGTAATGTCGGCCGGAGCACTGCCACCCAAACCGTTGTCATTGTTTGACCCGATTACGTTTGACTGGAAGTCCGGGTCATCGCTCAAAGGAGCCTGTTCGGCCACAGTGCGTACATCTACGGCAAAGGCCGGGACAACATCGCTTTCACATTCTTGTGTCCAGTTCCATTGTTTAAGGAATTTGTCGCCGCTCAGAGTAAATCGTGTATTGGCATAAGCCGGCGGGGTGATATGCAAATTCTCAGCAACTTCATCAATAATTTTAACTGTATGTTGTGTCACAAAAGTACCGGCTTCATCGCTCCATTTCTGAGTGTCATAGACCAACTCAATCCCTTGAGAGAGAGTCATTCTCCGACCATTGATTGTGTAATAATGCAACGGCGTACCCTTCATATCCAATAATAAATTGGTGGAGCTGCAGTCTTGCACCGGGTCTGCGCTGATACCCCGAAGCCACAGGCGATGGTCAATATAATTTACTACCCAAAAATAATAACGCGAAGTACCTTCTTCAACTATATAGCCCATATCTCCTTCAAGTGTGGAGAGAGTATAATCGCGTCCGGAGTGAGAAATATTGGTAATCTGTTCGGCATATCCTCCACCCAAGTTGCTGTATTTATACCATACTACCTGCTGCGAAGAGTCGGCATGATAAGTAGCTGAAACGCCCTGCACATCATACACCACAAAAATTTTGTTTAGACCGGTGGACTTTTCGGGAGTCTCTTCAATCACGCTTAATGTTGAGCCTGAAAATGTTACGGAAGCGGCCCCGGCGTTGAAAGCCATGACACACTCCAAAGCCGATATGAGGAAAATAACAACTTGTTTCATTTTATAAGGAACTGTCTTCTTTAAGAAACGTAACAGAGCGGCTGTTTATTGCGTCATATACTGATGCGAAGACCCTCGTTGGCAAGGATTGTATTTTTGAAAACGGGGAGTGCTTCATCTAAAAATACTTTCTCATTTTTATATCGAGAGGAGAAATGCCCGGCAAGCAGTCTGTGAGCAGTGGAGTCTCTGGCTATCATGGCTGCTTGTTCCGCTGTGGAATGTCCGCGTTTTTCCGCTTCGGTGGCATGCTCGCGTGTATATGTGGTTTCGTGATAAAGTAAATCTACCGAACCTATCTTGGAAGCTATTTCCGGCATATACGCTGTATCTCCTATGTGTGCATATCTCTTGGAGGGTGTAGGCTCTTTTGTCAAATATGCGTTTGGAATTATCGTGCCGTCCGGCTTTTGGAAATCTTCTCCTTGCTGCAGATTTTTCATGAAGCTTATCGGCACCTTGTGGTAATCGCACATCGCTTTGTTGATATGGCGAGGTTTCTGCTTTTCTTCAAATACATACCCCACGCAAGGCACTCGGTGGTTAAGGGGGATTGTGCGAACCGTAATCCCTCGGTCTTCATAAACCACAGCTTCAACTTCCGGATTTATCTCTTTGAATTTCAATTCATAAGAGAGTTGACCACCGAAAAATTCCATTTCAGATTTAATCCACTCGATTCCTTTGGCAAAAGTATAAACCGTGATATACCCCGTTTTGCCCATCAGCGACAAAGTGCTTAGCAATCCCGGCAAGCCAAGTACATGGTCACCGTGGAGGTGCGTTAGGAATATGTTGTTCAGCCTTTGCCACTTGAGCCCCATACGATACATTTGCTTCTGCGCCCCTTCACCGCAGTCTATCATGTAAAGGGAGTCACGGATGTTCAGCACATAACAAGAAGGATTATGCCGCAAAGTAGGCTTTGCGGAACCGCAACCGAGTATGTTCAGTTCGTAGTTCATTTTCACATCTGT
Source organism: Prevotella sp. (assembly GCA_023662865.1). Lineage (GTDB taxonomy): Bacteria > Bacteroidota > Bacteroidia > Bacteroidales > Muribaculaceae > Lepagella. The sequence goes on from JAMPIK010000003.1 coordinate 50,839, forward strand.
TTATAGTCCTTTGCCAATCCGCCTGTTCCGGTTTCTTTATAAAGAGACGGCAAATCATGTCCTGTTTCTTTCATTACGCGAATCAATTTGTCAAAACTTACGCGGTGATTACCGTCAGTGAACGAGGCGTATATGTTGGCATCAAGAGCTCTGGCGGCTGCATACGCATTTCTCTCGATACATGGAATTTGGACAAGTCCGCAAACGGGGTCGCACGTCATTCCCAAATGATGTTCCAACCCCATTTCGGCTGCATATTCAATTTGAGCCGGGCTGCCTCCGAAGAGCTGACAAGCAGCAGCGGCAGCCATGGCGCAGGCTACTCCTACCTCTCCCTGACAACCTACTTCCGCACCGGAGATTGAAGCATTGTGTTTCACAACATTACCGAAAATTCCCGCGGTGGCCAAAGCCCTCAATATCTGCTTCTCATCTAAGTTGCGGCTTTTCCAAATGTGATAAAGCACCGCCGGGAGTACACCGCATGAGCCGCAGGTGGGAGCTGTGACGATGATGCCTCCCGAAGCATTCTCCTCGCTCACTGCCAGAGCATAGGCAAACACAAGTCCGCGAGTGCGCAAATTGTCTTTAAATCCTTCGGCCTTTACATAATAGGTATATGCTTTGCGACGCAAATTAAGCGGTCCTGGCAAACGTCCTTCCGTATTCAGCCCCCTTTCCACGGCAGCCTTCATAGTCTCCCACACTTTGGCAAGATACTCCCAAATATCTTTCCCTTCACGTTGTTCCACATATTCCCAATAACAGCGTCCGGTATTCTCGCAATAATTGAGAATATCAGTCATTTGGCTCATTTCATAGATTTCGGCAAGGCCGGTGCGATGTTTGCCCTCCTCTTCAATTGCACCGCCGCCCACACTGTAGCAAGTCCACTCATCGGAGATGAAACCCGATTCGTCCAACGCACGGAAAGTCATTCCATTAGGGTGATACGGAAGGAAGATATCGGGTTTCCAGATTATCTTTACCGGCATACCGCTTTTTTCAAGTGTTTCTATAATAGCCACATCAGTCATATGGCCCTTGCCGGTAGCAGCCAATGAGCCATAAAGAACCACCTCAAAGCCAAAAGCATGGAGGTGGGACTTCAGAAATTCTTCTGCGGCGACACGCGGCCCCATAGTGTGGCTTGACGAAGGTCCGGTGCCAATCCTGTAAAGTTCGTATATTGATTTCATATATCTTCGCTTTTAGAGAGTTTTGCTCCAAAATGCAAAAATACAAAATTATGCGCAATCTCACAAGTTAAAATAGTATGTGCCGGTTGAGAGGACTGCATAAAAGTCGTAAGTATTGCCTCTGAGATAATATGATGTATTGACTGCCGGGACATCTACACCATAGTTCCATGTGTCAGTCCATGGATTCCATGCGTTGATTACCTCAACATCGTATTGGATGCCGTTATAATCATAATTAACGCGCATCGGCACTATTCTCCATACACCTTGAGCATCGTAGCCGCAGCCCAAGACAGTGAGATTACCTCCGTTCTGCCACCCGGTACCATAATAAGTAGGCACCCAAGCCGGGTTTGAAGCCGGGGGCGGAGGTCCCCATGGAGAACCCCAATTAGGGCCGGCCGGAGGCATAAATGCCGGTCCGGCTGAATTGCCACCAGGTGCAGGTAACGAATTGCCGCCGGCTGAACCTCCGGGTGCCGGCAAACTGTTCTGCGCATTCACGCACAAGGCGCAGAATATAGACACGAGTATAAGAAATATGTGTTTCATAGCTTCTCCTATTTTATTGATTATTATATACTTGATTTATAGTTAAAACAATTCCGCAATCTTAATGTTGACAGTGTTATATTTTTTTTTTAACTTTGCAGATAAATATTCGACAATGAAACACATATTGATTACATCGGTAACAATTGTCATCACCGCTCTTTTTGCATCGTGTTCAGGGTCTGACAATGCTCAGGCTGACGGCTCAGCCTCACTCACCGAAGAGCAACGCAATGAGGCTGCCAACAAGGGTGCAACTGCCGCTCGTGCAATAATAAATGCTACCGATTCGCTTGAAATACAGGCAAAATTATTGGACGCACGCGCCAAACAAAGTGAGTATGTCACTCAAAAACGCGCAGCCGAAGCCGAAGTTTTTGACACCGCTTTTATTCACACCTTGCGCGCGGTAAGGCCGGATATCGCAAAAGAAATTGAATCACAAGATTAAAATTATAATGAAACTCGTAGACAGATTTCTTGAATACGTGAAGTTTGACACTCAAAGTGACGAACTTACCAATATGACCCCCTCTACTCCGGGGCAAATGATTTTCGCTCAATACCTTGAGGGTGAGTTGAAAAAGATGGGACTTGAAGACATTTCACTTGATGACAACGGCTATCTGATGGCTACCCTGCCGGCAAATATTGACAAAGAAGTGCCGACAGTAGGCTTCATAGCCCATTTGGACACAAGCCCCGACATGAGCGGCAGACATGTAAATCCGCGCATTGTGAAAGACTATGACGGCAAAACAATAGTCCTCAACGAAAAAGAGAACATCGTGCTCAATCCGGACGAATTCCCCGAGTTGCTCAATTATATAGGTCAGGACTTGATTGTGACCGACGGCACTACCCTTTTGGGCGCAGACGACAAAGCCGGTGTGGCTGAAATCATAGATGCGGTGGCTTATCTGCAAGAACACCCGGAAATCAAGCACGGTCCGATACGCATTGCCTTTAACCCGGACGAGGAGATTGGCATGGGTGCACACAAATTTGATGTCGAACGCTTCGGTTGCGAATTTGCTTACACTATGGACGGTGGCGAAGTAGGTGAATTGGAGTATGAAAACTTCAATGCCGCTGTGGCAAAAATCACAATAAAAGGTCGCAACGTACACCCCGGATATGCCAAGCATAAAATGGTAAATTCAATACGTGTAGCCGGACAATTCATGCTTATGCTTCCGCGTTGGGAGACTCCCGAACACACCGAGGGCTATGAAGGTTTCTATCATCTTGTAGGCATAGAAGGTTCTGTGGAACAGACTGTTATGACTTACATACTGCGCGACCACGACCGTGCTCGCTTTGAAAGTCGCAAGCGCGAAATCGAACACCTTGTACGCAAAACCAACAATGAGTTCCCGGACAGCTGCACTGCCGAAATCAAGGATCAATACTACAATATGCGCGAGAAGATTGAGCCGGTAATGCACATCATTGAAATTGCACTTCAGGCAATGCGCGAAGCCGGTGTAACTCCCAAGGTTCAGCCTATTCGCGGCGGTACAGACGGTGCACAACTCAGCTTCAAAGGTTTGCCCTGCCCCAATATCTTTGCCGGAGGTCTGAACTTCCACGGCCGATATGAGTTTGTTCCCATTCCCTCAATGGTAAAAGCTCGCGATGTGGTAGTGCAAATAGCACGCCTCGTGGCTGAACGATGAATACCTTAGTGGTAATAACCGGACCTACCGGTGTCGGCAAGAGCGAAACGGCCGTCAAGGTGGCTCAAGCTCTCGGCACAGAGATTATCTCTGCCGACTCCCGACAAGTGTATGCCCGCATACCTGTTACCACTGCAGCTCCCGATAAAGAACAATTAGCGGCAATACCTCATCATTTGGTGGGTGTATTGCCGCTTGACGCTTATTTCAGCGCGTCCGCCTTCGAGCAAAAAGCACTTGATATTCTCTCGGGGATATTTGAACGATGCGGCGGCACGGCTGTTATATGCGGAGGGTCGATGATGTATGTAGATGCCTTGTGCAACGGCATGGACGACATCCCGACTGTGACAGATGAAATTCGCGAGAAAGTAATTTTGCTCCGACAGACTCACGGAGATGAAAATCTGTTGAAGATGCTTGCAGCTCTCGATCCGGAGTATGCAGCCAAGGTTGACCCGAAAAACACCAAGCGCGTGATGCACGCTTTGGAAATTTGCTTGCAAACCGGACGAAGCTACACGTCAATGCGTCTGGGGCAGAAAAGCAAAAGACCATTTCGCATATTGAAATTTATGCTGACAGCTCCACGCGAGATTTTATTTGAGAGAATAAACACCCGCACCTTGAAAATGATTGAAGCCGGCATGATTGATGAAGTACGTTCTGTAAGTCAATATCGTGATTTAAATTCACTTAATACCGTAGGTTTTAAGGAAATGTTTAAATACATTGACGGTGAGTGGACACTTGACCAAGCTGTGGCTCGGCTGCAAAAGAATACACGTGTCTACGCCAAAAAACAGCTCACATGGTATGCACGCGACCCGGATATAATTCCCATAGATACCACAACCAGCGATAATGCAGACGTGATACTTGAACAAATTAAAAAAGCGTAATTGCCGAAACAATTACGCTTTTTTAATTGAATATCATGATTTTATTTCCCTACTATTTCAGCTGTGTCCTGAGCAATCATGAGTTCTTCATCGGTAGGTATTACCACTACGCGTACTTTTGAACCGGGATTGGTGAGTTCCACTTCTTTGCCACGGCAGTTGTTTGCCTCTTCGTTGAAGTCGATACCGAGGAAAGCGAGCTGTTTGCATACCTTGTCGCGAGTAATGATCTGGTTTTCACCAACACCGCCGGTGAATACGATGATATCCACACCGCCCATTTCGGCTGCATATGCACCGATATATTTAATGATGCGCTGTTCGTACATGTCGAGTGCAAGGCGAGCGCGTTCGTTGCCGGCTGCGATTGCATCTTCCACATCGCGCATATCGCTTGACACCTCTGTGATACCAAGCACACCGCTCTGCTTGTTGATAAGTTTCAACAATCCGTCTGCATCAAGGTTCATCTGTTTCATCAAATAAACGAGAGCACCCGGATCCACGTCGCCTACGCGAGTACCCATCATCAGACCCTCAGTAGGAGTCAACCCCATTGAAGTGTCAATGCTCTTGCCGCCTTCTACAGCTGTGATTGAACCACCGTTGCCAATGTGGCAAGTGATGATTTTTTGGTTCTCGCAGGGCACACCGAGGAATTCGCAAGCGCGGCGGCTTACATAGCGGTGAGAAGTGCCGTGGAAGCCGTAACGACGTACACCATATTTTGTGTATGCCTCATAAGGAAGTGCATACATATATGATTTAGCCGGCATAGTCTGGTGGAAAGCAGTGTCGAACACAGCTACTTGAGGAGCTTCGGGCAGCAGTTCTGTAACAGCTTCGATACCGGTCATATTTGCCGGGTTGTGAAGCGGAGCTACTATGTAGCACTCTTTGATTTTTTCAATCACCTCGGGAGTGATAAGTACACTTTGGTTGAACTTATCCATACCGTGCACTACGCGGTGACCAACTGCATCAATTTCGCTGAAAGATTTGATTACACCCTCGTTCTCATCGGTGAGGATGTTGAGGATATTTGAAACGGCGGCCTTATGGTCAGGCATTGAAACCACGATAGTCTCTTTCGAGCCGTCCGGGCGTTTGAATTTGAGGAATGAGTCGGGCAAGCCTACTTTTTCCACACCACCCTCTGCGAGTACGTTCTTTGACTCGGAGTCAATCAGTTTGTATTTTACGGAAGAAGATCCGCAATTCAGTACGAGAATTTTCATTATTAAAGTCCTTTTTCACCAATTGCTTGGTTGCAAGTTACGATTATTGTATTGTAAATATCCTCAACGAGGCAACCGCGGCTGAGGTCGTTGACGGGAGCTGCAAGGCCTTGAAGGATAGGGCCTACCGCGCCGGCACCGGCGAGACGCTGTACAAGCTTGTAGGCGATGTTACCCACTTCCAGGTTGGGGAAGACGAGAGTGTTGGCATGGCCGGCCACTGTGCTTTCGGGAGCTTTTGATGCGCCTACGCTCGGCACGATAGCTGCATCGCTCTGCAACTCGCCGTCGATTTTGAGGTCAGGACACATTTCGTGTGCGAGTTCGGTAGCTTTAACCACCTTGTCAATACGGTCGTGTTTTGCGCTGCCCTTGGTTGAGAAGCTGAGCATGGCAACTACCGGGTCAATACCGGCAATATCCTTGGCTGTGGTAGCTGTCGATACTGCAATCTGAGCAAGTTCTTCGGCTGTGGGATCAGGCACCACGGCGCAGTCGGCAAAGATGAGCATATGGTCTGTTCCGTAAGGCACATCTTCGGGCAGGAGCATGATGAACGCACCGCTCACTACACTGATACCGGGTTTGGTTTTCAACACCTGGAAAGCGGCACGAAGCACATTTCCGGTAGTGGAAAGAGCACCGGCCACCTGACAGTCTGCATCGCCGTTCTTGATCATAAGGCAACCCAAATACAGGGGGTTCTTCACTGTGTAACGCGCATCTTCAAGCGAGACGCCTTTCTTTTTGCGGAGCTCATAGAAGAGTTGTGCATAAGGCTCTGTAAACTCTACATCATCAGGGTCGGCGATTTTAGCCTTTTCAATATTTTTCAAGTTCAGTTCCTCGGCTTTTGCAAGAATTTCCTCGCGTTTGCCGATAAGGATAACTTGTGCAAGTTCTTCGGCGATAATACGGTCGGCAGCCTGCAGAGTGCGCGGCTCCTTACCTTCGGGGAGTACAAGGCGCTGGGGGTGAGCTTTAGCCTTAAGCGCCAGACGTTCAAACAGTTTCATAGTCTTCTTTATGGTATTACTTAATTATTTTATGTGCGGTTATACCTCACAAAGTTACAAATTATTTGCCGAATGACAAATTATTTGTAACTTTACACTCGCAAAACTGTTTTAATTCGGTGCAATGATATTCGTTAAGCGTTTGCATATCTTTGTCTTAAAGACATTCCTACCTTTGTTTGCGATGACATTTTTCATCGTGCTCTTCATTGTGCTGATGCAATTCTTGTGGAAGTACATTGACGACCTTGTAGGCAAAGGGCTGAGTATAGACGTCCTTGCAGAGCTGTTCTTTTATGCCGCAGTCACCTTAGTGCCTATGGCTTTGCCGCTTGCCATACTGTTGGCTTCGCTGATGACATTCGGCAACCTCGGTGAGAAATTCGAGCTTACGGCAATGAAAGCGGCCGGCATAAGCTTGCTTCGCGTCATGGCTCCTCTAATTATCTTAATAAGCGGAGTGGCTGTGGGAGCATTCTATTTTCAAAACAACGTTTTGCCAAAGGCGCAGGTAAAGATGTGGACGCTGCTGTTTTCCATGAAGCAGAAAAGCCCGGAACTTGAAATTCCCGAAGGTGTGTTTTATGACCAAATACCGGGATTTAACATCTTTGTCCAATCCAAGAACAAGGAAACGGGCATATTGCGCGGCCCCATGATTTACGATGTGTCCAAAGGTTACGACAAAGGCACCATTCTTCGCGCCGACTCGGCTCGTCTGGCTTTCACCAAGGATATGAAGCACTTGTACCTGCACCTGTGGAAAGGCGAGCAGTTCGACAACATTCAGAATCAGAACACTTCATCGCAAAACGTGCCGTTTCGCCGCGAAACATTCCTTGACAAAGAAATCCTGATTAAGTTTGACGCAAACTTCAACCGCCTAAGTGAAGACGGTATGCGCAAACAATATGTAGGCAAAAATATTAATGAGCTGCAACAGACTATTGACTCTGTACAGCAACGCATTGACAGTGTAGGCAATGTATATGCCGACTACCTGCGGCGCCTGCCCTACGCCGGCGTAAAGGTGGAATACGACACAGCCGGCAATCTGTTGCCATACAAAGCGGTAGCCATGCCCGGAGGCAAGCTGAACCTTGACTCCCTGCTCGCCAAAGAGCCTCAATCCAAGCAAGAACTGATTATAACCCAAGCTTCTTCAAAGGCCGAGACTCAACTTGCCAATGTGCAATTCAAGATTCAATCCATGAAAGAGGATTTGACCTCTATTCGCCGCCATGAGATTGAACTCATGAAGAAATTCACACTCTCGGTAGCTTGCTTGATTTTCTTCTTCATAGGTGCTCCTTTGGGTGCCATTATCCGCAAAGGCGGTTTGGGTACGCCCCTCGTAATCTCCGTCATTCTCTTTATCATATATTATATTATAGACAACACCGGCTATAAAATGGCACGCGACGGCCATTGGCCGGTAGTGGAAGGTATGTGGATTTCCACTGTAATTTTAGCCCCGTTGGGTATCTATGTTACATGGAAAGCCATGAACGACTCGGCTGTGTTCAACCCCGATGCATGGCGCAACTTCCTGCGCAAACTTATCGGCAAAAAGCAGACACGCCACGTAGTGTATAAAGAGGTGATTATCAACGATATTACAACAGCCGAGGCATTGTGCCGGTTGGAAACTCTGCATTCCATGATTGCTGAATTTACCGACCGCTGCAAACGAGGTCAACTTTTCTTTACATACTGGCTGAAAGGGATGCCGCGCCCGGCAATAGCGGCCATAGCCGAGCAATTGGACAACACGGTAGATTATCTGACTGATTGTCGAGACAAGAATGTAGTAACCAAGCTGTTTGATTATCCCATACTCACCGCCGAGAGATTGTACAACCCGGCCGGAAGACGTAGGTGGCTCGGCATTTTATTGATGATTGCATTGCCCGTAAGCCTGCCCGTATGGATTATCGGAGTGGTAAAGCAACGATCCTTATTGCGTAAACTCAAGACAACCAAGTCAATCTCAAAAGAGATAATTCTTCTGCTCAATCAAGCTGAAAATGCCCCGGAATAATTGCCTTCATAGAGTCCATGATTAAACCCATGTAATTATCAATTACTAAGGGGAGGTCCAAAGGGACACTCTATTAATTATTTGTATGCTATTTTTAGCCATATTTTTTGCTGTTACAAAACTTTTTCGGGGGGAGGGGCGTTTTGTGTGTGGCACGATTTTTGTATGTGTGCTCGGTGGCGACTGTTTGTTGCCTTAAAATAAAATTTAAAATATATAACATCTCATATTATGGCTTCAGGTAAAATTGGGGTTACTACAGAGAATATCTTCCCCGTTATCAAAAAGTTTCTATATTCCGATCATGAAATATTCTTGCGTGAGCTGGTGAGCAACGCTATTGATGCCTCTCGCAAACTTCGCACTCTCGCCTCTTTCGGTGACTACAAAGGCGAGGTGGGTGACCTGAAAGTAAAAGTAACCGTAGATAAAGAGGCCGGTACTCTTATCGTTTCCGACCGGGGTATCGGTATGGATGCCTCAGACGTTGACAAGTACATCAATCAGATTGCCTTCTCCGGCGCGGAGGAGTTTCTTGCCAAATACAAGGATTCAGACATTATCGGCCACTTCGGCCTCGGTTTCTATTCAGCCTTCATGGTCAGCAAGAAGGTGGAAATCATATCGTTGTCTTACAAAGAAGGAGCGAAGCCGGTGAAGTGGAGCTGCGACGGCTCTCCCGAGTATGAAATGACCGAAGAGGGTGTTGAAAAAGCTGAACGCGGCACAGACATTGTGCTTTACATAGACGATGACTCCAAGGAATTCCTGGAGCAGGCGCGTATTGACACTCTGCTTAAGAAATACTGTCGGTTCCTGCCGCTGCCGGTAGTGAGTGGAAAGGAGCAGGAATGGAAAGACGGCAAGATGGTTGATACCGACAAAGACAAGGTAATCAATGCCACCGAGCCGGTATGGACAAAGAAACCGTCAGACCTCTCGGACGAAGACTACCTGAAATTCTACCATGAGCTGATGCCCGGCTCCGAGGATCCAATGTTTTGGATTCACTTGAATGTGGACTATCCGTTCACACTCACCGGTGTACTTTATTTCCCGAAAATTCGCAATAACTTCGACATCAGAAAAGATAGAATTCAGCTTTACTGCAATCAAGTATTCGTAACCGACCAGGTTGAAGGCGTGGTGCCGGAGTTCATGACCTTGATGCAGGGTGTGATTGACTCCCCGGACATTCCGCTGAACGTAAGCCGAAGCTATCTGCAAGCCGATACCGCCGTGAAGAAAATTTCCGGCTACATCTCCAAGAAGGTGGCAGAGAAATTGGCGTCCATGTATAAAGACGATGTGAAGGCATACGAGGCCAAGTGGGACGACATCAAAATCTTCATTGAATACGGTATGCTCACAGATGAGAAATTCTGCGACTCGGCAATGAAATTCGTACTCCTGAAAGATGTTGACGGTCAGTATTTCAACCTTGAAGACTATCGCAAACTGGTAGAGGCCTCCCAAACAGATAAGGATGGGAATGTGATTTATCTGTATGCCACCGACCATCAGGCGCAGTACAGCTACATCAGCGCGGCCAAAGATAAGGGTTACAATGTGTTGCTCATGGACGGGCAGCTTGACTCCCACTTCATTTCCATGCTTGAAGGCAAGGGAGAAAAGTTGCGTTTCGTGCGTGTTGACTCGGATATAGCAGACCGCCTTATTGTAAAAGATGAGGAAAGAAAGTCCGGGCTTACTCCCGAACAGACAGACATCATGAGCACGCTGTTCAAGGCCGGACTGGCCGATGTGGAAAAGGCTGAATTCATTGTGCAGTTCGAGGCATTGAGTCCAGAGGCCGCTCCGGCTATGGTTACACAAAATGAGTTCATGCGCCGTATGAAAGATATGTCTGCCCAAAATCCGAACATGGGCATCTACGGCGAACTGCCGGACTCATATATGCTGGTTGTAAACACAGAACATCCGGCAGTGAAGGCAATAATTGCCGAGGCGGACAAGGCTTTGGCCGACAAGGTATCGCCAATGAGAGAGACAATCGCCTCCAACAACAAAGTCATTGAGGATAGCCGCAAAGAATCGTCTGACAAGAAAGACGATACCGAAGCGGCGAAAGCTCTCAACGAAAAGATTTCGGCAGCAGAGCAGGCTGTAAAGACAGCACGCGATGAACAGGAAACACTCGTGAAAGAATATGCCAAGACTCAACCCAAAGTGCAGCAAATAGACGACCTTGCCCTCTTGGCAGCCGGACTTCTGAAAGGTTCAGCTCTCGCCGAGTTTGTGAAACGCTCTGCCATATTACTGTAATATTACGGTGACATCATATTGGGGATTGGTTTCTTTTCATGGAAATCAATCCTTTTTTTTACACTTTGTGAACAGTAGGCGGCTTATAAGTGTTCAAACAAAAGAGAGTGCACCGCAAAAGGCGATATTTGCGAGTTCAAGTTTTTTTTATTAACTTTGCGCTCTTAATAGATAGAGTTTACAAAGCTGCGTATTGATTTTCAAGTTATTGCAGCATAATATATAATGATATGCAAAACAGCAATCCCGAATACGATTGGCTTTTTGAAGCCTCTTGGGAAGTGTGCAATAAGATTGGTGGTATTTATACCGTATTGTCCACCAAGGCAAATATACTTCAAAAGCAAAATCACGATAAGGTGGTTTTCATCGGTCCGGATGTATGGACTTCCGAAAACCCCTGCCCGGTGTTTAAGGAATACAAGACTTTGCTGAAAAGTGCCGAAAGGAAACTAAATCTTCCATATAATATAAAGGTACGTGTGGGTCGTTGGCTTGTGCCGGGCAATCCTGTTGCCGTGCTTGTCAATGTCGGCGATGTGCCGCAAGCATTGCCGGATATTTACGGTAAGATGTGGGAATTGTATGGCGTAGACAGCCTTCATGCCTATGGTGATTACAGCGAGGGGTGCGCGTTCGGCGTGGCAAGTGCCATTGTAATAGAGGCTTTGGTGCAGCATCTTAAAGCTGACCCGGAAAAATGTATTGCACATTTCGATGAATGGACAACCTCAATGGGTCTGCTCTACCTTGAGCATATCGCTTCCCGTATAGCCACGGTATTTACCACTCATGCCACAAGCATAGGTCGCAGCATCTGCTCCAACGGCAAGCCGCTATACGATTACTTCTCCGGCTACCACGGCGACCGGATGGCCTCGGAGCTGAACATGGAGAGCAAACATTCTCTTGAAAAGCAAGCCGCAGCTCATGCCGATTGTTTCACTACTGTGAGCGAAGTGACGGCTCGCGAGTGCACTCAATTGCTGGAAACTACTCCGCAAGTTGTAACCCCCAACGGTTTTGAACCGGACTTTGTGCCCGGCCAGGTGAAACTTGAAAAAGCTCGCAAGTTATCGCGTGAAAAGCTGATTGCTTTGGTATCGGCCCTTACCGGCAAGCGGATTAGTCAGAATGCGTTGCTTGTTGCCACTTCCGGCAGAAACGAGTACCGCAACAAGGGCATAGACCTGTACATTGATGCAATGGAGCGAGTGCGCAATGCGCATCCCTCTCGTCAAGTGGTTGCTTTCATACTTGTTCCGGCATGGAGCTCCAATCCGCAGCCCGATCTTGCCGATATAATGGAGGGGCGATTGGGTACAACCCCGGAGATTAATTTCATCTCTCACCGTCTGCACAACGAATGGGAGGATAAAATATTCAATCGCCTCAAGGCACTTGATGTGAACAAGGCGGAAGACTCGGTGTTTTTTGTGTATGTACCATGCTACCTTGACGGCAAAGACGGCGTGCTGAACCTTGCATATTACGACATGATGCCCGGTCTTGACCTCACCGTATTCCCCTCATATTATGAACCGTGGGGCTATACACCGCTTGAAAGCATTGCTTTCGGCGTGCCGACGGTTTCCACAGACAAGGCCGGCTTCGGGCAGTGGATATTGGACAACTTTGACGGCACCTTTACCGACTGCGGCGCGGAGGTGGTGGAACGCACCGACTCCAATTACGATGCCGCCTGCTGGGAAACAGCGCAGAAAGTGCACTTCATCTCTGATTGTGATGCAGATGTATGTGCCCAAATAAGCAAAGCTGCACAAAAGACCGCCGCCAAAGCCGATTGGTCCAACTTTATCAAATATTATAACCAAGCATATGCAGTGGCGCTGAACCGCCGCGACAAGAGAAATAAATAAATTTAGATAACAAATAAATTCAGATACATGAAACTTAAAGTAAGTGAAACCAATTCTCCGGCATGGAGAGACATGACAGTACGCGTTGAGCTTCCCAAGGAGCTTAAGCCTCTTGAGGAATTGAGCAAAAACCTGTGGTGGGTATGGAACAGCGAAGGCAAAAGCCTTTTCAAAGACCTTGACCACGACCTGTGGCGTGCCACCGGCGAAAACCCGGTAATGCTTCTGCAACGCATCAGCTTCGAGCGTATTCAGGAAGTGCTTGCCGATAAAGACTTCATGAACCGTGTGCAGATGGTGTACTCCATGTTTAAAGCCTACATGGCCGAACCCATGCGCACCGACATACCTTCAGTGAGCTATTTTTCAATGGAATACGGCTTGTGCAACTGCCTGAAAATCTACTCCGGCGGTCTGGGTGTGCTTGCCGGCGACTATATAAAGCAAGCCTCCGATTCACGTGTGGACATGACTGCCGTGGGCTTCCTCTACCGCTTCGGCTATTTCACACAGACCCTCAGTATTGACGGCCAACAGATTGCCAACTATGAGGCACAGAACTTCGCACAGCTCCCCATTGAACAGGTGACCGGCGACGACGGTCAGCCCATGGTGCTTGAAGTGCCTTATCCGGGACGTATTGTCTACTGCCATATTTGGCGTGTGAACGTAGGCCGCATGAAGCTGTATCTACTTGACACTGACTTTGATATGAACTCAGAGTTTGACCGTCAGATTACACACCAACTCTATGGCGGCGACTGGGAGAACCGTATCAAACAGGAATACCTGCTCGGCATCGGCGGTATCTATATGCTCAACAAGCTTGGCATTAAGACCGACATCTATCACGCAAATGAGGGCCACGCCGCCCTGCTTAACCTGCAGCGACTCGTAGACTATGTGCAGCAGGATCAACTGCCTTTCAATGTGGCATTGGAGGTAGTACGCGCTTCTTCACTGTACACTGTACACACTCCCGTGCCTGCCGGTCACGACTATTTCGAAGAGAGCCTCTTCGGCAAATATATGGGTGAATACCCGGCAAAGCTCGGTATTTCATGGAGTGATCTGATGAATATGGGTCGCGAGAACCCCGACACCAACGAGCGTTTCTCAATGAGCGTATTCGCGCTTAACACCTGTCAGGAGGCCAACGGTGTGAGCTGGCTGCACGGCGAGGTGAGTAAGAAGATGTTTGCCGGAGTATGGAAAGGATATGCTCCCGAGGAGAGCCACGTAGGCTATGTTACCAACGGTGTGCATATGCCCACATGGGCCGCTTCCGAATGGAAGGCATTCTACACAGAAAAGCTTGGCGAACAAGTGTTTGCAAACCAGAGCGACCCCGATGCATGGAAAGGCATATTCAAAGTGCCTGATCAGGAGATTTGGGAAATGCGAATGAAGCTCAAAAACAAGTTCATAGACTTCGTCAAGAAAGACTTCAAGGAGAAATGGCTTGCCAATCAGGGCGACCCGGGAGCGGTAATGAAGATTGTAGACAAAATCAATCCGAACGCTTTGATTATCGGCTTTGCACGTCGCTTCGCCACTTACAAACGCGCCCACTTGCTTTTCACCGACCTTGAACGTCTCGACAAGATTGTAAACAACGAGCAATTCCCGGTGCAGTTCGTATTCTCCGGCAAGGCTCACCCGGCAGACGGTGCCGGACAGGGTCTCATCAAGCGCATCATGGAGATTAGCCGCATGCCGCAGTTCCTCGGCAAAATCATCTTCCTTGAAGACTACAACATGATTGTAGCCAAGCGTTTGGTTTCCGGCGTTGATATCTGGCTGAACACTCCTACCCGACCGCTTGAGGCGTCCGGTACATCCGGCGAGAAAGCCGAGATGAACGGTGTGCTTAACTTCTCGGTGCTCGACGGTTGGTGGTATGAAGGCTATCGTTTCAACGAAAAAGCCGGCTGGGCACTTACCGACAAGCGCACATTCACCGATCAGGCGCAGCAAGACAAACTTGATGCCGCCACAATCTACTCAATGTTGGAAAACGAGATAGTTCCCCTCTATTTCGCCAAGAACTCAAAGGGTTACAGTCCAGAATGGATACAGTACATCAAGGGTTCAATCGGCGATATAGCTCCGCACTTCACCATGAAGCGTCAGCTCGATGACTACATAAGCCGATTCTATGAGCCGGAAGCAAAACGCGCTCACAAGCTCATGACCGACAACTTCAAAGAGGCTCGCGACATCGTTGCTTGGAAGGAAGATGTTGCTTCCAAGTGGGAACAGATTCAGGTACTTTCAGCCAACATCAACGAAGGAGAACTGGGTGCAATGCCTCGGTCCGGCAGCGAATTGGTAGCTAAATGCACTCTTGACACCAAGGGTCTGGGTAAGAGCATAGGCGTGGAGCTTGTAATCAACAAGCTCGTAGACGGCACTCGCCGCTTCTTCGGTACAAAAGAACTGAAAGTTGTAAAAGAGGAAGGCTCGGTTCTGACCTACGAGTTGCACTACAAACTGCAAGAAGCCGGCGAATTTGCCTTCAGCTTCCGAATGTTCCCAAACAACTCGAAACTCCCGCACCGTCAAGACTTCGCATACCTGCGTTGGTTCTGATAAAAACAGTCAATATACAGTTAGTTAGGGGCGTGATAAATCACGCCCCTGCTGTATATCCACAATAATTTTTGTAATTTTGTACATTGAAAGGTATGTCCAAAATGTTCAAGAAATTTAAGTTGGGTACACCCGGTCAATATCCGGCATCTCTGTACATTGAGACTTGATTTTTTTCATGCAGACAGCGATTTCTGAATTTTTTTTGCTATTTTTGCGGTATGAAATACTTGTTTCGTATATACCAGTGGCTGATTGCCGCTCCTATAATGGTGTTGCTGACAATCTTGGCATGCCTCTTTTCTCTTCTGTTTTGCTTGCTTTTCGGCCATAAAATCGGTGGATATTGGGCACCGATGATATGGTCAAGAGCCGTTTGTGCACTCGCTTTTGTAAGAGTAAAAGTAGTTGGAAAGGAGAACCTGCAAAAGGGGAAATCATATGTGTTTGTAGCCAATCATCAGGGAGCATTCGATATTTGGGCAATCTACGGTTATCTCGGCCACAATTTTAAATGGCTCATGAAGAAAAGCCTTGAGAAAGTGCCGATGGTAGGTTTCACTTGTAAAACCGTGGGGCATGTGTTTGTAGACGACAGCTCGGTTGCCGGCATTAAAAACACGATTGAAGATGCACAGAAACGACTCAAACAGGGTATGTCGTTGGTAATCTTTCCGGAAGGGACAAGAAGTCTTTACGGAAATATGCTTCCGTTTAAACGCGGCGCTTTCATGTTGGCCTCCGAATTCAAGATGCCGGTAGTGCCTCTTACCATTGACGGTTCGTTTAACGTAATGCCGCGCAACACCTATAATATCACTCCTGGCAAAATAACCATAACCATTCACAAGCCGATTATGCCGGGAGAAAACGGATTCAATACCAAGCAACTAATGGCTCAATGTAAAGATGCCATTAGCAGCTCCCTGCCTGACTAACACCAAGAAGAAGCAATGCGTGCTGCAATGAAAAGAGCGCGATAAAAAGCAGGCACTTTCCCCAATTGAGATATTCGAGAGTTTACTTCCGGGAAGGTGTCTCTCCACATACGCAAACGCCGAACCGGGTGGCGCAGTATAGCACCATAATTGCGCAAACATTTCACCTTGGCAATAAACTTCAGATAAGTGAGGAAAGCATCATACTTGTCGGCAAGGCTGTGAGAACTTAACCATGCCTCCAATTCACGAGCTATGGCTATATGTTGCGATAAGATATAGTCAGTGCGAGACTTGGTCAACGAGCCTTGATTTGTCTGCACATAATGGTAGTATGCCTCATGTACTATTACGGAAGAGGCACCGGAAGCGAGCATACGGGCTATTGCATTAAGGTCCTCCCAACAATTATTTCCATCGGTAAAAGGGGTTACACGCCTCATGGCCGAGACGCGTATCAGCTTGTTTGTGAGAAGGAAATAGTGGGAATTTATGTACATTTCGTTGAGAGAGAGGCGCTGTTGTTGGCGGCTGAAATTCAAGTGCTTGTCCTTAGCTCCGTATTGGTATATCACTCCTGCTGCTACAATATCATATTCGCCGGAATTTGAGGCGCGTACATACACGTCTATGGCCTCCGGCTCAATATAGTCGTCGGCATCTACAGCTGTAATATATTCGCCGGATGTCTCGCTTAAAGCCATGGCACGAGCAGCCGCCACTCCCCGGTTGACATCAAGACTAATCAGTTTAAATTTCAAATTGCCTGTCGCTGATTTGCCGATATACTCTTGCGCAATCGAGAGCGAAGAGTCAGTGCTTGCATCATCTACGAGCAATATTTCCAAAGGTCGATAATTCAACGCTGTTACAGAGTCCAGACAGCGAGCAAGCGTCTGCTCCGCATTGTGGAAAGGTATCATTATCGAGACGAGAGGTTTGTACATGTATATCCTTTTTAAGGAAAACGTAACAGCCATACAAATTATTTTTAGTAACTTTGTAAAAAATTTTCCGATGCAGAATTACGGTTTTTTAAGAGTAGGCGCTGCCGTGCCGAACATCAGTATAGCCAATGTGCAGGCCAATATCAATGAGGTCTTTCGGCTCATGGAGAATGCAGCAGCTTCTTCGGCAAGTGTGCTTGTCTTGCCGGAGCTGTGCGTTACCGGCTATACTTGTGCCGACCTCTTTATGCAAGACACACTCATTGACAGTGCATTATCCGGACTTAAACAGATTTGCGACTACTCTGCCAAGTATCCCGATTTGGTAACATTCGTTGGAGTTCCGATTAAATATAAATCCGCATTATATAATTGTGGTGCAGCTGTTGCAAATGGCAAAATACTTGGACTCATTCCCAAAAGTTACCTGCCCAACTACTCGGAATTTTATGAGAAACGGTGGTTTGCCCCGGCCTGCTCAATAGCTTCCGGCTCGGAAATAAACATTGCCGACAGCAACATACCTGTCGGGACTGATATATTATTTGAAGTAGCCGGAGTTACAATCGGGGTCGAGATATGCGAAGATATGTGGACACCGCTCCCTCCCTCTACATTGGCAGCCCTCGGCGGAGCGCAGCTGATTGTAAACCTTTCGGCTTCAAATGCTCTCGCAGCCAAGCGAGATTACCTTACAGAGTTGCTTCGTTCGCGTTCCGCCGCTTTGCAATGCGCTTATGTTTATGCATCGGCCGGTAAAGGAGAATCCACTACCGACCTCGTATATGCCGGCAATGCCATAATAGCCGAAAACGGCACTTTGCTTCGAAACGCTTTCGGATTTGAGAATTCTAAGATGTGTGAATACTGCGATGTTGATATTCAAGCTCTTATGCACGACCGAATGTTGCATGGATCTTTCACGGACAACGCAGCTACCACTCCCTTGCCCAAATACCGCACAGTATCTTGCAATGTGCAGATTAAGGCCGTTGCAGAGCGGGAACTGTTGCGCAAAGTAATCGCCGACCCCTTTGTTCCCGCCTATCCCGCAAAACGCAAAAATCGCTGCGAGGAGATTATCAATATTCAGGCTCACGGACTTATACAGCGACTTCGCGCTACGGGCATGAAGTCTGTTACCATCGGCATCTCCGGCGGATTGGACTCCACTTTGGCCGTTTTGGTAGCTCACCGTGCTTTCAAACTTTTAGGTTTGCCCTATGAAAATATTATCGGAGTGACAATGCCCGGCTTCGGCACAACCTCGCGTACATACGAAAATGCTAAAGCATTGGTTCAACTCTTGGGTGCCACTCTATTGGAAGTGAGTATTTCAGCAGCCGTAATCCAACATTTCAAAGACATACATCACGATATTAACGTACATAACCTGACATATGAAAACTCCCAAGCACGCGAACGAACACAGCTGCTTATGGATATTAGCGGACAAAACGGAGGTATGGTGTTAGGCACCGGCGACCTTAGTGAACTCGCATTGGGGTGGTGTACCTATAACGGTGACCATATGTCCATGTATGGAGTAAATGCCTCTGTACCCAAAACACTTGTCAGACATTTGGTAGCTCACTTCGCAGATGAGAGCGAAAATGAGGCTTTGTCGGCAATACTGCGCGACATCATCGACACTCCGGTGAGCCCGGAGCTTATACCGGCCACTGCCGATGACAAGATTTCGCAAAAGACGGAAGACCTTGTAGGACCGTATGCCCTGCACGACTTCTTCATTTATCAAACACTGCGTTACGGCTTCGGCCCTTCAAAAGTGTATCTGCTTGCTCGCAAGGCTTTCGCCGGCACTTATACTGATGAGATTATAATACACTGGTTAAGGTCGTTCTACAGACGTTTCTTCACGCAACAGTTTAAGCGTTCATGTATGCCTGACGGACCGAAAGTGGGTTCGGTAAGCCTCTCCCCTCGCGGCGATTGGCGAATGCCCTCCGATGCATGTGCCGCTCAATGGCTCAAAGAATGTGACGAACTATGAATACCATATCATTTGAAGACGATATACTGAATGCCCTCTCTGTTTTGCGCAAAGGAGGCTTGATACTTTATCCCACGGATACGGTATGGGGTATAGGCTGCGATGCCACAAATCCCGAAGCGGTAAGTCGTATATATGCTCTAAAACATCGTCGGGACAGCAAGTCTATGCTCACACTGATGCACTCACCGGCTATGATAGAGAGATATGTAGACGAGCCGCAGGAAATAGCCCTTGACCTCATAGAGCAAGCCGTAGCTCCTCTGACTGTAATTTTCGACAACGCAGTCGGATTAGCTCCCAACCTTATAGCCCAAGACAGATCCGTAGGTATCCGTGTGCCGAAAGAGAAATTTTGCCAAACACTTCTGAAAGCCTTTCGCAAGCCCATAGTATCCACTTCGGCCAATATCAGCGGAGAGCCGAGTGTCGCTTCGTTCGGAGAAATTTCACAAACAATCAAAGAGGGAGTAGACTATATAGTCTCATACCGGCAAAGCGACACTGCGACTCATGCACCTTCTTCGGTAATCAAAATCTCCAAAGGCGGAGTATTTAAAATTTTGCGCAAGTAAATGATAAGTAAAAACAGACAGCGATTAAAGTATGTGTGTGCCGATTTTATCTCGGCAAATATCATCATACTCTTGTTTGACATACTGCGCTTCACCACCCTTCCGGCTGAGAATATCGGATATGCCTCGCTGTCAGTGTTTCTTACCTCAAAAGTGCTGATTTCGGAGCAGATACTCTTGCCCGTAATGATGCTCTGCGTGTATGTACTTTCCGGCTACTATAATCACCCTTTCCAACGTTCACGTATTCAAGAATTTTTCACTACTGCACTTTCCCAAACGGCCAACACTCTGCTTATTTACTTTGCATTGCTCACCAATCAAGCCACATCGGTACGCGCCACCAACATTTTCATACTTTTGAGCTTGTACCTTATGCTTGTAATCATTACATTTATAGGGCGATGTATAGTAACCGGAAGCACGATACACGCCTTCCGAAGCGGAAGGAAATTATATAATGTAATGGTAGCCGGAAGAGCCGATGATGCCGTGCTGGCGTCAGAAAAAATTAAAGTAATGAGTCGGCGCACAGGGCTTCACTTCGCCGGATATATAGCTACCTCCGACCCTTTGTCCGCTTACCCGGAAGGCTCCGATGTTTATACTGCCGAGCAAATTCTCAAACAGCATAAGAAGTTAGGATTACAGGAAGTTATCTTGTGTGGTACACACACCAATGAGCAAGAAATCCTTAACCTGATAAACGAACTCCTGCCGCTTGAACTTCCTCTTAAAATCTTGCCGGAATCCATTTCTACTTTAGGAAGCAATATTCGACTTCAAAGTATTTACGAAGAGCCCTATATTGATGCATCAACGGCCAATGTGAGCGATGTAACCAAAAACCTTAAACGCCTCTTTGACATCATTATATCCGCCGTTGCGCTCATCTTCTTGGCTATACCGATGGCAGTGATTGCAATATTGGTACGCCGCAGCAGTCCGGGGCCGACAATCTTTTCGCAACAACGTATCGGCTATCACCGCCGACCTTTCAACATCTACAAATTTCGGTCAATGCGTACAGATGCCGAAGCATCAGGGCCCATGCTTTCATCTGAAAACGACCCGCGAGTCACTCCTCTTGGTGTGATACTGCGCAAATACCGCCTTGATGAATTACCGCAATTTTGGAATGTACTCAAAGGTGATATGTCACTGGTGGGACCGCGTCCGGAACGCACCTTCTTTATAGAGCAAATTAAACAAAAAGACCCTGCATATACCCTTGTCCACCTTGTTAGACCGGGTATAACTTCCTGGGGCATGGTGAAATACGGCTATGCTTCCAGCGTGGATGAAATGGTCAGAAGGCTGCGTTATGACCTGATTTATATTTCCAATATGTCCATATCCGTAGACATCAAAATATTGATATATACCATCAAGACCGTAATCAAAGGCCGTGGCGTATAAATAATAGCCTGTTCGGGTTTGCCGTTTTTAGTACTTTTTTGTAAATTTGCACTAAAATTTACATAAGTGGCATATAAGGAACATACAGGTAAATGGCATACACAATGGCTGCGGCTTGTAATGTGGCGAGAGAAGCATATCAAAGAGAAAAACTTCCTCATCATACTTGCACTCGTAGTGGGCATTGTGTGCGGATTTGCCGCAATGCTCCTCAAATACCTTATCCACATGATAGCCGGGGTACTCACCTCTCATTTGAGCATTACATCGGCCAACTGGCCTTACCTTGTATTGCCAATGGTGGGTATAATCATAGTCACCTTATATGTTAAATATGTAGTAAAAGACAATATCTCGCACGGTGTAACCAAAGTGTTGTATGCCATCTCTCAGCGCAAATCGCGGTTAAAGCCACACAACATGTACACCTCCATAGTAGCATCGTCTATCACGATAGGCTTCGGAGGGTCGGTCGGAGCCGAAGGGCCTATCGTCTATACCGGCGCAGCCATAGGATCCAACATAGGTCAGGCATTCCGACTCTCACCTCGCATACTTATGCTGCTGGTAGGGTGCGGCGCGGCAGCCGGCATTGCCGGTATATTCCGTGCACCCATTGCCGGAATGTTGTTTACCCTTGAAGTATTGATGATTGACCTTACCGGCACCACGGTAATGCCCTTGCTTATTTCTTCAATTACCGCCGCCACCGTGGCTTATGTATTCGAAGGATATTCAGCCGAATTTTTCTTCTCCCAAAGCGAGGAATTTTTTACAAGCAAAATTCCATACACCATTCTGTTAGGCATATTTACCGGCTGCGTGTCACTGTATTTCACCAAGATAATAGGGCTCATGGAGAGTATGTTTGGCAAGATACAGCAGTCCACACTCAAGATACTCATTGGCGGTGTAATCCTTGCAGTTCTTATCTACCTGTTTCCGCCGCTTTACGGAGAGGGATATCGTGCCATTAATTGCCTGTTGGACGGTAACAGCGCGGCCATACTCGACGGTTCATTCTTTTATGTAGACCGCGAGAGCATTTGGTTTATAGCATTTTATATCGGCATGATAGTACTCACCAAAGTGTTTGCCACCTCAGCCACCAACGGAGCCGGAGGTGTAGGCGGCACTTTCGCCCCCTCACTGTACGTGGGCGCAATGGCCGGATTTTTGTTTGCATATTGCCTTAACCACCTTGACATGGGCGTAGACATATCCAACAAAAATTTCACACTTATGGGAATGGCCGGGGTGATGTCCGGAGTAATGCATGCTCCCCTGATGGCAATCTTCCTTACAGCAGAGATGACCGGTGGGTACAATCTGTTCCTGCCCTTGCTTATTGTCTCCACACTCTCTTACGGTACGGTTGTGATGTTCCAGCCATACAGCATCTATACCCGCCGTTTGGCTAAACGGGGGGAACTCCTCACTCACCATAAAGACAAGGCTGTCCTTACCCTGCTGAAAGTAGACAATGTGATTGAGAAAGATTTCAAAGAAGTAAACCCGGACATGTGCCTGAAAGAGATGGTCGATGTAATAGCCACCTCCTCGCGCAACCTGTTTCCGGTGGTTGACTCCGAGGGAAACCTTAAAGGGATTGTCTTGCTCGATGACATACGCAACATCATGTTCCGCCCGGACCTTTACCGCAAAATGCATGTCCAGAAGTTTATGGCAATGCCCCCGGCGCGTATTGATATTCATGAACCTATGGACGAGGTTATGAAGAAATTTGACAGCACCAACGCATGGAACCTTCCGGTGGTGGACGGCGGTAAATATGTAGGCTTTGTATCCAAGTCCAAAATATTCAATTCATATCGGCGTGTACTCCGCCATTATATTGACGACTGATTATGACAAGAGATGATTTGAAGATAGTTTTTTTAGGTACCCCGGACTTCGCGGTGGAGAGCCTTGACCGTCTCGTAAAAGACGACTGCAACATTGCGGCGGTTGTCACCATGCCTGACAAGATTGCCGGACGCGGACACAAACTCCTTATGAGCCCGGTGAAGAAATACGCAATCGAGCATAATCTTCAAGTCTTGCAGCCCGCCAACCTCAAAGACCCGGCCTTTATTGAAGAACTGCGCGGTATCAATGCCGACTTGTTTATAGTTATAGCTTTCCGAATGTTGCCACAGACCGTTTGGCAGATGCCTCGCTTCGGCACATTCAACCTTCACGCCTCGCTACTGCCACGCTATCGAGGAGCTGCCCCCATTAACCGCGCCGTAATGAACGGAGACAAAGAGACGGGAGTAACCACTTTCTTCCTCAAACATGAGATTGACACCGGCGATATCATAGCTCGGCAAGCTATTGAAATCGGTGAAGATGAAGATGCCGGATCGGTTCACGACCGCCTTATGACCTTGGGTGCGGAAATGGTGTCAAAAACCGTAGACGACATTATTGCCGGCAACGGACATATAGAGTCAATGCCTCAACCGGAGGGTGAATTCATTCCCGCGCCGAAGATATTTACCGAGACCTGCGCAATAGATTGGACTCTGCCGGCGGAAAAGGTTCGCAATCACGTTCGAGGTTTATCTCCTTACCCGGCCGCCCATACCCTGATTGCCAAAGAAGACGGCTCTGTTTATACTCTCAAAGTTTTTTCCGGCCGGCGTGCGGACGACCTTATGAAACCGGGGCTGACACCAGGAGATATCATAGCCACCCCGAAAAGGCTTGCCGTAATGTGTGCCGATGCCCCTTACGAGATTACTTCTCTCCAACTTCAAGGCAAGAAACGAATGGACACATCAGCCTTCTTGCTTGGCTTTAAACCGGCTCCAAAGATACCCAATGCTAATACACATGAAATCTAAGACCTCTTGTCAAATAGTTGCCGCGGTGCTTGAAGAGCAGGGCGTTCGCGAGGCCGTAATATCACCCGGCAGTCGCAACACGCCTTTCATTCTGGCTCTTGACGACCAACCTAACATTCACAAATATACAGCAATTGATGAGCGTTGCGCAGCTTTCGTGGCCTTGGGCATTTCTCAACTGAGCCGAAAGCCGACAGTGCTGTGCTGTACCTCCGGAACCGCCCTGCTCAACTATGCGCCGGCTGTTGCCGAGGCTTATTATCAAGGAGTGCCGCTGATTATCATCTCTGCCGACAGGCCAACGGAATGGATTGACCAAGATGACTCCCAAACACTCCGCCAGTTTGAAGCTTTGAGGAACTATGTCAAAGCTTCGTTTGATTTGCCTGACTTCCCTCCTGAAAACCAGTCAATGTGCTGGTATGCAAACCGTGTAGCCAATGAGGCTTGCCTGTCTGCCATGAGAGGGTATCCCGGTCCGGTGCATATCAATATACATTTCAATACTCCCCTCTGCGAAGCAAGTCCGGCAATTCTCCCCCAGCGAATTGTGACGACTACGGATACCACCTCCACCCTGTCGCCGCAAGTCATTAAGCAACTTGCGGACGAAGCATCATGCAAGAAAGTTCTTGTTGTTGCCGGCCAATACCGACCATCCAACCGTATAAACCGAGCTGTTGCCGCTCTGTCGCATCTGTCCAACGTAGCTGTTTGGGCTGAGTCTACGGCAAATATACACACCCCGGGGATTATAAATTGTATTGACCGTACACTCACTGCTATCGACCCCGAAAAGCCGCAATTCAATCCCGATATAATAATATCTTTCGGAGGAGCTTTGATAAGCCGAAAAGCCAAAGAGTTTTTGAGGAAAGCCCAGGGATGTCAACATTGGTCGGTAGGATATAAGCGCGACAGGATGGCTGACCCGTTCATGAAACTCACTCGTCTGATTGAAACTTCCGCCGAGGTGTTTCTGCCTCACTTTGCCAACTGCTTATGCCGGCTTAAACCTTCGGTTGAATATGCCGACACATGGCTCAATGCCGGGATAAGGGCCACCGACAGGCATAACCTTAAAATTGAAGAAGCACAATGGAGCGCGTTGAAAGCATTTGCATATATTCTCTCACATCTGCCAAACAAGGCTAATCTGCAACTCTCAAACGGCACTGCAATCAGGTATGCTCAGCTGTTTGACAGCAGCCGAATTCATGCCACCTACTGCAATCGCGGTGTTTCCGGTATAGACGGCTCTACTTCTACGGCAATCGGCGCATCGCTCAATTATGGCCACACTACATTCCTGATTTCAGGAGATATGAGTTTTGCGTATGACATCGGGGCTTTGGCTCTGCCGAATATCAGCCCGGACATGAAAATTGTTGTAATCAACAATGCCGGGGGCGAGATATTCCGTTTTATTTCCTCAACGAGCAAACTCCCCTGCCGCGAGACTTTCTTCAGCATAAATCCGTCGCTTCCACTCAAAGGGCTTGCCGAAGCTTACGGCTTTGAATATTTCCGAGCAGACAATGAGCGTACACTCAAAAACGTCTGGAACATTTTCAAGCAACCCACTCTCTCCCCCTCAATCCTCGAAATTATAGTTGACGCTGATATCAGCGCTCGCACTTTATCCAATTATTTTAATTAGACACACTCTTAAAAATTACAAAATGGAAAACTGGACAACAATCAAAGAGTACGAAGACATTTTATTTGATTATTGCGATGGTGTGGCAAAAATTACCATTAATCGCCCGAAAGTATATAACGCATTTCGACCCAAGACTAATTTTGAAATGCTTGACGCAATGGCAATTTGCCGGGAAAGGCCGGACATTTCGGTGATTATACTTACCGGTGCCGGTGATAAAGCATTCTGTTCAGGAGGAGACCAAAATGTAAAAGGCACGGGCGGATATATTGACTCCGATGGAGTACCACGCCTCAACGTATTGGATTTGCATAAGGCCATTCGCTCAATACCCAAGCCGGTGATTGCCATGGTAAACGGCTATGCCATAGGTGGGGGCCACGTGCTGCATGTAGTATGCGACTTGACTATTGCCTCCGAGAATGCACGTTTCGGACAAACCGGCCCGAAAGTGGGGAGTTTCGATGCCGGCTTCGGAAGTTCGTATCTGGCACGTTGCGTCGGCCAAAAGAAGGTACGCGAAATTTGGTTCTTATGCCAACAATATACGGCTCGGGAGGCTGAACAAATGGGTATGGTAAACAAGGTGGTGCCGTTCGATGAGCTGGAGAAGACTACCATGGAATGGGCACGTATTATAATGAAACGCTCCCCGTTGGCCATACGCATGATTAAACGTGCCTTGAATGCCGAACTTGACGGTCAGCGCGGACTTATGGAATTTGCCGGAGATGCCACTCTCATGTACTACCTTATGGAGGAAGCTCAAGAGGGCAAGAACGCTTTCCTTGAAAAACGCGACCCGGACTTTACCCAATTTCCTAAATTTCCGGGATAATGAAGCTCGCTTTCACTCCCTATAAGTTGCATTTTAAGGAACCGGGGGGGACATCGCGCGGAGTACTTCACGACAAACTCACATATCTCATTAAGGTATGGGATGAGCACTCACCGGAACATTTCGGCATCGGTGAGGCCGCTGTGTTCAAGGGGTTGAGCAAGGAGGCCGGAGCCGGTTATGAATATAAACTGATTGAGGTGTTGGCAAATGTAGCTCTCGGAAGAGCTACTGACTTAACAGACTATCCCTCAATACAATTCGGTCTTGAACAGGCAATACTTGATTTCTCCAACGGGTGTCGGGGAATATACTTCCCCTCCCCTTTTACCCAAGGAATGAGTTTCATTGAGATAAACGGCCTCGTGTGGATGGGTAATATAGACACCATGATGAGCCGTTTGGAGGAAAAGATTGCCTCCGGATTTAAGTGTATCAAGCTGAAAATAGGGGCAATAAATTTCCATGATGAGCTGAAAATGTTGCAAGCCATTCGCAACAGATTTACGCCCGATGAGTTGGAAATCCGCGTAGATGCAAACGGTGGTTTCAACATGGACTCGGTTATTGCCGTGCTTGCCGAGTTGGCTAAATACTCGGTTCATTCCATAGAACAACCTATTCCGGCCGGTAATTGGGAGCTTATGCATTTCTTGTGCGAAATCTCCCCTATACCGGTAGCACTTGACGAGGAGCTTATAGGCCTTAATCGCAGTGAAGAGAAGGAGGCAATGCTGAGTGCCATAAAGCCAAACTACATTATTCTCAAGCCAAGCTTATGCGGCGGCATAAGCGGTTCGGCCGAGTGGATTGAATTGGCCGAGAAGTATGGCTGCGGTTGGTGGGTGACATCAGCTCTTGAAAGCAACGTGGGGCTTAACGCTTTGGCGCAATGGGTAGCCACCCTCGGTGTGCAAATGCCGCAGGGATTGGGTACGGGTGCTCTGTTCACTAACAATTTCACTTGTCCGTTAAGTTTGAATACCGACAAGCTCAGCTTCAACCCCGAATTTGACAACTCTTACAGACAACAATTCTTATCCCTGCCGTGGCGTGAATAGTGAAGAA
Organism: Prevotella sp.; assembly: GCA_023662865.1. GTDB lineage: Bacteria > Bacteroidota > Bacteroidia > Bacteroidales > Muribaculaceae > Lepagella. Next base: position 78,538 of record JAMPIK010000003.1, read on the forward strand.
GCCAACATATCAGCACGTTGCTTTATAAATCGATGGCAAAGCGGAGCTGCCGAGTTTGAAGCTTTTACCTCCGGCTCTACCGGAAAGCCCAAGCGCATAATGCTTCCGCGCAAACTCATGGAAGAGTCGGCTCGCAGAAGTATTGATTTTTTCAAAATTGATTCTTCTTCTACAATGCATCTCATACTCTCGCCGGAATATATCGCCGGGAAGATGTGTATTGTGCGCTCACTGCTTGCGTGCTGTACACTTACTGTTGAGGCTCCCTCATCAGCCCCCATGTCCAATGTCGACACACCAAACGAAATCACATTATTATCAGCAGTAGGTGCACAAATTCCGGGTATGTATCAATTGCTGCAAGAAGGGAAATTGCCTCGCATACGGCATCTTTTGCTGGGCGGCTCTCCCCTATCAGAAACATTGGCTGTCAAGGCATTGCAGCTTGCTGAAAATGTATGGGAATCTTACGGGATGACCGAGACGGCCTCTCATATTGCACTGCGACGCATAAGCATACCGCCCGGTCCGTTTACCCCTTTGGAGAATATTTCAGTCAGTACGGACTCACGCGGCTGCCTCACAATCGATATGCCTACTGCCGGAATAATTGTAACCAACGATTTGGCAGACATATTGCCCGATGGACGCTTTTATATCCTTGGCAGAGCGGATAATGTGCTGATTACAGGCGGGCTGAAAGTAATCCCGGAGAAAGTGGAGCGAGCAATCATGCCTCTCTTGCCGGACAAAATCGGCTACATAAGTTCACGGCCTCACCCCAAATGGGGAGAAGAAATAGTTTTGGTATTGGAACACCGCGAACTATCTAACCCTCAACAACTCCCGACCAAGCAATACACATTATATTCCGGTCATTCGTTGTACGAAATCGCTCGTGAACTTTTGGCTCCGCATGAATGTCCGACTACAATCATCTATGTTCCGAAAATTAAACGTACATCAACAGATAAAATAATCAGAGAAAAACAATTATGATTCAACAACCATCTTTTTGGCTCCAAGTAAAGAGCAATTACATTTATGATAATTTTGACGCGCTTATTTTCTACTTAAGAAATTATCAATTTACCGGCGAGTCAGACAATACTGAGTATATCAGCACATTAGAGTGTATGAAACAAATGAGTAGCGAATATGCCGACCTCTCTTTATCCACTCCATTTTATGAAAAGCCGGAATTCGAACGATCCACAGACGAAGTAGTGAAAGTGATGTGTGCAACTATTATTGCCGCATATAAGGCCGGACAGACATTGCACAAAGTGATTGTCGGGCTTATTGACATTGTGATGAAATTGGATACCCACTGCACCGAGCAGCAAGCTGTCGGTCTTGTTAACACCGTCCTTAACTGTGTGCGCGGGCGCAAGCTGATTTTGGTCGGTCTGAGTTGGAGCGATATTGATTTCCAAAACAACTTTGAACTGTTAGCAGTGAAACTCTCTAAAATGACCTTTGGCGAAAAAACCGATATGCCGGACTCCTTTTGGTGTTATTACGAAAACTCCGGCCTGCTTGCCGTCTCTCCCGCCGCAACACTGCATATCGCCGCGTTGAACAATCATCAATTTGCCGATGCCATGGCGCGTAGAAACCTTCAGGACTTTATTATTTTACCCGATTTGCTCTCTGTTCAGACCATAAAAGGTGATACAAAAAGGTGTACCGACTTCAACGGATTGAGCAATGCCGCCGACCATATACTCCGCCAGCTTGAAAAGGTAAAACCCTCCACCCCTTCAAAGCTCAAGACCTACGATGTAGACGATGCTTTTGTTGTTAAGGTGGTTAAAGTATTGGGTATAAAATATGAAGCCGAAACAGTGGATCCCGCTTATGAGAAAATCAGAGGTAACGTACTCGTTGAAACTACCGACGGACGCCCCTCTCTCAGTAATCTTAGAAGTGCGGTGGCAGAGGGCGACTTCTTGCTTGTGACACGACTTTATACAGATGACAAAAACACTTGCGTTTTCGCGTTGAAAGAAACCCTTGAAGATGAATACCGCGACTATGCCTCATCCTTTGCCAATTCTTACATAGATGCGGTGTTTATTAAAGATTATTCTGCCGGCAAGGAGTTTGTTACTCGCGAAGGCTTCCATGTTGGTGTGGCCAACGGCAAACTCGATGAACTATCGAAAGACGAACGTGATGATTTGGAATACTGCTGCATTGAAGGGCTGCCGGTTCCATTGAGAATATATCGCGAGGCTCCGGACAAAAACGGCATCCACTTCAATGTGTATGCAGAAGTGGATACGGAGTCTCTCCCTTCAGTCTCAAACCTTACACCTCATTTAAAGTGTTTCACCGCCGATGAAGCAGAGAAAAATATGCTCACCCGGTTTATGGAATGGTGGAAGGACGATGCTGAAAAAACGGGTATGAACATCGCCGAGTTCAGATTAGTGACTCCGGATTTATTTATACCCGTACTCTCCATTCTGCACAACGTTGCCGAACATGGTCTTTCTTCATGTCAACTACGTCTGGAATTTATAGTGTCCACACTTATCCTCGCAAAAATCCTCGGCCGCACAAAAGAGTTTGAATACACGGCCTTTGAACGCACATTCCTCCGAGAAGAAGTGAATTTTGCCCATGGTAAAAGCATCTCCCCTCTCAAGAAGAACAACGCTCTTCCCGATACTGTAAAAATAGACAGAATGTGTGAGATAATTGATATTCTCTCTTCATATAAACCGAAGCCGATTACCTCAAAGGTGAGTAAAACTGCCGGCTCTCCCATACCTTTGAATGACACCGCAGAAATTGAAACAGAGCAAACACGTGCTTTGGTGAACGCATCAAATTCTCTCAACGAAATTCTCGACAATGCACAGCTCGACAGCATTAAGCAATACATCTGCCGCTCTTTGTACATTGATGATGCTTACCAGTCTATACTTGATAACAGAACATTCTATGGCATGGAAAGTATCAGCCTTGAATTCAAATCTTCTGCCGTATATCCCCCCGGCAACCGCCGTCGTTACTCCACTGCCGTGGCCGATCCGGATCTCCAGAAGTGGGCTATACTCAAAGCAGTATGCGGTTTCCTCAATTCACGCTCCGGCGGTGATTTGCTTATCGGTGTGAAAGACACCGGATATGCCTGCGGCATTGCCGATGATGTTAAGACACTCTCCAAACTGGGCAGATTGGTAGCCCCAACCTCCGACTCGTACCGCATATACATCCAAAATGTTATTGACTCATCCTTTGCCGTGGCCAATGCCGATGTCAAACCTCAAGACGTGACAAGCTTTTATGTGGACTGCGCGCTTGAAGAGAACGAAGAAGGCTTGACTATCTTGCGAGTTAGAGTTAGGCCATACCCTAACGGACTTGTGCAGTTTCTTGCTCCCGATGATGAACGGCCCCAGGAGATTGAACGCAGCTATATTCGCCAAAGCGGACGCACAATTCCAGTGACCCGCGATATGGTCAAAGCAATCCTCAAATACAAGACATCCGAGTAATCTCATGATTAGATTGGCAAATTAACATCCCCCAAAAAAACGTAGAAGTTTCTACACTTTTTTGGGGGGATAATTGGGGTATATTTCCGGAATCAGTTAGTACCCATGAGGGCTGACGGTGTGAGTACAATGTCTTTGGGAGTCTTACCGATATGCAAACGTAACACGAGATTTGTGTCGTACAAGGCGAGTAGCTGCGCCAAATAACCTACATTTTCACTGCCCATACTTTCAGAAAGAGTCTGAGTCATAATTGGCGCGAGCGACTGCAAATCGTCAATATCATTGAAAATTGCCATCTCATCAGCATCAAAATAAGATGCCGGTAAGTTCATTATAAGATTGTTACCGTCGTAAGTTACAGTGATACCGTCTTCACCGGCGACTTGCCCATTGAGCAAATCAGCGAATTCTTTCATTTCGGGACTGTAAGCAGACGCGGCAGGTGCGATAGCAAAAGCGGCAATTGCCAATACTACTATTGTGAGAATTTTTTTCATCGCTTACGATTAGTCATCAAGGCGTTTGTCCTTTGCCGGATTTGAAAAATAAAGTTCACCCTCAATATATTCCTGCGCGGCTATAAGTGTAGGTTTGGGGAGCTTTTCATAGAAGCGTGAAATCTCTATTTGTTCACGATTTTCAGACACCTCTTCCATATTGTCAGTCGAGGCAAATTCCTGAAGCTTTTTTTCCAGATCTTTCTTCATCTCCACTGCGATTTGATTGGCACGTTTGCCTATGATGCATACGGTTTCATACACATTGCCGGTAGGCTTTGCCATGGCAATCATGTCGCGAGTTACGGTGTTTACGGGAGCTTTTGTCTTTTTATAGTCCATTACTTATGTAATTAATTTTTCAATTCTTTATATGCTTGTCGGCCGCGCGGAACATATCATCGGCTTCTTTGCGGTTTTTAGACTCGGGGAAGTTGTTTACAAACGAATAGTATTCATCTATCACATCGCGATAACGTTCTTTCTGCTTTTCGGATACACTTTGGCGTGCCTCCTGGTACTTTGCTTTCAGTTTCAAGAATTCAAGATCCTCGCGGTATTTGGAATATGGGTACTGACGCAGCGCATTGTCGGCCACTATTACACAGCTCTCATAGTTGTTGCCCATATATGTACCCAGATTATAATACAGTTCCGCATTTTGCAACTCTTTGAGTGTCAACTTGTCTTGCAACTCAAACATGGCATTGCGAGCTGATTCGATACGTTCGCTTTTAGGGAAATAGTCAATGAATCCCTGCAACTCCTCAATTCCTTTAAGCGTCTCGCTTTGGTCAAGCTGCGGGTCGGGCGAATCAAGGTAATAACCGTAGCCGCAATAATACCGTGCATCTTCGGTAAACATACCCTTTGGGTAACGGTTATAGTAGCTCTTGAGATAAACTCCGGAGTTCAGAAAATCTTTGTTTTTATAATAGCTCATGCCGAGCAGATATAGAGCTTCTTCACCTTTTGCAGAACCTTTTAGCGGCGTAATCAAGTCGGTTAATATAGTTGATGCCTGTACATATTTCCCTTCTTCGTATGCCTTTTTAGCATAATCATAACGCACGTTGATGTCATGGCTTTTCATTACGCGCGTATATTCGCTGCAGCCGGTCATGCAAACAACAGCCATTAAAGCAATCAGTATCGGCGAGATACAACTGTTATATTGAAATTTTTTTCTTACCATAATCACTGTGTGCCGTCAAAGCACTTTGAGTTGCAAAATTAACAAAAAAAATCGATATACCAAAATCTTGGGTAAAACATTCGGTTATATCGGATTTTTTTCGTAATTTTACACCTTGAAATCCATAACTCAAAGGCTTTTGTATTCTCTGTCTGTAATGCAATTATTTGAGTATCATCTTGTTATATGGCAAAGTACAACAACGAAGACTATATTTACACTCCGGAAGGCGAATATGGAGGCAAGAATGTTAAGCAGCCGCATCGCAGCGGACTTATTAACAAGCATCCTGTTATCACTAATTTGGTTATAATTATCATTGTAGCCGTTTTGGGCTTGTTTATTGCTTACCTTAGTTTGGGCATCTTTACCAAACATGGTGATAAGGACAATGTGCCCAGAGTCGTAAATATGTCATATTCATCAGCAGTTGAAAAGCTGTATGATGCCGGATTTAAAGTTGAAATAAAAGACTCTGTCTATTTTGATGATGTAAAGCCCGGTTTGGTGGTAGACCAATTCCCGGCTGCCGGCGCCACAGTAAAGCCGGGACGTAAAATATACTTATATATAAATGCCGTACACCCCAAGGAAGTAATAGTCGATCCGAGCAACGGCACCGGTCAGCCCGCATTGCGAGGGCTCTCGCAACGACAAGCAATGGCGCAGCTGCAAGAGATTGGCTTCAAGAATATCAAAGTGGAATTTGTGCCCGGCGATATGGATCGCGTGCTGCGCGTTATGGCCAACGGCAAGATGGTGACAAAAATGCAAAAGGTGCCTCTCAATGCCGCCATTACTCTCGTAGTTTATAAACCTCGCGAAGGCGTCGCAGGCTATCAGTCGCAATCATACTACCCCGATTCCTCCTATCAATCTGTTTTAAATGAGATTGAGACAGACCCGGACTTTGTGGCCGATGATGATATTTATTTTGAAGAAGATATAGAAGTGTCCGATCCTTCATCGGCTACTCAAACAGCACCGGCAGGCGATGATTGACGAACAAAATTACAGTGAGGATTTTGATGAGCTTGAAACGGGTGATGCGCCGGACTATTCGTACCAACTAATCAAGGACACCACCGGTCGAGAGCGCTATGAACATTATCGATTTGTGGCCGACAAGGGACAAACTCTCCTGCGCATTGACAAATTCCTCACCGAAAGAATACAGAAAACCTCGCGCAACAGAATTCAACAGGCCGCCGATGCTGACTGCATTCTTGTAAACTCACGGCCGGTAAAAGCCAGCTACAAAGTGAAGCCCGGCGATGTAGTAAGCATCGTAATGGACAGACCCCGGTATGAATTGGAAATAATACCGGAAGATATACCGCTGGAAATTGAGTACGAAGACAACGAGGTACTCGTTGTAAACAAACCGGCCGGACTGGTGGTGCACCCCGGTCACGGTAATTACACAGGCACTTTAGTTAACGCATTGGCATGGCACTTTAAAGACAATACGGATTACGATGCCGATGACCCGCGTATGGGGCTTGTACACCGTATTGACAAAGACACTTCCGGTCTGCTGGTAATAGCAAAAACCCCCGATGCAAAAACAAACCTCGGCGCTCAATTCTTCAACAAAACCACCAAGAGACAATATGTGGCATTGGTGTGGGGCGACTTTGATCAAGAAGAAGGTACTATCACGGGCAACATAGCTCGCAATCCGAAAGACAAGTTACAAATGGCTGTGTTTGACGACCCCTCCATAGGCAAACACGCTGTAACGCACTACAAAGTGCTTGAACGCTTCGGTTACGTCACTTTGGTGCAATGTATTCTCGAAACCGGACGTACCCACCAAATTCGCGTACACATGCGCCATATCGGCCACCCTCTATTCAACGATGCGCGCTACGGTGGCGACCAAATACTCAAAGGGACAACTTTCAGCAAGTATAAACAATTCATTGCCAACTGCTTTGAGACTTGTCCGCGTCAGGCTCTCCACGCCAAAACTTTGGGGTTTGTACACCCCGTCACCGGCCGGCAAATGGACTTCAACTCTGAAATACCCTCCGATATGCAAGCTCTCATTGAAAAATGGAGAGCATATCGCGCCAACCCGTGAAGTATGTGGAACTTCGGTTTATTTTGATTTTATGAAGGTGAGAATGTCTCGCGGACTGAATTTCTTACCTTTCAGCAATACCGCTGATGTATATATCTTGCCGGCAAGGACAAGGGCGAAATAAGCACTGCCATACAGTATGGCGATACTTAACACTGTTTGCCACCATGCCACTGACTGCCCGACGGAAAGTACGGCACCCACCGTGCTGCTCGTAAACGGCAAATAGAAGCATACCACAGCCAAGGGAGAACCCTGTGAGTCGGTAGCAAAAATACCTATATAGAACGATACCATGAGGAGCATCATCAGTAATGACAAATAGCCTTGATTTTCATTGTTGCGATCCATCAGTGCTCCGGCTGCCGAAAACAAAGCGCCGTAGAACACAAAGCCACCTACAAAATAAAGTATTGCTTCTATTATACCAATACCTACGGGATGGGTAAACAACTCTGACCATGGTATTTCAACAGGCACAAAAAACAATATGCCGACAACTATGCCTGCTATAAGCACAAGCCATACCAACATCTGGGTGATACCCACCAAAGCTACGCTTATCACCTTTGCCAGCATTACCGACCTGCCGGACTGACAACTGATTAGCACTTCGACAATTCGGTTGCATTTCTCTGTTTTTACCTTATTGAAAATCTGAGAGCCGTACATAATCACGAACATTGTGAGAAAAATTCCGGCCAACATACCCATAACCTGCATACCGGTCATGTCATCGCCCGGACCTGTAGTTTCACCCACACTCTTCATGGCATCGCTTTCAGATGTCATATACCCGACAAACACTCCGAAGGCCACCATTAGCAGAGGGAAAAGGAAGGTAGAAATCCAAAATGATTTGGTTTTGATATCCATGCGGTATTCCATGGAAATCATTGTAGAGAGTTGGCTCATTGTGCGTCTGTGTATTTAATAAACAATTCGGTTAACGTTGGCATCAATTCCTCGAATTGCAGTATGTTCCCCTGCAATGAAACAGCCGAAATCACATCGTTGTTGGAAGCTCCGAGCTTGGGCAATATGCGGTAAGCAAAAGTATTTTTGCGTTTTGAGACAGCCGGCTCAATCTCTTGAATAGCCGGGGAGTCAAGAGCGAGCTCAACTGATAGGGGGGCTGATGTAACCACATACAGGTGTCCGCTGCGACTTTTCTCCTTAATATCGTCTACTTCACCGTCAAGCAACAGTCGCCCCTTGTTGATGAGGGCAATATGAGTAGCCATTTCTTCAATAGCCGGCATATTGTGTGAAGACAATATAATAGTGCTGTTCTGTTCCCGAAGGCGTGCGATGAGCTGAGTGAGCAATCGTCCGTTGATTGGATCAAAGCCGGAAAAGGGTTCGTCTAAAATAATCAACTCCGGGCGGTGTACAACGGTAGCCAATATCTGAACTTTCTGCTGATTACCCTTTGACAGCTCTTCCACACGGCGATGACGGTCGTTCTCGGGGATATTGAAGATATCCATATACTCCGTCATATTGCGCTGCAGTGTCTGCTTGTCGCATCCTTTGAGCAAGCCGAAGTACATAATCTGCTCATCAACACGCATCTTGGCATACAGACCTCGCTCCTCGGGCATATAACCTATGTGACGTGTGGTAACCCCAAGCTCGGCCTTTTGACCGTTGATCAGAACAGAGCCGGAATCCGGCACAAGAATGGTGTTTATAATTCTCAACAGGGTTGTCTTGCCGGCACCGTTTGGTCCCAACAAACCGAAGATAGCCCCTTTCTTTACATTAAGCGAAAAATTGTCAAGCGCCTTATGCTCACCATACGCCTTGTTGAGGTTACTTATTTCCAATATATTTTCTTTCATAATCGGTGTTAATAGATTAGACGCACAACCCGGTTGAAAAGCTACATTACAATTTGCGTAAACTTGCAATGGTCTGTGCCGGATCTGCCGCACCGAACACGTAACTTCCGGCTACCAGAATATCAGCTCCGACCCGGGCAAGTTCTTTGCCGGTTTCCAAGTTGACACCGCCGTCCACTTCAATTTCAGCCTTTGACCCGATGCGGTCTATAAGTTCACGGAGTTGCTGTACTTTCTTCAGAGAATTACGAATAAACTTCTGCCCTCCAAATCCGGGGTTTACCGACATTATGAGCAGCAAGTCAGCATCTTCCACTATATCCTCAAGCAGACTTACGGGAGTTGCCGGGTTTACAGTCACTCCGGCTTTCATACCGGCTGCGTGTATGCGTTGCACTACACTGTGCAGTTGCGGGCAAGCCTCCAAATGCACATTCATTATTTCTGCACCGAGGTCTCTCACCTGCGAAATCCATTTATCCGGTTCTACTATCATCAAGTGCACGTCTAAAGGCTTGGTACACCGTTTGGCAACAGCTTTCATCACCGGAAAACCGAAAGAAATGTTTGGTACGAACACGCCGTCCATTACGTCTAAATGCAGATAATCGGCCTCCGAGGCATTAATCATATCTATGTCCGGGGCGAGATTGCCGAAGTCGGCAGACAACAGCGAAGGTGATACTTTCATCATTTACGTTTTTTTACCACATTATATATAATAAAGAGCAAACATACCAAACCTATACCCAATCCGATATAGGTGAGGTAATGATTATATTTCTCAATCTGAGTAAGCAAGTCTTTGTAAGGCACACCGATTGAAAGCCACCAACCTAACAGGCCGAGCACCACATTCCATACAAGAGCACCCAAAGTAGTGTAAACGGTAAACACGCCGATGTTCATGCGCGCAAGCCCGGCCGGAATTGAAATTAACTGGCGGATAGCCGGAATGAGACGCCCTATGAAAGTGGAGGCTGCCCCATGTTTATCAAAATATGCTTCCGCTTTTTCCACCTTGGCTTTGTCTATCAAACAGGCATGACCGAACTTACTGTCTGCAAATTTGTACACCAACGGACGCCCAATCCATAGAGACAAATAGTAGTTGATATATGCACCGCAAAGTGCACCGGCAGTAGCCAACACTACAACCATATATGGATTCATACCGGCTCCGACACCAATATTGCAGCACGCAAGATAAACGGCGGGAGGCACAATCACTTCAGATGGAAACGGTATGAATGAACTCTCGATAACCATAAACAAGAATACAAACCAATAATTTGCATGGTCTACGAACCATGAGAATATTTGGGAAGCATCAGGCAGAAAAGCCAAAATTATATCAGGTAACATTGATTTTCGGTTTAGAAAATTATTGGTTCGGCGGTCTGTTCGTTCAGCAATTGGGGCACTGAGAGCAGATTTACATCCAATACAATCTCGCAAGGTATATATCCGAGACGTTCGCACTCTTTGAGGCGCGTATCTGTGTCGGCAGATACGAGAGTACGTTTATGCCCTTCGTCTTCGGTATGATATTGTCCGGTATATGTCACGATGCAACTGTACTTCTTATCCTTGACGCGAAAAAAGGTGAATTGCCCGGTAGGGTCATCGGGGAGCGGGTGCTGCTGAAGCATCTCAAAATCTTCCTCTTTAATTTGTTCTTCGGACAATATGAAAGGCAACCAATTGTGGATTACGTGGAAAGTCTGAGCCATGACAGTCTTCAGTATCCTCTCGTTGGCAAGGTCGGCAACTGTAAGCATCATATCATAACGGTGAAAAATTTCCGTTAGCTTGCCATCGGTAATTGTCAGCACCCACAGTTGTGCATTATTCTCCTTGTCATGACGGATTGACACTACCGGGGCTTCATTTTCCGCCATTTGCACGGTGGCAGTGTATAAGCCCTCATGTTCGCGCATGGCATCAAACATGGCATCAATATATGCCAAAGCCTGCTCTTTTGAGTCAATACTGTCTTTGAGAGAGACGCTCACATACCTGAATTCGGGAGCTAATATAGGAGTAAGTATCTCTGTATCAAAATGATTAAAAGCCGCGGCGACAATCTGGGCAACGGCAAGTTCGGGGCTTACCGGCTCATTGTCCATACGTTTTATTCTGTTAAGATTACTCATAGTCTGATTTTAAGAGCTTGTTTAATAAAAAATGTGAATGTCTGGGCGGTGTATTTTTGAGCTGATTTGGCTTGTCCTGTAAGGAGCAATGCGAGCATTGTGACCGAAAAGACGAGTCAAAGCAGTCAAAAAGACACCGGACATTAACATTTCTTTAGTATTCATAATTATTATTTATTTAAAAGAGCTATGTCAATTTAGAATATTCAGAGATTGTCTCGCAGCTGCACCTCATCTTTGAGCCTTTGGTTTAGTCGCATATCCCGGTATGCTCCCTCACCTGCAGTCTCAAACCTGAGGCACATCTGCGACCCTGACGTTCACATTTTTTATTAAACAAGCTCTGAATCTAAAATAAGCACAAAGTTAACCATTTTTTTTGACATAGGCGGCTATCACACCCATTTACATGATGCGAGCCGCTCGGTATTCATCGGACGGCTCGATAGTTTAAATGGTAAGATTTAAAGTAATAGTGTAATGTAATAAATATTGAGTGTGTAGATTATGAAAAAAATTTAGTTCAATTTATTATATCAGATAGTGCTGTTAATATGTTAATTATCTGTATTCGTGCAAGTTAATATTGATTACCAACCAGGCAAGTTTTATTTACTCCCTGAATTGCACTGCAAAGTTAGCTCGATTTCTTGCAATAGGAAAATATTTTTATGTGTTATAAAACATATTTTTTGCAATATGTTTGACACTTTGCCATAAATCAAACTACTCAATCTCTTCTCTCCAGAAGCACTATGTTTTCCACATGGTGAGTGTGCGGGAACATATCTACCGGCTGCACTTCCGTTACTTTATACCCGACATCAAGCAAGGCAAGGTCGCGAGCTTGAGTGGCGGGATTGCAACTCACGTACACTATTTTCCGAGGTGCTGTATTTAAGATTACATTCACCACATCGGGGTGCATACCGGCTCGCGGCGGGTCTACTATAATTATATCCGGTCGGCCGTTGGCTTCCACAAATTCAGGAGTGAGTACATCTTTCATATCTCCGGCTACGAATGTAGTATGTGTCAAGCCGTTAATCTCCGAGTTGACTTTGGCATCTTCAATAGCTTCTGGTACATATTCCACACCTACCACGTGCTTTGCCCCCTTGGCTACAAAACAAGCTATGGTACCGGTGCCGGTATACAAATCATAGACCAACGAACGCTCGGCAATCGGCAGATTGACGGTCTTGTCCAGTCCGGCCATACGACGAACTTGCGAATACAATTGATACGCTTGAGCGGAGTTCGTCTGATAGAATGACTTCGGACCTACCTTGAATTGCAAGTCCTCCATTCGCTCCATTACATGATCCTTACCATGCCATGTCTTTATATCAAGGTCGGAGATTGTATCGTTAGCCTTTGTGTTTACCACATACATCAATGAGGTAATCTCCGGAAACTCCTTTTGTATTGCATTCATTATTAATGCAATATCACCGGGATTATCCTCTCCGAAGCTCAACACTACCATTTGCTCGCCGGTAGAGACAAGCCTTATCATGAGAGTGCGCAACAGACCCTTGTTGTTGCGGATATCATAAAAGCTCAGGCCATGCTCTTCGGCGAAGTCGTATATAAAATTGCGTATCCGGTCTCCCTGCGGATTTTGTAAGTGGCACTCACGCAAATGAAGTACCTTGTCAAAAGCTCCGGGTATATGGAAACCCAATCCATTGTTGGAATCCTCAAATTCTTCCCCACTTCGTATTTGCTCCCATGTGCGCCATTTCTTATTGGAGAATGTGTACTCCATTTTATTGCGATAATACCATTCATTTTCGGATCCGAGAATTGGTTTCACTTCGGGCAAATCCACTTTCGCGATACGTTGCAGGGTGTCGCACACTTGTTTGTGTTTGTATTTAAGCTGCTCGCTATAAGGCAAGTGCTGCCACTTGCAGCCACCGCAGACTGTAAAGTGACTGCATCGCGGCTCTACTCTGACTGACGACGGCTCGACAAGTCGCTCTATTTGGCCCTCCGCAAACGAATGTTTCTTGCGCAGCAAACGCACGTCGGCCACATCTCCCGGTGCAGCCCACGGCACAAAGACCACCATCTTTTCTTCCGGTTTGTCGGGATTGAGAGCCACACGCGCTATTGCCTTTCCTTCGGCGGCAAAATCTGTGATATGCAGAGCTTCCAGAGTAGGAAGCGGTTTCTTTTTTCTGGCCATATGAATTGCTTTTGGGTGCAAAATTACTGAAAAATAAATACCTGCACAAATCAACGTGTTTTAACACATATTGTATTTTGCCGTTAGCAGAGTTTTTTGTAATTTTGCTATTGGAAGTTCTCTACAGCAGGACTTGTTTTATTATGGCACATTTCAATCTCAAAGGTCTCGGCGTAGCTCTGGTGACCCCTTTTAACGAAGATTTCAGTATTGACTATAAAGCACTTGAGGCTATTATACTAAACATAATGGCCGGCAAAGCCGATTTTATTGTTGTGATGGGTACCACCGGCGAGACACCTACCCTCACGGCAAGTGAAGCAAAGGAAATTTCGGAATTCGTAATTTCAGTAACTCAAGGCAAAATACCCCTGGTATTGGGTATGGGCGGCAACTGCACCGTTGCTTTGTGTCAAAGGCTTAAGACAGAAGACCTTTCCGGATATAGTGCGATATTGAGTGTTTGCCCATATTACAACAAGCCGAATCAGGAAGGAATGTATCGCCACTTCAAGGCAGTGGCCGAAGCTTCTCCGCTGCCGGTGATATTATATAATGTACCCGGGAGAACCGGCGTCAACCTCTTGCCTCAAACCGTGATTCGCTTGGCTTGCGAATGTGAGAACATAATCGGTATTAAAGAGGCATCGGGCAGTGTGGCCGCCGTCACGGAGATTGTGGCAGGCAAGCCGGACTCATTTGAAGTGGTAAGCGGCGATGATGCCCTCACGCTGCCCATGATTGCAGTGGGTGCCACCGGGGTTATCTCCGTGATTGGCAATGCCCTCCCCGCAGAGTTTGCCGACCTCGTTCACGCAGCCGCACGTGGAGAATTTGAGTATGCCAAGTCTATACACCGCTGTTTCAAACCTCTGTATAAACTCATGTTTGCCGAAGGAAACCCCGCCGGTATAAAGTGCGCTTTGTCTCAACTCGGCTATTGCCACGAAGTATTGCGACTCCCTCTTGTAAAGGTAGGTAATATCTGCCGCAATCAGATAAAGCAGGCATTGACAGACTTTCGCCAAGCGTTGACTGAATGATAGATAAAGCCACTGTAAAGAAAATACTTGACACCGCCGATATAGTTGAGGTGGTAGGCGATTATGTCAATCTTACTCGCCGCGGAGCCAACTACATGGGGTTGTGTCCTTTTCATAATGAACGCACCCCCTCGTTCTCCGTGAGTCCGGCACGCGGTATCTGTCATTGCTTCTCTTGCGGCAAAGGTGGCAGCCCGGTGAATTTCATTATGGAAAAAGAGGGTATCAACTATCACGATGCCTTGCTTCACCTTGCCCGCAAATACGGCATCAAGGTTGAGGAACGCGAACTCAGCGATGAGGAACGCGCCGAGCAGAGTAAACGCGAAAGTATGCTCGTAGTCTCCGAATGGGCTATGAAGCAGTTTGAAGACAACCTGCAAAGCCCGGATGGTCAGGCCATAGCCCTCTCCTACTTATATGGTCGTGGTATAACACAGGCTGCCATAGCAAAATTTCATCTCGGCTATGCTCTTGATAAGGGCACCGACTTATACGACAAAGCCCTACGCGCCGGCTATGATGCCGACTCGCTGATTGCCACCGGACTGTGCGGACTAAGCAGTCGCGACTCTCGCCCATACGACCGATTTAGAGGGCGTGTGATTTTCCCTATACTCAGTGCTTCGGGCAAAACAATAGCTTTCGGAGGTCGCGGCATTAAGGGTGAGGCGGCCAAGTATATCAACTCGCCGGAAAGTTTCATCTACCGGAAGAGCAACGAACTTTATGGCATATATCAGGCAAAGAACGCGATAGTTCGCCAAAAGAAATGTTACCTCGTTGAGGGCTATATGGACGTAATAGGCATGTGGCAGAGCGGCATGGAGAATACCGTAGCCTCGTCCGGCACATCTCTTACCGATGGCCAAATAGCTCTTATACATCGCTTTACTGAAAATGTAACCCTGATTTACGACGGCGATTCCGCCGGAATAAAGGCTTCTCTCCGAGGTATTGACCTTTTATTGTCTCACAAGCTGGATATCAAGGTATTGCTCTTGCCCGACGGTGATGACCCGGACTCATTCTCACAAAAACACACACCGGAAGAATTCAGAAACTATATAGCTGAACATGAAGAAGACTTCATAGCCTTCAAGACACGAATATTGATGAGCGACAGCGATGCCGGCACCGCCTCCGGACGCGCCGCCGCCATTCACAGCATTGTAACATCAATTGCCTGTGTGCCCGACATGATTAAGCGCTCTTTGTATATACAAGAGACGGCTCTCAGGCTCAATGTGTCGGAAAAAGTTTTGGCCATAGAAGTGGGAAAAGCTCTTGAGGCTACCAACGAAGCCCTGCGTAAACGTCGTCAAGTGAACCGTATTGAACAGGAACGACAAAACAGGGAGCTGAACCAACAACTCGGCGCAGCTGCCTCATTTATGCAACAAGCACCGGCGGAAACTGCGACCCTCAGTCCGAGCTCAGTAGACAAACGACTTACAGACTCAGTCTCCACTCCGCAATCAAAAGTTGAGAAAAACTTGATAGAATATATCATAAAATATGGCATGATAGCTTTTTGCGAGGCGGAAGACAACGAACATTGGCTCACAGTAGCCGAATATGTCAAGACCGAAATAGAGAGTGACAGAATGGAATTCTCGACTCCGCTTTATAAGCGCATATTCAAGTATGTGCTCTCTCTTACCGATGAGTATCGCAAAGAGGAGCAAACAAAACTGTCGCAAATAGCCGAACGCCAAAAGAAGGAACACGAGGACTGGTGTATGCATTTAGCCGAGCAGGGGTTGAGCATGTCGGAGATTGAAACAAAAGAGCAACAATTTAAAGACAATCAGCAGGATATACTTGTCACAGAGATAGGGGATTTTGCAACCGACTTTATCGGACACAGATTGGGCTCCGACCCCGATGATGATATTCGCCGCCTGGCTTTGCAAACCATTACTCCACGATATACCCTGAGCAAATATCATTCGAAGAACTCCCCCGTCACCCCGGAACGTGAACGCCTCAGCGAGCTTGTACCGCGTGCTATCTTTGAGTGGAAGGACTCTCTGCTTGCCGGTATATTTGCCGATACTCAGAAAGAACTTGCCGAAGCGTCAGCACTTCGTGATATGGACAAAATCTCACTGCTGATACGCAAATTGCAGCAAATATCAGACATACGCAAAGAGGTAGCCAAAAACATCGGAGAACGTATTATCACCCCCCGATAATTTCTCGGTAAAAATAAAACGAACAATTTTGTGTTTTGATTTGTTAAAATAAATAAAAAATCGTAACTTTGTGCTACAGTAATTTGTCGGTTCGGCTCTTCTCCCGCACCTCTTACTTTCACTTCTAATACTATACTCAATATGGCTAATATCAGTCCCTTGGCCTATGTTCACCCGCAGGCCCGTCTGGCAGACGATGTCAGGATAGAAGCGTTTGTTTACATCGACAAAGATGTCGAAATTGGTCCCGGTTGCGTTATCATGTCGCATGCAAGCGTTATAGGCGGCACCACTATAGGCCCCGGCACTAAGGTGTACGATGGTGCCGTGGTAGGCGCAGACCCTCAAGACTTCCGTTGGAAAGGTGAAAAAGGCAGATGCATAATCGGTTCAAACACAAAAATTTATCAGCATGTAATTATCAATCGCTCCATTCATGAAGGCGCGGCAACAACAATAGGCGACAACTCTTACATTATGGCGCAGTCTCATATTGGACACGACAGCCATATAGGCAACTACTGTGTGTTGGGCAATGGAGTAAAGATAGCCGGAGACTGCCGTGTGGGCAACTATTCGATACTATCTTCCGGCGTTATCGTCCATGAAAAATGCCACATCGGTGAATGGGTGCTGGTAAAAGGCGGTTGCCGCGTAAACAACAATGTACCTCCCTACGCCATCATGGCACACAACCCGATTTCATACTTCGGAGTAAACGCATTTGTATTGCGCAAAGGCCACATGAACGAGGAGCGCATTGATGATATCGCAAAGTGCTACCGCCATATTTACCAATGCGGCACATCGTTGTTCAATGCTATGAGACGCATTCAGGAAGATGTAACCCCCAGCGAAGAGCGCGACAACATTCTCTCTTTTATCCGCGACCATGGAATGCGCATCGCGGCTACACCTACCGATATTTACGACTGACAAGATTAGAAATGAATAACATAATAATTCGCGCACTATCAGGGACACTGTATGTGGCCCTGATTGTTTGCAGCCTTACATTCTATAATCTATATTTCTGCATCCTGTGCCTGCTGTTCGGAGTGCTTGCAGTCACCGAGCTAAATAACATTACAGCCTACAACCGCAATGCCGAGCCGGCGCAACCTCGCGAAAAGTCCCTTACCGCAATGGGGCTGGACGTCTTCGGGATAATAGCCCTGACGCTGCCATATATAGGCGCCACCTTTTATGATAACTATTCGGCTATGATCTATTACTTCTTGGCCGGGCTTATCATGTGGATTCTATATGCCGTAATACGTTGTTATTCGGCCATATATCAAAATGACGGCCACGCAGTCCCGGATATTGCCTATTCCTTTTTCGGCCAAATATACATAGGCACAGGGCTTGTAAGCGCACAATTTCTCAGCCTGCAAAGCCCGGGATTGGTGCTCCTTGTTTTCATTCTCATTTGGATTAACGACACCGGAGCTTTTCTGGTTGGCAGCGCAATAGGCAAACGCAAGCTCTTCCCTCGCCTTTCTCCGGGGAAAAGTTGGGAAGGTTTCTTCGGCGGCATGTTCCTCGGCATTGCCGTAAGCATAGTATTGCTTGCCACCGGGGCTACCGGAATTCTCATGCGCTACCCTATTTTCAACGCGTGGGAGGTAGGTTTCTTTCTCCCCATAGCAGTCGGTATATCAGGCACTTTTGGAGACTTGTTTGAATCTATGATTAAACGCAGTGCAGGTGTAAAAGACTCCGGCAATCTCATTCCCGGACACGGTGGCATACTGGATCGCATTGACTCAATGCTCTTTGCAATGCCGGCCACTTGCCTGCTGATAATGCTCTGCTCCTTAATATGATAGATACTATTCTGCGATATTTCCCGAATTTGAGCGAAACGCAACAGGCGGCTTTTGAAAAGATGATGATCCTTTACCCGGAGTGGAATGCAAAAATCAATGTAATTTCTCGCAAAGACATTGAGAATTTGCAAATTCACCACATATTGCACTCTCTTGCGATAGCCAAATTTACCTCATTTACCTCCGGCAGCCGTATTCTTGACTTCGGCTGCGGAGGCGGCTTTCCGTCCGTTCCGCTTGCAGTATTGTTTCCAGAAGTGAATTTTCATCTCATTGACCGTATAGCCAAGAAACTGCGTGTAGCCGAATCAGTAGCCCGCGAGACGGGGCTTACCAACATATCTCTTCAACACGGCGACATCAACGAGTGCAGACAGAAATTTGATTTCGTAGTGAGCAGAGCCGTTATGCCGCTGCCCGAACTTATCAAATACAGCCGCAAGAATATCGACAAGGAACAACGTAATTCAATACCCAACGGCCTTATCACTCTGAAAGGAGGCGATTTAAAGGCGGAATTGGAACAATACGCCCGGCGAACAGTTATTGAGCCGATATCATCATACTTCCCCGAAGAACCATTCTTCACCGACAAATATGTAACTTTTACTCCGGTTTGAGAGTATCAGCATCTTCAAAGGTCACACCGTCAATATTCTCCAAGGCAATCCGCAAACCCTCGGCCATATCTTTCCGTATTGACAGCGAAATTTCGCAACTGTTGTCAAATTTCTGATTATCAATTACAACTTGACTGCGTTTAAGCATACGCATCACATCGTTCATGGCAAGGTACGGAAAATGAAAAGTGAGCGACTCCATGTCGTGACACTCAATGATTTCAGCATTCTCAATGGCCTCCTTGGCCGCCGCTCTGTAAGCGGCAATCAGCCCCGGTGTGCCTAACTTTATTCCGCCGAAATACCTCACCACGACAATTACAATATCGGTAAGGTTTAAGGAATTGATTTGGCCGAGAATAGGCTTGCCGGCAGTGCCGGAGGGTTCTCCGTTATCGTTCAGTTGCCATACAGCTCTGTCAGCACCTATCGTATAAGCCCAACACACATGCCGGGCATCGTGATATTCATTCTGATAATCTTTAATCACCTGCTTGGCCTCCTCCACAGTCTTCACCGGGTGTGCAAACGCAAGGAAGCGACTCATCTTCTCGCGTATCTGCCCTTGCGAGGGCGAGGATATTGTATAGAAAACATCGCTCATATCAGGTCTCTCTCCAAGGCAAGAAGCAGGTCGGCAACTATAAATGTGGATCCACCTATGAATATCAAATCATTTGGATTAGTCTGTTCAATGGCAGCATTATATGCCTCTATTACAGACGGATAACATTCTCCATGCAGCCCCGCAGCAGCCGCCTTTTGTTCAAGGGTATCAATATCCATAGCCCTTGGAATTTGAGCTTTTGTAAAGAAGTAACGAGCATCTTTCGGAAAAAGAGGCAAGATATTATCAACATCTTTGTCGGCAACAAACCCGGCTACAATCAGCAAATGCCTTCCTATCACTTCATCTTTTAGCCTTTGCAGCTGTGCCATATTATATTTCAGGCCGGCTTCATTATGTCCGGTGTCGGCAATTGTCAGTGGGAAGTCAGATAGTTTCATCCAGCGTCCGGCAAGCCCGGTAAGATAGCATACATTGGCCAGACCCTCAGCCTCGGCCTCGTAACTTATGCTTATTCCTACTCTTCTGAGCATTTCTATTGCTGCAAGTACAGTGCGTAGATTGGCGTGTTGGTAGTCACCTTTCAAGTCATAAGCAAACGTGAGTCCACCGGGCAAGACAACATTTGTCAGGTTGTCAACCGAAGGCAAATCGGCACATTCCCGAGCGAAAGAAATCGGAGCATTAACTGCTTCAGCCTTTTCTTCAAAAACTTGTTTTACACGCCCCTTAGCTTCTCCTATCAGCACCGGTATGCCGGGCTTTATGATACCGGCCTTTTCTCCGGCTATGGCTTCAAGTGTTTCTCCAAGAAACTGTGTATGATCCTTTGAAATATTGGTTATTACACAAGCCTGTGGGGTTATGATGTTAGTAGAGTCGAGCCTGCCCCCCATACCCACCTCAATCACGGCATAATCCACACCGGCCTTTGCAAACCAATCAAAAGCCATCATCATAGTGAGCTCAAAAAATGAAGGGTGTCCGTCATAACCGGCAGCCTTGAATCGCTCCACGAAATCAGTCACCGCCTCTTGCGGGATTTTCTGTCCGTTTACGCGTATACGCTCTCTGAAATCAGCAAGATGCGGAGAAGTATAAAGTCCTGTTTTGTAGCGCTGACTTTGCAATACGGCTGCCAATGAGTGCGACACGGAACCTTTGCCGTTAGTCCCGGCTACATGTATTGATTTAAAGCTGCGATGCGGATTGCCGAAGTAATTATCCAAAGCTATGGAGGTGTCAAGTCCCGGCTTATATGCGGCGGCGCCCACCCTTGAAAACATTGGCAATTGCATGAAAAGCCAATCTATAGATTGCTGATATTTATCTGAATTATAATCCATATATTAAGTAACCGGCAAGCCCGGCCATTACGATGACAAGAATCGGATGAAGCTTCACTTTCGAGCCTCTCCATGGGAAGGGGAAATAGACTGATACGAAAGCAGCAATACATATCAATATGTTGATTATCAAATCCGTATTTATACCGCGCGGATTGAAATTGGCTGAATTCATGAGCAGTATTGCAGCAGAAGCAATCAAT
Organism: Prevotella sp.; assembly: GCA_023662865.1. Lineage (GTDB taxonomy): Bacteria > Bacteroidota > Bacteroidia > Bacteroidales > Muribaculaceae > Lepagella. The sequence goes on from JAMPIK010000003.1 coordinate 99,832, forward strand.
CCAACCACTACGGGGCGCAGACCGGAGAATATGCTTTTTATCACTCCGCTTTCAGAGTGTCGGTGTATGTAATGCGATGCATGCAATACAAGCAAGAACGAAGGTATCACTACTGCCAATGTACAAAGTATCGACCCCATAAGCCCCCACAAGGGACTGCCGAAACTCTCCGGACTGACAGAAGCCGGAGCTACATAACCTATATATGTGGCGGAGTTGATACCAATAGGACCCGGAGTCATTTGCGATATAGCAACTATGTCGGTAAACATTGTTTCGCTAATCCAACCGGGATCCACTACCGAGTGTTCCACAAGCGAGAGCATAGCGTATCCTCCGCCGAAGCCGAATATGCCTATCTTAAGATAGGCCCAAATCAGTTTCAGATAAATCATGCCTCTCCCCCTTTCCTTCTAAGTCGTGTTTGAGTGTATCTGAAATGCAAATAACCGCCCAAACCTCCAAGCACAATATAAACAATCGGATTGGAAATAATACCGATATTCAATGATATCATCAGAGCAACCAAGACAGGAATCCAAAAGGTTTTGAGTGTAAGTTTTGCAGCCTTGGCGGAACTGATTACGGGAGCTATTATTAATGCCACAACAGCCGGACGTATACCCATGAATATGGCAGAGAGCGTACGGTTATTCTTTATCAAATCGGGTGTGAGAAATATTGCTATGGCCAATATAATCAGAAAAGAAGGCAAGATTGTACCTAAGGCTGCAGCGACGGCACCGATGCGGCCGCGCGTCTTGTCGCCCACAGCTACGGATATGTTGACTGCCAAAATACCGGGCAGACTCTGCGCCAGAGCCAACAGGTCTAAAAACTCATCACGACGTATCCACGCGTGTTTGTCTACTATTTCGCGTTCAATAATGCTAATCATGGCCCACCCGCCGCCAAAGGTAAATGCGCCTATCTTCAGAAACGACAACAGAAGCGACGATAAGGCCGGCCTCTCAACATCATTGTCTGCTACTATATCCGATTTCTTCTGCATATCTTGTCTGCAAAATTACAAAAAAAAATATGATACAAAAAATATGCCTCGGTTGCAAGAGCAATTCGAGACATATTTTGTGTTTGGGAGTAAGGTCTCGTTTAAGTTATTTATCGTTTGCCGTGGTTGCAGGCGAAGCCGATGCCGGCACATCGGCGCGGTATTTGGCTTCCCAACCGAGTGCTGATGCTCCTAATACGGCTGCATCGCTCTCCTTAAGCTCGGAGAGAATTATCTTTGTCTTACCTTTAAAGATTGACATTACGTTCTTGTCCAATGCTTCCTGTATAGGCTTGATAAGCAAATCACCGCTCTTGGCCAAACCGCCGAACAGAATAATTGCCTGCGGGCTGGAGAATGCTATCATGTCGGCAAACGCTTCGCCGAGGATTTTGCCGGTATATTCAAAAATTTCTTTTGCCAATTTATCGCCGGTCATTGCGGCATCATACACATCTTTGGAGGTAATCTCATCAATGTCGAGATTGCGCAGTGTGGAGGGATCACTTCTTAGCTCAAGGAACTCACGCGCCGTACGAGCTACACCGGTAGCGGAGCAATATGCTTCAAGGCATCCTGTACGACCGCAGCCACAGATACGTCCGTTGTTTCTCTTCACAATGACATGGCCGAGTTCACCGGCAAAACCATCATGTCCGTACACAATCTGACCGTTGATTACTATACCCGAACCCACACCGGTGCCGAGTGTAATCATGATAAAATCTTTCATACCACGCGCCGCGCCGTAAGTCATTTCGCCGATGGCGGCGGCATTGGCATCATTTGTCACAGCTACCGGTATACCGTTGAAAGCACGGCTCACCTTTTCGGCCAAAGCCACATCGTTACCCCATGGCAGATTCACTCCGTTTTCAATCATGCCGGTATAGTAGTTGGCATTGGGTGCGCCTATGCCTATACCCTGCAGCTTGTCTACTGCATCGTTTGTTTTAAGCAGACGCATCACTTCGGTGTGAAGTTCTTCGATATAATCATCAAAATTTGCGTGTTTTCTTGTTTTAACCGAGTCACTTGCCACTACATGACCACGAGCATCCACAATACCGAAAACGGTATTGGTGCCGCCAATGTCAATACCTAATACATAAGGTTTACTCATATCTTAAACTTATTTAGTTAACTTTTTCTATTTCGCAAAATTAGTAAAAAATTTACGGACAGCGGCATAATTACACTGAAAATCGTTTCAACTTTCTGTGTCAGGCACCGGAACCGGAATACTCGCAAGCAGGAACTTGGAAGATATGCAATACTCATCTTTGTCTATTGCGTTTAGCACCTCATCAAGTTTCTTATATTTTATATTGAATTCCGGCACAAAGTCATGACTGCCCTCCATGTCTACTCCTTTTATAAGGTCGCCCAAAGTAAAAGTATTCAAATCCACAGCCGGTGCTATTCCCTCTCGCTCCTTTTCAAGCATTACATAATAAACAATCCCGGCCTTGTGCATACGTTCCACAATATCGCCCAAGAGCCTGATTGGCAGTCCGTATTGTTGTGAGATACCACCTATTGTAAGCGGCGGCAATCCTTCGCGAAATCGGGAAGCTATTACAGCAGCGGCGGCAACTGTGAGCTTGCGCATGTAAGAGGGTGAAACATCGGTGATATCCGTTGTGAATGTCGAATGGAAAATGTTTTGCATAGAAAAGGTGAGCGTACACCCGAACAAGAGTATAAGCCAACTGATTTGCAGCCATATAAGCATTAAAGGCAAGAAAGCGAACGAGCCGTAGATGGCATTGTATTTAGTTACATACACCGTACCTGTGATAAGCAATACTTGTACTATCTGGAATGCAATTCCGCTTATAAGCCCGGCCAATGCGGCATATTTCAGACTCACAGTGGTATTGGGTATTAACAAATAAGAAAGAGTAAAAGCAACGCAGACAAGCAAAAAAGGCGCACAGTCCAATATAAAGGATATGAAGGCGGAGTTGGCCATATCTCCAAGCAGAGTGTCAAACATGGTACTCATGAAGACATTGATACCGGCAGCACACACCATAAGTATGGGGACCAACAGACATATTGATGTATAGTCTGTAATCTTGCGATAAAAAGTGCGGCCTTGCTTCACACCCCATAGGTTGTTGAACTCGTCTTCAATATGCGAAAGAAGCGAAATCAAAGTCCATAATAGAAAGACGATACCCACTCCCACAAACACGCCTTGAGAGGCTTGCGCAAGGTAGGAGTCTACAAAGGATATGGCAGTGGCTATGGCCTGGTGTTGCGAAGGGAAAAATTTATAAAGCTCAGTCTGAATCAAGTCTTGCAAATTAAAACCGCGGCCTATTGCAAAAAGCAGAGCGAAAGCCGGGACTATTGCCAATAATGTGCGGTAAGTAAGAGCAGCGGCTCGGCTTTGCAAATCCGAGTCCATAAATGTGCGCACCGAAAGGTTTAAAATCTTTATGGTTCGCACCTTTAATGAGTTGGAAGACTCAAGCCAAATATCCACCCAACAGTATTTCGCCATTGACATAGCCTTGGCATATAGTCTTGTGTATAAATCTGCAAGTTTTCCCATAAGCGAACAAGTGTCTCTTATAGAAACAAAAATACACCGCCAATGGTTCTCGCATTTGAGTTGTGTATATAGGCAGGTTTTATAAAAAAAAGCAGCCGGCCTGTAAGCCGGGTTATGTCCGCATTGCCATGGCATCGTAAAGAAGCCCTGACAGCGCGTGTCTGTCATTTATCTAATCCGCACCTCACAGTGCGGTTCAAGCTGCCTACCCCCCGGCAACGGACGAGCCGCCCTTAACTGCCGGTATATTTGGCATTGCAACCCATGAGATGTACTGACGCAGTGTGTCGCCACATTGCCGGTGGGCTCTTACCCCGCCTTTTCACCCTTACCCGAAGTTTGCTCGAAACTCCCGGCGGTTATTTTCTGTTACATTGTCTTTGCGGTTGCCCGCAACTTCCCGTTAGGAAACATGGTGCTCTGTGTTGCCCGGACTTTCCTCCTTACCCGAAAGGACACGGCGACAGACCGGGCCGACTGCTTTATATTTTCTTATTTCACATTAATTATTTCTCTCGAAGGATTGATCTTGTCTTCATAGATTTTCAGCAACGACCGGCGCTGAAAGTATCCGATAAAGCCGTTTATTGAATATATTGTCAATACTATGCCGGTAAGCAGTGCCATACTGTTGGCTATATTCTGCGCCCCTACCGAGAAAACAACAATCCCGGCCAACAGACACAAACATGGTACTATAAGAAAATACCATTTAAAACCTATACCACGCATTTTTGGCGCAAAGTTGCAAAGCTGTATCAGTCCGGCCAATATCATGATAATTCCAAAGGTGTAAATCACATACTCCACGAAAAATTTGGGCGCAATAACCATAAGCAACCCTAAAATAAAGGAGGCGGAGGAAACAATGACTAACACCGGGGAGCGACGCACTCCGGCAGCACGAGCCTTCTCGCCGATGAACAAGGAGCTCAACAGACTGAGCGTACCGATTACAAGGAACGCCACACCCAATATAATACTTATGGCTTCAAATATTTGGGCACGGTCGTGGAGTATCATCAGCAGTACACCCCCCAATAAGGTGAACAGATATGTATAAACGAAATTATTGTTCCTCATCAGTGTATTGTGTTAATTCATTTTGTTCTGCCTTCGCGGTTACGGCACAGATTGTTTAAATACGAGAGTACCAACTCGGTGGCTTGCTCTACCTGAAGATTTGACGTATTGATACACAAATCATAATTTTCGGCACGCCCCCACTTTCTGCCGGTGTAGTAGTTATAATAGTCGGCACGCACGGCATCCTGACGGTCCAACCAAGCTGACGGGTCATGCCTCACCGGCACGGCATTGCGTTCTATGGCGCGAGCTACCCTCACCTCTCTGTCTGCACACAAGAACAAGCTGACAGTGTTGGGCAAGTCGCGTGCGATATAATCAGCCGTGCGACCTACAATTACACACGAGCCTTTCTCCAAGAGCGCACGGATCACATCGCTTTGAAACTGATAGACGGTATCATCGTGAAGCGCACCGGCAGTAAAATATGTAGACGCACCGCAAGCCGCTCCAATCAGGGAAAACAACTTTGAGTTACGCCTCTCATCGGCTTTCTCGAAAATGTCGGAACGAAACCCCAAAGATGTGGCAGCCTCACTGAGAAGCTCCTTATCATAATAAGGTATCGAGAGTTTCTCAGCTAACAAGCGCCCCAATCTGCGTCCGCCGCTGCCATATTGGCGCCCTATGACTATGATAAAATCCTGTGGTTTCATCTTCCGAATATCAAATTTTTCACAAATTTATCATTTTTTATTCACACACCGAAATATTTTTACTATTTTTGCACTGTCAAACTGAAAATTCTTATGAGTAATTCTGTAAATAAAGAGAATGAAACTCCCGATGGCCTAAAGGCATACGAATTTCTCGTAGACAACATCAACGGAGATAAACAATTGATTAATAAAGCGGTATGCGATGTTATAGAGGCAGACAACTCCGGTCAGTTCTGCGCAAGTGCTGCACGATTCCTCTCTGCCATAGATGCCGACAATTTTCTTTCGGAAATTGACAGCCTGCTGAAAAGCGTTATTGAAAAGGATCGTGAGAAACATTATATGCCGGCACTGCTCCCCACTATTTGGGGTGATGACTATATGGTGCATGCCGAAGAGCTGCGTGACTCCGATGATAATTTCCGCCGCATCTTCAAGCGCGTGCACCCGACAGGCATTATATAAACTTATTTGCTTCCAAAAATGAGAAAAACAATTTTATCCATAATCTCCATAGCTGCATTGTTGGCTTTACCTTTTAATATCAACTCGCAGACACAATCCCACGAACCACAAAACATGGCAACTTCCAAACCCCTCAAAATAGACAGCACCGCAACCGGACCGGTGTATGAAATAGAGACTAATCTGGGCAATATTAAAGTATTGCTTTATGATGACACCCCCGGCCACCGCGATAACTTTGTTAAACTCGCGGACAATCATGAATATGATGGTGTAATCTTTCACCGTGTGATAAAAGACTTCATGGCACAGACCGGAGACATGAACTCAAAAAATCCGAACAACACCATTCCATTAGGAGCTGGCGACACCGGCTACACCCTGCCGGCCGAGATAAAATACCCTCGCCATTTCCATAAATACGGCGCATTGGCCGCTGCTCGTACCGGCGATGAGGTTAACCCGAACAAAGAGTCTTCCGGCTCACAGTTTTATATCGTTACCGGAAATGTGTATCCCGGAGCTGTGCTTGAAAGAATGGAAATCAGCAAACTCAACAAGCGCAGACAACAGTATTTCAAAACCCTCGTAAACGAAAATCGTTCTCTCATTGAGAAGATGCAACAAGAGGGAGATACCGCAGCTTTGGCTGACTTGGAAACAAACCTGATTGCTCGCACCGAAGAGGCAATTGTTCCCCACCCCATTCCCCAAGAGGTTATTGACACATACTCTACGGTAGGCGGTTCGCCGCACCTTGATGGAGAGTACACCGTATTCGGAGAAGTAATCTCCGGCATGGAGACGGTAGAGGCCATTCAGCAATCTCCTGTAAACGGCGCAGATGTGCCGCTCACCCCCATCAAAATATTAAGTGTAAAACGAATTAAATAGATTTTCTCATTTAAAAAGAAAATTGTAAATTTGACCCCTATTACCGGCAAATCCACTCATTTCATTCATATTAATATAAAGTCATGAACGAGCTTGAAAAGACAATCCCCGAAACCGGGAATGTCGAGACTCCGAACGCCGAACAGGCACCCCTTTCTTCTGCAACGCCAGAAGCCACAGAGACTAATTCCCCGGCTGCTGAGGAAGCAACCCCCTCAACCTCCGACATCAATTCATCGGATCAGGAAGGCAAGAACAATGCAGACACCCCAAACTATTTTGAGATGTCTAAAGAAGAACTTGCCGACACACTTGCAGCCATAGTAGATGCCAAACAAGCCGAGCGCCACAAGGAAGTTGCCGTTATTAAACAGGCATTCTACCAGTTGCGCAGTGCCGAACTGGAGGCCGAGGCTGCGAAATTTTCCGAAGAAGCCGAGTCCGGCGAAGTCTTTGAAAGTGCTACCGACCCGCAGGAAATTCGCTTCAAAGATTTGCTAGCGGCTTTCCGCGAAATGCGCGCCGCTCATCTCGCCGCCGAAGATGAACGCCGTTTGGCCAATCTGGCTCGCAGAAACGAAATAATCGACAAGCTCAAAGAGATTGCCGCTGATATTGACAATATCAACTTGCATATCCCGGAAGTGCGCCAACTTCAAGAAGATTTTAAGACAATTGGCGACATACCGGCCGGATCGGTAAGCGATTCCTGGAAAAATTATCAGACCGTGGTTGAGCAGATTTTTGACTGCCTGAAAATGAACAAAGAGCTTCGCGACCTTGACTTTAAGAAAAATCTTGAAATTAAGAAAGACCTCATAGAGCAAGCAAAACTCCTTACCGAGGAGGAAGACGTAATTGATGCTTTCAAAAAGCTTCAGGCTCTACACGACCTTTGGAGAGAAACCGGTCCGGTAGCTAAAGAATACAGAGAAGATATATGGAACGAGTTCAAGGCTCTTTCCACAATTATAAACAAGCGTCACCAAGACTTCTTCGAGGCTCGCAAGCAAGAAGAACAGGCCAACGAGGCCGCCAAGACTGCCCTCTGCGAAGAAATTGAAAAAATACAGATAGACGAGCTGAAGACATTCGCAGCCTTTGAAGAGGCCACAACAGCCATCAAAGAAATGCAAGCGCGTTGGAAAGAACTCGGTTTTGCTTCTCGCAAAGCAAACAACACTCTGTTTGCTCGTTTCAGAAAAGCAGCCGATGATTTCTTTGCTCGCAAAGCCGAATTCTATACCAAGACCAAAGCTGAACTCGCCCAAAACCTTGAAAAGAAAATCGCCCTATGCGAAAAGGCGGAGGCGCTCAAAGATTCAACAGATTTCAAAAAGACAGCCGATGCCATAATGGCTCTTCAAGCTGAATGGAAAACTATCGGCAGTGTACCGCGCAAACACAGCGATTCCGTGTGGCAGCGTTTCATGGCCGCTTGCAACACTTTCTTTGACGCTCGCAAGAAGGACATGGCAAACCGCCGTCAGGAAGAAAACGAGAACCTCGCAGCCAAGCATCTCGTTATCGAAGCTCTCAAAGCCATACCCTCCGATGCCCAACGTTCTCAGGTAATCGAGACTCTCAAAGAGCAGCAAGCACGTTGGAACGCCATCGGACACGTACCCTTCAAAGTAAAAGACAAACTCTACGAAGAATACCGTGCAACCTTGGCTGCCGTACGCGAGAACTTTGACTTGCGCGAAAGCCGTGCTCGCATGAACCGCTTTGAGGAGCAAATTTCTTCGCTTAACGGTGACGATCGCAAGCTCTCTCGTGAACGCGACCGTCTCTCACGCGCCCTTGAGCAGAAGCGCAATGAGCTCAAGACATTTGAAAACAACCTCGGTTTCTTTAATATCAAGAGCAAAGAAGGCAGCAGCATGCTCCGCGAAATGCAGCACCGCACTCAGCGCATCAAAGATGATATAAAAGAATTGGAAAACAAAATCAAACTCCTTGACCAATCAAAGAACGCTCCCGAACAGGAGGCTTGACTCAACGCAACCAATCGGTGATGTCAGCAGTAAAAAGCGATAACATACAACTCGGAAAATATTTACAGGCTATATTGATAATCGGCGACTTCGCCGTTATCAATATGGCTTATATGTTGGTATCCCTAATTCCGAATCTATCACTCGGATTTGGCAACAAGCTTGTGTGGCTGGTGGCCAACGTTGCCTTTGTGCCGGCAGTGCTCCTGTTTTCCAACATACACAAACTTCGCATACTGTTTGCCGACCGCGTTGTACTGCAGGTCTTTAAATCAATTGTTATTTACGGACTTTGCATGACGGTGCTCTTCTACATACTCGGCATTGCCGATGTTGGTTGGAAGGCCGGGTTTGTATTTATGGGAGCGAGCTTCTTGTTGCTCTCCATATGGTGGTTGGCTGCTCATAAATTACTCAAGAAAGTTCGCCGTATGGGTCTGAACTTCAAGCGAGTAATCGTAGTTGGTGCCGGAGCTAACGCCACAACACTAACTTATGAGATTTTGCAAGACCCCGGCTATGGCTACCGGATAATGGGATTTTTTGACGATGAAACTCAGCATCTTGAAAAATTTTCCGACTATTACACCGCCCCTCTGCATAAGATTGGGGAGTATGTACGCAAAAACAAGATTGACCTCATTTTCTACACTCTTGATGCCGGCGATGAGGAGAAGCTGGCATCAACTATGAAGATATCCGATGAGCAAGGTATTGAGTTTGTGTATGTACCGAACTTTTCTCCCACGCTCCGCGGACACTTTATTCAAGCTATGGTAGGGTCATTGCCCGTAATGACCCATACAATCTCTCCGCTCACAAAGCACTACAACGCTTTGCTCAAACGTGGATTTGACTTGGTCTTTTCCATCCCCGTACTATTGCTCTCCCCTCTTTGGGCTCTTCCCATTGCCATCGGCATCAAGCTTTCATCGCCCGGCCCCATTCTCTTCAAGCAGAAACGCACCGGTATCAAGGGGCGAGACTTTACTTGCTATAAGTTTCGCACCATGAAGGTTAACACCCAAGCCGACTCGTTGCAGGCCACGGAAAATGACCCGCGCAAGACACGGTTCGGAGACTTTCTGCGCCGCTCCTCGCTTGATGAACTTCCCCAATTCCTCAACGTCTTCCTGGGCAATATGAGCGTAGTGGGTCCGCGCCCGCACATGGTCAGCCAGACAGAAGATTACAGCCGCTTGATTGACAAATATATGGTGCGCCACGCTGTGAAGCCCGGCATATCCGGCTGGGCTCAAGTGAACGGATATCGCGGAGGCACAAAACATCTGTGGCAAATGGAGAAGCGTGTGGAATATGATGTATGGTACATTCACCATTGGAATATTTTCTTGGATATCAAGATTGTATTTCTCACGGTATTCAACGCCTTCCGCGGAGAATCAAACGCCTATTAATCAACTCATTACTATGAAACCATTGAAGTATTTGCTGCTGGTTGCACTATTTTCCATTATCAATATTCAGACCATAAAAGCCGACAACTCTGATGATAAGGACTTTCGCAATGGAGAAGAATTACTCTCGCAAGGTCAATACTTGGACGCGCTCAAAGCGTTCGGGCGCTCTGCCAAGAATGGAAACACCGAAGCTCAATACCAAATAGGCATTATGTTTATGGAAGGGCAAGGAATGAACGAAAACCCCGAAGACGCCGCATATTGGTTTCGCAAAGCTGCGCAAAACGGCCACGCACCCTCCCAGTTTTCCATTGGAGAATGTTTTATGAACGGCACCGGAGTGCAACAAGACAGCCGTATGGCCGCTGAATGGTTTTGGCGTGCCGCGGAGCAAGGACACCCTACCGCCTCCCTTTATTTGGCACGTATGTATCGCGATGGAATCGGAATGTCCCGAAACTTATACAAGGCTCGTAAATATTTCAAAAAGGCAGCTGCAGCCGGTTTAAGTGAAGCTCAAGAAGAGCTTGACCGGCTCCCGGCGGAAAAACCGAACTCTGCCAAAATACCTGTACGCAAGAAAAGATAAGTAGTCGTTTATGGAAATTGCACTCCCGCTGATTTGCTTTATTGCCGGGTTGATACTCGGCATTCTGCTTTGGAATTATCTTACCAGGCGAAACAACCCCACAGCTTTCTACGAGGCTCAAATTCAAACTCTTAAAGCAGAATTTGAACAGGAAAGAAACCGCCTTCAGGCTCAAACGGAAAGAAATGAAGAAAATATACGCCGGGAGAGCATTGCACAGTTTAAGGCTTTGGCTGCTGAAATTCTCTCTGAACAAACCGGAGGGTTGAAGCAATCCAATGCCGAACAAATCAATGCATTGCTGCGTCCGCTGTCTGAAAATATCGAGAACTTCCGTAAGGCTGTAAACGACTCATATGTGCAAGAATCGGCCTCGCGCAAATCTCTCACCGATCAGATAGACCGGCTCATGCAGATTAATCAGACTATCGGCACTGATGCCAAGAACTTGACATCCGCCTTGCGGGGTGATTCAAAAGTGCAAGGCGATTGGGGAGAAATGATTTTGCAAACAATGCTTGAACGTGCCGGTCTGCAGAAAGACATTCATTTCCTCGTGCAAGCCACTCGTGCCGACGACGGCTCGACATTCAGAAATGAATACGGCGTACTGCAACGGCCGGACGTAATCATCATTTTGCCGGACAATCGCCGCCTGGTTATCGACTCAAAAGTGTCGCTGACTGCATTCACTGAATATGTCGCTGCCGAAGACGCCGCTCAACGCGAGTTGGCCGCCAAGCGAAATCTTCAATCAGTAAAGAAACACATTGATGAATTGTCTGAGAAGAAATATCAGGCTACTGTGGAGGGAAGTGCCGATCATGTTCTGATGTTTATCCCCAACGAAGGCGCGTATATCACGGCACTGCAATCAGACCCGGACTTGTGGCAATATGCTTACGACCGGCATGTGGCAATCGTATCGCCCACTCACCTGTTCTCGGTAATGAAAATCATTTCTCAACTTTGGTTGCAAGACAAGCAGAACCGGAACACACTCCGAATTGCGGAAAAAGGAGGTGACCTTTACGACAAAATTGTCCTCTTTATCGATGCATGGAAAGAAGTGGGCAACAACCTCGCTCGCGCTACCGAAAGTTATGAGAAAGCAGCCAACAGACTCTCCACAGGAAAAGGAAACATTGTGCGGCTCACCGAGCAGCTTAAAGAACTTGGGGCAAAAGCTAAAAAACAACTGCCCAAACAGTTGCTTGAAAATCAGTCGGGAGACGAGGATATATAGGGGTACGTAATCCGATACAGAAACAATCCTTGTGCGGGTACGGAGGTGCCGGCGGCGCATCTGTCTTTTGCTTTAATTACAGCCTTGAACTCCTCCAACGACATTTTTCCGCGACCCACCTCCGTGAGTGTGCCTACCACAGACCTCACCATATTGCGCAGAAAACGGTCTGCCGTAATTGTGAATACCCGGGAATGGCCTTCTCGCTGCCAATACGCATGCGTCACATCGCAGATATTTGTTTTGGCATCAGAGTGTAATTTCGCAAAAGAGGTGAAATCATCTGTCTTGATTAATTCTTGCGCGGCCCGGTTCATAGCCTCAAAGTCCAACGGCGTACTCAATTGCCAGCAATATGGATATCCGAAGGGGGTCTTTTCCTCACTTATATAATATTTATAAGTTCGCGAAGTGGCATCAAACCTTGCATGGGCATCATCGGCAACCTTAATCAGCTCATAAAAGGCTATATTCCTGCCGCACATGTGGTTAAGCGAGCGCAGAAATGAGTCGTTGCGTTCAATGGCAGACGAGCAATCAAAATGAGCGTACATACATGCGGCATGGACTCCGGCATCTGTCCGTCCGGCTCCTACTATCGGGGTCTCTGCACGCAGAACTTTTGAAAGTGCCTCCTCAATGCGTTGTTGCACACCGATTGCGTTGGGCTGCCTTTGCCAACCGCAAAACTCCGCACCATTGTAAGCCAATCGCAGGAAATATCTCATTCCAAATAGGTATAACCGTAAAGGCCGGACTTATAGTTATTAAGGAACTGACGTCCCTCCTCGGGTGTGATACGTTCGGATTTCATGCATGAAGTGACCCATGTCTCAAGGTTGCGTACCAGCTTCTTGGGATTATACTCCACATAATCAAGTACATCGGCCACAGTCTCTCCGTCAATCACTTGTTCAAGCACATATTTATCATCTTTCACTGAAATATGCACCGCATTAGTATCGCCGAAGAGATTGTGCATGTCGCCTAAAATTTCTTGATAAGCACCGACAAGGAACACTCCGATATAATAATGTTCGTTGCTTTTGAGCACATGTACGGGCAAAGAGCGCGAAATACCCTGTGGAGAGACAAAGCGGTTTATCTTGCCATCTGAGTCGCAAGTCACATCTTGCAAGGTGGCCAACTGGCCGGGCTTCTCGTCTAACCGCTGAATGGGCATGATAGGGAAAATCTGATCTATTGCCCATGTATCCGGCAAACTTTGAAAAAGAGAGAAATTGCAAAAATATTTTTCCGGCAACATACGTGTCACTTTTTGTAATTCCTCCGGCGGGTGCTTCATACTCCTGGTGATGGCATTGACATCGCGTGCCACACTCCAAAAAAGTTTCTCCACTTGCGCACGCGTACGCAAATCCAACATTCCGAGGCTGAAAAGCTCAAGAGCCTCTTCGCGTATTTGCAGGGCATCGTGCCAGTCTTCAAACACACGTGAGGCATTTATCTTATCCCAGATATTATACAGCTCTTTGGAAAGTTCGTGAGCATCTTCACCTATCTCCTCATCATCGTCCCATATCGGCAAAGCGGTAGCAGCCAAGGCCTCTATAATCAAGATGGAATGATGTGCTGTGAGTGATCGACCGGACTCGGTGATAATATTTGGCTGTTTCAAGCCGTTCTTCACACAAACATCTACCAAAGCAGACACCGAGTCGTTTACATATTCCTGTATGGAATAGTTCATCGAGTTCTCGCCCATAGAGGAGCGTGTGCCGTCATAGTCCACACCAAGGCCACCGCCTATGTCCACAAAATCAATGTCAAAGCCCATGCGTGTAAGTTGAACATAGAATTGCATTGCCTCGCGCAGGGCATTTTTAATACGACGTATTTTTGTGATTTGGCTGCCGATATGAAAATGAATCAGTTTCAGGCAAGATGTCATCTTGTTTTTCTCCAAGAACTCGACAGCTTCGAGCAGTTCGGAAGAGTTAAGTCCGAATTTGCTCACATCGCCTCCACTTTCTTCCCACTTGCCGGAGCCGGAGCTCGTCAATTTGATACGTATACCCACATTGGGCTCTACACCAATCTTTTTTGCCAACTTGGCAATAGTACGCAGCTCATTCAATTTTTCAACCACGAGGAAAATGCGGCGTCCCATTTTCTGCGCCAACAGAGCCAATTCCACATAATTATCATCTTTGTATCCGTTGCAGATAATTATGGAATTTTCATGGGTATTAACAGCCAAAACAGCATGAAGCTCCGGCTTGGAGCCGGCCTCAAGCCCTATATTATATTTATTGCCGTGGCTTACAATCTCTTCCACCACCTGACGCATCTGATTTACTTTGATGGGGTAAACCACAAAGTTTTGACCCGTGTATTGATACTCGGCGGCTGCCTTTTGAAAACATGAGGATATTTTGCGTATGCGGTCATCAAGAATATCCGGGAAACGAAGCAGAACGGGAGCCGTCACATCACGCAACTGCAATTCGTTCATCACGTCCATGAGGTCTACACTTATAGCTCCCGGACGCGGTGTGACTTGAGCATGTCCTTTCTCGTTAATGGAAAAATAATTGCGTCCCCATCCCGGGACATTATACAGTTCAGAAGAATCTTCAATCCGCCACTTTCTCATTGTTGTATTTCTTGGGCTCCTCTCCCCAGTATTTCAAAATTGTCTGCATATATTTCGGTAATATACCGCTGTACACCCATTTTGTCAGTGTAAGTGCGGGTACGCAGTTTGCCTTCAACATATAGTTTCGAGCCTTTGCGAATATATCTTTCAGCATACTCGGCACCTTTGCCGCTAAGGACTATATTATGCCATTCGGTACGCTCCACCTGTCCTATTCTCTCGTTTGTGGCGAGAGAAAAGAAAGCAAAGGCACTACTCTTTTCCGGGTAATGCATCTTTGGGTCGTTGCCCACATTTCCAATTAATATTACTTTGTTAACTGACATATCTGAAAACAAATACTAAAAGGTTGAGGCACGCAGTGCGAGTCCGGTTTTCTCATACAGCCCCATCAGCAAATTCATTACATGAACCGCATCTCCGGCACCGCCTCGCAGACGCGCGTCTGCTACGGCCTCTATACTGAGCCTCCCGTCCGGTGTCTTGTCTAAGGTTATTATGCACTTGTCTGTACCTTCAACCTCCTTATCGGGCATACTTTCACCTACTACATAAGTAAGATTATGGTCATCGTAAATCTCCTCATACATATCGGTTATATTGTCGATAGGCAGAGGCAAATCTATTTCCACCCTCATGCGCATTACTCGTTGAGAGTCGTATGGCTTATACGACACTTTAATTTCCGGTGCGGGGTCATTCCCAATCAGGTGCATCGCCTCGCTTACATTTTTGAATGAAGTACGTTCACTTTTCAATACATCATTTACCTCAATCTCAATCGGTAGTTTTGCAGGGAGCATAGACTTCAGGCCAAGGGGCAAGAGTGCAATATTTGCAATAATTTCTTCAGCCGGGGGTATCACTGCACGGCGTGCACCTCTGACAAGCGCCTTGCGATTAACTTCGGGCACTCCGTACACAACCAAGGAATCTTCCCGGCGTGTATTGTTGAAGTCGGCTGTCATATTGATTACAGCTAATTCGGGTACTTCCGTAAGCTCCGGCACTTTTATGCCCGAAACTTCTTGCGGCTCGGTGATAAATACGACATTGAGTTTATTGAAATTAATGCCCTCGCTGAATTTCAAGGCACATTCTCCTATAAGACCGTGATGCACCGATTTAATGTCTCGGCCTGCAAGTCCGGGTTCATAAATTTGAGAGAGCTGCACATCGGGGTGATTTACCAACAAGCGAATAAGTTCGCCGGCCTGAGGAGTGGCTCCACCTATGATACCTACTTTTATCATTATCTGAATGAGGGCTTTTTTAGAGCTTGTTTAAGAGCTTGTTTAATAAAAAATGTGAATGTCAGGGCGGTGTATTTTTGAGCTGATTTGGCTTGTCTTGTAGGGAGCAATGCGAGCATTGTGACCGAAAAGACGAGTCAAAGCAGTCAAAAAGACACCGGACATTAACATTTCTTTAGTATTCATAATTATTATTTATTTAAAAGAGCTATGTCAATTTAGAATATTCATAGATTGTCTCGCAGCTGCACCTCATCTTTGAGCCTTTGGTTCAGTCGCATAGCCCGCTATGCTCCCTCACCTGTAGCCTCGAACCTGA
>JAMPIK010000040.1 GCA_023662865.1 Prevotella sp.
AAATCTGGACGGCTATCTTTTTATCATGCAAGATGCTATCGCGGACGGTTGTACCATTTCAACAATAAACAAACTCTCGTTGTTGACTTTCGCACATTGCTCTATTTCGGCAAATCTTATTCCGACTATATGGAGCAACTGCAAGGTAATAATGAATATCTCACCGATGTCCACACATTGATTAAAGACCGAAATCAGGCATACGCCATTGAAGCTGATTATATTAAGCGTTGGAACAATTCCCGGTTTACTGCCGGTGTATCTTATTCAGCAAACCGCAACCGCTCGACATACGAAAACCTCGGTGGTGAGATTTTTCATCAGCGTCAGGACAAGGTGTATTTCTTTGCCGAATATTTCCAACGCATCAAGAAGGTTACACTTACCGCCGGCATCGGTGCACAATACACCGACTTCATGTTCAAGGAGTCGGGGCAAGGTAGCCACTCATGGAATATGCGACCGCAAGCAACCGTAACATACGGCATAAATCAAAACCACAATTTCCGAATCAGTTTTGAATCATGGCAGTCTACTCCTTCGCTTGCGGAAACAAACGTGGCGCCGCAGCAGCTTGACGGTTTCCAGTGGCGTATCGGTAACCCTAACCTGAAAACCTCCAATTCGTATATGCTCACGTTGCGCTACAATTTCAATGTGCCGAGAGTGTCCGGTCAGTTCGGAATACGTGCATTTACAAGTCCGAATGCAATCACTCCACTGCTCTATTGGTATAACGACCGGCTGATTAACACTTACGAAAACAGCCGAGGCCTGAAAAATCTGACATTCTTCCTCGCTCCGCAAGTTGACATTCTTCCCGACTGGGTAATGTTAGGTGCTTATGTTCAATATAGAATGGAAAATATGCGAGGCACCGGCTACGACTATAACGGCTTCAACTGGAGCGGCAATGCTACCCTTCGCGTAACTCATTGGGGCTTTACTCTCATGTATCAATATATGAAAGCGCGTCGCGACCTTTGGGGTGAGAAAATCAGCTGGGGCGAAGATATCAACGTAATTGACCTGTCATATAATTGGGAAAATTGGCAGTTCGGCACAGGCGTAATTATGCCTTTCGGCCGATACGACCAAGGCTCAAAGATGATAAGCAAATGGAACACCAACGAGCAGCACATGCGCCTTGATATGCGTATGCCCTACATTAAAATCAGCTACAATGTGCACTGGGGACACCAAAAACGCGGTGCCAACAAACTCATAAATGCCAACGCCAACGTAGACACATCAACAGCCGGAGGACGATAACCGGTTTCTCATGCAAATAGAATTTCAACACCCCCGGCAGCAAATGTCGGGGATGTTTCTGTTTTTACCGTGATTTTGTGAAATGTTAATTTTTTTGAAACAAGATGTTGTATTTTCACATTTTTTATGTAAATTTGCACTTCCAAAGTGCGCAGATATTTGTTATACCTGAGAATGTGGTTTCCGCTTATATGCAAACCTTGTGTGGGAAACCATATAAAGCGATTGGTAAATTATTGAATGTAAATTGATTATCCGGATTTATTCGGATTTTTACTGTTGAAATTAACATACTAAGTTATATAATAATTTATGGCAAAGAAAATTTATACGTTTGGCGACGGTAAAGCCGAAGGCAACGCACAAATGCGTAACCTGCTCGGTGGTAAAGGTGCCAACCTCGCCGAGATGAATCTCCTTGGTATGCCCGTACCTCCCGGATTCACTATTACTACCGAAGTTTGTACAGAGTACACTCAGCAAGGTCGTGACGCTGTTGTAGCCGACATAAAGAAAGATGTTGAAGCAGCAATCGCTCATGTGGAAAGCCTCACAGGCAAAAAATTTGATGACTCGGCAAATCCTCTTTTGGTTTCAGTGCGTTCCGGTGCACGCGCTTCTATGCCCGGCATGATGGACACTGTGCTCAATCTCGGTATGAATGACGCCACCGTTGAGTCTCTGGCAGAAAAGAGCGGCAACCCGCGTTTCGCTTGGGACAGCTACCGCCGTTTCGTGCAAATGTACGGCGATGTTGTGCTTGGTATGAAGCCCAAAAGCAAAACAGATATCGATCCTTTCGAGGAAATAATGGATAAGGTAAAAGAGGAAAAAGGCGTGAAGTTTGACAATGAACTTGACGTTGACGACCTCAAAGAACTCGTAAAACGCTTCAAAGCTGCCGTTCTTGACTATACCGGCAAAGACTTCCCCGAATCAGCTTGGGAACAACTTTGGGGCGGTATCTGCGCAGTATTCGATTCTTGGATGAACGAACGTGCAATCCTCTATCGCCGCATGAACCAAATCCCGGAAGAGTGGGGTACTGCCGTTAACGTGCAAGCTATGGTTTACGGTAACATGGGCGACAACTCAGCTACCGGTGTAGCATTCTCCCGCGATGCCGCTACCGGTGAAAACATATTCAATGGTGAATACCTTATCAACGCACAAGGTGAAGACGTTGTGGCCGGTGTTCGCACTCCCCAGCAAATCACTGTTGAAGGTTCACGCCGCTGGGCTAAGCTGCAAGGCATATCAGAAGAAGTTCGTGCTTCAAAATATCCTTCACTTGAAGAAAGCATGCCTACCTGCGCTGCCGAACTCATTGCCATCGCAAATCGCCTTGAAGACTACTACAAGGATATGCAGGACATGGAGTTCACTATCCAAGACGGCAAACTTTGGATGCTCCAGACTCGTAACGGTAAGCGTACCGGTTCCGCAATGGTGAAGATTGCAATGGATTTGCTTCGTGCCGGTGAAATCGATGAAAAGACTTCTTTGCTCCGTATGGAACCCCAGAAACTTGATGAGCTTCTCCACCCCGTATTCGACAAAGACGCTCTCAAGCATGCAAAAGTAATGGCAAAAGGTCTGCCCGCATCTCCCGGTGCAGCCGCCGGTCAGATTGTGTTCCAAGCAGAAGACGCCGAAGCATGGGCTGACAAGAAGAAAAAAGTGGTACTCGTACGTATCGAGACAAGCCCCGAAGACCTTCGCGGTATGGCAGTGGCACAAGGTATCCTGACAATGCGAGGCGGTATGACAAGCCACGCAGCCGTTGTTGCTCGCGGTATGGGTAAATGCTGCGTATCCGGTGCCGGCGAAATCGTTGTTGACTATAAGGCAAAGACCCTCACAATGGGTGACAAAACTTACAACGAAGGTGACTGGATTTCACTCAACGGCTCAACAGGTGACGTATATGATGGTCAAGTGCCCACCACCGAGCCCGAACTTGGCGGTGACTTTGGCGCAATCATGAACCTCGCTGCCAAATACACAAAAACCCTCGTACGTACAAACGCCGACACACCGCGCGATGCAAAGCAGGCTCGCCACTTCGGTGCACAAGGTATCGGTCTGTGCCGCACAGAGCACATGTTCTTTGAGGGAGACCGCATCAAAGCCGTACGCGAAATGATTCTTGCCTCCGATGAAGAAGGACGCCGCGTAGCTCTCGCCAAACTTTTGCCCATGCAGCGCAGCGACTTTGAAGGTATATTTGAAGCAATGGACGGTCTCGGAGTGACAATCCGTCTGCTCGACCCCCCGTTGCACGAATTCGTACCTCATCAGACAGCTACTCAGAAAGAACTCGCCGAAGAAATGGGTCTCTCACTTGAAGAAGTAAAGGCAAAAGTAGACAGCCTTGAAGAGTTCAACCCAATGCTCGGACACCGCGGTTGCCGTCTGGGTATAACATACCCCGAAATCACAGAGATGCAGACTCGCGCTATCATTGAGGCTGCACTCAACTGCAAAGCTCGCGGTATTGACGTTCACCCCGAAATCATGGTGCCCCTCGTAGGCACACTCAAAGAGCTCCAACATCAGGCAAACGTAATCAATACAACTGCAGGTCAGGTATTTGACGAGCGCGGAGACTCACTCCCCTACAAGATTGGTACAATGATTGAAGTGCCTCGTGCCGCTCTCACAGCCAACCAAATAGCCGAGGTGGCCGACTTCTTCTCATTCGGTACAAACGACCTTACTCAGATGACCTTCGGTTACTCACGCGATGATGCACCCAAATTCCTCAAATACTACAAAGAGAAAGGAATCATCAAAGTAGACCCCTTTGAAGTACTTGACCAGGAAGGCGTAGGTCAGCTCGTAGAGATGGGCGTTAAGAAAGGACGTGCCACCAAACCCGAACTCAAAGTAGGTATCTGCGGTGAACACGGCGGCGAACCCTCCTCCGTCAAGTTCTGCGCCAAACTCGGCATGAACTACGTAAGCTGCTCACCCTACCGAGTGCCCATCGCCCGAGTAGCCGCGGCCCAGGCCGCGATAGAGGACTAAGACATAGTCACTAACAATCAACCATTTAGGTCGTAACGCTCTGTTAAATCAGAGGTTACGGCCTAATTTGTTCTTATGGGTTTCGTTCATTTGGACACACAAATCGAGTCAAATGCTCCGTTTTGTTGAGAATATGTTTAGAACTTGAACTTACCCCGTTTAGAGCGTGTTTAGAGTATAGTTTAGAGTTGTAACACTCTGATAGATAGTTAAATAAACATCAAATAAACATCAGACAAATATTAAACAAAATCTGAGTATGACAACATTTAGACCATGCGTACAAAAACTACGCTCCGACGGCTATTACCCCGTCTACATTCGTGTTACACACGACAGAAAGGTCGGCTACATTAAGACCGACAAGATGGTTGCGAAGAAAGACGTTACCAAGTCAAAGGAAATCCGAGACAACTTCGTTATGATGTACTGCACTGAGCTTGTACATTCATACATGACTCGTCTTAAACTTCAAGACACTTCCTCGTGGACAGTCAAGGAGATAATTGACTTCCTACTCACTAATGACAGTGATGTCTGTTTCAGCGATTATGCAAAAATCCACATTAACCGCATGATAAATCGAGGTCAGGAACGCAATGCCAAGAACTACAAATTGGCAGTGGCACACCTTGAACGCTTCTTCGGCTCGAATAAAATAATGTTCGGTCAACTTTCTTCGACTGTGTTGAAGAAATGGATACAGAGCCTTGAACGTACTAACCGTGCGAAGGAGATGTACCCGGTCTGTGTCCGTCAGATATTTAAGGCTGCACTTATAGAACTCAACGACGAGGAACGCGGAGTCATCCGCATCAAGTTCAATCCCTGGTTGAAGGTGCAGATACCGAAGTCTGACAGAGCCGAGCAACGCGCTAAAAGCGCCGAGGCCTGCCGCGAGTTCTTCTATCGTCCACTCCCCCAAACGAAGATGATTTCTTCGCTGCCGGAATTGGGCCGTGATGTGGCAATGTTGGTTTTGTGTCTTGGTGGCATCAACACCGTTGACCTCTACAACCTCAAAAAGTCCGACTACCACAATGGTGTGATTGGCTACAAGCGAGCCAAGACACGCCACAGTCGCGCCGATGAAGCCTACATCGAGATGCGCGTCGAGCCTTACATCATGCCCACATTCGAGAAATACCTCGACACGACTGATGATGAACACCTGTTCAGCTTCCATCAGCGTTACTGCGACTCCGACAGCCTTAGCGCCAATGTCAACAATGGC
>JAMPIK010000041.1 GCA_023662865.1 Prevotella sp.
CCGGGAGCGGTGGTTGTACTCACTCCGTTGGCGGTCATTTTCATTGCCATAACTATAAATTTTACATAAAGCACCCCAAAAGTTTTATGTCTAACTTTTGGGGTGCAGTTCTGATGGTGGTCGGATGGTCTTAGTTGTGCCAAAGTACCAATAATGCCAAGGGGTAATTCCAATCAGCGAGGGAAAAGAAAGTGCAATAATGCAAGAAATGCATGGGGGTATTCTCAACAGAGCGATAGTGACACCCCACCGAAAGAGAATGCTGCGGGTACTCCCATAGCCTTGAATGCCCTCACAATTGTTCCGATTGTGAGATTGTGGCCGCTCTCAATCCTTGAAACCTGCGCACGCTGTACTCCCATAAGTTCGCCAAGTTGTTCCTGTGTCAGGTTCTTCTCCTTTCTCGCTTGTTTGATGGCTTCGCCGATGAGATAAGACTGCAACTCGGCTTCCATCGCATCACGGCGATGTGTTCCTTTCTTGCCGACCACACGGTCAAGCATTTCTTCGTGGGTATATAGTTTCATTTTTTCCATACCTTATTTCTTCTTTTCATTGTAATAGTTCTTTCTCAGTGCTTCCGCATGGGCTATCTCACTTTCGGGAGTCTTCTGCGTCTTCTTGACAAATCCATGGGTGGCGATTACAAGATTACCCGTATCTTTATCCCAAAACGACAACAGACGATATTTGAAGCCTTGATATATGGTTCTGAACTCCCATATATCATCGTTTAGTTTCTTGAACAGTTCCTTATCCATGAAATATCGGCTCTTGGATATGTTGTAAGCAATCTTGTCCTTGACCTTATCGGGCAAGGATTCAAGAAAGACAAGAGCCTCCTCCATGTAGGTCACATCAAATTTTGCTTTCAGTTCCATTCGGTTTCTTGTTTAGACTGCAAAGATACAAATAATGTTACATATATAGAAACATCAACCCATTTATTTTTGTTCCGCATCTGGAATTTGGGCGAAAACATATCGAAATAAAACATTCCGGATGGCCACCGGTGGGGGTTACCATAGGCGGCGGTGTTTGCGCCAGAAGTGGCGGAGGGCTCTGATGTGAGCGCGGGAGGCTTTGCTGCTTAGGGAGCGGGTAGTGATGCGGCGCCAGTGGTGGCGTATGCTTACATGGGGGATATAGGCTATTTGCCAGCCGGCTTGGCGGGTGCGTATGCAAAAGTCTGCATCTTCCGGACCGTAGAAAATTTCTTCGTCAAGAAGCCCTGTTTTGTCAAACACTTCACGGCGTATGAGTTGGCAGGCTCCTATCACATATACCGGGTAAATCACATTCTGCGGAAGTGACACCTTACGAGGCTTGATGTGCAGCTTGCCTCGCAGCACATTCCAAACCTTGACCGGCACCCCCGGGTAACCTTTGAATGAGGCTTGCAGACGGCCGGCAGAGTCGCGCAGGGCGCAGCCGAGCACTCCGACTTCCGGATGCCTCCCCATATATTCCATGAGATTGTCAACGGCTTCTGCCGTGGCTTCCGTGTCATCGTCAAGAAAAAGGATATATCTGCCCGAGGAGATTTCCACTCCCCGGTTGCGAGCGTATGCCACTCCTTTGTTTTTGGGTAAAATTATAGTTTTTGCTTCCGGGAAGTGTGCTTTTACATAATCAGCGGCACCATCGGCAGAGCCGTTGTCCACCCAAATCAGCTCCACATCTTTTTGAGAAAGCAATCCGGTCAGCGAGGTAAGGCATTTTTTAAGAAAACACCTTGAATTCCAGCTTATTATTACAACGGATAGCAACATCAGCCAAACAGTTTCACTTTAAGAGCCTTGAAGGCGGCGGTAAATTCCTTGGGGGAGGAGAAGCGACGCATCTGTTTGATTATGAAGCTCGGAGAGGTGAAGAAAGTGAGATTTGCGCGAAACAGAGCTTTCTCCATTTGCCGGGCAGTGAGCTGCGGATAAGAGAGAATAGACTCGCGTTGCACATCGGTGGGGCGGTATTCGCCGCCTACTATCCAGCCGTTTTTGATTGCCAAGTCGTAAAGTTCGGTGCCGGGAAAGGGGGAGATGATGTTAATCATCACTTGATCCACTTTCAGCTTTTTGGCCTCGCGCACCGTGTGGCGAATAGTGTCGCGTGTCTCCAACGGGCTGGTGCCTATAAGCACGTTCAGCTTCACCGGGACATTGTATTTCTGCAACAGGCTGATAGCGCGGTGAATGTCGGCCACGGTGAACCCTTTTTTGATATATTTGAGTATTTCATCGTTGAAAGACTCCACTCCGAGGTCGATATAGGTGCAGCCGCTCTCGCCGAGAGCTTTGGCTATCGGCTCGGTAATGGCATCGACACGCGCCTGACAACCCCATTTGAAGCCGTATTTTTTAAGCAATGCACACAGAGTGAGGGTGCGCTCTTCGTTCCATATAAAATTATCGTCTACGAAACCGATGGCTTTGTAGCCCTGCTCATGCAGCATTTTCAGCTCCGCTTCCACACTCTCCGGAGAGCGGTATGAAATGGGCGGTTTGCGGCCATTCACAGCGCGGTGGTCAAGCTCTCGGGCAAAGGTCAGCGAACTGGGCACACAGTATATGCAGTGATACGGGCAGTTGCGCGAGGTGAGCATGGTGGTGTACGGGCCCATCTTGACTTTCGGATTGTGAAACTCCCGGCCGGCGAGCAGATGCCGCGCCGGGAAAGGGAGGTTGTCAAAATTTCGTGTCGGCTCGTGCATCGGGTTATGCACCGGCTTGCCGTTTTTGAAATATGAGAGTCCTTTGATGTCTGAAAAGGGAGCTTTGCTCTGTACGGCGGCGAGCCACTCGGCAAAGGTGCCCTCCGGCTCACCGCGCGCTATGAAGATACGCTCGTTTGTAAGGAAACGTTTATGGAAGAATGTGGGAGCCGGCCCCATCATCATTATCAATGCGTTGGGTTTCGCTTTGAGTAAATAATCAATTGCCGGAAGGTCATCTGCCATTGAGAGGTTCACCCCCCATATGCAATATATATCAGAGTCGTCAGCCTTTACCCAATTATGGAAATCGGCAACCGAACGCTTAGGCAAAGTGAATGATTCAAGCCGGACGTCATGACCAAGCTTTTCGGCCACAGCGGCGGCTGTAAGTTCGTAAATGTTGGGTATTGGGTACACCACACGCGTACACCCGGCTGAACGTTCAGCCGGACGATAAGAGTCAGAGGCGACAGGCGGCGTTAAAAACGTAATCTTCATAGTCACTCATATAACGTCGCCAACGTCTGTTTTATTATAATCAGCCTTGCAAAAACACCCCTCTCCCCCGGTGCAGATTATTTTCCTTGTAATATTTGGTTTAGTACGGAATTTATCTTAATTTTGCAGCGAAATTGCCACGGATGCGGCAATACGTTTTCTCCTTGATAAATTCTGTATCTTAACCTAAAACAACATATTACCATGAAAGAATGTAACGGCTTCCGCCAAGAGTCCGACTTGCTCGGCACTCGCGATGTTCCCGCTTGCGCACTCTACGGCGTGCAGACACTGCGCGGAATGGAAAACTTTGAAATCTCAAAATTCAAACTCGCTGAATATCCTGAATTTATAAAGGGTTTGGCTATCACCAAGCTCGCGGCTGCCATGGCTAACCATGAGCTCGGCCTGCTCACCGATGAGCAATACAACGCCATAGCTCAGGCTTGCCGCGAAATCATGGACGGCAAGCACCATGATCAGTTCCCGGTAGACCTTATTCAGGGCGGTGCCGGCACCACCACCAACATGAACGCCAACGAGGTAATCGCCAACCGCGCCCTCGAAATCATGGGTCACGCTCGCGGCGAGTATCAGTTCTGCTCTCCCAACGACCATGTAAACCGTTCACAGTCTACCAACGATGCATATCCCACTGCAATTCACATCGGTATGTACTTCGCTCACCTGCGCTTTGTAGAGCACTTCAAAGTGCTTATCGAGGCTTTCCGCAATAAAGGCGAAGAATTCAAGAATGTAGTGAAAATGGGACGCACTCAGCTTGAAGATGCTGTACCCATGACCCTTGGCCAGACTTTCAACGGCTTCGCTTCAATACTTGAAGATGAAATCAAACACCTCAACGAGGCCGCCGCAGACTTCCTCGTAAACAATATGGGTGCCACCGCTATCGGTACCGGTATCTGCTCCGAGCCGGGCTACGCCGAAAAATGCACCGAAGCTCTCCGCCGCATAACCGGCTGGGACATCACTCTGGCAAACGACCTTGTTGGCATCACTTCCGACACTTCTTCAATGGTAGGCTACTCCGGCGCATTGAAGCGCGTAGCTACCAAAGTAAGCAAAATCAGCAACGACCTTCGCCTTATGGCCAGCGGCCCGCGTTGCGGCTTGGGCGAGTTCAACCTCCCCCCGATGCAACCCGGTTCTTCAATCATGCCCGGCAAGGTTAACCCCGTTATCCCCGAGGTAATGAGCCAGATTTGCTTCAAGGTGATTGGCAACGATGTATGTGTAACAATGGCTTCCGAGGCCGCTCAAATGGAACTGAACGCCATGGAGCCGGTTACCGCACAGTGCTGCTTCGAGTCTGTTGACATTCTCATCAATGGCTTTGAGACTCTGCGCACACGCTGCGTGGAAGGTATCACCGCCAACGAAGAGAAATGCCGCTCATACGTACAGAACTCAATCGGTATCGTAACAGCCCTCAACCCGATTATCGGCTACAAGAACTCCACCAAGATTGCCAAAGAGGCTATGGAGAGCGGCAAAGGCGTTTACGACCTCGTGCTTGAGCACGGTATTCTCTCAAAAGAGGAGCTTGATACAATCCTCGCCCCGGAGAACATGATTCGCCCGGTGAAGCTTGACATCAAGCCCCGCAAACTCCTGTAAAAGAAACCAACATAAACAAAATCTACTATAAACTTGAGAAGTGCGACCGTGAGGCCGCACTTCTTTTCTTTCTTATATAACTTATATAAATCTTATAAGTAAGCGTGGCTGCAATCAGAGTGCTTTAATGGTATAGTACACCTTGTTGATGAAACATTCATAGTCATTCAGTATAACCGCAGAACTTAAATCATCATATTTATGCTCCGATAAGGTAAATTGGTATCCATGTGTTTGATAATAACTGATATACTCCTTCTTGTTATTTACCTCTTGAGATAGTTCAGGAAGATGAACCACATATATCAATGTTTTATTGGGTGTGTGTAAGAAACGATCAACATTATCTCGGGATAAAATGATATAATTCTTCATGTTTAGCTCAGAGAATGTCTCCCATTTTGCAATAACTTTATTATTATTTACAACTTTCACAATGAGTGAGACTATATTTTCAGCTCCTGTATGATAATATTCTATGTTTTACGAGCAAAATCATAGAATTATTACCATCAAATTATACTTTGTTTAGTCTGTGACGGCATAGAATTGAGGTAAAAACAATACAAAATTCGAG
>JAMPIK010000004.1 GCA_023662865.1 Prevotella sp.
AGAGATTCCAATCCCGGTTTTCAAGCAGTTTGATTAAGAACGAGGGAGTGCCGGAAGCCACCCAGTAATGCCGGAATCTTTTATTGTCAAACGCATTCAGAAGACTGAACGGGTTATATATCCCTTCTCCATCTTCGCAGAAGTGATAACCGTCATATTCCTTTTTCAATCTCTCAAGCGTTTGCTCAACCGACATTTGATTTGCTTGAGCAAGCTGCTCAATGCTTTCCGGGAAATATTGTTGCAATTCGGTTTCGCTGATACCGCAAATAGCATTCGTATCATCGTTAAACGAAATATCTTTCAGGTTGTTCAGGCCGCTGAACACGCTGACCTTGCTGAACTTGGAAATACCGGTGAGAATTGCGAATTTTATGTACCGGTCTTGGGCTTTCATCACGGCAAAGAATGCCTGCAAATGCTCGCGCATGGTGTTGTGCAAATCCTCTTTCCCCTGCTCGATATTGTGCAACAAGGGCTGGTCGTATTCATCAATGAGTATTACCACCCCTCTCTCAAATTTCCGGCTTGCGTTGTAAATACAATTGAAGAACCTTGTGGAAACGGATATCGCGGTGCTTCCGGCCGGAAGTTCATACAAGTTCTCCCAAATCTCCATATTATTATGAAGTGTCTCATCAAGTTTGTCCACAGAACTGTAATCCTGACCGTTTAAGGCAAGATGAAATACCGGATACTCAATCCAGTCCCATTCTTGATTATAGATATAGAGCCCTTTGAAAAGCTCCTTTTTACCACGGAAGAAGGCATCAAGAGTGGAAATCAGCAGGCTCTTGCCGAACCGACGCGGGCGGCTCAGAAAATAGTATTTTCCTCGCGTAACAAGACCCCATACATATTCGGTCTTGTCAACATATACGTAGCCGTCATTGATAATATCGGCAAAAGTCTGAATGCCTATGGGATATTTAAGAAGCTTCATGTACAACAATTTTAGACTCCAAAGTTACAAAAAATATTTGATTTAAACATACAACCCCGGATAATTTTCAAAGTTATCCGGGGCCATTTATATGTTTCAAATAAATTTTTTATTTCAGCTGGCTGATCAATTTTGCCATTTCAGCGTCATCGGGATTGAGCCCCATATATTTTTGAAGATATGCTTTAGCTTCGGGGTAATTCTTGTCGGCGATATATTGCAAGCCAAGCATACGGTACATAGTTGACAGGTCGCCCTTGTTGTTGTCATTCACGCCGACAGTTTCAATCATCTTGATAGCTGTCTGATAGTTGTCAAGAGTTGTCTTGGTGTCTTTTTTGATGCGAGCGAGGTCGCCGATACGCTTTGGTGCGAGATACTTATATTGCTCTGCAAGACCGGAAGCCGCTTTCTTTATTGCATCTTCACTCATGCTGATATATTTTGCTTTGTCGGCATCATTCTCAACGGTTTGCGCGGCATAATAAGCAAAATCGGAAAGTGAATTATAGTCGGATGCAGTTGCATCGTTAGCGGCAAACTCCACTACCTTTGCCATTGCATCGGCGGCTTTGGCATATTGTTTAAGGTTAAACAGATATACATTTGCCGCGCCCTTGTATACAGCGGGTTGGTCGGGATAGTCAGCGATACCCATGTCAAGCACAGCGGCAGCCTCATCATTTCGACCGGCCTTTATAAGGTCGCCGGCTATGAGGGCATAGTCGCCGGTTGCAAACGGGTTGTCTTTACTTTTGAGCTTAAGCAATTCTTCGGCGAGCTGCAATGCGGAGGGGCGACCCATGCGGCTTGCAAACACGTATTGACTACGGCGAGCGTTGAAGTTGGTCGGATCTAAATTCAACATATAAGTAGCCTCATCGTAACCCTTTTGATTGTCGTCTACGAAGTAAAGCAGACCCATGTATCGGTTCTCATCTTGGGCGAAGTGGTTAGGATTTCTGATGAGCTTGCCATACTCTTCAATACCTTCCTGCACCTTACCTTCATTGTAAAGACGCTCGGCGAGTTCGCGCTGACCAAGAGCTGACATAGGGTTGTTTTCCAGAAGGGTACGCAGCTGCGCAAGAGCCTCGTTGTTGCGTTTCACAGTAAACAGTTTGTCGGCGTATTTGATATAACCTTCGGCAGCTTTCGGATTTACACGGATAGCTTGTTCATAAAAGTTGCAAGCATCGCCCACTTCCTTGCTGTCGCCGTTGGCGGCATCAAACTCCATATCGCCCATGAGCATATAGAAATCGCTGTCATGGTCGGCCCATTGAGGATCTTTGGAAAGAGCCTGCTTCTGTACGAGCTTGTTGCCGGCTTGCAGGGCTTTGTCCATTTGTTTGGCATACAGAGTAGGGTTTACGTCATAGTAAGCGCGTGCAATAGCTGCATATACACCGGCATCTTTCTTGGCAAGCTTTTCGGCTTGTTTGAAATTGTCTTGCGCAGCCTTGCTGTTATTGTTAATCAGCTCGATATTGCCAATGCCCACATAGTTGAAGGGGTTTTCGGCATCGGCAGCGATACCTTTGTTAAACAAGTCGGCGGCGGCAGCTTTATACTTGGCTGGGTCGCCTGAATTGTTCATCTTCACGCTGTAATAGCGAGCGAGTTGAATCTGTCCCAGATAATAATAAGCCTCAGCCTTGTTGGTATCGGCATTATTGAGATTGCGGTTAAGCAACTCTTCGGCATCTGTAAGGCGGTCAGCCTTAAAGTATTCCACACCGTCCTTATATCCTTGCGCCCAAGCGCCCAATGCGGAAGCTCCGGCCAGTGTGAGAGTCAGTAAGAATTTAAACTTCATTGTCTTATGGTGTTAAGTTATTTTTCCTTTTAGATGATAAGTATATATATATGACAACGTAAATACATGTAAGTTTATTTGGCGGACGGCAAAATTATTGCAATTGCACCACTCGGGTAGGGAAATGATACGGCAAAATGCCGGTCATGGTGAGAATCTTCTGTCCGATAAATCCGGTGACGAATGAATAGAACGAATGACCTACGGAATTATTTGCAGCCGTGGAAATCAAATATACAGTACGCATCAGCGGATACAAGCTCTTGCCGGTTTGCTCATCGCCGTATATGCTGCGCTGGTCGGGGTAATACGCCGTGAGTGCATCATCTTTGCGTACTTTCAGGATTTTCACCTTGTCGGTAAATGTTATTTCGCTGTTGTCTACATTGCTGTCTTCAAGGTCTTTGATAGTATTGGAGTCAATATGGCCGGCACTTAGTTGGTCTTTAACTTTCTCAAGATTGTCGCCGAGCCAGCTCACACTAATCAGGCCGATTGCATTCTTGTCTTGCGACACATAATCTATCACAGACTGATTGCCTTGCTGTGCGTATACATTAGGCAAGAACTTACCACCCTTTGGCAGGAAATTCTCCTCAATATATGCTACATTGGCCGAGCCCGGTTGGTCAAACACCACTTTTATGGAATCGTTGTTATCCCATGCAAGCTGTGTCCATTGGTCCACTTTTCCGCTGAAAATGTCCTTGATATCGTTTACAGTGAGGTTTTCCACCGGGTTAGCCTTGTTCACAATCAGTGCAATGGCATCAACGGCAATCTCTTCTTGACGTACAATTTTCTTGTTTCGGCTCTTTATGTAATCAATCTGCTTCTGTGTGAGTTTTTTGCTTGTCACACCCAGATTGCAGGAATCTTGCAGCAATCCGTTTATGACATCAAGCTCACTCATATAATAGGTAATGACGTAAGCACCCGGATATTGATATTCAAACACTTCGCGCTCTTGCTCCATGAAGCTCTTGAATCCCTCATCGGCGAAGAGAATTGCGCTACCTTCATTGTACTTTTGGGTAGTACGCGAGCACGCGCCGCTCCCCAAGAGCAGCACGCACAGCGCCAACATATACAGTAACTTTTTCATAGTCAATTTTAATTAACTCCACCCTTTGTACAGGCGGTAAGCACGCCACAGCCCATAGACTACAAACATACAACCCATAGCAATGGCAATGCCTTGAGGCAACCAACTCTCGAATACGCCGCACAGACAGCAGATGCCTACACCGACATAGACGAGAACCATGAAAACTCCGAATATCATACGAGCAACTTTCGGTGTGCCGTTTACATTATCGTTAGCTTGTGTACTCATAACTCTTCTCTATTAATGGTTGTTAAATAAGTTTATTCCCTTTTTGCTTATTCAACAAAAATGCGTGTCTTTGTGTTCATATTTGCAGAGCATGTTTGCGGTGTAAAATTAACATTTTTTCCTTACACAGAAAAATTTTATTAATTTTGAAGTGTGACATCGCTCTTCTTGCTCTATATAATTTATTGAATTACAAACTAATGCAAATGAAAAAGATTATTATAACCGGCGCTTCGTCCGGCATAGGCCGCGCATTGGCGGAGACATTCGCCTCGCGCGGCGTAAAAGTAGGCGCGGCAGCTCGCTCAATAGACGTGTTGGAGGGTATGGCACGCACATATCCCGGCATGATAGAGGCCGTGGAGCTTGATGTCACCAAGCCTCGCGCCGTGGAAGCACTGCATTCACTGATTGAGCAAATGGGCGGCATGGATTTGTACATTCATGTGGCGGGGATAGCCTTGCGCAACCCGGAAATGAACCCGGAAAATGAAGTTGCCGTCACACAGACCAACACAGAGGGATTGGCGCGAATGTGCTGCGCTGCGTTCAGTTATTTTATGCACTCAAAGCGCCCCGGGCAGATAGCTGCCATAAGCTCGGTTGCAGGCACACGCGGTATCGGCGAACTGGCCGCTTACTCAGCCTCCAAAGCTTTTGACTCAACATATCTGGAAGCACTCCGCCAACTTGCCCGCACCAAGAACCTTGACATAAGCATTACCGACATTCGCCCGGGGTGGATACGCACCCCACTCGTTGACCCGGATAAGAAATATCCGCTTGAAATGAGCATAGACTATGTGATACCCCAAATATTAAGAGCCATTGTGCATCGCCGCCGAGTCGCTACAATAGATTGGCGTTGGGCGCTCCTATGTACCGCATGGCGACGGATACCCTCACCATTGTGGGAGAACCTCCACGGTTTCGGCCTGTGAGTCCGCCATTTTTTGACGGAAAGAGTCGTTGCAAAATGTGATGCAGGTGAGCATCTCGCAAAAGCGGTCATAGATGCGCTCTCCGTATATGCGTTTCAGCTGCGGTGTTTGCAGATTGGTTGTTATGATTGTAAGAAGCCGTTTTGCATATCTCTCGCTGATAAGGTCAATGAGCGGAGTCTCTATGGAGCCGTAAATCATTACCTCTTTCGGCTCCTCGCCCAAGTCATCGATGATGAGCATTTCCTCCGTAAATAGTTTCTGATAGAGCTTTGCATCGCATTGAAGACGTCTTACTATCTGCTTGGCTGTAAAGAATCGCATCTGTTTCGCCTTTGAATATCCCAACTCCTTTTCGGTAACGAAGCGAACAAGTCGCTTTATGGCCTGAGCCAGAGTGGTTTTGCCGTTGCCGCAGTAGCCGTTTAGCATCAGGCCGGGCTTGCCGTAGGGATTTGTAAGCCATTGCGCCGCTTTTAGTATACAGGGCTTCACAGGGTCGAGGTCAATGGTGCCTCCGGTTGCCAGAACTTCATCTTTGTAGGTGTAATAAATGCCGTTAGCACAGTCATTTGCGGGGATTTCAAGACTAAAACGTTCCGTCAAAACTCTTGTAGTCCTTAACTGCCGGTTCAGTTCCTCTACGTTCTGAAAATTTATGTTTGTCACTTTCATAATCTGTTGTGTTTGAATTGTTATTGAGAGATGCGAATTCCTGATTCCAGCGAGCTTGGTTTATCCAAGTGCTCAAATGTGCGTGGTTGGGCACAAAGATGCCTTTTTTGCGAGCCTGCCGCCGCCAGTTTTCCATACGTACAAGCGCCGGCATAAGCAGAGGTACGATATTTCTCCATTCTTGCGGATACTTGCTTTTGAAATTTTTGAATTCAGTATTGAAGCCCCCTTTGGTACCCGGATAAGCCACTCTGAAAGCTTCAAACTCCTTCTCTTCTTTTGAAAAAGCGCACTCACTTTTTTTACTTGATTTTTTTAAATCAAGTTCATTTTCATTTTTAGTTTCATTTTCATTTTCAGGTTTATTTTCATTTATGCATGGCAATGGAAGCTGTTGCAAGTTTTGCTTGGCAAAAGAAGCATTTGCTTGATTTGCTTGATTTGGTTGCGTATTTTCCTTATGTCTTGCTTTCCCTCCCTTGCTGCCTGCGAGTCTGCGCATTTCAGACTTTTGGCGATACGATTCATTATAATAGTCAATCTCCTTTTTGATAAAGAGAAACACTCCTTTCGCTATGGGACTTAGCTGCGCGATGCTGCCGGAAGCGGCATAGTCCATAATCGCGTCGTAGACTTCATATTTCACCTGCCCCGGAAGCTGGGCAAGAATCTCCACCCATTCAAGGTTGAAAAGAAATTGTTTTTTAGGTTTATCCATCATAATACAAAATAATACTTGTTCTTAGACTGCAAATATACATTAAAATACATTATTATCAAAGGCGTAAAATCATTTATTTTTATATTGACTTGACAATCTGTGTGTTACAAGATAAAAATTAACATAATTTAATAGTTTGGATGCTTTATAATACCCCGAAATTTTGATTATATTTACGCATGAGCCTTAAACCCGGCTTAAACCCGGCTTAAAAAATCGGTGTTTGTTTGGTAGTGTGGCGGAAAAGTTGTAATTTTGCAGCCGTGTTTGGAGTGTTTGAGCGTTTGCTCAATGCTTCTTTCACAACCCAAAACAAAGTACAACTAATTTATTTTTAAGTAATTATTTTTTTATGGCAACTAAGATTAGATTGCAGCGTCACGGTCGTAAAGACTACGCTTTTTATCCAATCGTCATCGCCGATAGCAGGGCGCCACGTGATGGTAAGTTTATTGAAAGGATAGGTTCCTATAATCCGAACACTAATCCTGCTACAGTAACACTCAACTTTGAACGTGCTCTGTATTGGGTAGAAGTAGGTGCAATTCCTACTGATACAGTTCGTTCCATTCTTTCACGCGAAGGCGTAATGCTTATGAAGCACCTGCGCGGCGGTGTGAAGAAAGGCGCATTTGATGAAGCTGAGGCACAACGTCGTTTTGATGCATGGAAAGCTCAACATGACAAGGCCGTTGAAGCCGGCAACGCCAAAAACGCAGCCAAGAAGGCAGAGGATGCCAAGGCTCGTCATGAGGCTGAGGTAGAGAAGAACAAAGCAAAAGCTGAAGAGGTAGCCAAGAAGAAAGCTGAAAAGCTCGCAGCCGAAGAAGCCGCCGCCAAGGCCGCTCTTGAAGCAGAACAGGCAGCCGCTGCTGAGCAGGAAGCTCCCGCCGCAGAGTAATCGCCTCAAAGCAAACAGCTTATCCCACTTACAAAAGGAGACAACCGCTTTCGGTTCGTCTCCTTTTTTTAGACACCACTATTTTTCACAAACACACTCCGAAATTTTTTTTGCTTTTTTTGGCTTGAAATTTTGTCATGTCAGAAAAAGGCGGTAATTTTGCAGTGTCAAAAAGGATAACACCTTTATGACTGCAACGGCGAATTAGTGTAGCGGTTAGCACGCCACCCTCTCACGGTGGAGACTCGGGTTCGAGTCCCGGATTCGCTACCACCAGAAAGCTCGATGCTGCTACCGCAGGTTGAGCTTTTTTTTATTATCTTCTGCGGCATTATATAATCCGCGGCATTGATTGGATTGCCACGCGTTGATTGAATTGCAGCGGATGCGGTCACTATCAGTGCCGACAATACATTTGACGGATTCTTTTACAAGCTCTTATATATACTAATGACTACTACTCCACTCTTGCAACGCCTTGAAGGTCTTGACTCCAGATTTGAAGAAGTCGGCACGCTAATCACTGATCCGGACGTGATTGCCGACCAACAGAGATATGTGCGCCTCACAAAGGAATACCACGATCTCGGACTGATTGTCAGTGCCACCAAGAAATACAAAGAGCTGCTCGCCACAATTGATGAGGCGCAGGAGCTTCTTTCTTCCGGCGAACAAGATGAGGAGTTGCGGTCAATGGCACATGAGGAGCTGGATGCGGCGCGCGCTGCCCTCCCTTCATTGGAGGAAGAAATAAAAATCTTGCTTATCCCGGCCGACCCGGACGATGCAAAAAATGCCATTATGGAAATTCGCGGTGGCACCGGTGGCGATGAAGCGGCTCTGTTTGCCGGAGACTTGTTTCGTATGTATCAGAAATTTGCCGAGCAGAAAGGTTGGCAATTGGCCGTGACAAGCTTTTCGGAAGGTGCCAGCGGTGGGTTTAAAGAAATAATATTCTCTCTGAGCGGCACTGATGTGTATGGCATTATGAAATACGAAAGCGGCGTGCACCGTGTGCAGCGCGTACCGGCTACCGAGACTCAGGGCAGAGTGCACACTTCGGCTGCTACTGTGGCTGTACTTCCGGAAGCTCAGGAGTTTGAGGTGGAAATTCACGAGGGCGAGATTAAGTGGGACACATTCCGAAGCGGTGGTGCCGGCGGCCAAAATGTGAACAAGGTAGAGAGCGGTGTGCGACTAAGGTATAATTGGAAAAATCCGAACACCGGGCAGGTTGAGGAAATACTGATAGAGTGTACCGAAACACGCGACCAACCCAAGAACAAGGAACGCGCCCTCTCACGCCTACGCACATTTATTTACGACCGCGAACATCAAAAATACCTTGACGATATAGCGTCTCGCCGTAAGACTATGGTTTCTACCGGCGATCGTTCCGCCAAAATCCGCACATACAATTATCCTCAAGGGCGCATCACCGACCATCGCATCGGTTATACCATATATAATCTACCGGCGTTTATGAACGGAGACATACAGGATTGTATCGACCACCTCATAGTAGCCGAAAATGCAGAAAAACTAAAAGAAGCCGAATTATGACACGACAACAGCTTATCGAGAATATCAAATCTCGCCGTACCTTCCTGTGTGTAGGTCTTGACACCGACCTTGCCAAAATCCCCGAACATATACGCAACGGCCAGGACCCGATATTCACTTTCAACAAGGCTATAATTGATGCAACAGCTCCATACTGCGTTGCATACAAGCCGAATACTGCCTTCTATGAGTCTATGGGACTCAAAGGCTGGGAGGCACTTGAACGAACAGTTGCCTACCTCAAAGACTTTTACCCGAACCACATGGTGATTGCCGATGCCAAGCGCGGCGATATAGGCAACACCTCAAAGATGTATGCGGCAACATTCTTCAACACCCTCGGTGCTGACGCCGTGACCGTTGCGCCGTATATGGGCGAGGACTCCGTTGCACCCTTCCTCGGATACGATGGCAAATGGGTTATCCTGCTGGCTCTAACAAGCAACAAAGGGAGCCGGGATTTTCAATTTATTGAAACAGAAGGAGGGATGCCGCTATGGGAACGTGTAATCCGCAAGTCAACCGAATGGGCGGATTATGATAGAATGATGTATGTAGTGGGTGCCACACAGGGTGAAATGTTTAAAGAAATACGCCGTGTTGCCCCAAAATCATTCCTTTTGGTGCCGGGCGTGGGAGCACAAGGCGGTAGCTTGGAGCAGGTGTGCAAATATGGCATGACTGCGGACTGCGGACTCCTCGTAAACTCCTCACGCGGCATAATTTACTCCGGGCAAGATGAGCACTTTGCCGAGGCAGCCGCTGCCGAAGCCAAGAAACTGCAACAACAAATGGACGCAGAGCTTACCGCAGCCGGTATCTGAACTATTTCCTTATACGCGTGTTTTAACACTGTGTGCCTTCTCAACCGAGAAAAATGCACACAGTGTTTATTCTTTTAAGATTGATTTAAAACTATGAAATTCAAAAGATTACTACCATTGCTCTTTGCAGCTGCATTTGTCGCGCCCATTGTAACGGCTTGCGATGATGACGATGATTACGGCAAGGATAACAACTACGCTTCAGGCAAATTGGAGATAAACGATGTGAACTGCGAGTCCGGCAGCTATTCCGGCTATTCCGGCTGGGACGCAGACCGACAGAAGTTTATCATGCCGTTGACTTACAGATTTAATTATGCCGGGAATATCACAGACGGATATTTCACCCTCCGATTTACCGGCTCAATGCCAAAGGTAGGTGACAATTTAGCGGCATCAACACGCAATCTCACCTTGTCTACCGATGGTGTCAACTCCCTTGCCTACCGCTCGGGTAAGGCCATTGTCCGAAAAATAGATTTGCAGAACAATCGCATAACGATTGAATATGACGACCTTGAAATGGGAGCTGTTCGTCCCGATCCAAACGCATCGTTTGCCAATGCCGGTTCGTATGAAATTGAGGGGTGGCAAACTGTATCTTTCGACTTCTCAACCGGACCGGGCGTACTGTAATTGATGTAAAAAGTGTTAAAGTTGCATTTAGTTTCAACTTTTCCGACTACAAGATGTTTTAATATAAAACAAAGGAAGTTATTAACACTTAATCAGAGAATATTATGAAAGCATTATCAATTATTTGTTACATCATTGGTGCAATTCTGCTTGTAGCATCATGTTTTACCACCGGCGTAACACTCACATGGTGGCTCGGAGGAGCAGCAGTAGTTCTTCTGATTTTGGGCTGCATATTCCAGTTCAATGTCAAAAAGAAAGATGTTGACGATCTTATCAACGCCGAGAGAAACGCACACTTCAACGCTTAACACCTTGATGTGCGTATGAAAAAACCGATACACACTAAAAGAAGACGAGTCCATTCAAAGTCCTAATAAAGGGCAGTTATAGATTACACAACGAACTCGCAAAAGCCCGAGGTCTCACCGACCCCGGGCTATCTGAGTGCAAGGAGGAAGAAATTATATTCTATTTAGGGTAGACTCAATTCTTTAATATTTTTTTCAATAAGGGTATATGAACTTCAAACTATATTTAGTGTTATAATATTAAACAGTAAAAATCAAATTATGGAAAACTCAAAAAGAAATTTGAAGCTTGATGAACTCCGTAAACAATATGGTTTAGGAGATGGCGATGTATAGGTTGGCCGCGTTTCTTGTTCGCTCACCTTAAAATGTGCATATCATACCATTTCATGTACCAGTAGTGTCGGGGATTGCGCAACCATAAAAGAAGATCTGGGTTTCAATGATAACATGACTGAAGATGTTGTCACCGTAGCTATTGTTTGTGATGGAACGAAGTTTACTTGCAAAGACTAAAGATTAAGGAGGCATTGATACCATTATAATAATTGTTTGGATTAATGCCTCTTATTTTATATCACATAAACCATTTTCTAACGTATGAAACTTAGCACTAATTACGCAATATCAATAATTTGTATATTTTTTATACTATCTTGTAAAAGCAGCGCATTTCCTAAAAAAATTGAAACCAAAATAATAAAACAAACTGAATTTCCAACATGTGGACATGCTCATGTGGGAATTCCTTATGCAATTGATTCAATAGACAATAATTTCAGTAAAGTAATTTACAAAATTGGTTCCATAAAAATAGTTGTTGCTAAGGAAGACTCTCTGATAAAATATATTCCTATTATTAACAATTTAGTAGATGAAAGAAATATTAGAACATTTACTCCTGGACAATTAAAAAAATTCTCTAATAAAACATCTCCAAAGATAATGATTGATAAGAATCTTTCAGGAGATAATTACGACATATATATAAGGCCTTTCACGTTTGCGAGTTTCAATGACAGCAGAATCAATGAATTCCCACTTGAATGGATAAGACAAAATTCATATACTGCTCAAATTGACAATACCAATATTCAAATACATGTATATGGTAAAGATAGAAAATATGTAGTAAAAGTTCCTGACCGCTATAATCGTATTTTAAATGGGGTACGCACTAAAGAATTATATTCAGAAAATGACACTATTCCTCTAAACAATATTGGAATATTCATAACATCTATTAACGAGTGTGATTCAACCATAGCATATAATATAATAGAATATGATAAAATAAATAAAGTACATTTACCTGATAACATAAAAGCATATCTTTCAGAGAATTTCGCAGCAAATAAATTAACACTTATTGAGTTTTTCGGAACTTGATGTAAACCTTGCAGAGAAGGTATTATAAGATTGAACAATTCTAATTTATATCAAGATGGCAGGTTAAATATAGTGACGATAGATTGTGAAGATACAGATAATTTTGACGTAGCTAAGCAATTCTTCTATGATAATTATATAAAATGGCCAATTATTTACGAAAGACTTGGTTTTGGCAATAATAATTATTTTGATATTACATCGTGGCCATTTTATATAATTTGTGACGAAAATTATAATGTAATTTACGCAACAACATTAATTGACGACATATTAAAGTCTATACAAGAATATGAAAAAGAGTCAAATAATTTCTAAATATTTAGACCTTTTGGGAGTTAAATATTCAAAATTTAACGTAAAAAAATTTGATAATCATCCCTATAATAATAATTTATATGGCTTTTACGATTTCTTTAAAAGCTATTCTCTTGACGTTGAATCATTCAAATTTGAAGATGTGTAGGATATTGCCATTTATAAGTGTGTACCTGCAATTTCTATACTCAATTATCATTTTATAATTTTCATCAGTATAGAAGGTAATTATATCAATTATATCAATAAGGATGGTGTTAAGCGTAGTGTTCTCATAAAAGAATTTGAAAAAGCCTGGTCAAAAGTTTGTCTATTAGGAAAGAAAAATGAATTCACACAAGAACCGGAATATAAACAAAATAAAAAACATGATACAGTCCGAACTATTTTAAATGCTGTATTCCTAACCTTAGCAATTCTGATATTTACACTGCTTGTCTTTCTTAATATCAAAGCTAATATGCCAATAACGCTAAGTTTGATAACGGCATCAATGCTTGGTATATTACTATGCATTTGTTTATGCAAAAACAGCATAAACAAAGATGGTAAAATCATTAAAAGGATTTGTTTTTTCATAAAAGATGGAGACTGTAAAGCCGTATCAAAAAGTCAAGCAGGAAAAATATTCAACACATTCGGATTCTCTAAATTTGGACTTTCATTCTTCTTAGTCAACAGCATAATTTTTATATTTGTTCCGGAAAATATTACTATACTCTATTATTATTATATAATTGCAACATTGTTTTCATTTTGGAGCATTTCCTATCAGGCATTAATTATAAAAAAATGGTGTATCTTATGCATTCTTGCTATGTCAATCATCTGGATACAAACGTGCTTGTTATCAACACTTATTCCTTTCAAAGATGTTACTTCATTGGTAACTTCATTTAGTGGCTTAATCATTATTTGTATAATTGGTATGTCAAATCTTCTATTGTCAATGATTATTAATAGAACTTTAAGTTTTATAAAAAATTATACTTAATTTCAGAAAATTCATATTCAATATAATAGATTAAAATCAAACACATCGGTATTTAAGACATTATTACATACAACGAATAGAATAGATGCAAAGATTTATTCTGCCATCAAATTTGGAAACACAATATCAAAAACAAAGATTACGATATTTAGTAATCTGTTTTGTGGACCTTGTACAGATCTCCATAAAGGAATTACGAGGTTGCTAAATCACGATTGTGAGGTAAATTACTTTTTTACATTTTTCAAAGAAGAGCAGTCTATAGCTATTAAATATATAATTGCAGCATATTTTCAATTTGGAGCATCCATAGCATGGGATATTCTTAATGGGTGGTATGAACTTCAATATAAAGAAATTGACTATTTTAAACAATTCCATTTGAATATCAACACAAAGCAGGTTGCCGAAGAATACATTCAACAGCAAAAATGGATAAAGGCAAATAAATTAGAAGGGACTCCTACAATTATAGTGAATAATCACATACTTCTTTCTATATATGAGCTTTCGGTCTTAGAACTATTGATAAATCTGAAACAATAAGTGGCCGCTCAATTTTAAATTATCCTTATGAGATCTCCCCCGAATATTTGATCAACATAAAGTTTAATTTAAATTTATAGAAGATTATAAACGTTACGTTACGCCCGAAGCCTCAAGCGGCTTCGGGCTATCTTTGGGTTTGTGTATGCCTATTTTTCGAGTTTGAAGGAGACGGGGAGAACGAAGTAGGAGCTTACCGGCTCGCCGTTGTTGCAGGCGGGTGTCCATGCCGGCATCTCTTTTACAAGGCGAATTGCCTCATTGTCAAGGTCGGCGTCTACTCCTTTCATCACTTTGGGAGATGTAATCCGGCCGTCTTTCTCTACAACGAATTGCACTATCACGCGCCCCTCTACTTGATTCTTGATAGCTGCCTCGGGATATTTGATATTTGCACCGAGGTAATCGAACAACGCCTTCTGACCACCCTTGAATTCAGCTACTTGCTCTACTGCATTCATCGGTTCGTTGTCAGATTTCAGCTCAATGAGGATTTTGCCGGTAGGGTAGTTGGGGTCGTCTTTTACGACTGTCATACTCTGAATCATGGCGGGTTCAATGTCGTTCAACGGTTTGTCAAACGGCTTGCCGTTAACGAAGATTGCCGGGCCGGCACTGATCGCTTCTTTCTGCTCCGGGGCATTCTCTTCCGCAATAACGGATTCAATCATTTCCTCCATTGCGGAAGGTGCATCATTGTTCTGCTCAACCACGCCCTCTTCGCTTACGGTGACATCAGCAACCGGAATTTGCATATCAGCCGGTTTTTGACTAACTTTGTCGGCGATTTGAGGCACAGCCGGCGAGGTCTCGCGCAAGCTGCCGAACACTCCGGCCACAGAGGGCTGCGAGAGAAGCATAACACTAAGTACGGCGGCTCCGGGGAGAGCCAAGGCGGCAAAGCACCGCGTCTTTCTTGATTTGTTTTTCATCATCATAGTGATACGTTTATAAATTTGACTATGGTTAAGACTGTTGGCGAAGGTCGGGAAACTCGTGCCGACAGTCTTTTTTATCAACATCAACCGGTAGAGGCTTTGGCTTTTGCGCTCAATGGCATTGTCCGCTTCATATTCATGTATGGTTCGCAATTCGCGCATATACATATATGCCGCCGGGTTGAACCACATTAATATAATATTTATATGGCAGAGCAGGATATCCACCCAGTGAAACCGATGAATGTGTCTCAACTCATGAGTTAACACCATCTGTAAATCCCGGTCAAAGTCTGTTTGCCGAAGGATAATATAATGCCCCCAACTGAACGGGCCTGACACGTTGTCGTTTACCACCTCGGTATAACCCTCCCGGCGGTTTCGGTTGCCGGCGGTGATTACTTTTATCAAGTGCATTGCGGACACCAACAGATATATCAGGCCGCCGGCGAGTCCGAAGATATAGGCCGTGTTCACACATTCGCGCCATGGGAATGACTTTCCGGGCTCTTCATCTATAACATTAATCGGAATGGGAGTGCCGATTTCAATCCGGGGATTAAGGCCCGATTTATTGCTTACACTCACACTGTTAAGCGTTTGTCTCTCCGGCGCGGATTGCTCAATGGCAGCGGGCAATGCCCATGACACAGCAAGAATAAGCAACAATACCATTCGCTTAAAGCCGTGGAAAGTAGCCGATGAGAGCGCAACCTTATAAACGGCAAACAGTACCGCCATAATTATGCCCGCTTGCAAAACATATATCAATACATTGCCCATATCATTCCTCCTTTCCTTTTTGTGCTTCAATCATGTCAAGAAGTTCGCGAACCTCGGCGGCGGAAACTTTTTGTTCTTTTACCAAGGCAGACACCACATTCATATAAGAGTTGCCGAAAAATCTGTCAATCAACCCTTTAAACGAGCGGTTGCGATATTCGACAGCGTCCACAGCCGGAGAATATCGATACGAATTGCCAATCTGCTCATGAGTGAGCCAGCCCTTGGCTTCAAGCGAGCGCACAAAGGTACTCACGGTGTTGAAATGCGGTTTCGGGTCGGGGAGCATATCCACCACCTCACGCACAAAGAGCGGCCCTTTCTGCCAGAAACAAGTCATTATTTCCTCCTCCTTGGCCGACAAACTTTTCTTATCAGCTATTTTATCTTTCATGGTTGAAGCAAAATTGAACACCGCGAATTTATAACTAAAATTTTAGTTACACAACTAATTTAATCGTTTTTAACATATTTTAATAGTTATATTTCGTTTCAGACTGAAAATATTTTAAATGTTGTGTATTTCGGAAATTAACGTTAAATTTGCAGTGTCATTCCATATACAAAGGAGTGGTTCAACCTGATATATCAATAACCATATAAACACATTTGCAATGCAAAGAGACAATCAAGTTTTTGACATTATCGACCGCGAACACCTACGTCAGCGTCGCGGCGTAGAGCTGATCGCCAGCGAAAACTTCGTAAGCGATGAAGTGATGCGAGCCCTCGGCTCATGCCTCACAAACAAATATGCCGAAGGTTATCCGGCAAAACGCTACTATGGCGGTTGCCAGGTAGTTGACGAAGCTGAAAACCTCGCCATTGAACGCGCAAAGGCTCTCTTCGGTGCTGAATGGGCTAACGTACAGCCTCATAGCGGTGCACAGGCTAACATGGCCGTATTCATGGCTTGCCTGCAGCCCGGCGACACTTTCTTGGGTATGGACCTCAGCCACGGCGGTCACCTCAGCCACGGCAGCCCGGTGAACTTCTCCGGTCTTATGTTCAACCCCATTTCCTACACCGTTGACGCCGAAACAGGCCGCGTGAACTATGAGGAACTTGAACAAAAAGCACGCGAGCACAAACCCAAATTGATTATCGCCGGCGCAAGTGCATACTCACGCGAATGGGACTACGCTCGTATACGCAAAGTTGCCGATGAAATCGGTGCTATCTTTATGGTAGACATGGCTCACCCCGCAGGCCTTATCGCTGCAGGTTTGCTCGAAAACCCGGTTAAGCACGCTCACGTTGTAACTACCACCACACACAAGACTCTTCGCGGTCCTCGCGGCGGTATGATCCTCATGGGCAAAGACTTCGACAACCCCTGGGGCAAGAAGACTCCCAAAGGCGAAATCAAGAAGATGAGCGCGTTGCTTGACTCTGCCGTATTCCCCGGCGTACAGGGCGGCCCGCTCGAGCACGTTATCGCTGCCAAAGCCGTAGCTTTCGGTGAAGCGCTTCAGCCCGAATGGAAAGAATACGCTCTTCAGGTGCAGAAAAACGCCGCCGTTATGGCACAAGCTCTCGTTGACAAGGGCTACAAGATTATCTCCGATGGTACTGACAACCACTGCATGCTCGTAGACCTGCGCACCAAATTCCCCGAAATGA
This sequence comes from Prevotella sp., assembly GCA_023662865.1. Taxonomy (GTDB): domain Bacteria; phylum Bacteroidota; class Bacteroidia; order Bacteroidales; family Muribaculaceae; genus Lepagella. The sequence continues at coordinate 17,262 of JAMPIK010000004.1, forward strand.
GCGGAAAGAAAGCTGAGCGCGTACTCGTGGAAGCCGACATCACAGCCAACAAGAACATGGTGCCCTACGACACTCGCAGCCCGTTCCTTACTTCCGGTCTGCGCTTCGGCACGGCAGCCATCACAACTCGCGGTGCGAAAGAAGATCTCATGATAAAGATTGTAGATCTCATCGACCGCGTACTCTCGAATGCCGATGATGAAACTGTAATCGCACAAGTGCGTCAGGAAGTCAACGACATGATGAACGAATATCCCATGTTTGCATGGTAATCCTCTGAACATCAACATAAATGGCCGGGTATATTGCCCGGCCATTATTCTATAAAATAATGAAAACACTTCCCTCAATATTAATGGTAACGGGTATCGGCACAGATGTCGGCAAGAGCTACGCCACCGGTTGGCTTGCCCGCGAAATGATGCGTATAGGCCGCAATGTAATCACCCAGAAACTTATTCAGACCGGCAACAAAGATTTCAGCGAAGACATTGACGTGCATCGCCGCGTGATGGGCATATCCATGCAACCCGCTGATTTAGATCATACTACCGCACCTCTTATCCTCTCTTACCCCGCATCACCGCATTTGGCAGCGGAAATTGACGGCATTACCGTAGACTTTGAAGTGGCGGCACAGGCCACAGAGAAACTCGCAAAGACCTACGACACAGTTATAATAGAAGGAGCCGGCGGTGCACTCGTGCCTCTGCATGATGATTACCTCACCGCCGACTATATGGCCGACCATAACCTGCCGGCTATTGTGGTTACAAACGGTCAACTCGGCTCAATCAATCACACACTGCTCACCCTTGAGGCACTCAAAGCTCGCAATGTGAGGATTGCCGCAGTAGTCTATAACCCGTATTTTGACAAAGACAAAATAATTTGCGACGATACACGTAAGTATCTAAGAGGCTATCTGACAAAGCATTATCCAGGTATATTATATATTGAAATGCCGGAAAAGGTCTAATAATACAGTCCGTCTGCAATTTTTTTTGTATCTTTGCACTGCAATGCCGAATAATTCAAATCTCATATTAAGCATTTCAAAAGAAGAGCTGACAGAGTTGCCCCTTGTGCAGTACAATGCCGGTGCCGTTATAATAGACTCCGATGCACACATTGCCGAGGCCGTTGAGCAACTCTCCAATGCTGAAATTGTGGGGTTTGACACGGAGACACGGCCCTCATTCCGCAAAGGGCAGAGCTTCAATGTCTCGCTGCTGCAACTTGCCACTCCGACACGCTGCTTCCTGTTCCGCCTGAATATGATAGGGTTGCACCCCTTGCTTAAACAGCTGCTTGAGAATTCACGGATACTGAAAGTAGGCTTGTCGCTGCGCGATGATTTTCATTCGCTTTCCAAAATAGGCTTGATTCGTCCGGACGGATTTGTGGATTTGCAGCAATATGTAAAACAATTCGGAATTGCCGACAACTCGCTAAGCCGCATATATGCAATACTTTTCGGCAAAAGAATTTCCAAAAATCAGCGACTTACCAATTGGGAAGCCGAGCACCTCACACAAGCACAAATAAACTATGCCGCGTTTGATGCAATAAGCTGCATACAAATATACGAATACCTGAATTCCGGTCAGTTCAACCCGATGCAATCCAAATATCGGATTATACCCGAAACCGCTGAAAAATAATGACACCCTCCACCCCTCCAAAGCCTTCGAAGAAACCGTACCTGATAGTAGGCGCACTGTTCTTGTACATGTGCGTAATGGCCGTTTATAATATAGACACAGTTACCGTGTACCATGATTACCTGCGCTACTTCGGCACAATGGCTGCAGAAATAGCGGTGTTGGCAATCCTCCTGTTCGTACTCCGCCGCCGCGAACGCCTCAAACGCGAACGCCTCGATGACCTCGCCCGCGCTGAGCAAGAGCGCAAAAAACATTCACCTTCCGATAATTAAGAGTGTGTCTAAGAAATATTTTGTCTGCAAAAATTGAACCCAAGGTCTACGAATACGGCTTTTTGAAAAAATAATTACGAAATTAGCGGTAAATGTTTAGATACCTCTTAGTCGTAATTAGCAAGAGTGGCGCGCAGTTGGTCTGTAACCATCAGGATTAGGGGGCGCGGTTCAAGGACGGTGACTTGCGGCCCCATGTTTACAATCTCGCGAACAAGATCCGGAGTCAGCTTAAGCGTGTAAGAGAAAATAGAGCAATCGGAGAAAATTTCTTCTTTTTGGGAGTTGTGGAGCGGAAGTGCGCGCAGATAGTTGGCATAGTAGGGGAGTACTCTGAGTTTAACTTTCTGTGCATCGGCATGAGAGTAAGTAATGCCGTAAATGTCGCCGAAAAACTCTTCCGGGTTCGGCACTTCATCGGTTGAGAATGAATCCGTTGAAATAATCAGGTTTGAGATACGATCCAGAGCGTACGTTCGCACCGAGCCGTCTTTGCGCGCACCAATCACATACCAACGTTGCTTGAACAGCCGCAGGAAGTATGGCGACAGAATAATGCCGTCTTGGGGCAGCGGGCGGGTATAGCCTTTGTAGGTGAAACTCACCTTTTTGTTCTCGCGCACGGCATTGATGAAGGTTGAGAGGTGCTCTCTTGCGGAGGGTACTTTTTCTACAACAATGCGGTCTGAAATATCTCTCGCATCGGTCATTGCGTGGCGCAGTGCGTAAGAGTCGAGCATCCAGTTGCGAAACGCTTCCGAGCCTTCACCTTCGGGCTTCTCGATATAATAGCGATAAGCGTTATCGCACTGGATTCCAATACCGAAGATACGCTCGATTTCGCGGCGATATGCGAAGAAGGTGCGATGAGGAATAGGATTTCCGTCGCTGTGAGGGGCGCGTTGCCACAGGTCGGAGAGTTCGGCTCTTGTTATGCGTCCGTGCGCGTTGATGGTATCTATAATCCAAATGAATATGTTAAGGTTTTCGCTGCTCATAGTGTTTGCGCCATTGTGCGAAATGACGCCGATGTTTAAGATACTTTAAATCAGCCTGATGTGAGTATGCTTCTGTTTCAAATGAAATGTTGCGATAAGCTTTATCCCGGTTTCGGTAGATAATTAGACGAACTGTCCACTCAAGCAGGTATAGAATATAAAACGGCACCCACAGCAGCTCGCGTTGTTGAGCCGTGTGGATGCGTTCATGATTAATCAACCGCTCGGACATATGTACTCCGGGACGTGTCCATATCAACCCGAAAACGTTCACTACATAATTGCTTGGAGCGAAGCGATTGACAATAATTTTCATTCAGCTATTTCAGCTCTGTGTTTCCGGTCAGGAAAATTCAGGGTCGTTTGCTATGAGCCATTGGGCAATTTGCACGGCATTGAGGGCGGCACCCTTTTTGATTTGGTCGCCCACAATCCAGAAAGTTACGCCGCCGGGCACTGCCAAGTCCTCACGAATACGCCCTACATAAACCGGGTCTTTACCGGCAAGGTTGAAAGGCATGGGGTATTGCTTTTCAGCCGGATTATCCACAACAACCAGTCCTTGCGCCTTTTGCATTGCATCACGCACCTGCGGCACTGTGAGCGGACGTTCACATTCCACCCATATAGCCTCACTGTGCGCACGCATTACCGGCACTCGCACACAAGTGGCACTCACACCCACATTCGGGGAGTGAAGTATCTTGCGTGTTTCGTTTACCATTTTCATTTCCTCTTTTGTATAGTCATTTTCGAGGAAAATATCGATTTGCGGAATAAGGTTAAAAGCGAGTTGAGAACTGAATTTCTCTACTGTTGGTTCTTCTCCGGCGAGCACTTGTTTGGTTTGAACGCGCAACTCTTCCATAGCCGCCGCACCGGCACCGCTTGCCGCCTGATAAGTGGCCACGTGTACACGCTTTACTGGGCTCAATTGATTGACGGGCTGCAGAGCCACGAGCATTTGGATAGTGGTGCAGTTGGGATTGCCGATAATGTTTCGCGGACGATTGAGCGCGTCGGCCGCGTTCACTTCCGGCACTACAAGAGGCACGTCTGCTTCCATACGGAAAGCAGATGAATTGTCAATCATCACCGCGCCGAATTTGGTTATTGTTTCGGCATATTCTTTTGAAGTACCCGCTCCGGCAGAAGTGAAAGCAATGTCAATGCCTTTGAAGTCATCGTTATGCTTGAGCTCTTGCACCACAATTTCTTTGCCGCGGAATGTGTAGGAGCTGCAGGCACTGCGACTTGAACCGAAGAGTTTAAGCTCGGCAATGGGGAAGTCTTGCTCGGCAAGAACGCGCAAGAATTCCTGACCGACGGCACCGCTTGCACCTACAATTGCTATATTGAATTTTTTCATTGACGACCCTCGGTTGAGACTTGACGGTTGATTTTTTTTACCAGACCTTGAAGCACATTGCCCGGGCCCAGCTCAATAAACGTGTCGGCGCCATCGGCAATCATGGCCTGAACGTCTTGTGTCCAACGTACCGGAGCAGTGAGTTGAGCAAGGAGGTTCTCTTTGATTTCCTTGGGGTCGGTGTGAGGTTTGCCGTCAACATTTTGATAAACGGGGCATACGGGAGTGTGGAACTCGGCAGCTTTGATAGCGGCGGCCAAACGGTCAGCGGCGGGCTGCATAAGGGGTGAGTGGAAAGCACCGCCCACTTTGAGCTTGAGGGCGCGTTTGGCACCGGCTTCCAACAATTTAGCGCAAGCCGCATCGATACCTTCGTTTGTACCCGAGATAACAACCTGTCCGGGGCAGTTATAGTTTGCCGGGGCAACAACATCGTCTATTTCAGCGCACACCTCTTCCACTTTCTCATCGGGCAGGGCGAGTACGGCCGCCATGGTAGAGGGGTGGAGTTCGCAAGCGTGCTGCATGGCTTGTGCGCGTTCGCTCACGAGTTTCAGACCTTCTTCAAAGCTGAGAGCACCGGCTGCTACAAGGGCTGAGAATTCGCCGAGGCTGTGGCCGGCTACCATGTCGGGCTTAAACTCATCGCCCATTGTCTTGGCAAGGATTACGGAGTGAAGGAAGATTGCCGGCTGAGTTACTTTTGTCTGGCGGAGGTCTTCTTCCGTGCCGTTGAACATAAGTTCGGTGATGCGAAAGCCGAGTACTTCGTTGGCTTTCTCAAACATCTGACGTGCTGTCTCGTTATTGTCGTAAAGGTCCTTGCCCATACCAACAAACTGGGCACCTTGACCGGGGAAAACGAATGCTTTCATAATCTATCTTTGAATATTATTTGTGTTTTGCGTAAGGTGAGTCGGGATAAAGTGCAGACCACCATTCGGGGTTGTCTTTGAGCCAAAGGTCAAACCAGGCCATAATCGATGAATGCCAAAGACGACGTTTGGAGTAGTTTGAAATGAAGTGATTTTCGCCGTCAACGCCGATAAATTCAACGGGTCGGTCGAGAATACGCAGAGCGTTGAAGAGCTGGATACTTTCGCCTATCGGCACATTGGTATCGGCTGTGCCATGGAGCAGAAGCAGGGGTGTGTGTATCTTGTCGGCATTGAACAGAGAGCCTTGTTGAGTGAACAATTCCGGGTTGTTCCAAGGATATGAGTCGGCAGCGGCAACACCGTTATATGAGTGTCCCCACCAACCTTCACCCCAATAGGAAGTTACGTTGGAGATGCCGGCATGGCTTACAGCCGCTGCAAACATTGGAGTCTGTGTTTGAAGGTATTGAGTCATGAAGCCGCCGTAGCTTGCACCCAGACAGCCGATTTTGTCTTTGTCGATGAAAGAATGTGAGTCTGTAAGCGTTTTGGTTGCATCGATAATGTCTTGTGCGGTGCGCTTACCCCATGCGTTTACGTGGCGTGCGGAGAATTCCTGGCCGTAGCCTGTAGTGCCGGAGGGGTTCAAGGTGTATACTACATATCCGCGAGATGCGAACAGTTGGGGAGTGTAAGGGTTGCTTATGCCCGACTGTGTGGGGGAAGTGCCGCCGTAATAGTATACAATCAGAGGATATTTCTTGCTGTTGTCAAATTCCGGCGGGTAGGTAATGGTACCGTCAATCACAGTGCCTTCCGGGTCTGTGTAAGTCCATTTTTCGGTTTTGCCCATTTGAATTAGAGAGAGGCGCGAAGCCAATGGGTCGGCTACGAGTTTGTCTTTGCCGGAACGAGAATCATATACATATCCGGCGCCGGCATGGTTTTCGCTTTGACCCCAATAGGCTATTTTGTCTCCGGCGTTGCTTACACTTATGCCGCGCACTGCCGGGATTGAGAGCGGGAGATATGTGTATTTTCCGGTGCGAGGGTCGAGTGAGTAAAGGTGATTTGCGAAACCATCCTCACCGAGAATATAAATCTTGCCGTCTTTTGCCCAAACCGCGTCTTTGATACTCGGGTCAAAGTCAATGGAGAGGGGGCGCACTTTGCCGTCAGCACGGTTGAGCTCATATGCCTGAATGTCAAAGTCATTGACAATAGGTTCGTTACCTATTTTTGCGCCAATGCCGTTGTAAATGGCGGCAGAGCCGAGTACCAGAATTTTGGAGGCATCGGGGCTGTAAGAGATGCCGGAAAGGAAACCGTCTTCCGGCACAATAGTGTCAACCGCTCCGGTGCGTGTGTCAAGCTCCAATGCTTCATAAGAGAAGAAAGGTCTTTTGGTGGGAGTCTCGCGAGTAAGCAAGATAAGGAGCTTCTCGTCTGTGGGGTGTACATCGGCTATGCGTACGTTGCCTCCGAATGTGAGAGGACGTATTACACCACCGTTAGTCAGGTCACACTCAAAGAGTTGCGAGCCGTCTGTTTCGCCGACGGCACGACTTCCCGGGGAGAGTTGGCGCTTAAGCGGGCCGGTCTGCTCTTTGTGCTTTTCTGTTACCGTATAATAGAATTTGTCACCTTTGCGGTTGAAAGTCACCGAAGATACGGGTATTCCGACAGCCACGGTTTTTTGTACAAGAGTAGCGGGGTTTACGGTAACGATATCGTTGCCTTCTTCACCCTTAATTGCTCCGTAGAGTGTAGAGCCGGAGGGCATCCAATAGAGGGAAGGAGATGAGGGTACGGTGACAATTCTTCCGGTCTTGATGTCGGTGAGGGTGGTGCGGTAGAGGGTCTTGTCCGGCTCATACATATTTGAGAATGAAGTGAGCAGCCATTTGCCGTCGGGAGAGACGGCTTGGCGAGACACGCGTTCACCGAAAGCAGTGTCGTCCAGGCCGAATCGACGCAGCGCAGACCCGTTTGCCTGAATATTAACTTCCTTAAAATCAGCGTCCGGAGTCCATGTAAGTTGAACTGACGGAGAGAGTGTGTCTGTCGGCATTGACAGAACGCGCAGCGCAATCTCATGGTCGCTGTATGGCTCCATGGCGAGTGTGGCGGACACAGAGCCGTCGGCTGTATTGCTTTCGCTCATACCCTTTTTCTCACCATCGATATACAGGGCGAACCGTGCAGGGCATTTCACTGTCAGTTTCCCTTTGGCGTAAGCATCGGGGCGCAGGCTTGTAGTGAGTGTTTGCACAAGGGGAGAAGACTCTGCCTTTTGAAGAGCCAAGAGAGTGTCGGCCTCAGTTGCCGAAGATTTCAGCGAGTGTATTTGTTCGGCGCGGAAAGGGGTTTGGAGCAGACGTGTGTCGGCATATTTATCGCCGGAGACGTTGGTTGAGTCTACTACCAACGGTGCCGGTATGTTTGTAGACGGGAAGATGTTCCATGTAGTGGTGAGCACCTCGGCGCAAAGGGGGAGGACAACACCGGTTGCAATTGTTAATAAGAGGGGTGTACGTTTCATCAGGTTATTAATTAGTCGGTTATTTGGAGAGAGCGGCGATGGAGGCTTTGATAGCCGCGATTTTTTCGGTGGCATCGGCTTGCTTCTTGCGTTCGAGTGCAACCACAGCCTCCGGGGCATTGGCTACAAAACGCTCGTTGCCGAGTTTCTTTTCCACAGATTTGAGGAAGCCCTCATAATGAGCGAGTTCGGCATTCAGCTTGTTGAGTTCTTCTTGAACATCGATATTGCCGCTAAGCGGAACGGAGTATTCGGTGGTGCCGACGATGAAAGATGCGGCTGCCGGATCCTTTTCCTGAACTTGCTGTATAGCAGACAGTCCGGCGATTTTCATCAGCACATCGTCAAGGTCGGACGGCCAAGAGCCGTTGATTAGCAATTTGAGCGCATCGCGGTTGGGTATTTGCTTCTGTTTTCGAATGGTGCGCACTCCGGCTACTATCTCCTTAAGTGTCTCCATATCTTCAATCACTTTGTTGTCAGCGCCTTTGCTTACCGGGAGTTGAGCATACATAATGCTTTCGCCCTCTTTGCGAGGTGCGAGGTGCTGCCACAGTTCTTCGGTGATGAAAGGCATGAAGGGGTGGAGCAGACGCAACAGAGTGTCAAAATATGAGAGTGTCTTTTCATAAGTGAGCGCATCTATCGGAGTGCCGTAAGCCGGTTTTACCATTTCCAGATACCAAGCGGAGAATTCGTCCCAGAAGAGGCGGTAAATGCTCATAAGTGCCTCATTGATACGGAACTTGCTCATTTGGTCGGCAACGGTTTCCAGAGTGCGGTCCAGCACGGCCTCAAACCACTGACAGGCTTGAACCGCATAGTCGGGTTGTTCAGCTTTGTCGTCTACCTGCCAACCCTTTACAAGACGGAAGGCGTTCCAGATTTTATTGTTAAAGTTTCTACCCTGTTCGCAGAGAGCGTCATCGTAGAGTATGTCGTTACCGGCGGGAGCGGCGAGCATCAAACCCATACGCACACCGTCGGCACCGTATTTCTCCATAAGTTCAATGGGGTCGGGGCTGTTGCCGAGCATTTTGCTCATTTTGCGGCCCTGCTTATCGCGCACAATGCCGGTGAAGTAGACATTGCTGAAAGGCTTGTCTCCGGCATACTCATATCCGGCCATAATCATGCGAGCCACCCAGAAGAAAATGATGTCCGGACCGGTTACGAGAGTTGCAGTGGGGTAATAGTATTTCATTTCCTCATTGTTCGGTTCAAGAATACCGTTGAAGAGGGTAATAGGCCACAGCCAAGAGGAGAACCAGGTGTCGAGTGCATCTTCGTCTTGACGCAAGTCGCTGATTGTCAATGAGTCGTTGCCGGTGAGCTTTTTCGCTTTCTCCAATGCAAGTTCGGGTGTCTCGGCCACAACTATCTGTTCGTCTTCCCCTTTACCTATATAATAAGCCGGAATGCGGTGTCCCCACCACAGCTGGCGGCTAATGCACCAGTCTTGAATATTCTCGAGCCAGTTGCGGTAAGTGGTGCGGTATTTGGCGGGTACAAATTTGATGTACTCGTCCATTACCGGAGGAAGAGCGATGTCGGCGAAATGCTTCATTTTGATGAACCATTGGAGCGACAGGCGCGGCTCGATAGGCACATGGGTACGCTCCGAGCAGCCTACATTATTAGTGTAGTCTTCCACTTTTTCAAGCAGGCCGGCGGCTTCCAAGTCTTTGACAATCTGTTTTCTGACATCAAAGCGGTCCATGCCAACATACATACCGGCCACTTCGGCTACCGTGCCGTCTTCGTTGAAGATGTCAATAGTCTCCAAGTTATGGTTCTTGCCGAGCATGTAGTCGTTGGTGTCATGAGCCGGAGTGACTTTCAGACAGCCGGTGCCAAAGTCAATCTCTACATAACGGTCTTCAATTACCGGCACCTGCCGACCTACAAGCGGCACAATCACACTTTGCCCTTTCAGCCATCCATTTTTCGGGTCTTTGGGATTGATGCACATTGCGGTGTCGCCCATAATGGTTTCCGGGCGTGTTGTGGCCACCACGGCATACCTTCTGCCGGAGGCATCGGTGTGTATTATCGACCCCTCGGGAGCGGCGGTGCAACCCTCTTGGTCAGCAACATAATATTTAAGATAATAGAGTTTGCTCTGCTCTTCCTTGAAATATACTTCGTCGTTGCTGAGTGCGGTGCGGTTCTGCGGATCCCAGTTCACCATGCGCAGCCCTCTGTAAATAAGGCCTTTGTCGTAGAGGTCGCAGAACACTTTTATTACGCTCTTGCTGCGCATCGGATCCATGGTGAATGCGGTGCGTTCCCAATCGCAGGAGGCACCGAGGCGGCGCAGCTGTTGCAGGATTATGCCGCCATATTTCTCGGTCCACTCCCAAGCGTGTTTCAAAAACTCCTCGCGGCCTATTTCACGTTTCTGAATACCTTCGGCAGCGAGCTTTGCCACCACTTTTGTCTCTGTCGAGATTGAAGCATGGTCAGTGCCTGGTACCCACAGGGCATTTTTCCCTTCCATGCGCGCGCGACGTACCAAAATATCCTGTATGGTGTTGTTGAGCATATGGCCCATATGCAGCACGCCGGTTACGTTCGGCGGCGGTATTACTATTGTGTAAGGTTCGCGGCTGTCCGGAGTGGAGTGGAACAGACGGTGCTTCATCCAGTATTCATACCATTTGCTCTCAACTTGTGAGGGATCATATTTGGTGGCTAATTCGTTCATTTTATTTAGTCTTAAATATAAGTTTCAATAATAGTTGCAGCTCCGTGAGGGTTGAAACTGACTTTGCGCTCATTGGCGGCAACCAGCAAAACTGTGCCCGGAGTGGCTGTTTGAACAGACATCGAGTCTGAAATATCTACCGTGCCGGACACAACTGTCAACACCTTGAAAGAGTCTACATCTTTATAGTCGCGGTTGTGCCGATAGCTTATACACAGACGGTTAACCGTAAAGTGGCGCGTAGCTATGAGGCCCGAGGGTGTTTCCCTTTCATCGGGATACAATATTTGGCCGCTGCCGCTGCTGTTCAAGTCGAGCGCTTGCAGAGCCTGTTCGGTGTGCAGTTGGCGCAAGTTTCCGTCAAGGTCACGTCGGCCGTAGTCGTATATACGGAAAGTGGTGTCGGAAGGCTGTTGGATTTCAAGTACGAGGCAGCCCTTGCATAATGAGTGAACTGTGCCGCCGGGTATATAAAACACATCGCCCGGCTTTACCGGCATATAGTTCAGTTTCTTCTCAATAGAACCGTCGGCTACGGCATTAATATATTCCTGCCGGGAAAGCGGCTCTTTGAAACCGGCACAAAGCCGTGCATCCGGTTCTGCTTGAAGTACATACCACAATTCGCTTTTGCCGTTGGTAAGCTCAAAGAGAGGTGCCGTCTTGTCATCCGGGTGTACTTGAATGGAGAGGTCTTGCCGTGCATCGAGAAATTTCACCAATAGCGGAAACTCATTGCCGAACCGATTGCTGATTTTTTCACCCAACAGAGAAGCACCGTATTTGGAAATCAAATCGTTAAGGCTCAAACCTGCATCTTCGCCGGAAGCTACCGTGCTCATATAGCCGGACATACCGGAGAGTTCGTAAGTCTCGCCGATAAATCGCTGTGTGTCAGAGCTTGCAGGCTCCCCTTTAAAGGTGGCAATCCGATTGCCACCCCACACTGTTTGTTTCAATATGGGTTCAAACTTCCACATTCGGGCAAATTTACGCGCAAAGTTACGAAAAATTTTGCAGATACGATTAAAATTCAGCTTGATTTATGTTAGCGCGTTGCGAACAATCCTCCGGGGCAGATGTTCTTACTTAGAAATAAGAGTACACAAATATGAATAGCGACAGACTTACCTATGAAGAAAAGAAGGAACTTCCGAACAGCGTGTTCGGACTGCCTGAAAGACGGGAATACCCCATGCCCGATGCAGCACATGTGCGTGCCGCAGAGGCATATTTCCGTTATTGCCCCGAAGAATTGAAGCCCAAGTTGGCACGCGCAATATTGGCACGCGCCAAGCAATACGATGTAGATGTGGAAAGCCCCACTGTGCTTTCGTATGCCAAGGCTTAAAGACCCGGTCGCAGAGACATGTCCCACTCCTTCAAACTCCAATAAAGTGGAGATTGGAGGAGAAATTTGGTATTTTTACATTTAATTGTTAATTTTGCACTTGATTGTTAAAATTACAATTGAACAATAGGTGCGCAAAATTGTTAATAAATGTAAATGAAGAAGTCTCTGATTTGGATATTGACGGTAGTGATGGCTCTGACATTCGGCGGCCTGATTTATATACAGATAATGTATATGGAGAAGATGAGCCGTATGCGCAACGAGCAGTTCACCGAGAATGTGCGCCGCGCACTCACTGCCACTGCATCATACCTTGAACGCGAGGAGACTCTCCATTATCTGGAAGAGGACATCAAGGATATTGAAGCGGCTTTTTACTCCGACTATTCAGCCCCAATCAAGGCTCAGGAAAATTTTGATACGACAATGACCGTGACTGTTGTCAACGATCATAGTTCGCTGCTGGCCGCCCCCTCCGGAATAGGCGGCCAGTTTAAACGAGCGCAGGAGATAATACGCACCCAATACCTGTATCAGAAAGGATTGCTCAATGAGGTGATTCTCAATATAATGCGAGAGGCACCTCGCCGTCTGCCCGCCGAGAGAGCCGACTCGGCTTTGGTGCGCAAGAAGCTCGCCGAAGAACTCACGTCTTGCGGTGTAGATTTGCCGTTTGAGATTAAACTTTCCACCGCCTCATCGGTAATCTATCAGTCAAAGGGTTATGATGCGCCCGATGACAGCAAGGACGTGTATTCGCAAATGCTGTTTCCTACGAGCGACAGTCATTACTATCTGCGAGTGTATTTCCCCACTCGCGGCGACTATATATTCAATGCCATACGCTTCCTTATCCCAACGCTGGCATTCACTCTCATATTGTTGATAATTTTCCTTTACACAATAATCCTTGCTTTCCGACAGAAGCGCATCACGGAAATGAAGAGCGATTTTATCAACAACATGACCCACGAGTTCAAAACTCCCATTTCAACAATCTCTCTTGCCGGACAAATGCTCGCCGACGACTCCGTGCGCAAGAGTCCGACAATGCTCAAACACCTCTCCGATGTGATTACCGCCGAGAGCAAGCGTCTTCGTTTTCAGGTGGAAAAAGTTTTGCAAATGTCAATGTTCGACAAGGGTACTGCCAATTTCAAACTTGACTATGTTGACGTAAACTCTGTGATAGAACAGGTAGTCAACTCGTTTAAAATTAAGGTGGAGAAATATGGCGGAGAGTTGAACATGGATTTATCGGCCACCGAATCAACTGTTTATGTAGACGAAATGCACTTCACAAATGTGCTTTTTAATCTTCTCGACAATGCCGTCAAATATATGCGCGATGATGTGGAGCCGCATCTGGACATACAGACTCGCAATCCCGGCAACAAAGAACTTGAAATCAAAATCAGCGACAACGGCATAGGTATTCGCAAAGAGCATTTGAAGAAAATTTTTGAGAAATTCTACCGAGTGCCTACCGGCAACCGCCATGATGTGAAAGGATTCGGCCTCGGTTTAGCCTACGTCTACAAGATAGTTAACCAGCTTAAAGGCAACATTAAAGTGGAGAGCGAGCCGGGCAGCGGCACAACATTCACAATCACACTGCCATTGGCTCAAACACAATGATAATAACAATCAATTCTGTTAATAAAGACTCAACACTTTTGACTGTTTGATTGTTTTAACATAAAATATCTAAAAGAATAATAAAAAAACTACATACAGCTATGGATGATCAACTTACAATTCTCCTCTGTGAGGACGATGAGAACCTCGGAATGTTACTCCGCGAGTTCCTAATGGCCAAAGGCTTCAATGTTGACCTCTTTCCCGATGGAGAGAAAGGTTACAAAGCTTTCCTGAAAGGGAAATATGACTTGTGTGTACTCGATGTGATGATGCCCAAGAAAGACGGTTTTACCCTTGCACAGGAAATTCGTGCCGTGAATGCGGATATCCCTATTATATTCTTGACAGCCAAGAACTTAAAGGAAGATATCCTCGCCGGTTTCCACCTCGGTGCCGATGACTACCTCACAAAGCCTTTCTCTATGGAGGAGTTGGTGTCTCGTATCAGCGCAATTCTGCGCCGCGTAAGGGGCAAGAAGGAAAAAGAGATTACGATGTACCGCATAGGCAAGTTTACTTTCGATACTCAGAAGCAGACCCTCGTAATCGGAAACGTGTCTAAAAAACTTACTACCAAAGAGAGCGAATTGCTTGCCCTGCTCTGTGCACACATGAATGATATTCTGGAACGCAACTACGCGCTTAAAAACATCTGGGTAGACGACAATTACTTCAACGCGCGCAGCATGGACGTGTATATCACCAAGTTGCGCAAACTCTTGAAAGATGATCCCGCTATCGAAATCATTAACATTCACGGCAAAGGTTACAAGCTGATTGCCCCGAATGAATAAGACTCTGATTCAGAATGATTGTCAGCGGGTCGGTACCAAAGCGCGTACCGGCCCGTTGAAGCGTTTTATGGATATACTGTCCGGTGTATTTTCGGGAAGTTTGTGGACAAAAGTAACACGCACAATTGTGTCGGAAAGTTCCTCCGCATGAGTTATGGTGTAAACGGCGGTATCTGTCAGTATCGGATAGAGGATTACCTGCTCATTGGGGTTGAGCTTGTGCATCAATGCTCCCTGCCGAAGAATTTCCGTTTGCTTGCTCCAACCGTAGTTGCGGCATGGCGATTGAATACACCCGTATACACAAAAGTATCCTGTAATCCCGACATACACCAACTTGCGTATTTTGGCAGAGCCTACCCAATGCAACGACATTGGTATGGCCATGCACAGAAGTGGCATGAATGGAAAACTGTACCTTGATGCGTGAAGCACACTCGCATATTGCACGGACATTACAGTCAGGACGCAGGCTGCAAGCAGCGCGGCGGAATATGGGAATGCATGAGTTAATCCGTCAGTACCGACACATTCGCTCCTTTGCCGTTTGATTTTATAATGTCGCACCCGGAAGATACCAAGGATTAAGCCGAGAGTAATCGCCGCCGGCAAAGTCAGACCGGTTTTCACAATGTCACGCCACAGTCCATACTCGAATGCAGTGGAGGGATTGGCAAATGCGTGAGAGGTATGGGCATTTTTGCGCAAAAGGAAATAAAACCAGCCTGAATACATGGCCCATGCCAATGCAAGCCCGGCAAGGCAGCAAACCGCCACTTGCAGCGAGAATTTCAGCGCTTGCTTGCAATTTATTGTATTACATATATATATAGCTATAAACAGGGTGCTCGTTATCATGTAAAAACTGTTCAGATAGCCGGTAGAGAGAGCCAATGCACTCGCTCCGATGAGCGATGCGTAAGCCTTCCAATTCGCCTGAAATTTTGTAAGAGGCAAAAGTGCCGATGAATACCATACAACAGCCAAGGCTGCAAGCTGATATTCGCGTACAAGCATTGCACACTCCCCGGCTCCGGGATTGAGAAAAGCCATTGCGCAACAAGCCATGCACAGCAGCACACTCCGCTCGCGCCCGTAAAGTCGCTCGATAAGCTGCCACAAAAGCAGATATGTGCAAATGAGGAAAAGCAGATTGAGAGCCCCTCCTCGCCGGGCAACTTGTTCCGGACTCCATTCGTCAAGACCTTCAAGCGAAATCCGAAGTGCCATATAATAAAGCGAGGCATGCGGCGAGTCGGCATTATCTTTGTACAGCTGCGTCAGGTCCGCGCCAAGGCTGTGATTGGCTGTGAGTGTTCTTCTTAATTCTGAGCCGGAATAGTCAGCGTCCGGCACACTTTTATAGTAAGCATCATTACATTCAGCCAAAAGCACGGAGTATACCTCATCGGGATGCAGCTCATGTCTTTGGCTAATGTCTACACCTCTAATTATCAGAATAAAAAGCAGCAAGCCCCACTTCAACAGGACTTTCGTTCGGTTCTCTTCAAGCTGACGGGAGAAGCTCATTTCAGAGCAATTTTCAGAATTTCGCCGGGAGTGGAAACTATATGGTCGGCAAAAGCGCTGCGCAGATGCGACACCGGGCTGAATCCCCATGTTACTCCCACATTCTCCACCAAGGCACGTCGGGCTGTCTCAATGTCAACCGCCGAGTCTCCCACATACAACACATCAGCCTTTGGGGTAGGCGTGATGAGCAAAGCCTCGAATACAATTGACGGATCCGGCTTTATCGGGCGTCCCTCCACTTGCCCCAACACCGCTGTGAAAGGTATCTCCGGGAAATAGTGAGACACAATCTTCTTTACCGCCGCTTCATATTTGTTGGAAGTGACAGCGATATTAATATCCTTGTCTGTTAAATCTTTAAGCAATTCGGGTATTCCCTTGTACGGCTCAGTGGTATCGCAGCAATGCTCGTCATAATATTGCTTGAAGCTCTTCACCATGGCATCTACACACTCGGGCGATGCATCCGGCTGTGCACGCTCTATGAGCCGTCGCACTCCGTTGCCAACCATATACGGATATGCACTCAGAGGGTGAGACTTGAAGCCGTTGCTCTCCAATGCATAGTTGCAACTCAATCCCAAGTCATTAATAGTGTTGAGAAGAGTACCGTCAAGGTCAAAAATCACCAGTTTCTTCATAGCTTAGACACACTCTTATTCATCGCCGCCGTATTCGGGGGGAGTATAGTTGTTGCGTATCACATTCAGCAGCATCACCATGGCATGATTGGTGGCCGCTTCGATAATCTCATTGCGCGAGCCCTTGAAATAGCGTACCTCGCTCACGGTCAGGTCATCGTATTTTACTGCAAACCAAACAGTTCCTACCGGCTTTGAGGCGGAACCGCCGTCAGGTCCGGCAATGCCCGAAGTGGCCATGCCGCAGCGTGTATGCATCAGCGAGCATACCCCTTTCACCATCTCCTCGACTACCGGGCGGCTCACAGCTCCGTGGCGATCGATCAACGTGCGGTTCACGCCGAGCACGCGCGCCTTGATATCGTTGGAATAACTCACTACGCTGCCAAGAAAATAAGCAGAGCTGCCGGAGTTTTCCACTATGCGGTGAGCAATGTTACCGCCGGTGCAGCTTTCCGCCGACGATACTGTCAACTCATTGTCGAGCAGCGTATTGCCTAAAATTCGGGAGATGGTGGTGTCCTCCAAGGCAAGGAGCTCGTTCGGGAAAAGGTCGGCAAGAGTGCGCTGGTACTTGTTCATGTTAAAGCGCAAAAGCTCAACGCCGTGAGAAGCCCCTTTGAGCAGTACATGGGTACACTCACCTTGTGTCTTGAAAGAGAGTGAGATATAATCGGGAAGCGAGGCCTCAAAGTGGTGCATCAGCTTTTGCAAGTCCTCGCGGGTATATCCGTATATCACTACATGTCTTTCTTCTTTATGCTTTTTGTTTTCCATATTATCAGACTGAAACCCTTGAATATGCCGGAGCATCAAGCGGGCAAAATTCTTTGTCCATATATTTGAAATAACCGGCAGCTGCCACCATGGCCGCATTGTCGGTAGTGAACTGTCTTTCAGGTATCCATGCATGTATACCTTTGCGATTGCAAAAATCGGCTACGGCTGCTCTCACTCCCGAATTTGCCGACACTCCGCCCCCGATTGCCAGATGCTCAACCGGATGTGTGTCCAACGCTTTGCCCAATTTGTCAAGCAGAATATCAATAATGGTTTTCTGCAAAGAAGCGGCAAGGTCAGCCAGGTTCTTTTCAATAAAGTCCGCATCAACCTTGATGTTGTCGCGCAGCGTGTACAGGAACGATGTCTTCAACCCGGAGAATGAATAATCCAGTCCCGGAATTCGGGGCTTGCTGAATCGGAAACGCTCCGGGTCGCCGTTGGCTGCCAGCCGGTCAATATGAGGCCCGCCGGGGTAGGGCAGACCCATTACCTTGGCACACTTGTCAAAAGCCTCGCCGGCCGCATCATCTATGGTATGCCCCAATATCTCCATGTCGCGAGGACTCCGCACAAGGATAATCTGCGAATTGCCCCCCGAGATAAGCAAACACATAAACGGGAACTCCGGCACCTCGTCTTCCGGTTGTTTCTTTACAAAATGAGAGAGAACATGGGCATGCAGATGGTTTACATCGACGGTCGGAATATTCAAAGCTATACCAAGACCTTTGGCGAAAGACACACCCACAAGCAGCGAACCGAGCAGACCCGGCCCCCGTGTGAAGGCTATGGCAGAAAGTTCATTCTTGTCAACCCCGGCCCGATGCAAAGCAGAATGTACTACCGGCACTATATTCTGAATGTGTGCACGCGAAGCCAACTCCGGCACCACCCCGCCATATTCTTCGTGAACACTCTGCGAGGCAATGACATTGCTGAGCAGCACACCGTCTCGAACTACAGCAGCCGAAGTGTCATCGCAAGAAGATTCTATACCCAGAATTGTAATCATACTGCAAAGTTAACTACTAAAATTTGTATCACAAAAAAATTAACACTAAAAATCCCCACCCCATCCATGAACCCGACAGATTACTGACAGTAATAAGGAAGCGATAATAAGCAAAGCCGCGCCGCGGCTTAATCCTGCCGGACACACTTTTACAATCATCAACCTCCGGTAGGGCGCGATATATCGCGCCCTCGCCGACCAAGGTATCCATGCAACTGATTAACAACCCAAAACACTCACGTGTACCCATGCGTATTTCAGGTAATAACATCAAACGAAAGACCTGCAGGGTGCGCTAATCTACTGTTATCCCACAATTTTGCAGAGCTGATGTGTTGTAAATTTAAGAAAAATTAAGAAAAAAACGGGCTTGCTGTTGCATATTAAATTTTTTAATGCTAACTTTGCAACGCTGTGTGTTGTTGCCTTTGTTGTCTGACAAATAAATTTTTCATTTGCCAAAATATAAGACAAATGGTATAATGCAATCCCATGCCAAGTCTACGAATACTTTTATTTATTAATTAATATATTAACTTATGATGAAACGAACATTACTACTACTGTCACTTCTGATAGGAATGTCGTTGTCTCTGCGAGCGGGCGAGTTGGCCTCCGGCTTTACAGTCTCCTCGGTTAACGGAGGTTCTACAACAACGGATCTTACGGACGTGACTACGGTAAACCTCACGCTCAATATGGAGAACGTGAGTGGTTTTGGTTGGTTCTCATTCCAAGTAACTTCAGGCAAGCATCTTATTGCCTCAAATGGCGTTAATTCCTATGAAGCTACAAGTGTGGAGAGAACAGCTTATAACTCAGGTGCAATTAAAGCCACATTCTCAAGTGACATCACTTGGGCGCCGGGAGAATATAGCCTGACTCTTGAAGAAGGTCTTATCAGTAATGGCTCTGATTACAACGCAGCCTGTACAGTAAACAATGCTTTCTCAATCGCCGGCGGCTCAACCACTCCCGAACCCTCGGTAGATGTTGATGCAATTTTTGCAAACCGTACAATTAGCCCGGCTGAAGGCATTGTTACTCAGGTAGGTGGCAACTACTATCTTAGATTCCCCGATCGTGGCGATTTCATGATTACAACAAATCAGAATTATGTCGATTGGACTAAAAATGGACAACATTATGCAACTTCTGAGCTGACTCTTGAAGAAGATGGTGCTGTTCTCGTGATTAACAATGTTCCCGAAACAACAGAAGCCGGTGAATATGTAGTAACATTCCCGGTAGGATCTCTGAATGTAGAAGACTTTTTGACAGAGGATCCGGACTTGTATATTCGTGGCACAAACTCGGAAGCTATCAGCTTCACTTACACAATCGAGGCTCCGCAAATTAAGAACTTCACGCTCTCTAACTTCAAGATTACCAATTCAGAAGGTTATGCAGCGACAATGCCGGTAGAAGCACCGCTTTCATCTTTCTATTTTACTGCGAAATATGCAAGTGGTATGGCCGCCTTTGTTAATGGAATTAACTGTAATCTTGATGAGAGCAAGCGCGTTATTGTAAAAGGTGCTGACGGTACTGAATACACAGCAAAGGTAGACTTCGGCACAGCCCTTAAGGCTACCCTTGATGAACCTGTCACCTCAGCCGGAAATTACAGTGTAATTATTCCTGCCGGAATGTTCACAGTGAAATCCGACAATTCTGTCAATGAAGAATTGACAGTGGCCAACGCTATTGAAATCAAAGCGGCGAAACCGGAAGTGAACCTTGCCGAGATTTTCTCCAATGGTACGATCAGCCCTGCTGCCGGTACTGTTACAAAGATAGGCGGCGAATACTCAGTTTCGTTCCCGAATCGTGGTGCAGCTTATATTTTCAGTAATGTTGAAACCGTAGAATGGAAAAAGAACGGTCAGCATTATGCAACTTCCACTCTGAATATGGAAGGTGACATGAGCGCACTTTTGATTGAAAATGTTCCCGAAACAACAGAAGCCGGTGAATACACCGTGACTTTCCCCGCCGGTTCACTTCGTGCAGAAGATTTCGACTACGAAGATCCCCTCGGCAACAATCCCGAAGCTATCAGCTTCACTTACACAATCGAGGCTCCGCAAATTAAGAACTTCACGCTCTCTAACTTCAAGATTACCAATTCAGAAGGTTATGCAGCGACAATGCCGGTAGAAGCACCGCTTTCATCTTTCTATTTTACTGCGAAATATGCAAGTGGTATGGCCGCCTTTGTTAATGGAATTAACTGTAATCTTGATGAGAGCAAGCGCGTTATTGTAAAAGGTGCTGACGGTACTGAATACACAGCAAAGGTAGACTTCGGCACAGCCCTTAAGGCTACCCTTGATGAACCTGTCACCTCAGCCGGAAATTACAGTGTAATTATTCCTGCCGGAATGTTCACAGTGAAATCCGACAATTCTGTCAATGAAGAATTGACAGTAGCCAACGCTATTGAAATCAAAGCTGCAGAACCCGAAGTTAACATAGCAGAGGTGCTTGCAGGTGCTACTATCAGCCCGGCAGCCGGTACTGTTGAGAAACTCGGCGGTAATTACACCATTAACTTCCCGAACATCGGCGAAAATACAGTAGGTGTTCATGCCGACAAGGTTGCCTTGACAAAAGACGGCAATCCGGTGAATGTAACTCTGACCGCAGCTAATGACGAAGATACATTCCAAGCTATTATCGTTACTCTCGGTGAGGTTACCGAGACCGGTACTTACAACCTCGTACTCAACCCCGGTGCAGTGACTGTATCTTCAGCTGATTTCATGACTACTTACGGTGACAATGAAACAGCCATCACTTTCACTTACACAATTGAAGCAGCACCGGTTGTAGAGCCTTTTGCAATTACAGATTTCACAATTTGCAATTCAAACGGCCAAGCAATTGAAATGCCCACAGATGCGCCATTCTCAAGCTTCTGTTTTATGGGTAAGGTAAATGGCACCAGTACATACGTGAATATGTTGTCTTGCACTATTGACGATACCAAGTCAATGATTATCAAAGATATCAACGGCAACGAATACACTGCTTCCGCAACAATGGGTTATGGTGGTAATGTTGTAACACTTTCCACTCCTCTTACAGCCCCCGGCAAATACTCACTCACAATTCCCGAAGGTTTCTTCATCAGAAAATCCGGAAATAAGGAACCCAATGCTGAATTGACAATAGAGAATGCGATTGAGATTAAGGGCGCAGTTGAGCCGCAGCCTACTGTAAATGTAGCAGAGGTGCTTGCAGGTGCTACTATCAGCCCGGCAGCCGGTATTGTTGAGAAGCTCGGCGGTAATTACACCATTAACTTCCCGAACATCGGCGAAAATACAGTAGGTGTTCATGCCGACAAGGTTGCCTTGACAAAAGACGGCAATCCGGTGAATGTAACTCTGACCGCAGCTAATGACGAAGATACATTCCAAGCTATTATCGTTACTCTCGGTGAGGTTACCGAGACCGGTACTTACAACCTCGTACTCAACCCCGGTGCAGTGACTGTATCTTCAGCTGATTTCATGACTACTTACGGTGACAATGAAACAGCCATCACTTTCACTTACACTATTGAAAAGGGTGAAGAACCCGGTCCCGGTCCCGAACCCGGCGATATCACTGTTGACCCGTCTGTTAATTGGACATGGTATCTCAACGAAATCAATGATCTCAGCGCGACAGCCGGTGTAAAAGAGGGTACAGAAGTAACTTCCGTATCTGTTATGGTTATGGCTAACAGAACCAATTCTCCCGCATATTCTTGGAATGAAGGTAAGACCGTCACTCTGACAAACGGTACCACTTCATACACCGGTACATTCAATTATAACGCTTGGACTGAATTCAAGTTCTCATTTGAGGATGCCACCAACATGGCTCCCGGTGCTTACAGCCTCGTAATCCCCGAATGTGCTATCATATTCGAACAGTCTGCCGACAAGAAGTCCGGTAATCCCGAGTACAAATTCGAGAATATTTGGACTGTACCCACTCCCGCTGCAGAACCTTATGCAATAGAAAATCTCGCAGTAACAGATGTTCGAAACGCAGAGGGACAGACAGTAACCGAGCCGACCGACGTGAAGAGCTTCGACTTCTCTTTCACAAGCTCTGAAATCACTGAATGGAGCGCAGTTACAATCAACAATGCTGTAAACGTGCGCAGTGATAACAACACTACTTACACCGCAACTGTTGAAGCCAAGGGTGAAGGTAAATTTACCGCTACATTTGCTGAAGCAATCACTGCCGCAGGTAAATACACACTTGTTATACCCGCCGGCACATTCGGCTACAACGACAATGTGAATAAAGAAGCAAGCGTCAGTGCATTTGAAATTGCAGTTGCACCGCTTCCCGAACTCGCTGTTAAGCAGTTCATGCTCAGCAGTGTAAACGGTGCTACAATTGTTAAGGGCAACGAGATGAATATCAAAGCTCCGGTTAACTCAATCGGCTTCGGTATGCTCCTCGAAGGTTTTGACAATATGTTCAACCAGATGCTCTCCGGCGAAGTTGTTTGGAATACCGATGCCAAGGTTTCCGTAACCAACGCCGGTACAACAACCGAAGGTTCAGTAACTATCGTTGACGGTGCAGCTGTCGTTACATTCAGCACACCGCTTGAGGCAGAAGGTCTCTATTCAGTAAACATCCCGGCCGGCCTGCTCTCTACCAACAAGGGTATGAACGCAGCCTACACAGCCGCCGATGCATTCAAGATTGTAGTAGATCCGCTCACTCGCTACACTATCACTCCCGAAAGCGGCAGTGTAGTTGCCGAACTCGGCGAAATCCGCATCAAGTTTACAGAGAATGTAACCGTTAAGGATGCCGCCGAGCAGATTAAGCTCGTGAACGCTGACAATGCAGACGACATCTACACTCTTAGCACTCCTGCTGTTGCCAACGAAAACTGCGAGGTAGTACTTACATTCAACGTTAAGAAAGATGGTAAATACAACCTCACAGTGCCCGCCGATGCATTTGCCAACAGTAACAATGCACTCAGCCCGGCAATCAGCGCAACTTACATTGTCAAGGCCGAAATGCCTACATTTGAAGATGCAATGAAGGGTGCATACTCCGACCCCGCCAACGGCGCAATCATCAACAATAACCTCTCAAAGGTTAGTGTTTACTATCCGAACAAGCCCGTACAGTTTGCTTGGGACGAAACTCACTGCAACTTCAACAAGGTCACTTTGAAGAACAAGAAGACCGGCGAAGTGTCTTATGCAAAGGGTGCAACATTCCCGGCAAACGATGGCAAGGAAAATGTAATTGAATTTACATTCGATGAAATCGAGACAAGCGGTGACTATGTCTTCTCAATGGACGAAGGCTTCGTGGCATTGCTTTACACCGATCCCGTAACCAAAGAACAGACCACTGTCGGTGTTACACCTGAGTACACCGCAGAGTTCAGCGCAGTAATCAACAGCATACTGGACATCGTAGGCGAAGCCGATGCTTACACAGTAGTTGATTTTGCCGGCCGTGTGCTTTACAGAAACGCCGACACAAGAGTAATCAAGTCTCTTGAAAGCGGTATGTATATCATCAACGGCAAGAAGGTTGTAGTTCGCAAGTAAATTCAATCTTAATCCGAATAGCTGATTAATCAGCTGTCATAATGAGCGGCGGTGCACAGGCACCGCCGCTTTTTTCATGTCTTTCAATCTATTATGAGTGGCGCGCCGTAGGCCTGAAGCGCATAAGTGAAGTGGCTTCGGCAGGGTATGGCGATAAATAATTTCATTAAAATTTTCTAAAAAAATTGTGTTTTGATTTATTTTTATTATATTTGCACCCGATTATTGCAATTGTGCCTTGTTCAAGGCATATATGCATATATACTACTTTATATATAATGTGTTTATAAGAGGCAGTCAGCACAGAAATAAAACTAAATACCAAATAACAACTTATGAAGAAATTTTTACTTACAGCAGCCGCCGGTATTGCTGCATTGTCTGCAAACGCCGCCGATATCAAGGACTATTGCGGTGACTATCAGTGGCGTTACCATAGCGTCTGGGATGCACCCGCTTCCGTGAAGTTCCAAATCCTTGAAGGTAAAAAGCCGGGCAAGGTATTGCTCGACGGCTTGTACAAATCATACGATGGCGGTTGGGTAACAGTAGAAGCCGACATAGACCTTGAAGCCGGCACAATTTCAATCCCCTTTACAGACCTGATTTTCTATGAGGCCGATCTGCAATGCTTCAAAGTGCTGTGGGGTGAAGTGACGGAAGACGATTACACTGAAATTCTCCCGGTAGAATTGTCAAACGAACCTCTGGTAGGTACACTCGGCGAAAACGGTGTGATTAACTTCAAACCGATGGAAGGTTTGGCATTCGGTACATACTCCGACGACATTTCAACTTGCAGTTTGTATGAAGCCGGTCGCGAGATGTCGTTCGTTCCTTATGAGGATACCTCTTTTGAATACGATGAAAGCGAATGGGAAGTAGTGGGTACCGCCATTTATCCCGATATGTACTTCGGCTATTATATCTTCGGCGACCGCATTCCGTATGAGGCCACTGTAAACGTAGCCGTAAACAAGAAAGACAACAAACAGGTTCTTCTTGTAAATCCATACGACAACGAACACTGGCGCAGCGTAAACAAAGATAAGGAGGCAAAAGGCTTTATCAAGATGGACCTGACCGATCCCGACTGCGTGATTTTCGAGCCGTATGTATATTCCGGCTTTGATTTTGACTATCAACGCGGCGATGAAAATCGCCTTACTCTCGGCAAAACATATTGCTACAACGAAGAGGGTTATTACACTCGCATTGAGGGTTTGAGTGTTGAAGAAACAAAAGAATTCCTTGCCAAGAACCAAGTGCCCTCCACTTATTACGATGACGGTGTGATTTTCCTTACTTCCAACGGTGTCCTTTTCTCAACAGAAACCAAGCCCAAAATCAAATATGATTTCGGCGGCAGTCTTTATGGCGAACTTCGCTTTGACGAAAATGCTCAAAAAGCAATCGAAGCATCACAGGACGCTGCAATTGAAGGCGTACAGACTGACGTTAATGCCCCGGCAGAATATTACACTGTTGAGGGTGTGAAAGTATCCGGACCCGTTAAGGGTGGCGTGACAATATGCCGTAAGGGTAACAAGGTTACAAAGATAATACGTTGAAAATCTGTATAAATCTATATTTAAGTCTTGATTTCAAGCGGCTATTGCTTGAAGTCAAGACTTAAAATACCAAACATACTAACTGATGTCAATAAAGAAACAACTACTATTTTACCTTACCTCTGCTTTACTTACATTCTCCGCCATCAATGCGAATGCCGATGAGATGCTGTTTGGTTATTGCAATTCAACAGACAATCCCACCGGCACTTTGACCGATAATACGGAAGATGCGTGGAGCAGTGCCGCCATTTATATACCGGCTTCAACGGCAACCACAATTCAGGGTTGTCAAATTAAAGGTATTCGTTTCGGTATCAATCTCATGCTGAATGTAGATGCTTCCAAAGCATGGATACGCACCGAGCTTGGCGGCAACAACCTTGCAGAAAAAGCAATCGACAAAGAGAGCGAACCCAAGCTCGCACGCGGTTGGAATGAAGTCGTATTTGAAGAACCGTGGACCGTACCCGCTGACTGTCAGGGATTTTATATCGGATATTCAGTACACCAGAAAGGGTATGCTTACGCCTTGGCAAGCAACGACACTCCTTCAACCAACGGCCTGTTCGTAAGTCTCGCCGACGGCGAATGGCAAAACCTCTCTGAGGAGGGTACATTGTATATTGATGCACTTGTGGAGGGCGCAGCACTCCCCGCTGTCAATCTCGGAATAGTGTCATCGGTATGTGACGGTGTCTGCTATTCCGGCAACAATGTAAAAGCCTCCATGCGAGTTTACAATATGGGCGCAAAGACAGCCGAAAGCTTCACAGTCAATCTGTTGGCCGGCGGTGAGAAGGTAGCTTCATGCGAAGTGCAGACAGCCGTAAAACCCGGTGAGAACGTATTGGTTCCGCTGACATTTACCCCCGACTTCAAACATGCCGGTGACTACACTGTTTCTTTGCAGATAGCTGAAATTAACGGTGGCAAAGATGCCGACCTTGCCGACAACGTCAGCTCAGAAATGCAAATGCGTGTGCTTGGAGGTACAGTGCAGCGCATGGTGCTGATTGAGGAATTCACAACCGAAAACTGTCCGAATTGCCCCTATGGAGCAGAGTTGCTCCACAACCTCATGGTTCGCGAGGATACTCAAGGACGTATTGCCGCCGTATGCCACCATTCAGGTTATACATATGACCACCTCACAATGGATTGCGATAAAGCCTACGAATGGTTCTATAACGCTGACGCAGTATACGCACCTGCTTTCATGATTGACCGCTATTCCGACAATAACGTTACTCCGGTTCAAAACAAATCATACCTCGATTATTATTATGACATAAGAAAAGATGTGCCGCCGAGCGTTGCGCTCACCGTGTCCGGAGAGCTCTCCGTCGACAAGCAGTCTCTAACAGTGACGGTTAAGGGTGTTAAAATAGAAAATCAGCAAATGTGTTCAGACCCCTACATCACACTTTGGCTGACTGAAAACAATGTGCAAGCTCGAAATCAGAAAGGCGCAACAGGCTCATTCAAACATCAACACCTCACCCGCAAAGTAAACAGTACTTGGGGAGCCCCGGTAACTTTCAACGGCAACGATTTTGAGTACACATACACATTCGAGAACCTTGACCCGACATGGAAGTTGGCCGACATGGAGGTAATCGGTGCCGTACACAATGTGAAGGGCAGCCGACAGACAGATATGGAGGTCGAAAACGCGTGTCTGTTCAAATGCTCAACCATGTCGCAAGACACTTCTTCAATTGATATTGAGAATGTGGACGATGTACAGGCAACTCCTCTGTATTTCACACTTTCCGGCATGAAAGTAAATCCCTCACAGCTTGCTCCGGGTATGTACATTCGTGTGTGCGGTCAAAAGGTACAGAAAATTATTGTAAAATAATCATTTGAACAATATGAAGAAAATAATTAAACAAGGGATAACACTTCTTGTAGGCGTACTGTCTGTCGGATATGCCGCATCTCCGGCATATGCAGCCGATACGGAAACCCAAAAGGCGCTTGTAGTGCATCTGAAATCCGGCGAAACAGAGCAGTTCCTGCTTGAAGAAAAGCCGCAGCTCACTTTCACCGCTTCCGAGTGCAAGTTTACTTCCCCCACCTACGAAGTTACTCATGATATGGCCGATATATCCGAAGCCCGTTTTGCAATGGTGACTTCCGGCATTGAAAGCACTGAAACGGATTGCATTAAAGTGGACTTGTCTTCTCCCGGCACACTTGTGGTTTCCGGAATTAAATCCGCCTCACCGGTTAACGTGTACAGCCTTGAAGGTATCAATGTTGCATCTGCAACAGCTTCCGCATCAGAGTCGGTAACTATGGATATCTCTCGCCTTCAAAAGAATGCCGTATATATTGTGTCAATAGCTAATCTGAAACAATTTAAAATCTATATAAGATGAAGAAATACTTAATGACGGGCATCGTTGCAAGCGTGTTTGTCGGCTCGCAGTTCCTTTTCGCGGCTGCCGACTACAATCTTGTGATTACCCAAAAGAATGGTAGCAAGATTGAAATCCCTACCGAAGATATTGAAAACATAGTTTTCGATGAGCCGGTAAAGCAGGGCACAGTTCTTGAAACTCCATACGTCAATGTAGTGAAGACAGACTACAGCGACTTTATGATGCAATGGACTTCCATTCCCAACGCAAAGGGATATGAATGGACGGTAGACGGTCGCAACCCGACAGTGACAGAGTCCACTCAGTTCAAAATCTATAATATTGCAGAAGGCACTCACACTGTAAGTGTACGCGCTCTCGCAGCCAACGATGATTATGTAGACTCCGAACCGGCTGTAAAAGAAATTGTAGCCGATTTCCGTGTGAAAACAGCTCTCGGCGATGTGACTGAAAACTCAATCGCCGCTTCATTCACTGCCAACTGCACACACGACTATTTTGTGGGCGTTGTTGCCGAGGTCGATTGCTCCAATCCGGCTAACATGGCAGCTTACATCACTGCCAACGCACAGAAATGTCAGCGTACAGTGGTGAACGGCTCACAGCAGAAAGATGTGAACTTTACCGGCCTTGAAGCGGGTACAAACTACAATGTAGTAGCTTATAGTGAAGGTCTCGACTACTGCTTTGCCACCGCAAGCAAAACAGTGTCTACACAGACATATGAACCCGGCGCCAAAGGCAAAGTATTCCCTAACGGTGTGTCCGAGCAGGGCGGTTTCTGGGATGTAGATAAAGTGGGAGACACCACAGCTCGCGGTCTTGACGACTCTGACGACCAGACCGGAAAAGGCGGTGACAACGAGCTTTGCTGGGGTTGCACAGCTTCAGGCATGATTCAATGGTGGCTCGACGAGTATGAGCGTCAAACCGGAGAAAAATGTCAGCTCAAAGCCGAACTACCCTCTCACGGTCTGTATTCCACTAACGTGATGGAAGCTATTGTTCGCGCATATCCCAATGTGGGCGGCGACGCGCGCGAGGCTATCAAATGGTTCTTCGCCGGTGTTACGAACAACAGTACCCTCAACGAGGTGCCTACATATAACGAAAACTACGCCAACTGGAAAGGCGGTTTTGTAGGCATGACAAACGAGGAGGCTCTCTCATATTTCCATGTTTCCGCCGAGGCAAGCGACGGCTATAATGAATATCCGTATGTCTTCCACCGCACATATTCAATGAGAGGCCTTGATCTTAATCAAGCCAAGAAGAAATTTGCTCGAATATTGATTGAAACTCTGGAAATGGGTCCCGCCGGATTGGTAGTTCCCGCTCACTCTCTGGCTATTTGGGGTTGCGAATATGAGGTTGACGCCGATGGCGATCCCATCATCACCAATCTTTATATCGGTGAAAACGGTATCAACGATGGCAATGTAAAGAATGGCCTGAACGTGTGCCCAATGCAGTACAAGAGTCCCAACGAGTTCTGGTTCTATCTGCCCTCAATGCACGACGGCGGCTCTGTAAATACCACCAGAATCAACTATTTCTTCGGTCTTAAAGGTTACAAAGCCAAATAATTAAACAGATACATACACGTGAAAGCACTTAAATATTTCATGGCATCAGTGCTGCTTGGAGGCTGCGCACTCGCTTCGAGTGCCGCCTCCGGCACAGAGCCAACCCTGTTTGGGTATCAGCATAACTACAATTTAGGCACCGTGCCCACCGGCTTGTTTGAGATTGCTCCCGGGCAACAAAATCCGAACTTCCTGTGGGACGACACAATTTATAAACAAGCAAACGGAACTACTACCGGCTATGTAATGACTTCCGGTTGGTTGCGTGACGGTAAGCTGTGCGGATATGTCACTCAATATCCCACACCGAGTAACTCTTACTATAAATATGTGGAGCGTGACCTCAAAACCGGAGAGGTAACAAAAGAGGTTAATGTCGACTTGTCAACAAGTTGGGAGAATTGCTTCCTGAGTGCAACTTATTGCCCGGATGACGACCGTATATATGGTTACGGATTTAATGCCGCACGTACCTCTTTTGCTTTCAAAAGCGCACCGGCATCCAATCCCTCCCAAGCTGTTATAATCAAAGAAACCGGTAAAAGTTATCCCGGTTCCATTGCTTATAATCCTGAAGAAGGTACTTTTTATGGTGTAATGAATGTAAAGAATGGTGACGGCTATTACGACAATACATTCGTTTCCATAGATGTCAATACCGGCCAGACAACCGAGGTGTTTAAACTCAACATGGGTGTAGACTCTGATATAAAATGTACCGGCGGTTTGCTGTGGGAACCCTCACGACAGGAATTCGTATGGAATTGGTATACTGTACATGACGGTCAGTCTCCTCAATCAAAGCTCGTGGCTATTAATCCGGTCACCAAGTCCATTACAACCCTGAAAAATTTCCCCACCGGTTACAATTTCTTGTACTTTGTAAGTCAAGACAATGAGCCGGTAGCCAATGCAACTGCGCCCGCGCAGATTTCAGATTTCAACGCGACAGTCGGTACTGACAACAATGTCAATATTTCTTTCATGCTGCCTTCTCGTTATGAAAATGGCAACTCTATTGAAGGAAATGTAACCTACACGATTTATGTTGACGGCAAACAAGTAAAATCAGCTGCAGCGGCAGCCGGCTCAAACGTTTCATATTCGCAAAATCTTACTGACGGAACTCACTTCTTCCGTGTTGTGACTTCTGTAAATGGCGTGGAAAGCTTGTCAAGCGTAAATGCAGTGTATGTAGGCGATGATTCTCCCTGCGCTCCCGAAAATATCGTACTTACCACTACCAATCTTACTTGGAATGCTGTGACACAAGGTATTGCCGGAAACACACTTTCCAACGTTAAATACCGCGTGGCAATCAACGGTATGACAGTAGCCGAAACGGCTAATACCTCTTTTGATGTTACCGATGTAGTGCTCACCGATTATGACCTAACCAATTATCAGGCACAAGTATGGGCTATCTACAATGGCCGCGAATCCAAGGCCGGATACTCCAACTCGCTTATAGTAGGTGAACCCTGGTCAGTACCCTTTACTATTGAGCCTACTGCAAGACAGTTCTCTCTGATGGAGCAATTTGATGCAGACAATGACGGTGTGCAATGGAGTCTTGACTCGGATGATCTTTCAGACGGTTATTATCTGACTTCCGGTTTCTCTCGCAATAATGCCAGCGATGACTGGATTTTCCTTCCCAAATTCAAAGCATCAGCTGATAAGGTATATGAGATATCTTTTGATGTACTCTTGGCTGATGTAGACCTTTACGGCGGTAAGGCCGAAGTATGGATTGGCGATGCCCCGACAAAGGATGCCATGAAGAAAGAAATTGTTCCGGCAATAAGCATTCTTTCCGACAACGCCAATGAGACATATACCGGACAGTTCCGTCCCGACGGCGACTTGACCGGTAAGGATTTGTATGTAGGTATCGGTGTGACAAGCCGTGAAGGCACACTTTGTCCACTCCGCTTCCAAAACATTTCCGTGAAAGACGCAAACATCAATATGTCTGCTCCGGCACAAGTAAGCAATCTTGCCGCTGCCCCCAAAGAGGACGATCCGAAATACTCCAAGGTTACTTTCACAATGCCTGAAAAGACTCTTTCCGGCACAGCATTGTCTGCCTCCGAACAGATTAAGGCTATCATAATTGTTCAAGAGTCGAACACTACCACTACTGTAACCGGTAAGCCCGGCGAGCAGGTTGCCGCTGAAATTTTGACCGGCGCCAAGGAATGTATGATTAGTGTCACTCCCTCTGTCAACAACGTGAACGGTATGTCTGCCAACTGTGTTAACGGTTATGATGTTGCCATACCCGGCGCGGTAAGAAATCTCACTTACGCATTCGACAAAACAGACTGCAACCTTTATATTCATTGGGATGCCCCCGACAAAGATATCAACGGCAACCCCATGAGCGGTGACCAATGCAACTACAACGTGTGGATGCAAAATCCGGAAACAAACGAGTTTGAGTTTGCGGTAAATGTTCCCTATCCCTTGCAGTTCGCTACAATGAATATGGACAACAACACCACATTGCAGGATCTTAAAATTGCCATTACCGCCGCCAACAGATATGGCGAGTCTACCGAACGAGTATATCTCATCACACAGGTAGGCAATCCCTTGTCAATGCCTATTTCGGATGACTTGAACGGCAACGAATTCCGCTATGGCCCGATTACATATTATGTGGCCGATCCTTATGACAAGGCAAAAATCGAATGGAACAATCCTTCAAAAGCCAATTGGGGTCTGTCTGATGCCATGCTCAATGTTGAGGGTGACGTACTTTGCGGTATTCCCTCCACTCCCGGAGCAATGACACGTCTTGACCTCCCGAAAGTGTCAACCGCCAACTATACGGATATCAAACTTGAACTTGACATTTGGACCGGTGAAAATGCCGCCGAAACTACAATCAAGAGCATCTACGCATCCGATGAAACATTCGACCATATTGATATTGAATATTATCCGGCTGTAATGGCTGACATCATGAAGATACCGGCAGGCAGCGGTTACGAGAAAGTGACAGTTCCCTTCACAGAGCAGAGTCATCTTCCGTGGATGAATGTTGTAATCGAATCAGTTTATCCTTCACTGAATTCTCGTTTCATTCTTGCCGGCTATGCGCTGAAAGGCACAGTGAGCGGTATTGACGAAGTGGAAGAGACTTTGTTTGGAACAATTATAGGTCAGACCGGTTGCATAGCAATCAACGGCTACGATGGTGAGCAGGTGCGTATATATAATATTGACGGCACATTGGCAGCTACCCAAAGACTGTCGGATTCTTCATCAAGAATTTCAGTGCCGGCCGGTATTTATATCGTAAATGCAGGTCGTCGCACAGCAAAAGTTGTTGTGAAATAATCGCCGGTATACCGACATACCACGATAAAAAGAAAAGCTTCAGCTGCAAAAGTTGAGGCTTTTCTTGTTTTGATATATTGTGCATGGGCTAAAATTTGGATTGCAACAAAAATAGCAGTAAATTTGCACTCTAATTACAGAGAATAATTGCGCAAAGCGTACAAAATATTAAGAAGTATTATAGTTTCCCTCTTGCTCACTGTGGCGGGACTGTATCTGCTGCTGTATGTGGCGATACTCTTGCCCCCGGTGCAAGAGTTCCTGTGTACGGTAGTCTCCGAGCAACTCTCTTACAAGACCGGCGGTCGTGTGAAAATAGGGTCTATGAGGCTTGCACCCTTTAATGAGGTGCAACTCTATGATGTAGACCTTGCCGACCCGAAAGGAGTTCATGTGCTTGATGCGCAAACTATCGGTGCCGGCATCAGTATCGGTCAGCTCATTTTTGAGCGAAAGGTCGTGGTGACATACGCTGAGATTATAGGTCTGAATGCGCATATTACACAAGCCGAACCCGGTGCACTGCTTAATATACAGTTCCTTATCGATGCATTTAAAAGCAAAGAGAAGAAAGAGCCGGCGAAATTTGATGTGGTGCTGAACAATGTTATCTTGAGAGATTGTGCATTGAGTTATGACAAACTATGGCTGCCGGAAGGGTCTGCCGAACGCTTTGACATCAACCATGTACTACTTACGGATATTTCCGCCGATTTGCGCGTGCCGGTGCTCAAAAACGATGAATATAAACTTGACCTGCGCGCACTCTCTTTGAAAGAAGCGTCAGGTCTTAGCATCAATAAGTTAAGCGGAAATTTTCATCTCACTCAAACCAACCTTGAAATTCTTGACACTCAGATTGAGTTGCCCGGCACGAGCATTTCTCTCCCCAATCTGAAATTTGATATCAACGGTTGGAAAGCCATAGACAAGCAGATATTGGAAAAGCCTGTAAACTTGAAGCTCTCGGAAATTACAATAACCCCGGCAGACTTTAAATGCTTTGTCCCGGCATTGGAACACTATCAGCAGACTGTTTGGATTACAGTCGATGCCTCCTGGTTTAATGGAGATGTAGATATCGAGCACTTGGATATCATGTCGCAACCGGGCATCAAGTTGTCGCTGCGAGGTCAGCTCCGAGGCCTTACCGGCCCGCTTGAACAAATGAGCGCGAGGCTGCCGCTGTTTAAACTTGAAGCCGATGGCCGTGCCATAAATTCAATTGTTAATGATTTTGCCAAACTCTCGGAGAACTCCAAAGCTCTGATTGCCCGGCTTGGTGATGTGAATATAAACGCCGCTCTCTCAGGCTCTGCAACTGATGCAAACTTCGACGGCAAATTCACCATAGCACAAGGCAGCGCACAACTTAATCTGAATTACACTGCACTCCCGGACAGCGGCCACTCCCTGCGAGGCACAGTGAATACCGAAGGCTTTGATTTGGGAGCACTCCTTGATAATGATGATTTCGGGCTGTTGAGAGCAAATGTGGTTACCGACCTTACTTATCGAGGAAATGATATTCTGAAAGGACTCAACGGAACGGCCCAACTTGATGTGCCGCTGTTCACGTTCAAAGGATATCCGTATGTAAATATTTGGGCTGATATAGAAAAACACGGGTCGCAAGTCTTAGGGCAAGTGTCTGTTGCTGACCCGAATATAGACTTTGATGTAGATGCCGTTGTGTCAATAGCCGGCTCCGCCTCCACTCTCGATGCAGCCGCCGACATACGAGTCTGCAACATTTCAGCATTAAATCTTGGCACACCCTTTGATGATGTAAGCCTTACCGGAAAGATGGACGCCTCACTTTCCGGCAATAACCTCTCCAATGTGCAGGGACACGTTGATATACAAAATCTCAGATACAGTTCAGCCTCACAGCCGGAAATTGTATGCGAGCATTTGTTTGTTGAGTCGATAAAGGGAGAGCTGCCACACTCTTTGACTCTGCAATCCGATTATGTGGATTTTAACCTGTGCGGTGAATACGATCTTACATCGCTGCCGAATGCTTTCAAAGAGCTTGCCTCATATTTCCTGCCCAATCTTATTGCAGGCTCTCCAGCGAGGGAACATCTCTCGGCTCAGGATTTTGATTTCTCTGTGTTGTTGAAGAAAGACAGCGGATTGCTTGAAAAAATAAAATCTCCGATTACGATTTTCGAGGATTTGCAACTCACCGGTTCATATAATTCCGAAGAGGGTATTGCCAAGTTCAACCTTGACATACCGTATATGCTTCAAGGGCAAAATCGGCTTATTCGCAACACGCATCTGAGCCTTGATGTAGACACCGCCTCCAACAAGTGTTTGCTGAGTTTGGGCACAGTGATTCCCAATGACAAAGGTGATATAAGCATCTCATTAGATGCAAAGGCTCGCGATGGAAAAATAGACACCGGCCTGCAATGGAATTTGGGGCGTAAGCGAGATTATAAAGGTTTGGTAAGTCTGACAGCCGACTTCCTGAAAGACGAATCTGGCAACCGAGCCATTGACTTGGCAGTCAACCCCTCTACATTCGCAGTAAATGACACTGTATGGAACATTGACCCCGGAAAGATTATGTATGCCGATAAGTCGCTAACGGTAGAAGGGGTGAAAGTGCACCGCCCCGGTCAATACGCGCTCATTGAGGGAAAAGCTACTGCGTCGGCTGACGATAAAATTCAAATCTCACTTCAAGATATTGACCTCAATTATATCTTCGAGACACTCAATATCGAGTATGTGCAATTCGGCGGTCGTGCTTCCGGCACCCTTAATGCCGCTGCCGTATTCAGTAAAGAGCCACAGCTTTACACCGACAACCTTGTTGTTAATAATATAATGTACAACCGATGTGTACTCGGTGATGCTTACATAAATTCTCATTTCGACTTGGGGAAGAAAAGTGTGTATCTGGATGCGGATATACAGGAGGGCGGGAAACAAGTGGCACACATTTACGGTGACATCTTCGTAGTAGGCGAAGCGCTTGATTTGTATTGTGACGCCGATGAAGTGAATGTGGCTTTCCTCAAACCATTCATGATTGCTTTCTGCTCCGATGTGAAAGGTCGCGCCACCGGAAGTGTGCGCCTTTTCGGAACATTCAAAGACATTGACCTCACGGGCAAGGTATATGCCAATCGGTTGGATATGAAGATTGATGTGCTGAACACATGGTATACGGTACACGACTCCGTAACTCTTGAGCCGGGAAGCATCAATATAGATAATGTGACCGTGTATGACCGGGAAGGGCACACTGCGTTGCTCAACGGGCGTATCACACACCGCTATTTCCACGAGCCGAGGTTTGACTTTACCTTTACGAAAGCGAAGGATTTCCTCGTTTACGACACCAACGCCTCAATCAATCCCATATGGTATGGCACGGTATACGGCTCCGGCTCCGGCACAATTCACGGAGTGCCCGGGTTCATTGACATCAAAGTTGATGTAACCACTTGTCCGCGTTCTTCATTCACCTTTGTGATTTCCGACACGGAGGAAGCCGAGACTTTCGAATTCCTTACTTTCACAGACAAGCGCAAAGAAGCTTTGGAAGCTGCAAAAGTCGAGGAGCATATATCAACAGATGATATACCCTGGTATATTCACGAATTCATTCAGAAGAAAAAGAAAAAGCAAGAGCAGGCAGCCGTGCCAACCCGTTATGCCATGGATATCAGAGTCACGGCTACCCCGGAAGCCGATTTGACTATTGTGATGGACCCCATAGCCGGCGATAAAATCAAAGCAAACGGCGAGGGAAGTATGCGTATGTCTTACAACTCCGAGGGGGAACTCGACCTGTATGGCACATATTCCATAATAAAAGGTAACTATAATTTCACATTGCAAGATGTTATTGTCCGCGACTTCAAGATACGCGAGGGCTCGAAAATAAGCTTTACAGGCGACCCCTTCGCCGCCGACCTCGACATCACGGCGGCTTATAGAGTGAACACCTCACTCACCGACCTTGACAAATCATTCGCAGATGACCGTGAGCTTAATCGTACCAACGTGCCGGTCGAAGCGTTGTTGAAGGTATCAGGCCCGATGATGAGTCCGGACATTGACTTCGACATTGAGTTGCCTACTCTTACGGAAGATGTGGCGCGCAAGGTGAAAAGCATTGTCTCCACCTCCGACATGATGAACCGTCAGATAGTCTATCTGCTCGCGCTTAATCGCTTCTATACTCCTGACTATATGGGTACTTCCGGCTCAAACAACGAATTAGCTTCCGTGGCATCAACCACCATATCCTCGCAGCTCTCGAGCGTACTCGGCGAGTTGACACCCGGCTGGAGCTTCTCCCCATATTTCCGAACTGAAAAAGGAGACTTCTCCGACATGGAGGTAGACCTGGCTCTTTCCTCTACATTGCTCAACAACAGGCTTATACTCAACGGTAATTTAGGCTATCGCGACAAAGCTACCTCATCCACAACCTTTATAGGCGACTTTGATATCGAGTATCTGCTGAACCGTGCCGGCACATGGCGCCTTAAAGCATACAATCATTTCAATGATCAAAATTATTACTTGCGTTCGGCACTGACAACACAGGGAGTAGGAATTGTCTTTAAGAAAGACTTCGAACATTTCTTGCCCGGCATTTTCCGCCGCAATAAAAAGAAAAAGACTTCCTCTCCCACACCTTCCAATAGTCCGGCAATTAAGCCGGATGACAAAAACACAATAAAATAATGTACGATTATATCTCCGGGAAAATAGCGGAAACAACCCCGACATATGCTGTCATAGATTGTGGCGGTATAGGCTATGAAATTAATATCAACCTGATTGACTATACCTGCTTGCAAGACAAAAAGGAGACAAAACTTTATATACACGAAAGCATAAGGGAAGATGCACATACCCTTTACGGCTTTCTCTCAAAGCGCGGAAGAGAAATTTTTCGGCTGCTCATCGGTGTGAGCGGCGTGGGAGCAAATACGGCTCGCCTGATAATGAGCTCCTTAACCGTGCGCGATATTGAAAATGTAATCGCTACCGGGCAGGAGTCAATGCTCAAAGCAGTGAAGGGAATAGGCGGAAAGACAGCACAACGCATAATAATCGACCTCAAAGATAAAATAAAAGTGAGTGACGATGCGTTATTTAGTCAGGCTCAAGTGTCTACTCCGGCGTTTGACGAGGCTCTCGCCGCCATGCTCATGCTTGGATTTGCCAAAGCGCAAAGCGAAAAGGTTCTCAAGAAAATTTTCAGCGATGCACCCGCAATTTCAGTAGAGCAGGCCATAACGAAAGCCCTTAAAATGCTATAAGACAGAGCCTCAAGCCCTTTTGTGCAGATTATTACCCTAATGTCGACTGCAAAGAAAAACATACGCATTACTATATGGACGCTGCTGTTTGCAGCCGTCCTTTCAGTCGTTATGGCCCACCCGCAGTCTTCACGCACCGGCGCCGACAAGCTCCCCCCCCCCCGTCCAACCCGCCGGTGAACTTTGTTGCTCCCGGTATCCCGGACAGTATTATCCTCCCCTCGCCGGTACAAACCACCCTGCCCACGGAATATGCCGATTTTGCCGGCAAGGAATTTGCAGCTGACTTGCGCGACCCGTCCAATATAAAGACAGAGGCCATATATGACCCTGTAACAAAAATGTATGTAATTCATACAAAGGTGGGTGATATGGATCTCGTCACACCGTTTCAGATGAGTCCCGGTGAATACAATAATGTAACTGTTCGTCAGGATATGTTCGATTATTTCCAACAGCGCAATGCAGAAATATTCGAGCAGAAAGAGAAGCAGCCGTTTAATATCCTTGATATGAACTTCGCCCTCGGCCCTCTGGAAAAGGTCTTCGGTCCGGGCGGTGTGCGCCTTACCACACAAGGTTCCATACAGCTTAATCTCGGTATTAAAAGCAACAAGACCGACAATCCGGCTCTTTCCGAAAACTCTCGCAGAAAAACTTATTTTGACTTTGACAATAAAATTCAGGCTACAATCAATGCCTCGGTCGGAGACAAAATGAAGTTTAACATGACCTATAACACCGATGCAACTTTCGACTTCGATTCAAAGAACCTCAAGCTCGCTTACGAAGGTAAGGAAGATGAGATTATCAAGCTGATTGAAGCCGGTAATGTGTCAATGACTACAGGTTCCTCTCTCATACGAGGAAGTACGGCTCTGTTTGGCCTGAAAACCAAATTGCAATTCGGCAAGCTGACTCTTACCGGGCTTGTCTCCCAACAGAATTCAGAGAGTAAGACAGTAAATACGCAGGGCGGTGTGCAGACTACTCCTTTCTCCATCAAAGCCGATGACTACGATGCAAACCGCCACTTCTTCCTCTCGCAATATTTTTATGAGCATTACGATGAATTCGCCGCAAAACTGCCTCATGTAAGCAGCGGTATAAACATTACTCGTATTGAAGTGTGGGTTACCAACAAGAGCGGTAAGTACGATGAAAGTCGCAACTTCGTCGGATTTATGGATCTTGGTGAGTCAACCAATCTTGCAACTGACTATTGGACTGTGAATCACAGTCAGATTGTCCCCTCAAACCAAAGCAATAACCTGCTTTCCGTAATAAAAACGGACTATTCCGGAGCGCGAAACATAAATCAGGTGACACAAGTACTTGCTCCCCTGAATGCGTATGGAATCGAAGGCGGCAAAGATTACGAAAAGGTAGAAAGTGCACGTCTGCTCAATAGCAGCGAGTATACATTAAACTCAACCCTCGGATACATTTCGCTTAAGTCAGCCCTTTCTTCAGACGAAGTATTGGCTGTGGCCTTTGAATATACCTACGGCGGCAAAGTGTATCAGGTAGGTGAATTTTCAAACGATGTCACCAACACATCCGATGCTCTATACCTTAAAATGCTGCGAGGCACTACCATCTCCCCGAAGCTCCCTATGTGGAAGCTGATGATGAAGAACGTCTACTCGCTCGGTGCATATCAGCTCCAAAGCAACAAATTCAAACTCAACATCAAGTACCTCAGCGACACTACCGGTACGGAAATTGTCTATCTGCCCGTAGGCTCGATAGCCAACCAATCGCTCTTGCAGGTGATGAACCTTGACCGCCTCGATAACAATCAGGAAAGTAATTCCGACGGTTTTTTTGACTACATTGAGGGCTATACGGTGCAAAGCTCTACCGGTAAAATAATATTTCCGGTAGCGGAGCCTTTCGGAGCCAACCTTATTAAAAAGATTGGCGACCCGGCCTTGGCACGTCAATATGCCTACACCGAGCTTTACGATTCAACTCTGACTGTTGCTCGCCAGTTTGCCGATAAAAACAAGTTTACGCTTACCGGTGAATATCAGGCATCAAGCGGTGCGCAGATACGCCTGGGTGCCATGAATGTGCCGCGAGGATCGGTAGTCGTAACCGCCGGTGGTGTCACTCTTACCGAAAATGCCGACTATACCGTGGACTATACCATGGGTATTGTCACCATCACCAACCAAAGCATTATCGACTCAGGCACGAATGTGAGTGTGCGCCTTGAAAATCAGTCGCTCTTCTCCATGCAGCGAAAGACTCTTCTCGGGCTTGACGCGCAATATAAATTCAACAAAGATTTTACAATCGGAGGTACTCTGTTGCATTTCTCCGAAAAGGCACTCACCGAGAAGGTAAATCTCGGTGATGAGGTTATAAATAATTCCATGTGGGGTTTGAACATGAGTTACAATACCCAATTCATGTGGCTTACAAACTTGCTGAATAAAATACCTACGGTAAATGCCGTAAGCCCCTCAACCCTCTCGCTCACAGCTGAATTTGCGCAGCTCGTGCCGCATCAACAAAAGAGCGGTTCGCCTTCCGGTTCGTCCTATATCGATGACTTCGAGTCTTCACAAACAGGAATCGATATGCGCTCCCCATATTCATGGTTTCTTGCTTCAACGCCTTACGATGGCGGAGCCGATGCACTCTTCCCGGAAGCCTCATTGACTAACAACGTGGCGTATGGCAAGAACAGAGCTTTGCTCTCTTGGTACTATATCGACAGGTTGTTCACACAGAAAAACTCAAGTCAGATACCCGGTTATCTCCGCAACGACTTGAACCAACTCTCCAATCCGTATGTACGCGAAATTCCTACACGCGAACTCTTCCCGAACAGAGAAAACAGTTATGCCGAGAGCCAGACAATTCAGACTCTCAACTTGTCTTTTTACCCGAACGAGCGCGGCCCGTATAACCTTGATGACCAAGATGTAGACGATCAGGGAAATCTTCTGTTTCCGGAAAAACGCTGGGGCGGCATCATGCGCCGTATGGACAATACCAATTTCGAGACTTCAAATGTGGAGTACATTCAATTTTGGATGATGGACCCGTTCCTCGACCCGGATTTGAAAAACACCGAAGGCGGCGATTTGTATTTCAACTTCGGAGAAATAAGCGAAGATATTCTCAAAGACGGATTGAAGAGTTATGAGAATGGTTTGCCCATTGACGGCTCCAATCAGTTTATAACCGAAACC
Source organism: Prevotella sp. (assembly GCA_023662865.1). Taxonomy (GTDB): domain Bacteria; phylum Bacteroidota; class Bacteroidia; order Bacteroidales; family Muribaculaceae; genus Lepagella. Next base: position 58,442 of record JAMPIK010000004.1, read on the forward strand.
AACTGGGGGCGTGTCTCCACTCAAAACTCTCTTACATATGCGTTTGAGAACGCAGAAAACGCACGCCCGATGCAGGACGTGGGTCTTGACGGTCTCCCCAATGCCGATGAGTTTACATTCCCGTCGTATTCCTCTTTCTTGGATAATATGCGCCGCAAGTTGCCCGGTTCCACTGTTAATGAACTGTCCGACAATCCTTTCTCGATATTCTCCGACCCGGCTCAGGATAATTACCACTTCTATCGTTCGCCGTGGTATGATGACCACAAGAGCACAATCTTGGAGCGATATAAACACTATAACGGAGTGGAAGGCAACTCATTGTCGCCAAATCAAAGTGACAATCCATACTACCAAAGCGCACGTACGGTGCCCGATGTGGAGGATATAAATCAGGATAATACGCTAAATGAGTACGAACGCTATTTCCAATACCGGGTTTCAATTCGCCCGGAAGACTTGGAAGTGGGCAAAAACTATATCACCGACAAGCGTCAGACACGCACTTTGGTGCGCAACGGCACATATCAGGAAGTAATATGGTATCAGTTTAAAATTCCTTTGAAACAACCCGATAAGGTAGTCGGCGGTATCAACGATTGGAGTACAATACGTTTCGCTCGTATGTTCATGACCGGCTTCAAAGCCGTGACCCACTTGCGTTTTGCCACACTCGAACTCGTGCGCGGCGAATGGCGCGACTATCAGTTTAACTTGAACAATCGCGATGACTCCCCGGCCGAAGGCGAACTCGACATGAGCATTGTGAATATCGAAGAGAATGCCGGTCGCGAGCCGGTAAACTATATTCTTCCGCCGGATGTAACTCGTATTCAGGACCCGGGGCAGGCGCAAGCTACATTGCTGAATGAGCAGTCCATGAGCCTTAAAGTCACCGGCCTGCAAGCCGGCGATGCGCGCGGTGTGTACAAAAATACACAAACCGACCTGCGTATTTACAAGCGCCTGCAAATGTGGGTACATGCCGAGGCTTTGGTTGATAATCAAACCAACCTGCGCAACGGCGATTTGGCTCTGTTCGTACGCTTGGGCTCCGATGTGAAGAATAACTATTACGAATACGAAATACCTTTGGATATCACACCTCCCGGACAGTATAACAACCGAAGCGTGGCCGACCGCCGTATAGTATGGCCTCTTGACAACCGCCTGGATGTGAATTTGTCCGCATTCCCGGATATTAAAACCAAACGCAACCGTGACCGCTCGGCAGGGATGCAGGGAGTAGGGTTCAATGTATTGTATTCCGAGCATGACCCCGCCAATGAGCATAACACAATTTCTGTTTTGGGTAATCCTTCGCTCTCCGATGTCAGAGTGATGCTCATAGGTGTGCGCAACAAGAGCAACACTACCAAGGGGGGTACTATTTGGGTGAATGAACTGAAAGTTACGGATTTTGACGAGAGTGGCGGCTGGGCTGCCAAAGGCAACATGAACCTGTCGCTTTCCGATGTGGCTTCCGTAAATGCCGGTGCGCATATCGAGACAGCCGGTTTCGGTGGCGTAGACCAAGGGCTTGCAGCTCGCCGACTCGATGATTACGAACAATACAACGTGGCGGTGCAGGCTGACCTCGGGCGTTTCCTCCCGGAGAAAGCCAAACTCTCCGCACCGGTGTATTATTCAATTTCAAAAGAAAAAACAACTCCCAAATATAATCCGCTTGATCAGGATATTCTGCTCAAAGATGCGCTTGATGCTGTTTCCACAAAAGCAGAGAAGGATTCAATTTCAAGCTTTGCCGTCACTCATAAGACGGTTGAGAGTTTCTCAATCTCCGGATTAAAATTCAATGTGCAGAGCAAGACTCCCATGCCTTGGGATCCGGCCAACTTTTCCGCCTCTTTCTCGTTCAACAAGCAGAAGAATATAGACCCGGTTACCGAATATGAAAACACCTCTGATTACAAAGGCTCTTTCCAATACAGCTACAATCCGGTAATCAAGCCCTTCAAACCATTCTCTTTCATCAAGAGCAAAAGCAAGAGTGCCAAATTCTTGAAAGATTGGGAACTGAACTGGTTGTTTAGTTCGTTCTCCTTCTATACCAACATATCAAGGTATTACTATGAGCAGCAGACTCGCTCCGAGGTAGACCAATTCTTCCAGCTGCCCGTGCAGGTGAGCAAGAATTTTATTTGGGATAGACAATTAAACCTGTCATGGAATTTGACCAAGAGCTTGTCGTTTACCTTCGCTTCCAACACAACTGCACGTATTGAAGAAACAATCGGAGCCGTGAATAAGAAACTGTTCCCCGACAAGTATAAGGAATGGCGCGACACAGTGTGGAATTCCATCAAGGGGCTTGGTACGCCGTGGAACTATAACCAGACATTCACGGCCACCTATCGTGCACCTTTCAATAAGATACCGGCTTTGGATTATCTCACCGGTAATGTGTCGTACAATGCAATCTATAAATGGGATCGCGGTGCAACCGTAGATGATGTCTATCTTGGCAACTCAATCCAAAATCAGGCTACATGGAATGCCGATGCACGCATTAATTTTGAAAATCTGTTTGGCAAAATCCCGTATCTCAAAGCGGTTAACAAGCGGTTCTCCACTTCAAACTCGGCAAGGAATACCAATATCAAGAATTCCAAGAAAGAGAAGTCCAAGAAGTTTGAAAAAGTGATTACTTTGGCAGAGGATACCACTACAACAGTGAAACACAACCTCAAGGTTAAGAAGGTGCGCATTACCGCCATTGAAAACGGCAAGCCGGTAAAACTTCAGACCAAGACAATCGATGAAAACACGATTGAAATTCTTGACCGCGGTGCGCGAGACATCAAGTTGACCGTAACCGAATCCAAAGCCGAGGACAAAAAGAGCGTATGGAAAGATGTTGCCGACTACACCCTGCGTCTGGTGATGATGCCGCGTAATTTCAGCTTCAAATGGCGTCAATCCAACTCTATGACGTTGCCACTGTTCCGCCCCGATGTGGGAGATATCTTCGGACAGACACGTAACTACGGACCAATGGCGCCGGGCTTGGACTTTGCTTTTGGTTTTACTGACGAGAGTTATCTGAACAAAGCCCTTGACCGCGGCTGGCTTATCACAGATGCCACTCAGATTTCTCCGGCTATATGGAGTACTACTCAAGAGTTCAATTTCGAACTTAATCTTGAGCCTGTACGCGGCTTGAAGATATTGTTGACGAACAATCGTACTGACAATCGTACACAGCAGGTACAGTTTATGTATGACAATATGCCGACAAACCGTACCGGCTCGTTTACCAAGACACATATAGCCATTGCTACTGCATTACGCGGATGTTCAGCCGATGACGGCTACGCATCTCAGGCATTTACCGACTTCCTGAATGCCATTCCGGTAGTTGCCGAGCGATATGAGGCTCAATACCGAGGCACTCATTATCCCGGTTCCGGGTTTATGGAAGGTAATCCGTTAGGTGGCACAGTCTTTAATCCGGAGGTCGGAACAGTGTCTCGTACTTCTTCCGATGTGCTTATCCCGGCCTTCTTGGCGGCATATTCGGGTCAGGACGCTCGCAAGGTGTCTCTTACTGCTTTCCCCTCTCTTGCGGCTATTCGCCCCAACTGGCGTGTGACTTACGATGGTTTGATGCAGATGCCCTGGTTTAAGAAAATGTTCAAGAGTTTTACTGTCTCTCACGCATATCAATGTACCTATTCGGTAGGGTCGTATACCTCTTATTTGAACTGGATCGGGGTAGACGGCGATAGGGGGTTCACTCTTGATGAGCAGACACAAAGTCCGATACCGTCATCGCCCTACAACATTTCATCAGTGACGATTACCGAAAAATTCGCACCATTGATTGGTGTGAGTGCCACCCTTAACAATGGAGTGACTTTCAACGCCGAGTACCGCGACTCACGCACCCTGTCGCTCAACTCATCGGCCGGACAGATTGTTGAAGCTACCAGCAAGCAGTTTACAATCGGTGCGGGATATAAGTTTGCAAACTTCAACAAGGTGCTGAAAATAGGTTCATCGCAAGGCGGTACTAGCAACGACCTTACACTCAATCTCGATTTCTCATTTGCCAACAATCAGAGCCTAATTCGCAAGATTGAGACTGCATTCACACAAGCGCAGAACGGCACTCAAACCCTCTCAATTAATTTCACTGCGCAATACATATTGTCACGGCGACTCACACTCGGAGCCTTCTTCGATCATCAGGTCAACACACCGCTTGTATCCAACAGCTCATATCCTACATCGAATACCAATTACGGTATTTCAGTGAATATGTCTCTCGCTCGGTAATTTTTTGTAACTTTGCACTCTGGATGTCAATACCTGCAAATAAAATATCTGTTACGGGAGTATTGGCGGTACTGGTAGGGTGCTGTCTGCTCCTTGCGTGTTCATCAGTAAAACATGTGCCTGACGGCTCGTTGCTCCTTAACTCGGTGAATATTGATATTCAGGACTCTACCAAAACATTCGATGAGGAGCAGATGGCATTGTACCTCCGGCAAATTCCCAACCACAAGTTTCTGTGGTGTGCCAAATTGCAGCTCGGCGTGTACAACCTCTCCGGCAAAGATACGACTAAATGGTGGAATCGCTGGATTCAACGTATCGGTGAACCGCCCGTGATTTATGACCCGGAGCTTACCGATTTATCGGCTAAGCAGCTGCGTCAAGCTATGATTAACAAAGGCTTTCTTTCCGCAAAAGTTGTGGTTGATACAATTGCCAAGCCGGAGAAAAAGAAAATCGATGTGAATTACACATTGCTGCCCGGATTGCCGCATCTGCTCAAGAATATTGAATATCAGATAGATAATGATTCTGTTGCCGCTATTGTCAACAGACGGTTGACTCGCAGTCTTATCCGAGAGTCCGATCCTTTGGATATGAATCTGCTGGATGCCGAGCGTGAACGCATTACCGCAGATTTGCGCAATCGCGGCTATTTCGGATATTCGAAAGACTATATTTCTTTCTCCGCCGACACTACACATGGCAGTACCGCAGTGGACCTAACTGTCATGGTTACAACTCCCAAAACTCGGCCGGGGCAGCTGAATGTAGACTCCCTTTTGATGTACGAGCCGCGCACTATAACCAATGTGTATGTAGTGCCGAATTATGACCCGGCGACCATGCTTTCCATGCGAGACCTGAACTTGGTTGACACCTTGCACTATGAGCGGTTGAATATCCTGACAAACAGCGAGCCATATCTTCGCCCGGCTGTATTGGCCGAGAATATATTCATCGTTCCCGGACATAAATACAGCGAATATAATGTAACCCGCACATATCAAGCACTCGCGCGATTGGAGATACTCCGCTTTGTAAATATTCAAATGATACCCAACGGAGCCACCGGCCTTGATGCATATATTATGCTCACCCCGGGTAAACCGCAGACCATTACGTTGGAACTTGAAGGTACAAACTCCGAGGGCGATTTGGGTATGGCCACCGCAATAGGATATTCCCACCGAAACATAGGTCGCGGCTCGGAGACTTTCACGGCCAAAGTCAGGGGTGCTTACGAATCGTTGTCCGGAAATCTCGACGGCCTTATTCATGACCGATATATGGAGTATTCTCTCAACCTCGGTTTGAATTTCCCGAAATTTAAATTCCCATTCCTCTCTTCACGTTTCAAGCGCCGTATCCAGGCCGCCACGGACTTGCATATGTCCGTCAACTATCAGGAACGACCGGAATACACCCGCGTGATTGCATCTGCCGGGTTCAGCTATACATGGAAAGAGCGTTGGCGTTCGCGCCGTCATGTATGGACTCCGTTGGATATTAACTATGTATATCTCCCGGAAAGCACGCAGAATTTCATTGACCTTATAGCACCGGACAATCCGCTGCTCCGATACAGTTATGAAGACCATTTCATAATGAGCATGGCCTATCGCCTGTATATTTCCAACAAGAGGCAAGAGTCTCAATACCAACGCCGGGCGCAGAACGATGTGTGGACACTCAGGTTTAATGCCGAGACTGCCGGCAATCTGCTGTTCGCCATCAACTCGATATTAACCCACCGCGATGATGTAAGCCGAAACCCGTATAAGGTATTCGGCATCAACTATTCGCAATATGTCAAGGCCGAAATAGACTATGGATTTGCACATGCCTTCGACACAAGAAATTCACTGGCATTTCATGTGGCCTTCGGAGCAGCATTTCCTTATGGCAACTCACGGATACTTCCTTTTGAAAAACGCTTCTATGGCGGAGGTGCAAACGGAGTGCGTGGTTGGGATGTGCGCACCCTCGGCCCAGGTTGTTATGATGCCTCCAATTCCGTAAGCTCATTCATAAATCAATGCGGAGATATATTGCTTACCTTGTCTGCCGAATATCGTGCCAAATTATTCTGGTTTATAGAAGGAGCATTGTTCGTTGATGCCGGAAATATTTGGACAATACATGCTTATGACAATCAAGAAGGGGGTATGTTTCATTTCAACACCTTCTATAAGCAGCTCGCCGCCTCATACGGAGTAGGTATCCGCCTGAACTTCAATTATTTCCTGATTCGAGTAGACATGGGCATGAAAGCACATAACCCGGCCAAAAAACAAGAACCCTGGCCGCTAATACACCCCAAATGGGGTCGTGACTCCTCCTTCCACTTCTCAATCGGCTACCCATTTTGATGCAGGAGTAAGCCTCAATTATCTTTTATAGGTAGTGCACAAAGTATTTGTGTACGACCTATATTAACCATTAGGGTGTTCTAAAAGTTTTTCTATTTCTGATTTCGGCAATGGCATGTGATTGATTATGATACCCCATAAAATATCAGGTTTCAGAGAGTCCGTAAGCATGAATAACAAAGTTTCGGGTATCAACTACTTTTCTTGCTGCAGTGATAGGAATATCCGGGCTAAGCTTCAAAACCTGATTCATTGCCTCACCCATTATTTCAATATTTCTTTCAATCCCGCGTCTGAAAAGTGTGTCGTTGCAGAATGTGGCATATTACTTTGGCCTATCAACCATGAATGATTCAATCTCTAAAATTTAAGAAAGAATATCTATAAGGTATATTCTCAACTTTCTATCCATAAATTAAATATTTTGTTTCTTCAAGTTCTTCCTTGAAGTATCGATTTCTCACAGAAGTTTCATCTACCAAATCAACATCTCTTCCAAATAATGATTTCAACGCATTGTAAAAATCAATAAAATTATCAGCATAGTTGTTGTGGTCTATCTATGAATTGAAGTTGACAAGAATATCGACATCACGATCCTTATTAAAACGTGATGTGAGGATAGAACCAAAAGCATACAATTTTCCCACCTTTTGCTTTCTACACAAGGCAAACAGTTTTTGAATGTTGCATTTATAAGGTGCATACCTGCTTCTGTTTATCTACCTGCAAATTTACTACTTTTATTTGAAACAACAACCATACCCCAAATTGTTATTAGATACACTCTATAATTTTAGGGTGCAATTTTGTAATTCCGGTTAAAAAACAACCACTTAGCAATCAGTGGTATAGTTGCTAAGTGGTTGATTTATATTAATTAAAATAAAATTTATCTTGAGTCTCAGAGTGGATAAATTATTCCCACTCGATTGTGGATGGTGGTTTGGAGGAGATGTCGTAGACTACTCGGTTTACTCCGCGGACTTTGTTGATGATTTCGTTGCTTACCGAGCCGAGGAAGTCGTAGGGTAGATGGCTCCATGTTGCTGTCATGCCATCGGTGGAATTTACGGCACGCAGAGCCACAACGTTTTCGTATGTGCGCTCATCGCCCATTACGCCTACGGAGCGTATCGGCAGCAGGACGGCTCCGGCTTGCCATACTTTGTCGTACAGGTCATTGTCGCGCAGACCTTGAATGAAGTAGTGGTCGGCTTCTTGCAATATGCGTACTTTCTCGGCAGTCACTTCGCCGAGGATGCGCACTCCCAGACCCGGACCGGGGAAGGGGTGACGGCCAATCAGAGTGGGGGAGATGCCCAATTCCTTACCCACACGGCGTACCTCGTCTTTGAAGAGAAGGCGCAGCGGCTCTACAAGTTTCAGGTTCATTTTCTCCGGCAATCCTCCTACATTGTGGTGGCTCTTTATTACCATGCCGGTAATGGAAAGGCTCTCGATTACGTCAGGATAAATTGTGCCCTGTGCAAGCCATTTTATGTCTTTGAGCTTTTTGCTTTCTTCTTCAAAGACATCGATGAAGCCTTTGCCAATGATTTTGCGTTTCTTTTCAGGTTCGGTGATTCCGGCAAGATTTGTGTAGAAACGCTCTTTTGCGTCAACTCCGATTACGTTCAGACCCATGTTGCCGTAGTTCTCAAGCACGGAGTCGAACTCTTTGTAGCGCAGCAGGCCGTTGTCTACAAATATACAAGTGAGGTTTTTGCCGATGGCTTTATTCAGAAGTACGGCGGCTACGGTTGAGTCCACACCTCCGGAGAGGGCGAGTACCACCTTGTCATCGCCCAATTGAGCACGCAGTTGCTCCACTGTGCTTTCAATGAAAGAGGCCGGAGTCCAGTCTTGATGCGAGCCGCAGATATCCTTGACGAAGTTAGAGAGTACAATCTTGCCGTCTTCACTGTGATATACCTCCGGGTGGAATTGCACACCCCATGTCTTCTCGCCGCTTATACGATAGGCCGCGTTCTTTACATCGGCGGTGGAACCCACATTTACGAAGCTCTCCGGGGTGTCAATGATTGAGTCGCCGTGGCTCATCCACACTGTGGAACCCTCGCGAACACCGTGCATCAGCGGGTCTGCATCATCGTGCCATACCAGTTGGGCGCGGCCATATTCGCGTGTTTTGGAAGAGGCTACTCGTCCGCCGTTGGTGTGAGCAAGATACTGTGCGCCATAGCAAATGCCGAGCAGAGGCCAATGTCCGCGAATATCGGTGAGGTCTATCTGCAAAGCCTCCGGGTCGTTTACGGAATAAGGGCTTCCCGAAAGGATTACTCCTATAATATCCGGGTCATCAGCAGGAAATTTGTTGTATGGTCGGATTTCGCAATAAGTGTTCAGTTCACGCACACGGCGTGCAATGAGCTGAGTGTATTGTGAACCGAAGTCCAAAATTATAATTTTCTCCATAGGAATTAGGGGAATATTTAGAGATTGTTATTTCAGTTTGTTTATATAGTCCGGGTCACCTACAAGCCACAGAGTGTCTCCGACAGCGAATTTCAAATCGGGAGTGAGAGGTATTTCGCCGCCGTCATCGCGGATTACACGCAGGAGCATTGCATGGTAGTCTCGGCGTATGTCTCCTTGGGCAAGTGTTTTGTCTATAAGAAGAGATTGAGGGCTAAGAATTATACTTTGCAATTCAGTGCGTGTATTGGAGGCTGGCAATTCAGCCTCCGCTTTTTTATATTTTTCAATATCGGCATTAAACCGCTGAATAGATTCATCAGTACCAATGATGCCGAGAATGTCACCCGGCAGAATACGAGTGTCTTTGCCCGGCAGGGGAATGGAGCGCATACCGCGCTGTATGCTTGAAATGCTCACACCGTAGTCGCGGCGTATACCGGAGTCTTCAATCCTGTCGCCGACAAAGGGGGTAGCCGAGTCTACATCAATGAACGCAAGATGCAAATCTCCGGTTACCACATTATTGCGCCCGGTGCGTGTGTCTTCTCTTTCGTTCAGATTGCCAAGGAATTTTTTCTCCATGCGGGCATATCTCAGATGTAGCTTGCTTGAGGCCATGATGATATAGAATACCAAAAACGATGCGCCTACTACCAATGCAACCCTTGTGGCATAGGTCATTGATATGAAGTATATCACAAAATTTATGCCGATGAGATAGCGGATAATGCGCATTGCAATAAACGGTATCTGCGACGAGTGGTTAAGTCGTTCGCGTTCTTTCGGCTTTGTAGCGCTGAAGGAGAGCATTACAAGGAAAGGCGACATGGCAGCCAAGGTAATAACCGTTGCAATCAGGTGGCCCCATTCCTTGTCGATGCCTTCAAGAAGCGGGAACAGGAAGAGGCGTGAGAGCATTATCACAGCGATAATCATTACCGAGAATAAGACGATGCGCCATACGTATCGGAGCAATATGGAGCGCCAGAGCCGTCCGATTTCGGAACTGTCAGACCGCTGCTCGTTGTAGCGTGTAATGAGAAATCTCAATCCGCCGGGCAAATGCTTTTCTGTGAACTTATATGCCGGACTGCTGAGTTTTATAAAGTAAGGTGTGGTGAAGATTGTAATTACCGAGACGGCCACTATTATTGGATACAGGCTTTCGTTGAGTACACCCAAACTCATACCCAGCGAGGCGATGATAAAGCTGAACTCGCCTATTTGCGTGAGGGAGAAACCGCTTTCCATTGCTACTTTCAGAGTCTGCCCGGTAATCAACATACCCGTTGTGCCGAAAATTATCATGCCGGCAATCACAACCACTGCAAGAATCAATATCGTACTCCAATACTCTGCAATTACAGCCGGCTCCACCATCATTCCCACGGAAATAAAGAATACCGCACCAAACAGGTCCTTGACCGGCTGCACCACATGCTCGATACGCTCGGCCATCACCGTGCCGGCAATTATGCTTCCGGCAATAAAACTTCCAAGTTCAAGGGAAAATCCGCACAGGGTGCTGAGTATCGCCATACCGAAACATATGCCCATCGAAACCACGAGCAGTGTTTCGGAATTCATATATCGGCGGAATTTGTCGAAAAATGTAGGGATAAACCATACGCCGACTACATACCATAATATGAGGTAAAAGAGCAGTTTGCCGATAGACATGGCCAACTCCGCACCTTGCACATCGCCTACGGCAAGCGAGGACAAAAGCACGAGCATAAGCACTGCAAACAGGTCTTCAATAATCAGCACCGCAAGTACAAGAGAGGCAAATTTCTTCTGTTTTAATCCAAGGTCGGTGAAGGCTTTCAATATGATAGTGGTACTTGACATCGAGAGCATACCGCCTAAAAATATGGAGTTGGTAAAGTTAAAATCCAACAGTTGCCCCACACCGAACCCGCAGAAGGTCATGCCCGTGATAATAATGAATGCGGTGAGTATGGCCGAAGTGCCGGAGTTTATAAGTTTCTTAAAGCTGAACTCCAATCCGAGGGTGAACATCAAAATTACGATACCGAGTTCAGCCCAAAAGTCAATGTTTTCAAGATTGGAAATAGAGGGTATATACTCGAATTTCGGGCTTGCGAGGAAGCCGGCGAGGATATATCCCAACACCACCGGCTGTTTCATCTTTTTGAAAAGAATGGTTACAACGGCACCGAGCAACAGAATGAGAGCCAAGTCGGCTATGAGGCCGTTAGTGGAATGAACCTCCGAGTCAGCGTTGTGCGGTTCGGCCGGTTCTATTGAAGCGGTTTGTGCCGAGTGAGCCGCAGAGGTACTCTCTCCATGAGCCGATGCGGTAAATCCCGCAATGGCAGGTAAATATGTTATAAATGCGGTTGCTCTTTTCAAAATTTTTGCTTTAATAAGATGATTAACAAGATTATATATCTACTTGCGAGGATAAAGTAATGGCTTCTACCGGGGCAATGCACTTCAAAGCATCAAACATACTCAGATAGTCAGCACCGCGGCGTGAGAGTACTATAAAGCTGATTTCCGATTGATTGCGTTCATAATCCACTTCTATATAAAATGTGGAAAGGTGCATTTTGTTGGCCTTGAATACTTTCCGATATTCGGCAACGTCATGTACCACTTCTCCCACACGCACGTTGACAACGCGCGATTCTTGGCCTATACGAACTTTGTGTTCCCAGTGTTCAAGGCTGATGAGTGTAATCATTACCAGCACAGTGGCAATTACAGCGGCGCCGTACATACCTACACCTACCGCCATGCCGAGAGTTGCCACAACCCAAATGCCGGCGGCGGTAGTCAGTCCGCGTATGGAGCCCTTTTGCTGTATCATTGCGCCGCCGCCGAGAAAACCGACACCGGTAACTACCTGCGCCGCGATGCGCCCGGGGTCGCCGTTCTTTAACCCCATATATTCTTGAGGTACATATATGGACAGCAACATGGCCAGACACGCCCCCATACTGATGAGGGTGAATGTGCGCAGACCGGCCACCTGCCCCTTGCGCTTGCGCTCCCAGCCTATCACACAGCCTATGAGCATGGCTACAAGCAGCCTGAACATGGAATTGGCAAGTGTAACTTGGGTTGAAGTTATACCAAGCCAAAAGTCTTCAAGAATATTCAGAGTACACATCAGTTCCATTTTTCATACCGGACTTTCTTGGAATCCCATTTGTCTTTTGGTTGCGGATCCTCAGCCGGATAGCCTATGGGTATTACATTAAGGGGTATAATGTTGTCGGGGAGATTGAGTATATTTTTAAGCAATTCCACCCGGTCGGGTATCGGATAAATGCCGCACCACACGGCACCGAGTCCGAGACTGTGTGCTGCCAAAAGCAAATTCTCGGTGGCAGCGGAAGCGTCTTGCACCCAATATTCAGATGTATCGCCGGGGAGCGCAGCCTCCAAATCACCGCAAACCACAATTGCCAACGGCGCTTTCTCCGCCATTTTCATCGACTTGAAGTTTTCGGATATTGCTTTGAGTGTCTTTTTGTCTTTGATTACTATGAACTGCCAGGGCTGTTTGTTCACAGCTGTCGGTGCGGCCATTGCCGCCTGCAAAAGTGTGTCAATTTTACTCTCTTCTACCGGGCGGTTTTCATAATCACGAATACTGGTGCGTGTCATTATGTTTTCAATCACCTTGTTTGCACCAGGCTCCGCGGCAGGTTGTTCCGGTTTATCTTTGGCAAGTCGCAGGGCGAGAACTACCAGTGCCGCTGCCAAGATAATGTTCAATATATTAGATATTTTCATAATTTCTTATCGGGATTTTGAATTGTTTGAAACAGGCAGCCGGTAGGACAGATAAATCTGCAATAGGGACGTGGCACAACAAATGACAGCAATACCACAATGCCGGCCGCAATGAGTACTCCTATGGATGCCGATTTGAAAATAAAGGCGGTGAACAGCTCCCAACCCATCCAGTCGAACCAGATGCCGGCCATCATTACAAACATCAATACGAGCCACAAACATTCCTGAAAAATTTCAAGACTCTTAGTCACTTTCAGGGGCATTTTCAGTTTGTATTTAACTGTTTTGCCGCATATCTCCTGAAGAGAGCCGAGAGGACACACCCATGCGCAGTAATGAGTCTTTCTTCCGAGGAAGGGGTATACGAATGCAATGACGAGCATTATCAATACCGGCAAAGACTGCAACAGATTTACTCCGTTGGCCAAATAGCTGACAAACACTTCGTAAGATAGGAAGGTGCCGCCCCATACGCCAAGCACTATGACATTGATGACCAATTGGATATAGCGGTAGGTTTTGTTTCTCACAAACATCGGAACAACAGCGGCGCACAGAATTGTAAGCAGCACGCAGATATATACCCAAGAAAATTTAAATTCCGCAGGGGTTGAGCTGCTGTCGGCGGGGGGATTGCCAATGGCATATTCCACCCCTTTCTTTATATTAACATTTACCGCATTTGACGAGAAGGTTGCGCCTGAAACTGCATCTGCCTTCTTACTTTCCACCTCATCAATTGGCGTGCCAATCCATTTGGGCAGCAGTTCAGCTTTGACCCGCTCAAAGAAACTTGCCGTTTCAGCGTTTTCGAGAGGCTCTATTTTGGTTATTTTATTGTCCTCGATAGTGATTTCGAGAGGAGTTGGTCCGGCAAACCCCTTTACTCCGGGTGCAAGGGTAGAAGTATTGACAATAGTCGCACCGTCTTGACTTCGCACCGGAGCCGATTCATTTGTGGATTCCGGTTCATTATCGGCCAATTTATGCCCCAAAATGCTGTTGTCTCGCTGTATGGCCGCAGCAAGCAGAATAAGGAGACAAGTAAGCAGCCTGACAAACATTCGTAATCGTTGAAACTTCATAATTTCTTAAACTCTAAAAGTTTTACGTACCGGAAGCGGTGAGGAACTGGCTGTGGAGCAGGTCGAGTGCCGATGTCATATCCTCTCGCGGTACAACCGCCGTCATTGCAAAACCCGAAGAGCCTCGTCCGGCGGTGAGTATCTGTATGCCGGCACGGCGCAGGGTGTGGAGCATACGGTCTGCAGCCTGCGGATCCTTCTTTAAATTTTCGCCTACAAGAGTAACCGTGCTGACATTTGGCAATACTGTAATTGTCGGCAAAATATCGGTCGGACCTTCTCCGCTCAAGTCTTCTTTCAGCATTTGCTCCGCGCGAGCCGCATCGGCAGCTCTCAGGGCAATGCGTACAGTGCCGGAGTCTTCTTGCTGAAGACCGAAGTCATCGGCATTGTGATAAACGCTTAGAAGAATTTCCACTCCTTTCTTTGTGAGTACATTGAGTGCGCGATTGCGCAACATTGATGCCGAGAATTGTTTTGTAGGTTCAATTTGCAGCATTGACACATCGGCAATAGATGTCACTCCGCGGAAAGGACGAGCTACCGGAATCAGGTGCTCATCGGTTATATATGTGCCGGGAGCAGTATGGTTGAATGTGTTGAGGATACGAATGGGAATATTTTTGTGAAACACCGGGTAGATTGTCGGGGGATAAATCACCTTTGCCCCGAAGTTGCACAAGTCCATACTCTCAAGGAAGGAAAGGTGAGGGATTACCTCTGCCTCTCGGATAATTCTGGGATCGGCTGTCATGAAGCCGTTTACATCAGTCCAAATCTCCAACGAGTCGGCATCAAGAGCCGCCGCAATAAGCGCGGCAGTATAGTCTGAGCCGCCGCGTCCAAGGTTGGTTATATCTCCGGTGTCGCGGTCGGAGGATATAAAGCCGGGTACTACTGCCACCTGAAAGTCAGTGTTGCGGAATGTCTGCCTTATGAGCGCTTCTGTAAGGTCGGCAACAGCAATGTTCTTGCCGAACCATTTCTCCGTTTTGATAAAGTCCGGCGAGTACAGAAGTTTCGCATCGCGTATTATATGGCCGACCAATACCGAACTCATGCGCTCACCGAAACTTACCACATTGCATAGAGTGCGTTCGGATAGGTCTTCAACGAGTTGAATACCTTGGTAATATTTCTTAAGCCGATTAAGCTTTTCAGTTATATCGGCCCACACTTGCTCTGCTTGTGAAGGGTCAATAAGCTTATCTACAACTGTGCGGTGTCGCAGCTCAATATCGGCGAATATATTTTCCCACTCATTGCTGCCGACAAGAGCCGCCTGAGCGGCGTTGATAAGCATATCGGTAACGCCGCCTAAAGCGGATACCACCACAATGACCGGTTCGTTGCGGCTTTCTACTATTTTTTTTACGTATGTGAGGCTTTCAACAGTTCCAACTGATGTGCCTCCAAACTTGAGTACGTTCATACGCTTTAATTCTTTGAAATTGCAAAATTAGCTATTTTAGCGGACTTTTCAAAATCTTTTGCATGATAATGGCATCGGAATATTCGCCCTCTGAGTCAGCCGATATATAATCTTGCAAAGTGGCCGCTACCGAGAAGCCTGCTTTCAAAAATAAATTTAATGAGGCGTGATTGCCGGCCGGAACGGCGGCAAGAAGCTGATGCATAAGCAGGTGGGCGTGGCAATATTGCTCGATTAAGTGCAGTGCGCGTGTGGCAATTCCTCGCTTTTGCTCTTCCGGAGCTATAATTATACCGATGCACGCACGGCGATGGCGCACTTCCACATTATATAAATCAATAAGGCCAACCGGCTTTTTATCCTTGATTTTTTCAATCATGAGTCTCAGTTCTCCGGCGGCGAAAGGGTCGGCGGTATATTCATCTATATAACGCATGAGGTTGCGTACGGAATAGGGGGCAAGTGTGGAAGAGGCTTGCCAATATTGGCTGAGGTTTTCCCAGTCGTAAAGCGCGTTTATATCGGCCGGCTCAATGGCTCGGAGTCTGATGTCGGTATCTGCAAGCATACTGGATATGTTCTAAATTGCTTAGTCTGAGAAAGTTGAGGCAAAGGGTATGCGTTGCTGGATTGAACGTCCCAACGTAAGCTCATCGGCATATTCAAGTTCAGACCCTACACTTACTCCGCGAGCCAATATTGTCACTTTCACCGGCAAATCCCGAAGTTTCCGAAATATGTAGAATCCGGTTGTGTCGCCTTCCATTGTAGGGCTCAAAGCCAAAATCACCTCGGTTATCCCTTTCTCCTTTACTCGGCTTACAAGTGACTCTATCTCAATATCTTGCGGAGAAATACCGTCAAGTGGGGAAATTAGGCTGCCAAGCACATGATACAATCCGTTATGCTCACGAGTGGCCTCGATTGTTAGCACATCTTTCACATTCTCCACTACACATATTATGGAAGCATCGCGGTGAGAATCGGAGCAGATAGGACACACATCGCTCTCGCTTACATTGTGGCACACGGAACAATATCGCATTTCGCGCCGAAGCCTAATTATCGCCGTGCCCAGACTTTCAGCCATATCGGCAGGCTGTCGCAGCAGATGCAGAGCTAAACGAAGAGCTGTTTTCCGACCGATGCCGGGCAACCGCGACAGCTCGGCAACCGCATTATCCAAAAGAGTTGAATTCAAACTGTCAAACATACTGCAAATTTACAAAAAAAATCGTAACTTTGCACCAATTATGAAGATCAATAAGGCGGAATATATGGTGAGCAGTGCCAAAGTGGGGCAATGTCCGGCAGTCGGGACTCCGGAATATGCGTTCATTGGCCGCAGTAATGTAGGTAAAAGCTCGCTGATTAATATGCTTACCGGAAGGAAAGGTCTTGCGAAGACGTCTCAAACTCCCGGCAAAACGTTGCTTATAAATCATTTTTCCATAAACGGCGGCCAATGGTATATAGTTGATTTGCCCGGATATGGATATGCATCTCGCGGTAAGAAGCAAAGAGATGAAATACGTCGCATTATTGAAGATTATGTGCTCGGAAGGGAGCAGATGACTCTGTTGTTTGTCTTGCTTGACAGCCGCCATTCGCCTCAAAAAATAGATTTGGAGTTTATGGAATGGCTTGGCGAAAACGCCGTGCCTTTTGCCATTGTGTTTACAAAGGTCGACAAGCAGGGTCCGCGCGTTACAGATTCAAATATTGCTGCATACAAAAAAGAATTATTAAAATCATGGGAGGAACTGCCGCCGATTTTTGCCACTTCAAGTGCCAACGCTACCGGAAGAGAAGAACTTCTTGATTACATCGATTCTATAAACGAAAGTTGCACCCGGCAAACTGAAACCTCCGATGAATGAGAGTGTTACGCAAAAGAAGAAAGTGACATTGCTTGTTCCGGCCTATAACGAACAGGAGGCGTTACCGCATTTTTATAAACGAGTATGCGATGTGCTTTATCCTCTTGAAAACAAATATGATTTTGAGCTTTTGTTTGTCAACGACGGGAGTACGGACAGCACTCTGCAATTACTCAAAGCGATGCGTATGGCTGATAGCCGGGTGAATTATCTGGATATGTCGCGCAACTATGGTAAAGAAATCGGTATGCTTGCAGGCTTTGATTATGCCAAGGGTGATTGTGTGATTACACTTGATGCAGATTTGCAGGAGCCGCCGGAAGTTATACCCGCCATGTTGTCAAAATGGGAAGAGGGATATGACGATGTGTATGGCAGACGCAAATCGCGCAAACAGTCGTTTGTGAAGCGTGCAAGTTCGCGACTTTATCACCGCGTACTTGCCAGTATGAGCCGCGATGCGGATTTCGCCGATGATTCGGGTGATTTCCGTTTACTTTCGCGTAAATGTGTAAATGCGTTGACTCAATTGCGTGAGAGCCAGAGATATACAAAGGGTTTATACGAGGTTATGGGATTTAAAAAAGCGCCGATAGACTATGAGATTGAAGAGCGAGTAGCCGGTAAATCCAAATGGAGTGTCGGAAAACTTGTGTGCTTGGCACTCAACGGCATTACTTCCCATTCGGTAGTGCCGCTGCGCATAGCGTCCTATATGGGGATGATTGTGTCTGCCTGCGCTTTTATTTACCTTATTGTGGTGATAGTCAAGGCGCTCGGGTGGGGCGATCCTGTGGTTGGTTATCCCACTATAGTTTCGCTTATCCTCTTTATCGGTGGTTTTATCTTGCTCTCTTTGGGTATTATCGGCGAATACTTGGGTCGCATTTTTATGGAGACAAAGCACCGCCCGGTTTATTTCTTGAACTCATACAACGGTATTGAAGGCAGAGATGAGAAACTTAAAGAAAAAGATTAACGGTACATCGCGAAAGAGTGAGATGCTGCGCTTTGCAATAGTGGGAGGAGGTGCCACACTGTTGCAAATGGGATTGTATTTCGTGTTCCTGAATGCCGTTGGGGTGCCTGCCGTGGTAAGCACCATAATCAGTTATGCAATTAGCTTTGTATTCAATTTTATTTTCTCGTTGCTCTTTACTTTCCACACCAAAGCGAATGCCAAGAAAGGAGTCGGTTTTGCAATAAGCCACCTTATTAATATGGGGTGTCAAACCGGGTTGGTTGCGATATTTAAGGGTATCGTAGGCCCTACACTTGCCATTCTTCCGGCATTGGCTATCTCTGTGCCAATCAACTACTTGTTGGTGCGATTTGCGCTCACCTCGCGCCGTTTTCAAAGCAAAAAGGAAAGAAGCGCGAGGTAAGATACTTATTCCGGGTACACTGTCGGGCAGTCCGCTCCTGCAAGCACTTGAAGATAACGTGCTGCCACAATTCGCGCTTCGGGCAGGTTCATGAGCAGGTAGTTGCCGCAATCGCGTGCCGATGCGCCCGGCACACTCCCTTCGTATGAACTTATAAATGAAAATACCTCACGCATCAGCGGAATAACATCGCTGCTTTCAAGTTCTCCTTTAAGAATGAGATAGTTCCCGGTACAACAACCCATGGGTCCCCAATATATCACCTTGTCGGCCCAATCTTTGTGGTTGCGCAAGTAAGTGGCAGCCAAATGCTCAATGGTATGCAACGCGGAAACGGATAATGCCGGCTCACGGTTCGGAGCAGTCATGCGGCAATCGAATGTGGTGAGTACATCGCCCGAAGATGTCATATCTCTTCGGCTTACATACACGCCCGGCAGTAAGGTGAGATGGTTTATGGTGAAACTCGGTATTTTTTCCATTGCCTTATAGTTGTTTCAGGATTGAAGTCAGGGCTGCGAATGTCTCTTTGGGTGCGTCTGTCCAGAAGCTTTCATATTGGGAGATGTTCTCTGTTTCTCCCGGGGTGTCGCTGATTACACGCAGAATGTTGAAAGGCACATTGCGCAAGTAGCATACCTGAGCTATTGAGGCCGATTCCATGTCAACAGCCATCACGTCCGGGAAATGCGATTGGATTTCTTTCACTTCGGAAGCCGATGAGATGAATTTGTCGCCGGAGCAGATGAGACCGAACTTTGTCTTGTTGCCGGCTGGCATAATTTCTCGAGCCAAATCGATTACCTTTTGCCACGGGCGCAAGATTACAGGCAATCCGGCAGCCGCACCATACTCGGTGCCGGGACCGCACCATACGTCGTGGTAGGCCACGGCATCAGCCACAAGCAAATCAAGCACATGAGTATGTCCGGCTCCACCGGCTACTCCTGAATTGATGATATAGTCCGGGTGGAAGCCATCGAGCAACGTGAGTGCGCCAATGGCCGAGTTGACTTTCCCAATACCGCATTGCATGGCTATGATTCCATGGCGACCCAATGTGCCGGTGTGGAATGTATAGCCGTTTATTTGAGTCGGTGTCTGCAGATCTTCAAGGAGTGGCAAGAGCAGGTCGAGCTCTTTCTGCATGGCCACAATTATACCGATAATCATTGTTAACAAATATTTCTGCAAAATTACATTATTTTTTGTAAACTTCAGTTGAAATAAGTAATTTTGTACTCAATACTGCTATGGAGAGATATAAGATTTGGAACAATGAAATAAGCCGGAAGCAGGCATTGCAATTTGCCGAACGGCTCGAAGCGGGAGAATTGATGGTTTATCCCACAGATACACTGTATGCAATAGGCTGTGATGCCCTTAATGTAAAGGCAATAGAGAAGTTGTGCCGGTTGCAGGGACTCAATCCGGAAAAAGTGTGTCTGTCAATCATATGCGAGGATATATCGCAATCCGCCGAATATGCGAGGATTGACAATAAATGTTTCCGGCTTATGAAAGATAATGTCCCCGGACCGTTTACATTTATCTTTAAAGCGGCGGGTACGCTCCCCAAAGCATTCAAGGGAAGAAAAGAAGTGGGTATACGTATTCCGGACTGCCGGGCTCCGTTGCAGATAGTGGAAGCGTTGGGGCATCCGATACTTACCGCCACCATTCATGCCGCCGATGAAGATTATACAGTCAACCCGGAACTGATTGCCGATGTTTACGAAGGAAAAGCAGATTTTATGCTTATCGGTGAAGAAGGCGGTACGGAGCCCTCTACCATTCTGGATTGCATCGGCCCGGAGCCGGAAATTATAAGGCAAGGCAAAGGTGTGTTGTCTTGATGTTAACATTTTTTATCAGGCATACTCTTAAATTATGGAAATTTTTCTGTAATTTTGTTCCCGCTAACAACAAACGCCCGAATCGGGCGTTAACATATTTAGAAGTCATGGCGATGATTTCTTGAATATATGATTAAATAACCCAAACAAAATATCTAAAAAACAAAAGATTATGTCAAAAGTAACAGTTGTCGGCGCCGGTAACGTAGGCGCAACAGCAGCCAACGTGATGGCTATCCGCGAGGTGGCTGACGAAGTTGTAATGATTGATATCAAAGAGGGTGTGTCCGAGGGTAAAGCAATGGACATGATGCAGACTGCAAACCTTCTTGACATGAACACACGCGTCAACGGTGTGACTAATGACTATGCCGCTACTGCCGGCAGTGATGTTGTTGTCATCACTTCAGGTATTCCGCGTAAGCCCGGTATGACTCGCGAAGAGCTCATCGGTGTAAATGCAGGTATCGTAAAGCAAGTTACAGAAAGTATTCTTGCTCACAGCCCCAACGCCGTAATCGTTTGCGTGTCCAACCCCATGGATACAATGACCTACCTCATTCACAAAATCTCCGGTCTGCCCAAGAACCGCATTATCGGTATGGGCGGTGCTTTGGACTCAAGCCGTTTCAAATACTATCTGAGCAAAGCTCTGAACGCTAACCCCAACGAGGTGGAAGGCTTCGTAATCGGCGGCCACGGCGACACTACCATGATACCTATGAAGCGTTTCGCTACATATCGCGGTATCCCCGTGAGCGAGTTGCTTTCAGCTGAAGTGCTCGACAAGGTAGTAGCTGACACTATGGTAGGCGGTGCCACACTCACCAAACTGCTTGGCACAAGCGCATGGTATGCTCCCGGTGCAGCAGCAGCTGAGGTAGTTGAAGCCATTATCCACGACCAGAAAGCAATGATTCCCTGCTCCGCTCTGCTCGAAGGCGAATACGGCGAGAAGGATCTTTGCATCGGTGTGCCTTGTATCCTTGGCAAGAACGGTATCGAAAAGATTTGCGAACTCAATCTCAATGAAGGGGAGAAAGCACTCTTCGCAAAGAGCGCCGCAGCAGTTCACAAAACAAATGCCGCACTTCCTTGCTAAATAGTACTTACCGCAAAAGAATTAGCCCCGACTCAAAACTGAGCCGGGGTATTCTTTTGACAGATGCGGAATTCAAAACATGGAATTATGCTTTTGAAAAGCTGCCGTAATTTGTCCGATATACATTGTGTGGAGGTCTGTTGCTCCCTTGGTATACCAACGCGGCATGATTGTCTTGTCGAGGAAAGCGGCCTCGGTCATGTCTTGTTCGTAGGCTACCCGGCATACAAGGGTAAGTGTGGCTTCTTCATAACCGACATCGCCCGTAGGCAGTTGAATGGGTGTGAGTCCGGACTTGTGCATTTTGTCCATGTCCCGGCCACTCTTCGTGCCGAGGTTTTGCAGAATACTTTTGTACTTTTCGGGGAAGAAGGTCAGCGTATATGAATGTGTCTTGTCGAGCCATTCCTTAGTGTACCGAGTAGGGCGGACAACACACATAGCTGCCGGGAAGCCCCATATATAACCCATAAAGCCCCATGAGGCTGTCATCATATTGAAAGAGTCGATATTGCCGGAAGTAACCAACATCCACTGATTGCCTATCATTTCAATGAGTTTGCCGTCAATCTCTACCGGGTTTAATTGTTTGAGTGTCATATGTGTTTGTCTTATATATTATCCATTATAGCTTGTTCCAATTCTTGAGGTGCGAAGCCGGTAATTCGGTATAGCTCTTGAGTCATGGATTTGTCGGAGAAGATTATTACGGTGGGCACGGCATCAACGCCATGTTTCTTAGCGAGTTCCGGGTTTTGATCTATGTCCACGGTAGCGAAGTCGGCCTCACCCTTGTAAGTCTCTTCCATTTGGTTGAAGTAAGGTTTCAACTGTCGGCAAGGACCGCACCATTTAGCCGAAAAGTCAACTATATAAGGAGTCTTTCCGCTCTCTGCCTCTACCGTACTCGGGTCCGGCTGTCCGGGAGCCGGAACGGGAACCTCTTCGGTATATTCATATGGCAAATCGTTTGCCTTGGAAGAGTCTGTTTGCTGTACGGAATCGCCGGCAGCATCAGAAGTCTTTTGACGGCAAGCACCCATGCTTACTGTCAGCATAAAAGCGGCGAAATAAATAATGTATTTTTTCATAAGTTCGTTTTCATAAGTAACGATTGAAGCGCAGCGAAAGTTTGATTATTGACGTAGGGAGAACAAGTCAGTGCCGTCGGTATTGATTGAATTTATATCCGCGGATTCGGGCACTATGATTACCGGGAAGTTTGTAATATAGGTTGCCAACGAATATCCCTCGGCAGCCACCTGCATTTTTACGCTCAACACATGGCGGCCGAGCGGCTGATTGTACACAAAGAATTTACGGCCGAAATCCGGTGCAAATCCCGGACCTACAAAGTTGCCGTCCCAATAATATCCGCATGCGGTAATCAAAGAGGTTGGGGTTGATTTGTCCACAGCCACATTTATTCGATCCATGCAGATACTGTCTCCGTTTTGTATATATAAGGCTCCATCGTGTTGCACTCCTCCTCGTTCATCAAAGTTAAAGTACACGTTAGGGTAGTTATCTTCATCGTTGCAGGCGGTAAAAAGGAAAGGCATTGCAAGAGCCCATATTAATAAATTGAGGTGGAAATGTTTTTTCATAGTAAAAATATTTGTTTATAAATAATGAATAATTGAGGGTCTTTGAAAGAATAACAAACACCGTACATTAAAAGTTGACGCCTTGCCGATACAATATGTAACTAAACGTGTAGAGCCGTGATTTTACCCGGCACTGGGGCGGCGAAAAGAGTTTGCATAATTGAATAAAACATTGTATATTTGCAGTATGAAATGCTTGCGCCGCGCGGCGTGGGGATATGTTGTTATTTAGTACGGAATGCTATGCCTACAATGTACGAAACCATTCAGGGACTACCTCTTTTTCAAGGAACCACTACCGAGCAGATTTCTGCCTTTCTTGAAAAAACTAATGTTGAGTTTATAAAATTTTACCCCGGCCAGATAATAGCCGAGGTCGGAGAGGAGTGTACAGACATCAAATTCGTGATTTCCGGCACTGTGGAGACCTGTATGTCAATAGCTCAAGGACAGGTTTCTCTTTGCACACATCTGGGTCCGAACAGTGTGTTGTCTGCCGCCAACCTTTTCGGTATGTACACTCAATATCATAAAACCTTTACGTGTCTTACCGAGGGCAGCTATATGAAAATTCGCAAATCGCAATATTTTGATTTGCTGAAGACAGCACCCATATATTTACTTAATTACATTAACTTCCTGAGTTATCAGGCACAAAGAGCGCGCATTGCTCTGAGTTCGTTCTCTCACATGGGTTTGAGAGAATGTATAGAGCTTTGGAGATACGGATATGTGGACCGACACGCCATGCACGTTTCTTTCTCCACAACAAAAGAAAATCTCTCCGAGATATTAAACCTCGAAGAGAAAGAACTTATACGGACTCTTGATGAGTTGGTAAGTGAAAATCTAATTGAGTATTCAGGCGACTTGACTGTTACTTTGAAGAATTAGAGGCACTCTCACTATTATTGGTGAAGGCATTCCAACCTTGAGCTTTGAGCGGAAACTCCTGACCGTCGCGAGTTATCAGGGCGCAACCGGCTTCGGGGCGCGTTATGTAGCCGATTACTCTTATACCTTCGAGCTTGGCAACGGCATCGTGTTGAGTAAGAGGCACGGTGAAGAGAAGCTCATAGTCTTCGCCTCCGTTTAGCGCAACTGTTGTGACATTCATATTCAACTCCTCCGCCATGACAGCCGTTTGATAGTCAATCGGAATTTTGTCTTCGTACACACGACAGCCGACATCGGAGGCTTTGCATATATGGAGCAACTCGCTTGACAGGCCGTCGCTTACGTCCATCATTGAGGTGGGTTTAATTCCGGCCTTTCGCAGCGCCTCAATAATGTCGCCTCGGGCTTCCGGCTTCAGCTGGCGTTCAAGTATATATTCTTTGCCGGCGAAATCGGGCTGGAAATCTTTTGCGGCCCCGGCGGCTACACGGTTTTCGCGTTCAAGCAATTGCAACCCCATATAGGAAGCACCTAAATCGCCGCTCACACATATCAAGTCAGTAGGCTTTGCACCGGAGCGATACACGATGTCGGCGTCATCAGCTTCTCCCAGACAGGTTATGCTGATTACCAAACCGGTAGCCGAGGCCGATGTATCACCTCCCACGAGGTCAACTCCGTAAGCATTACAAGCCATACGTATTCCCTGATACAGTTCATCAAGGTGTTCCACTGTAAAGCGAGCGGAAGCACCGATGCTCACCGTGATTTGGCGCGGTGTGCCGTTCATGGCATATATGTCGCTGAAATTCACGACAGCAGCTTTGTAGCCTAAATGTTTCAGCGGCACATAACGCAAATCAAAGTGTATGCCTTCAAGCAGCAGGTCGGTAGTTACCAGCACACGCTTGGCGCCGTATTCAAGCACTGCCGCATCATCACCTACTCCTATCTTTGACGAAGTGTTTTTAAGCGAGAAATCGGCTGTGAGTCTTTCGATCAAGCCGAATTCCCCCAATTGAGATATTTCCGTTTCTTTTGGTGTCATTATATGCGAGCTACCATTTCAGTCATGATTTCAGTCATAAAGGGTTGCGCTTTTACAGCGGCTTTCTGCACCTCTTCGTGAGTCGGCACTTCCTTTATGTCTTTGCCGCCGAGGTCGGTGATTACGCTCACACCGAACACTTTCATTCCGGCGTGTTTAGCCACTATAACCTCCGGCACGGTACTCATACCGACAGCATCGCCGCCGATAATGCGGAAGTATTCATATTCGGCCGGAGTTTCGAATGTCGGGCCGGGAGTGCCGACATATACACCGTGCATCACGCGAATGTTCTTTTCAGCAGCTATTGCATCTGCTTTGGCAATCAAGTCGTGATCATACGGTTCTGTCATAGCCGGGAAGCGTGTGCCGAGTTCATCATAGTTCTTGCCGCGGAGGGGATTTTCCGGGAAGAGGTTGATATGGTCTGTGATAATCATTATGTCACCGACGCGGAAGTCTTTGTTCATACCGCCGGCGGCATTGCTCACGAACAGAGTCTCGACGCCTAAATTGCGCATCACTCGTACCGGGAAGGTAACTTGCTTCATGTCGTAGCCCTCGTAGTAGTGAAAACGACCTTGCATAGCCATGACATACTTTTCACCGAGATAGCCGAAAATCAACTTGCCGCTGTGTCCCTCTACGGTAGAGACCGGCATATCCGGAATTTCCTTGTATGGAATTTCCGCTACAATCTTAATGTGGTCTACGAGTTGACCCAGACCTGTGCCGAGGATAATACCAATCTTCGGAAGTTTCTCCACGCGTGAGCTGATATAGGCAGCTGCATTTTCAATTTTCTGTAACATAGTATCTTGTTTAAGGGTTATATACCAAGGTTATTAAGAATGAGTCGGTTCATTTTGGGTATTGTCGGCTGTTTGAGGTGCCGGTGCAGTAGCGTTGATGGCTGAGCGCAACGCACCGATGAAGTCTGCTCCATCAATGCCCTCCAACATATCAACGCTTATGGGCAGGTAAAAGATGAGTTGCTTGAGATGTTCCGGGAAATATGGATTATGTGCGAGCCTTACTGCATCTTTCTCGGTAGTGATAATCACCTTGCGGCCTTTTATCTCGCTGAAGCGTGCTTCAATCTCTTTTATATCAGCTCGTGTAAAGTTATGGTGATCCGGGAAATGGGCCACTGTCACCTTACACGGATAGTGCTTGAAATGGCGAATAAAGGGGCGAGGATTGGCTATGCCGGAGAGCAAGAGTACGGTATCAGTCTCTTTCAGAGCCTCTATGTTAAGGCTGTGTTTACATTCCTCTTCAAACACGGGAGCCAACTTGCCGTAATTAATCCGAGAGAAGAAAAGCTTCTGATAAGCCCACAAGTCAAGCTTCTTCTTTATAACGCGAAAGTCAATGGGGCGTTTACCGGCCGGCACTTTTGTTACAATTATCATGTCGGCGCGATAGCGCGACATTTTGCTTTCGCGCAGCCTACCCAGCGGTAGTAAGTGATCGGAGTCTACCGGGCGCGTATAGTCTATAAGCAATACGTTTACCTTGGGAGTCACATTGCGGTGTTGGAAAGCATCGTCAAGAATTATGAGATTAATCGACGGGTCAATCTCTTTGAGTTTGCGTATTCCCAAATTTCGATTTTCGCAAACGGCCACTTTCACTCTGCGGCCATATTTGCGATAGATTTGATAAGGCTCATCGCCTATGGTGTCGGGTGTGCTGTTAGCCCCGGCAAGTACAAAGCCGCGGGTTTTGCGTTTATAGCCACGCGAAAGGACAGCTATATTATATATGGCTGCCAACCGGTCTGCAATGTATTCCACATGGGGAGTTTTCCCGGTACCTCCAATTGTGAGGTTCCCCACTGACACAATGGGAGTGTCAAACGTTTCGGAGCGTATTACCCCCCAGTCGTAAAACTTATTCCGCAAATACACAGTGGCTCCATACAGCCATGAGAACGGGGTAAGCACATATGTCAGAATGCTTGATTTAGTTGTTTGCTCTGTTTGTTGCATCTGTTGGAAACGAGGGGGTTATAAGGTGAGAAAAAATGTGGGTGCTTCCGTGCGAATCATATCCGTTTCGCATAATGAATTGATGAAGCCGCGTGCCCGATTGGCATATTCAGCCACATTGCCTTTTGTAAACAAGTCCGTTAAAGTCGCCATTTTTGTTGCACCCGATTGCATCGAGTGGAGCAGCGTGAGAATGGAAGTGTCGATTTCCGGATAGTTTACCCGGCAGTAGTCTTTTAATTTCGCTCGTTTGGCGGCATATTCTATGGCATCGTCAAGACTTCCGAGTTCATCTATGAGTCCGTAACTTTTAGCCATGACCGCCGGAAGGGGTCTGCCATCGGCTATTGATTTAATTTTGTCAACATTGATTTTGCGACCTTCGGCACAACGCGACACAAAGAGTTCATAACCGTTTTCCACCATACTCTGCATGGCTGCAAGTTGTTGCTCGGTGAGGGGGGAGAACAGCGTGGGGAACTGGCCGGCCGGATTTGTAGCCACGGTCTCTACATTTACTCCAAGTTTATTCATCAGTCCGTCAATGTCCGGTATCAGCCCGAATATGCCGATAGAGCCGGTGATACAAAGCGGATTTGCAAATATGCGGTCAGCTCCGCAGGATATATAATACCCTCCGGAGGCTGCATAATCGCCCATTGACACTATGAAAGGCTTGCCGGTTTTCTTAAATGTCTGCAAAGCTTCCCAAATCTGCTCGCTGCCGAAAGCCGACCCTCCCGGAGAGTTTACTCGCAGTACGAGTGCCTTGACATTGTCATCGTCTGCAAGTTCAAGTATTTTCGGCACCAGAACAGTGGAGTTTATTCCGCCGCCTCCCATAAAGTCGTCGATACCGCCGCAAGCATACAGCACCGCTATCTGGTTTGACTGAGACGCGGGGTAATTTGGTGCCTGCATTGCCAATTGTTCTATGGAGACACGATTTTCCAACTTATCACCATCTTGACCTATCGCCAGTGACAATCGTTCTTCAAATTGATGTCGATATTCCAGTTTATCCACTACTTTGGCTTTGTGTACAAATTCAGCGGATTTCATGGAGATGTAGTCGCGGTTTATGAGAGTATCGATAAAAGCGGGAGTCATAGCCGCTCTTGATCGGGCTATGTCAGTCTTGATTTGGTGCCAGATTGTGTCCATGAGCTGTTGTGACTGTTGGCGCGCCACGGTGCTCATGGTGTCTTGTGTGTACGGCTCGATTGCCGCCTTCCCTTTCCCGACACGCACTGCCTGAAACTCAATTCCCGCTTTGTCGAACAAATTCTTATAAAAGAGAGTCTGTCCGCCCAAACCGCTTAAGGAGACGGAGCCTGCAGGGTTCAACGAAATTTCATCGGCTATACAAGCTACATAATATGCGCCTTGGCTCATATTGTCGGCATAAGCATAAATCTTTTTGCCACTGGTTTTGAAGTCTGCGAGTGCCAAGCGCAGGGCTTGCAGTGTAGCCGGAGCGGCGGCTATTTGGCCGCAGTTCAGATATATTGCCTTGATTTTATCGTTGTCTTTAGCTTCTTGTATGGCTTGAAGTGCGGTCTCAAGACTTATGGAAGAATTCAAGTCTTGAGCCATGAGGCTGAGCATGGAAATGTCCGAGCCGTTGTCTCGCTCCACCATAGTCCCCTCAAGGTTGATTTCGAGCACGGATTTTTCTTCAATGGCGGTAGCCCCGCTTCCTAGCATATTGGTGAAGAGGGCTAACGCTATAAGCACGGCAACAGCTCCGCCAAGAACTATCGCCATCCATGCTCCTACAAAAGAGGATAATGCGTTAAGAAAGAAATTTTTCATCGCCGAGAAAGGATTTGAACAATCTGTTTTAAGCCAGAGAGGAAATCACCGCCTTTATATCTTCTGCCAGCTGTTCGGCTTCTTGTGCGCTGTGAGCTTCGCTGTATATGCGGATAATAGGCTCGGTGTTTGATTTGCGAAGGTGTACCCAACTTTTCGGGAAGTCAATCTTCACGCCGTCGATGTCTGTTATGCTCAGTTCGCCGCGGGCATATGCCGGTTCAGCCATATATTTGGCTTTGACTGCTGCCAAAATTTTGTCTACATTGATTTCGGGAGTAAGCTTAATTTTATTTTTGGCAATGGCATATTGCGGATAGCCGGCTTTCAGCTCTGTTACCTTCTTGCCGCTTTTGGCCAATAGGGAGAGGAACAGGGCTATGCCTACCATGGCATCGCGTCCGCAATGGCTTTCGGGGTAAATTACTCCGCCGTTTCCTTCACCGCCGATTACGGCTCCGGTTTCTTTAATTTTGGCCACGACATTTACTTCACCGACAGCTGCAGCGTTGTATTCACAACCGGCGTGAGAGCGAGTAACATCGCGCAATGCTCTCGATGAGCTGAGATTGCTGACCGTGTTGCCCGGAGTGTGAGAGAGTACATAATCGGCTACTGCTACGAGTGTATATTCCTCAACAAACATTTCGCCGTTCTCCATAACAATAGCCAGACGATCCACGTCCGGGTCTACCACGAAGCCTACATCAGCCACTCCTTGCTTCATCAGCTCTGAGATTTGAGTGAGGTTTTCGGGTATGGGTTCCGGTGTATGTGCAAATTTGCCGTTGGGTTCGCAGTTAAGCTCAATGATTTTCTTGACTCCGAGTGCTTTCAGGAGTTCGGGAACTATTACGCCGCCTACTGAATTGACTGCATCTACGGCAACCGTAAAGTCGGCCTTGGCAATAGCCTCGCGGTCTACAAGGGGAAGTGCAAGTACTTTCTCGATATGCTTGTGCACATATGTATTATTTGTATATACATGTCCCAACTCATTTACTTGCGCATACTCATAATCATCATTTTCTGCCAGACGAAGCACCTCTTTACCTTCTGCATCATTGAGGAATTCGCCGTTCTCGTTGAGCAGCTTGAGAGCATTCCATTGCATCGGGTTATGGCTTGCTGTCAGTATTATACCTCCGCAAGCATTTTCTTCAACCACGGCAATTTCGGTAGTGGGAGTGGAGGCCGGGCCGATATTCACTACATCAAAGCCCATTGCAGTCAAAGCGCCGCATACCAGAGAGTCCACCATTTGCCCGGAAAGACGCGCATCGCGTCCCACCACAATGGTTCCGGTGTCTTTTGTAGTATGTTTACGAATAAATGCGGCGTATGCTGATGTGAATTTCACGATGTCTACAGCACTGAGGCCGTTTCCCGGGCGGCCACCGATTGTGCCGCGTATGCCGGATATTGATTTTATGAGTGACATATCTTATTCTTTATATTTTAAGTGAAGAGTTTTGTTATCTAAAATTGAGCGGGGAAGTAGCGCACATTGTAAATGTAAGCTTGACAAGCGCCCATTTCGGCTTGCACACCGTAATATGAGCGTATCACGATATTAACTTCGCAGTCCAAACCCAAATATTTCAACGGCACTTGCAGGCCGCTGCCGTATGCTATTGAAGACGGCAACTCGGTGTTGTCAAAGCGGAAGCAGGTGGCATTGTCCGTCCCGACATTGTTGGCGTTGCCGGTGGGCTGAGGATTGAGCCCGTCGTACATATCCTCAATATTTGTGCGCATATATCTGAAATATATGAGTTGGTCTTTCTTGGCTTTATTATTCTTATTGCCGGGATTTAAGACTTGCATATATACATATCCGTCTTCGTCCATGCGATAGAAAGGGGCGTCCGGCCCGTATTCAAACACACTGTCTTCCGGCACCTCGGTTTCAATTTTGTGTTGAGCCATATACCAGTTTACAACTTTCTCTTCGGTGCGGAGCAACTCGGAGTAGCTCTTTGTCTTACTGCAAGAGGCGGTTGCAGCCAAAATGGCGATGAGAGTAAAAAGAGATGATATTTTAAATTTCTTCATAGTTCGGATAATCAAGTTATCAGTTAAATAAATAGCCCTGCTCTTGGAGTCTGGCGGCAGCATTGGAAGCCTCTGCATCGTAAGCGGACATTATAGTTTCAAATTTTGAAATGCAATCTTGTATTGACCCGACAAAATCGCCGCCGGCAGCTTGAATATGGCCGCCGCCGCCAAAGTGTTCGGAGCATATTTTACTTACCGGGAAGGAACCGAGGCTGCGCATTGACAGGCGCACTTTGTCTTTTTCCTGACGCATGAACACCGCATAAATTATTCCGCGAAGTTCCAACGCCTGATTTACGAGCCCCTCTGTGTCGCCCTTCTTATAGTCAAAGCGTTCGAGGTCTTCTTGCGAAAGCCACACGAGAGCCGCTTTGTGCTTGGGGTAGACCTTGAGCCTTTCGCACAATGCAAACGAGGTGAGTTTGAGCGCTCCTTCACTTTTCGTTTCAAGTGTTTCTTTAAGTATTAGACGCTTGTTTACGCCTATTGAAAGCAGCTCCTTCATTATGTCGTACAAGTCAAGATGCTTGGTGTTCACGCTTAAATTGCGTGTGTCGGTGATTATGCCGGTAGTCAGGCAAGTGGCTGCATCTTTATTGGCTGAAAGCTCGCCGAACTTTTCCATAGCGCACAGCACCCTGAATATCAGCTCGCAAGTGCTTGACATATCCGGATAACTTATAAGCAGGTCGGCAAAATCGCCGGGTGCTTCGTGGTGGTCTATAATTACTTTTGCGGCTTTTGCATTATTGAAAACCGGTTCAAGATCGCTGAGTCGGGACGGAGTGTTGAAGTCGCAACCTATAATCAGGTCGGCTTCGCCCATCAGCTTTCCGGCATATTCTTCATATCTTGAAAATGGGACTATTTCTGAAAATCCCGGCATGAACGCCAAGATATGCGGCGGTGTGTCAGGCGTCACGACATGAGCCTGAATTTTGCGTGCTCGCAACAGATGCATCAACGACAATGTACTACCGATAGCATCGCCGTCGGGACGCACATGGCAAGTCAGCACCACGTTCTTAGCCTTGTCGAGCAAAAGACGTAAATGTCGCACCTGTGAATTGCTTATCATTTCTTCAATCATTTGATTGCCAGTTTGTTGTGAGCCGATTGCAACTATTGTGTCGCCCATGGCCATAAATTCAACTTACAAAGTTAGCACAAAATTCCCAAAAATTCGGTAACTTTGCACTGATTTTTAATAATCAAAAGTAGATTTTAGCGATGACTCCCTTTATTATGCATACTAAACAAGAAAAAATGGAGGCCTTTGGACGACTCCTTGATATTCTCGATGAATTGCGGGTGAAGTGTCCGTGGGATGCCAAACAGACAAATGAAAGTTTAAGACCCAATACCGTTGAGGAGGTGTTTGAGCTCGTCGATGCATTGGCGAGCGATGACGTTTCAAACATAAAAAAGGAGTTGGGAGATGTGTTGCTCCATGTTTGTTTTTACTCAAAGATAGCCTCCGAACAGGGGCGGTTTGATATTGCCGATGTTTGTAATGCTTTGTGCGATAAGCTGATTTTCAGACATCCTCATATATACGGCGAGGTGAAGGCTGATGATGCTGACACCGTGATACGCAACTGGGAGGAAATAAAACTTCTTGAAAAGGGCGGAAACAAGACTGTACTCGGCGGTGTACCCTTAGCATTGCCCGCTCTCATTAAAGCGGCTCGTATTCAGGAGAAAGCCTGGAACGTAGGTTTTGATTGGGACGAACCCTCGCAAGTGTGGGATAAAGTAAAGGAGGAAATCTCCGAGGTGGAGACTGAGGTAAAGAGCGGCAACAAGCAGGGTATTGACGAAGAGTTTGGAGACCTGTTGTTTGCTGTAATCAATGCGGCGCGACTCTATGGCGTCAACCCGGAGAATGCCCTCGAACATACAAACCGAAAGTTTATAAGACGCTTCAACTACATGGAAGCCAAAAGCAAGGAAATGGGCAAGACTCTCAAAGAGATGACTCTCCCAGAAATGGATGCCATATGGAATGAAGCCAAAGCTCACGAATGAAACTTTGCATCACTGAGAAACCGAGTGTGGGACGCGACATCGCATCTATATTGGGTGCGAACACTCGCCGTGACGGTTACTTTGAAGGCAACGGCTACTGTGTCACTTGGACTTTCGGACATCTTTGTTGCCTGAAGGAGCCGCATGATTATACGCCGAATTGGAAGCGTTGGAGTCTCGGTGCACTCCCCATGATTCCTTCAAGATTTAGTATTAAAGTAATACCGCAAGAGTCTATTGAACGGCAATTTAAGGTTATCGAGACTTTAATCGGACAATGTGATGAGGTGATAAACTGCGGCGATGCCGGACAAGAGGGTGAGCTTATTCAGCGTTGGGTGATGCAAAGAGCCGGCTGCAAAAAGCCCGTGAGTAGATTATGGATTTCCTCTCTTACAGATGAGTCAATACGCGAAGGCTTTCAGCATTTAAAACCTCAGGCCGAACTTGAAAAACTCTATACTGCCGGATTATGTCGCGCTATCGGCGACTGGATACTCGGCATGAATGCAACACGCCTTTATACATTAAAGTATAGCGAGCCCGGACAGGTGCTGTCAATCGGTCGTGTGCAGACTCCCACTTTGGCTTTGGTTGTAAACCGGCAGCGCGAAATCGAGAATTTCGTGCCTGTCGACACATGGGAATTGCGTACCAAATATCGTGACACAGTATTCACTGCAACCTTAAAACCGTTTGAGACTCAGGAGAAAGGACAACAAATTCTTGATAAAATAAAAGACTTCCCCTTTGAAATTGACAGTGTAACCAAAAAGCCGGGAAAGGAAGCCTCGCCGCGATTGTTTGACCTCACTTCTCTGCAAGTGGAATGTAACAAAAAATTCGGCATGAGTGCCGACCTCACATTGCGCACCATCCAGAGCCTTTACGAAAAGAAGCTGACAACATACCCGCGTGTGGACACCACATATCTCACTGATGATGTCTACCCTAAATGCGGCCCCATACTCAATTCACTTACTGATTATCAAGACCTTTTGCAACAAATTCGCGGCTCCAAATTGAGAAAAAGCAAAAAGGTGTTCGACAACAGCAAAGTAACTGACCACCATGCCATAATCCCCACCGGCGTACCCGTGCCCCCCAATCTTACCGATTTTGAGAAGAATGTGTTCCACACAATTGCACGCCGTTTTGTCAGCGTATTTTTTCCGGACTGCACTTTTGAGCAAACTACCGTGGAAGGCCATGTGGAAAAAGTGAAATTCAAAGTCGGAGGCAAAGTAATAAAATCTCCAGGCTGGAGAGTGGTGTACAGTGCAGATGCTGCATCCGATGCCGGGAAAGATTCGGAGGTTTCCGTATTGCCCGTCTTTACAAAAGGGGAGAGTGGCCCACACGAGCCCATGCTTGCCAAAAAGACCTCGCAGCCACCGAAATACTTCACCGAGGGCACATTGCTAAAAGCTATGGAGACAGCCGGTTCGTTGGTAGATGATGAAGAATTGCGCGAGGCTTTGAAAGCAAACGGTATCGGGCGTCCGTCAACACGCGCCGCTATAATAGAGACCCTGTTCAAACGCGGCTATATACGCCGTGAGCGCAAGAGCCTGCGTGCCACGCAAGCCGGCACTGACCTTATTGATTTAATAAAAGAAGATTTACTTAAAAGTGCCAAGCTTACCGGTCTGTGGGAGAACAGATTGCGCCGGATTGAACAAGGAACATACGATGCCTCTGAGTTTATAGCCGCACAAAAACAGATGATTTCGCAGATTGTGTATTCAGTGTTGTCAGACAACAATCCACGCCGAATTGTTGTTGAAACATCAAATGATAAAAAATCGACCGGCAAATCCAAATGAATACAATATCGGACATATGGCAAATTATGGCAGTGGCGCTAATCCTAATTGCCTGCCTTATATATATGGTAGTGTCTGTCCGCCGCCGTTTTAAGAACAAGACACGCAGCGGCGGCTGTGCCGGTTGTTCCTTAATTAAAGTGTGCAAGAAACCGACCTCCCAAGCCAAGACAGATGTGTGTAAAGCGGATAGGAAGAACGAACATATCCGTTCTTAAAATTCTTTAACACTTCTTATTTCTACGGCTTTTAATTTTGTTGTAATTTTGTGCCATCTTAATGAACAAAATGCACTCTCAAATTTTTTAATTAAAGTGAGCATTTTGACCTCAAAACTATAGACAATATGAACGAATCAGAAAATATTCGCGCTCTAAACGAGATTATTGCACGTAACAGCGATTTCATTTCGCGTATCCGCCACGGCATGAACACTCGCATAGTCGGGCAGAAACACCTTGTCGACTCGTTGATGGTGGCACTCCTTTGCAATGGCCACGTAATTTTGGAAGGTGTGCCGGGCTTGGCCAAAACTTTGGCAATCAAAACACTCTCGCAGCTTATTGATGCCAAATACAGTCGAATACAGTTTACTCCTGACTTGCTCCCGGCTGATGTAACAGGCACGATGATTTACTCGGTAAAACAAGAGAAATTCGAAATAAAGAAGGGCCCGATATTTGCAAATTTTGTACTCGCCGATGAGATAAACCGTGCTCCGGCAAAAGTGCAAAGTGCATTGCTTGAGGCCATGCAGGAACGTCAGGTTACTATCGGCGATGAGACCTTCCCACTCCCAAAACCTTTCCTTGTGATGGCTACCCAAAACCCTATTGAGCAGGAAGGTACTTATCCATTGCCCGAAGCGCAAATGGATCGTTTCCTGCTTAAGGTGGTAATCGGCTACCCCACAATAGAAGAGGAGAAGAAGATTATTCGCCAAAACATTATGGGAGAAGAAGAGCCGGTTCAACCCATGCTGACAACAGCCGATATTGAAGAAGCTCAAAAAATTTGTACACGTATTTACATTGACGGCAAAATTGAAGACTATATAGTGAATATAGTTTTCGCAACACGTACCCCAGACAAGTTCGGACTGAAAAACCTCACCGGTATTCTTGAATTCGGAGCCTCTCCGCGTGCCTCCATCGCTTTGGCAAAAGCAGCACGCGCATATGCCTATCTCAACGGTCGAGCATATGTAATTCCCGAAGATGTGCGTTCCGTATGCCATGACGTGCTTCGCCACCGTATCGGCCTGAGCTATGAAGCCGAGGCTAACAATATCACAGCTGATGATGTGATTACCGACATCCTTGATGCCGTACAAGTTCCATAATAAATTGTTGCAGAATGGATTCCAATGAACTTCTGAAGAAAATACGCAAAGTCGAGATTAAGAGTCGAGGCTTGTCGCAGAATATCTTCGCCGGTGAGTATCACACGGCATTCAAGGGACGTGGCGTGATATTTTCCGAAGTGAGGGAATACCAATATGGTGACGATATCCGCGATATTGATTGGAATGTTACCGCCCGACACAATAAGCCATATGTGAAGGTGTATGAGGAGGAGCGCGAACTGACCCTCATGCTGCTCATTGATGTTTCAGGAAGCAGAAATTTCGGCGCTGTGGGGCAGCAAAAGAAGGAGATGATGGCCGAAATTGCCGCAACTCTCGCTTTCTCGTCAATTCAGAATAATGATAAAGTGGGGGTGATATTCTTCTCCGACAAGGTGGAAAAGTTTATACCTCCAAAGAAGGGGCGGAAACATATACTCCTTATTATCAGGGAAATTCTTGATTTCTCACCCGAAGGTAAGCTGACCGATATCAACCTTGCACTTGAATATATGACCAACGTTGTGAAGAAGCGTTGCACGGCTTTTCTGATTTCCGACTTTATTGATAATCATGACTATGCACATACAATGTCCATAACCAATCGCAAGCATGATTTGGTGGCGGTGCAAGTATATGACAAACGCGATGCTCAACTCCCCGATGTTGGGCTGGTACGCATGAAAGACTCCGAGACAGATACTCTGTGCTGGGTCGACACTTCGTCAAAAGCTGTGCGCAAAGCCTGGGACAGAGCATGGTACGAAAGGCAGCAGCGTCTTTCCGACACTACTCTGAAAAGCGGTGTGGATTTAGCATCAATCTCCACAGATGAGGATTTTGTAAAGGCTCTTCTTGCCTTGTTCAAAAAAAGAGGATAAAATGGCTATTATTGATATTCAAACATATCATCGTTTGGGGAAGAGAGTATGGCTCTCACTCATTTTATGTGTGTTCAGTCTGTGTGCTTACTCCGCACCCAAAACTACCGTAACTGCCAACCTTGACAGTACAACTCTGTTGATGGGTGAACTCGGCAAGCTTACACTATCGGTAGACAAACCTGCGGATGTAAAAGGTATAATTCCTTTACTTTCAAATGCCGAGGGCAGACCGTATGTCACCCTGCTTGATGATACAATTGAGCTCTCCACCTCCATTACTACCGACACAGCCGCTCTGGCCAACGGTATGCAGCGCATTAAGTATCATATCCCGGTACAGGTGTTCGACTCGGGTTATTATGAAATACCCGGATTTCAATATGTAGCCGGGAGTGACACCGTATTCAGTAACCCCGTGTCCTTGAAAGTCGTTCCCGTAAAAGCCGCGGCCGATGATGAGATTACCGATTATACAGATGTGGAAAACCCGGCTCCCGGCTCTTGGCTTGACAATGTGCCGGACTGGGTACTCAATTATTGGTGGGCTTTGCTTATCGGTCTGTTGGCATTGGCCGGATTGATTTTCTTGTTCGTATATTGGCTGAAACACCGCAACCGGCAAGTGAAGAAGATACCTGATGTACCACCCTACGAAGAAGCCGTAAGGGCTCTCGACTCGCTGCGCGATAAGCAGCTGTGGCAACATGGCGAGAATGAACTATATTTTGTGGAACTCACAAATATCATACGCCGGTATTTGCTCCGCCGTTTCGCTATTTCCGCCCCGGAAATGACAACAACCCAATTTCTGGAAGAAGCCGGAAACAATCCCAAGTTAGCACATTACAGCGACCAATTTCGCCGATTGCTTCAACTGGCCGACTTTATTAAATTTGCAAAAGGCCAATCACTGCCTTCCGAGAACGAAGAGGCTTTCACTATTGTCCGCAAATTTGTGGAAGATACTCGCCCCACTAAGGAGGAGTTGGAGAATGAAAGGAAGGAGGCCAAGAAATGAAACTCCTGCACCCCTGGCTGTTATTTCTCTTTTTAGTTTATGTGCCGATAGTAATCAACTATCTGCGCCGATGCAAGAAGTCTGAACCGGCTCTGGAAGTCTCTTCTCTCACTTCGTTAGTCTCTCTCCACGGCTCATGGCGAACAAAATTAATGCCGATGTGCTTTGTATTGAAGTTGCTCGCAATCGGTTGTATTATAGTGGCTCTTTGCCGTCCGCAAATTCATGACGCTACCATACATTCACAGACCGAGGGTACTGATATTGTTCTTGCCATAGACCTGTCAGTGTCAATGAATGAACCGGATTTGCGCCCCACGCGCCTTGAAGCAGCGCGAGAAATAGCCTCCAACTTCGTAAAAGGCCGGGAGCATGACAATATAGGCTTGGTGGGATTTGGCACGGAGAGTCTCACTTTCATGCCGCTGACTACCGATTTGCCTTCTGTCATCAACACCATTCGCAGTCTCTCACCCG
This sequence comes from Prevotella sp., assembly GCA_023662865.1. GTDB lineage: Bacteria > Bacteroidota > Bacteroidia > Bacteroidales > Muribaculaceae > Lepagella. Next base: position 97,063 of record JAMPIK010000004.1, read on the forward strand.
GTGCCCTGGGACCCCAAACGGCCTTGGGCGATGGCCTTCTCGGTGCCATTAATAGAGCAATGGGTGGTAAAGCGGTGTCGAAAAGTGTGATATTGCTGACAGACGGCACCAATACCGCCGGTGAAGTGACACCTCTTGTTGCCGCCGATGTGGCCAAACAAAAGGGTGTGAAGGTTTATACAATAGGTGTCGGAGACCAACAACAATACGTTGACCCGACAATGGCTCAATTCTATGGCTACGGGACTTCCGGCAACGAACTTGACGAAGAAACCCTCAAAGCAATTGCACGGACTACCGGCGGTGAATATTTCAGGGCAACCGACAACAATACTCTCCAACAGGTGTTCGACAAAATAGACAAACTGGAAAAGTCTGAAATCGAGTCTGACACATTTGTGCGTTGGCAAGACAACTTTACCCCCTGGATTGTAGCCGCACTCATATTGTTGTTTATTTCATATCTCTGCCGCTACACTATATTGCGGAGAATACCATAGACTTCATTCTGATAAAAATGACATTTGCATATCCCATATTATTATTGTTATTGCTCTTTGTTCCCGTATTGTGGCTGCTTTACATAGCCGCAAGAAAGGCTCGCTGCAGCAAGCTCGACAAGTTTGGCAAACAGCAAAACCTCAAAGAGCTGATGCCCGATGTGTCGCCCTACAAGCCGGGTATTCGCATAGCATTGCGCCTCACGGCAGTGGCAGCTCTAGTTATCGCTTTGGCACGCCCCTGGGGAGGGCTTGTCGAGCAAGAAGTAAATCGCGAAGGTATAGAAGTGGTTGCGGTTGTAGATGTCAGTAACTCAATGCTTGCTTCGGCATCTGACGACCCGCAAGGCACCAAGCGCATTGATGCCGCCAAACTCTTACTTGATCAAATGGTGGAGGGTATGGCCAACGATCGTATCGGCCTCGTTACTTTTGCCGGAGATGCATATTCCCTTATACCCGTGTCTTCCGACTATGCCTCCGTAAAGTCTTTTATGGGTGTAATTGATCCTGGCCAAATATTTAATCAGGGTACAAACATTGCTGCTGCAATTGACAGAGCTATGGAGACGTTTACCCCGGACAGCCCTTCCGGTAAGGCCATAGTCATATTCACTGATGTAGAGGAACTTGAAGATGAACAGGAGGTGCTTAATGCCGTAAAGAACGCCCGAAAACATGGCGTTCAAATAGATGTGGTAGGTGTAGGTACCGTCAAAGGAAATGTGATAAATACGCCGGAAGGCTTGTTTACCGATGATAAAGGCAATGTGGTGAATACGAAGCTGAATGAGGAGCTGGGCAAACACCTCGCCAAAGAAGGAGGCGGTGTGTATGTCAACGCATCTTCGGCAAATGCCTTGGCTACTTTGCAAAAGCAGCTCAAACAGGTAAAGCGTACCGCGTTGTCTGCCAATCACACTGTGCTTCACGATGAATTGTTCGTATATTTTGCCGCATTTGCGCTTATTTTGCTTCTTGCAGATGCCTTTATGGTAAATCGTAAAAACAATTTGTTGAGAAAAGTAACTTTCTTCAGCAAAGAGAAATAACACATTATGAGAAGGACAATATTATTAATTATCAGCATATTAACCATATTCTCGGCACAAGCGGTCGATATGAATGCGCGCCATGAACGGCAAGCTATCGAGAATGGCAACAAAGCCTATCGCTCTGGCAAATACTCTCAGGCTCTTGAATATTATGAAGATGCCCTTAAAATCAGTCCGAATAATCTGACTGCATTGTTCAACAAAGCTTTGTCGCAAGCCCGAATGGCAGAAGCCATTAATCCACAAACAGAGAAGGAGACAAAGCAAAAGGAGCAGCTCTCGAAAGAGGCCTCGGTTGCCTTTGAGTCAGTAGCCAAACATACTGCCGACAGTCCTTCCTTAGCAGCCAAAGCGAATTTCAATCGCGGTAATATGGCCTTTAAAGAAAAAAAGTTTGAAGATGCCGTCCAATACTATAAAAATGCGTTGCGACTAAATCCCAAAGATGATTCCGCACGGCGCAATTTGCGTATTGCTCAACAAAATATCCCCAAATCCAATCAAAATCAGAATAAGGATAACAAGGACAATAAAGACAACAAAGATAACGAAGACAATAAAAACAATCAAAATAACCAAGACCAAAACCAAAATCAGAACAAAGATAATCAGCAGAACAAGCAGCAACAGCAACAAAAGCCCAAAGACTTAAATCAACAATCGGCTGACCGATTGCTCCAGCGCAGCAATGATAAGGAAAAAGAAGCCAGACGAAAGTTAGTACAAGGCAATCCCGCAAGCCGTCGAAAAGGCTGGTAATATCTAATATTTATAACCCAAACTATAACCCGAATGTGCATTAAAAATTTAAAATACAATTTAATTTTACTCGTTGCCTACATACTGATGTTGCCGAGTCTTGCCCATGCCGCAAGTATCAAAATTACACAATCGGGCACCGGCGAATACTCGGTAGGACAGGAATTTACAGTCTTGGTTGAGGCGCAAGGAGTGAACGGTCTTGACAAGCTGCCCGGATTTAGGGGTTGCGATGTGATAGGTACAAGTAATTCCATGAGTACTTCAATTACTTCCGGTCCCGGAGGGCAAATGAGGAGTGTGCAAAATGTGAGATGTACATTGCGATTACGTGCCGCGCAACCGGGTAACTTTACATTCGGCCCCATTAGTGTAGGCAATGCTTCATCAAATACAATCAGTTATAAAATTTCAGGAAGTGCCTCAAGTCCGGCAACTTCACCTTCAACTTCTACATCTGCCGCTGTCTCAGCCCCCGCATCCAATTTCACACAAGCCGACAGGGGCGAGTTTTTCGTAAAAGCCGCTGTGTCGAATACTTCTCCTTATGTTCAGGAAGCGATAATATACACCGTCAGATTATATAGCCGAGTTCCTCTTTACGGTTATCCGGAAATCAGTTATCCCAAAATGAATAACTGCGTATTTGAAGAAATTCAGGCACCTTCGTCAAGAGGACTGACTACAACCATGGTGAATGGTATACCATATGAGTGCTTTGAGCTATACTCGCTGATTGTTTATCCTTCAAAATCGGGTGAACTTAAAATTGACGGGGGAGATGTAATAATAAACTCACCCGGTGTAGGTCGTATCGGCGACACTCCCAACACGATTACATTAAATGTAAAAGACTTGCCGAACTATCAGTCACATCCCGACATTAACGGCGTTGGTAATTATAAAGTATCAGCAAAGTTACAAGATAAAACATTACGCAACGGCGAGCCTGCTCATATCACATTCACCATTAAGGGCACCGGTAACCCCGCATTTGTTTCCTTGCCGGATATACAAAGCCTGCTGCCTGAGGGTGTAAAGTTGATTAAAACAGACTCGAATATAGATAAAAAAGCTCTTCCGCAAGATGTTGATGCAACCGTTAAGTTTGATTGCACAATTGTTGCTTCCAAGCCCGGTGACTATGTTATACCGCATGTAGAGTTTACTTTCTTCAATCCCAAAAGCGGAAAGTGGTATAACGAAACCACTGCGGAAATACATCTTAAAGTAGCACAAGGTACTTCAACGGCCAGCGATGATGAAGAGTTAACTTTCATTACCGAACTGCAACCATATAATCGGGACGGACACGCCGGCTCTTTTTATATCACATCGCTTGTATATTGGTTATGGTATATAATTCTGATTGTTATTTTCACAACAATATTAATTGTATACAGGAAGCGAATGGCAGACCTTGCCAATGGAGAAGCATTGAAGCGTAAAAATGCCCGCAACATAGCCCGCAAACGACTGCGTGCCGCCTCCTCCGCAATGAAATCCGGCAATCAAGATATATTCTTTAACGAATTGCTCAAAGCCGTGTGGGGCTATTTCGCCGATAAATTGTCTATGCCTACATCTGAACTCTCACGCAGCAATATCAGCGACCAACTCAAAGAAAAAGCTGTGCCGGAAGAATTGACTGATAAAGTCATAGCTTTTATTGATGATTGCGAATTTGCCAAATATGGCACTTCAGTGAAAGTGGATATGCAGTCCGAATACACGGAGGCGGCAAATCTCATTAATGAAGTGGAAGATTTTATCGCAAAAAAACAATGTGACAAATGAATAAAATCCGATTAATAATATTGACAGTGGTTGCTGCTCTGACACAAATTGTGTGTCCGGCAGCTGCTGATGCGCAAACGGCTGAAAAGGCATATAACGCCGGGTCTTTCAACGAAACAATTCGCCTTTTGGAGCAAGACATAGCGCAAGGTACATTCTCATCTGAAATATATTACGATCTTGGCAATGCATATTTTAAAACCGGCAACAACGGAGCCGCAATGCTCAACTACTCAAAAGCGTTGCTGATTAATCCCTCCAACAAAGATGCACAAAACAACCTGAAGTATGTTCAAGCTCAAGTGCAACTTATAAATGACTCGCTGACAGAAGGGAAAAATATGGATTCTACCCCGGCAGAAGAAGGGTTGTCCGACTCCGTGCAACTTAGGATTGCCTCTTTCGGAAGCAATTTATGGGCTGTTATCGCTCTGATATCCTTCATCTTGTTGCTGTTTTGCGTTGCAATTTATGTATTCGTCAAGAATGTAAAATCAAGAAAAGTAGGATTTTTCGGAGGCATTGCATTGATTATTCTCACCGTTTTGTTTGTATATTGTTCAGTGATAAGCAAACGAGCTGTTCTTGCTAATAATACATGTGTGCTTATGGCTTCTGAGGCAACTCTGCAAAGTGAGGTAGAACCCCAATCTCCAAAAGTAGGCACGCCTCTCAGTGCCGGAACCGTATTCAAAATCATGGGTAATACAAAAGACACCTCCGGAAATTTGTGGGTCAAAGTTTACTTGAACCCGGAGTACAGCGGGTGGCTGCCCGCCACCGATATAGCAGTAATAGAGCTTCCGGAACTTGCAGAATAATTCCATAGTCTAAACTTCTGATATTTAAGTGTATAATAAAAAATATGCTGTAAAACACAAAAATAAAAGTTGTTAAAATTTGTGTGAGTCAGAAAATATGACTAAATTAGCAAATCAAAAAGATAATCAATAACCTCATAAATGTTTATATCATGAGCAAGACCATATCATTCAACGAATTGCGTCGTATCAAAGATGCATTGCCTGATGGCAGTACCCACCGTATAGCTAACGAGCTGAACTGCACAGTACAAACTGTACGCAACTATTTCGGTGGCGTAAATTATGAATTCGGCAAGAACGCCGGTCTTCATATCGAACCCGGTCCCGACGGCGGCATCGTGGTACTTGATGACACTACCATCTACGATATGGCTCTCGCCATACTCGAGGAGGAGAACAAGAAGGAAAACTAATCCAAAGTTTGCCTTTGAGCAAAATTTTTCGGCAAGACGTGAACTTTTTTACGTCTTGCCTATTTGTATAAGTAGTTATACTATTAATCCTCAATATGGAGAAATACATTACTCTCGCTATACACACGTACGATTTTGCCTCTAACCTCAAGCTGCTGCTTGAGAAGAATGGTATACCCGTGCAACTTGAAAATGTCAATATCGACAATCCACAACCCGCTTGTGGAATACGTGTGCGTATTCCGCAGAATAAACTGCCCAAAGCATTGCAGTTGGTGGAAAATTCCGGGCATATCTCTCCTTCTGCAATCGAAATGGAGTTCAACGAAGTGAATAACAAACTGTTAGTGCCTATTGATTTCTCCGATGCAAGTTTTACAACCTGTCGGGTGGCTTTTGACTTCGCCGCTGCATTAGGGCTGCACCCCATACTGATGCATGTGTATGCCACTCCTTATTTTGACGGTGCACTCTCAAACACCGACACTTTTACATTAGACATTCGCGATGCGGAAGTGCGCAAAAACCTTGAAAGCGCTGCCGGATATGAAATGAAATCTTTCTGCAAAAAGATTGACTCTCTAATAGCTGAGGGAAAATTACCTTCCGTTCCATATTCCACCAACCTGAGTGAAGGTATGCCCGAAGAAGCTATTTTGGAATTTACTCGAGAATCTCCTCCCGAATTGGTGGTGATGTCTACCCACGATTCCGAATCAAAAAACCGTAATGTAATGGGCAGTGTTACGGCTGAGGTTATTGATAACTGCCGTGTCTGTGTGCTTACATGGCCGTCAAATACACCATTTAACGGCATTTCCGACTTGCGCCGTGCAATCTTTTTCTGTAACGTAAATCAAAACGATTTGCTCGCTATGGATATGTTTGTACGCCTGATGGATTCAGCTCCTCTGCACGTTACTCTTGTGCCTGTCACAGACAAAGCCGGTTCTAAATTGCCCGGCCGTATGAAGTCGTTGTTGCAATACTTCAGAACAAATTATCCGGATTGCACATTCGACACTTTTGTCGCTGACATTACAAAACTACGTGAGTCCCTCTCTCCGTGGGTTGCCGAGCACAATGTAAAACTCCTTGTTGTTCCCAACAAAAAGAAAAATATTTTTGCAAGACTGTTTAACCCCGGCATCGCTCATCGTGTAATCTTCGAAAGCGATACCCCTTTATTAGCTTTGCCTGTATGATTTATCCGGCCGATTTTGAGAACAAGATTGGTTTTGACATAGTTCGTAATCTGTTATCCGAGCAATGCCTCAGCCCTCTGGGGCAGCGTCGCGTGAAGAGTATGTCGTTCTCCGACGACTACGAAAAAGTAAGGCGTATGCTTACCCAAACGTCCGAGATGCTCACTTTGTTGACAAGTGCGAACGACTTGCCTGTAAATCACATTTTTGATGTGACACCTTCATTGAAGGCTATTCAGGCACAAGGCAGTTGGATGCCGCCCATAGAATTATATCGCCTGCGCCTTTCTCTTGAAACTATTGCGCAAGTACATACATTCTTCGTCCGAAAAGATGAGGAAGGCAACAATATTAGTGCTGAATTGTCCAAGCTTTTCTCGGGGATAGCTGTCTTCCCGAACATCGTAACCGCAATTGACAAAATTGTTAATAAATTCGGTGAAATAGCCGACAATGCTTCCCCCGCTCTTTACGATTTGCGCAGGCGTATAAGCGCATCCTCTGCTTCACTCTCATCTATTATGCAACGTGTGGTCAGCCGGGGGGTGGCCGATGGTATTTTAGATAAAGACACAGCTCCGTCCGTGAGAGATGGCCGACTTGTCATTCCGATTAATGCGGCGGTAAAAAGAAAAATTCCCGGCATCGTGCACGATGAGAGTGCCACGGGCAAGACTTCATTTATCGAGCCGGTGGAAGTAGTGGAAGCCTCAAACAGACTTCGCGAACTTCGCGAAGCTGAAAAACGCGAAATTCAACGCTTGCTCGTTGACATAGCCGACTTCTTGCGTCCTTCTGTCCCCGATATGCTCAAAAGTTATTCCATGCTCGGCGTGTACGATTTCATTCGTGCCAAAGCTCTAATAGCCCGACAGTTTGAGGCGCAAATGCCGATATTGGAGACAAAGCCCGAGATAGATTGGTATGGGGCGGTTCACCCCGTTCTCGCTCTTTCTCTCAAAGCGCAGGGTAGGGAAGTGGTCCCTCTTTCAATCAAGCTTAACTCAAAAGACAGAATACTCATAATTTCCGGCCCCAATGCCGGCGGAAAGTCTGTGTGTCTGAAGACTGCCGGAATAGTTCAATACATGCTGCAATGTGGAATGTTGCCAACTATTCATTCCAACTCACACGCTTGTCTGTTTAAAAATATTCTTATTGATATAGGAGATGAACAGTCTATTGAGAATGATCTCAGCACATACAGTTCTCATCTCCAAAATATGAAAGTATTCCTTCAGAATGCTACTTCACGCACCTTTCTCCTGGTAGATGAAATGGGCTCCGGCACTGAACCCCAAATCGGCGGAGCTCTGGCACAAGCTATCCTTAAACAGTTGAACGAAAGCAAGGTTATGGGAATTGTCACCACACATTATCAGAACCTTAAAACCTTTGCTGACTCCGAGCCGGGTTTCGTAAATGGCGCCATGCTCTATGATCGGCAGCATATGCAGCCCCTATTCAAACTCTCCATTGGTAACCCCGGCAGTTCCTTCGCCTTGGAAATCGCCAACAAAACCGGCTTGCCCAAAAAAGTAATAGACGATGCAAGAGAAATTGTAGGCTCTGACTATGTGAACATGGATAAATATCTTCTTGACCTTGCACGCGACAGAAGGTACTGGAACAACAAACGCCAATCAATCAAAGAGAAAGAAGCAAAAGTAGATGCCCTCTTGGAACGCTTGGAAGATCGGGCGTCCAACATTAAATCCGAGAAACGCGAAATTATTGAACAGGCTCGCAAACAAGCTCAGGAAATCCTCTCTGATGCTAATGCCCGAATAGAAAGAACTGTAAAGGAGATTCGCGATGCACAGGCCGAAAAAGAACGTACCAAACAAATCAGACGTCAACTTGATGAATATAAACGACAAATCACTCAATCCAATCAAGGCGATGTGCAAATCAATGTTTTAAAAAAGCTCCCCGGAAGAAAATCCAATAAACCCTCTCCGCCTCCGACTGAAATAAAGAAGCAAACCCCGGAAATCAAAATTGACGACTATGTGCGTATGTCAAAAGACGGTTTAGCCGGAAGAGTACTCGCCATAAACGGCAAATTCGCCGATGTGGCCTTCGGTGCAATACGCACAAAGGTGGAGCTCTCAAAACTCATCAAAACCGTAAAGCCCTCACAAACCGCAAAAACTCAGACACTTTCCGTAACCCGAAGTACAACCGAGGACAGCCGCCGGCGTCAATTGAATTTCAATCCAGAAATAGATATCAGAGGTATGCGAGCCGATGAGGCTCTTCAGGCTGTGATGTATTTTCTCGATGATGCCGTGCAATTCTCCGCATCTAAAGTGCGAATACTTCACGGCACCGGCACCGGTGCGCTAAGGCTGGCCGTAAGGCAATACCTGCAATCTCATAACGATGTTGCCGCTTTCCATGACGAAGATGTTCGCTTCGGCGGAGCCGGAATAACCGTTGTGGAGCTCAACCCGTAATAGCAAATTCAGTATCTGTTTCATAAAAATTACACGGCATAAATTTTTACTCTAGTTTTACTTTGCTACCTGCGCCTAAAATACTAATTTTGTACTCGTTTTTCTCAAAAAGTACACAATGAAATCCAAATATACAAGCCTTTGGCTTCTTCTGGCAATTGCATTAGCTGGAATCACCATGATTGCGTTCATGGACGATATTGAAATTGCCGGGTATAAAATAAAAAAGGCTCCTATTGCAGAGGCTCTTACCGGTGAATACAAAACAACCGAGGAAGTAATGGCGCAAGACGAGCAAATCAAAATTGAAGCTGAAAAGAAACAAGAGGCTCAACACAATGAAGTTGACACAATGCCTCAAAACATTCTTGTGTTCGGCGACTCAATGACCCAAAACATCGCAAGGCGTCTTGCCGCATACGCAAGTCAGAATGGCCATACAATCCATACAGTCAACTGGGACAGTTCCGGTACCAAAATTTGGTCTAAAACAGACACTCTTACTTATTATATAAAGGAGTTCAAGCCAACATATATTTTTGTGTCTCTCGGCGGAAACGAGTCCGGTTATGGCAAGCCCGAAGTACTCAAACCCAATGTGGAAAAAATACTTGAAAAGATTGGCGATATTCCGTTCGTCTGGATTGGCCCTCCCTCCCTTAAAAACGGAGAGTCCGACAAGTACAGCGATATGTTAGGCTCTACACTGCCGCCTGGCACTTTCTTTCGCTCTGACAAACTTAAGCTCGAGAGAAGAGGCGACAAAATCCACCCCACTGTAAAAGCTGCTGCTTATCAAGTGGACGAATTGGCTAAATGGATTGAGAACTCTGCCCACCCCATTAAAATGGACTTCCCGGCAGACTCTGTCGCCGATACAAAAATCAAAGATACAAACATCGTTTACCTCAAACCGATGCACTGACAACCTCCGGGCTTTCTCTCCCACCCAAGAGTTTGTCTAAAAAAAATGTTTCCAAAAATGTTTGAAGATATCTCCATTGCAATATCCAATATAGGAAAGATGCTGCTCTATGACCAGGGCTCGCCTATGATTTTTTCAAGCGGGCTGTTCTGGTTATTATTTCTGATATTCATTCCGATATATGCAGCTGTGCAGAACAACCGTACTCGTATGGTTCTTTTTGTGTCGGCATTCAGTTTGTATTTTTACTATAAATCCTCCGGCATATTCTTCCTGCTCCTTATTGCAACATCGCTTGTTGACTGGGTGATTTCAAGATTTATATACCATACTCAAACCCCATGGAAACGCAAAGCCCTGATGTGGATTTCAATTTGCCTTTCCTTATCAATACTTTCCTACTTTAAATACATCAACTTCTTCGGAAATATATGGAATCAAATAGTAATCAACAATTTCCAACCAATGGAGATTATCCTTCCTGTAGGAATTTCATTCTATACATTCCAGTCAATATCCTATGTAGTAGATGTTTATAAAAAGCGAATCAGACCTACAGGCAATTGGCTCGACTATTTCTTCTTCCTCTCGTTCTTCCCGGCGCTTGTAGCCGGTCCTATCGTAAGAGCCGATGTTTTCATACCCCAAATCAGGCAAAACAGACGTGCCACCGGCATTAATATCTATAGCGGCTTGTGGCTTATTATAATAGGTATCGTCAAAAAAGCAATTATTGCAGACTATATCGCGCAATACAATGACGGAGTTTTCCAATACCCCGGAGCAGAAGGATTTCTGGGTCTGCAATCCCTTATGGGCGTGCTTGGATACACATTCCAAATCTACTGCGACTTCTCCGGATACTCCGATATGGCCATAGGCATAGCCCTCATAATGGGCTTCAAGCTCGGGATAAACTTCAACTTCCCCTACAAAAGCCGGAATGTCTCCGACTTTTGGCGAAGATGGCACATCTCGCTCTCCTCATGGCTCCGAGATTACGTATACATACCATTGGGCGGTAACCGCAAAGGGAAAATACGCACATACGTCAATAACTTCCTCACAATGCTTATCGGCGGTCTATGGCATGGAGCCGCTTGGAAATTCATTTATTGGGGTGCCATGCACGGTATCGGATTGATTATTCATAAACTATGTAAACCATGGTTAAAAAAGGTACCGGACAACTTCCTCACGAAATCAATATTTTGGGCAATTACATTCTGCTTTATTGCGGCCTCAATGACATTGTTCAGAGCTAACAGCGTAGCCGATGCAATTACCATTCTAAAAAGCATCTTCATTAATTTCCGCATCTCACACCTTCCGCAATTCTTTGATGCACAACCCGTATGGTGTATTATGATGCTGATTTTGATTGTCGGACACACCATACCCGAAGCATGGGCAGACAAATGCCGACTCACTTTCATCAAAGCCCCTTGGATAATCAAGCTTCTGATTTTCCTTATAGTAGTTCAATTTGTAATTATATACATGAGTGCCGAAGTAGCCCCCTTCATCTACTTCCAATTCTAATCCCCACCCAAATAACTCGCCTACCTCCAAGAAATAGCCCGAACATCAACCGCAGCCCGGCTGCACCGAGCCGAAAGAGCCCTGTTACTTTCATTTCTCACAAATTTTAC
>JAMPIK010000005.1 GCA_023662865.1 Prevotella sp.
CCAACGACCCCGAGATTACAAATCACGTGCTCTGGCCAACTGAGCTAAAGAGGCATTATGTTGATTACAAGTCTTGGCTTAGACCCGAAATCGGTTGCAAAGTTAGATATAATTTTTGAACCGACAAAAAAAATCAACAAATTTTTTCCAAGATTAATATTTTTTACTTTATCAACAGGGTGTTAAACCTATTCTACAGTTACGGATTTTGCGAGGTTACGGGGCATATCCACATCTTTCCTCTTGTTGATGGCTATGTAATAACTGAGCAATTGCAAAGGAATAGAGGTGATGAGCGGAGTGATACATTCGGGCACCTCGGGCACTTCAAGCACATGGTCTGCCAAGTCGCGTATCACGGTGTCGCCTTTGGTTACAATGGCTATTATGGAACCGCCGCGGCTTTTAACCTGCTGCACATTGCTTACAATCTTGCCATACAGATGATCGTTGGGAGCGATAATCACTGTTGGCATTTCGCTGTCTATAAGCGCAATGGGGCCGTGCTTCATCTCTGCCGCCGGATACCCCTCGGCATGAATATAGCTGATTTCTTTCAGCTTAAGCGCACCTTCAAGGGCTACCGGATAGGAATAGCCGCGACCGAGATACAGGAAGTTTCGCGCGTACGTATATATAAGGGAGAGCTGCTTGATTTGGTCATTGAGTTCGAGTGTCTCTTTTACCAATTCGGGTATGCGTTTCAAACTGCTGCACACTTTGGAAATTTCTTCCGATGACATTGTGCCGCGCAATTGCGCCACGGCCAAGGCAAGCATTGTGAATACCGCAACCTGACCGGTAAAAGCTTTTGTGGAGGCCACACCAATCTCCGGACCCACGTGTATGTATGTACCGGACTGGGTTTCACGCGGAATTGAAGCTCCCACTACATTGCTGATACCATAGACAAACGCTCCCTTTTCGCGTGCAATCTTTATGGCGGCGAGTGTGTCGGCAGTCTCACCGCTCTGACTCACTGCAATCACAATGTCACGGTCGGTAATCACCGGGTGTGAATATCTGAATTCGCTGGCGTATTCCACCTCAACGGGGATTCGGCACATATCCTGAATGAGTTGCTTGCCGAGCAGACCGGCATGCCATGAGGTGCCGCAAGCAACAATAATAATACGATTGCAGTTCAGGAATTTTTCTTTATGGTCAAACACGCCGTTGAGCACGATGCGCATGCCGTTTTCAACCACACGTCCGCGCAGGCAGTCGGTCAGGGTGTTTGGCTGCTCGAAAATTTCTTTGAGCATGAAATGGTCATACCCCCCTTTTTCAAGTTGGGCTATGGAGAGTTCAAGCTTCTTAACATCAATTTTAGCTTCCTGATTGTCAAGATTTATAATGCGCAAGGGAGCATTTCTTGAAATTACGGCTATCTCATCGTCTTGCACATACACCACCTTATTGGTGTATTCGATAAATGGGGTGCCGTCAGAGCCGAGGAAAGTCTCGTTGTCGCCGATACCAACCACCAACGGGCTGCTCTTTCTGGCTGCGATGATTGTATCCGGGTTATCGCGCTCCACAATGGCTACTGCATATGCGCCCACTACTTGTTTGAGAGCCTCACGCACCGCTTCCACCAGTGTGCAGTTGTTGGAAGTACGCACATACTCAATGAGTTGGACGAGTACCTCGGTATCTGTTTGAGTTTGAAATTTACAGCCGTGCTGTTGCAGAGCCTCGCGAAGTATCTGATAGTTCTCAATCGTGCCGTTGTGCACCAACGCAAGCTTGCCGTCTTCGCTGTAATGGGGGTGCGCATTGCAGTCGGAGGGTTCGCCGTGAGTAGCCCAACGAGTATGCGCAATGCCGGCCTTTGCTTCGAGAGGTTTGTCTTTACAATAAGCCTCGAGATTGCTTACCTTTCCAAGTGTCTTATATACATTTAGCTTACCGGAGGGTGTAACAAGGGCCAGACCTGCACTGTCATAGCCGCGATATTCCAGTCGTTTAAGCCCGTTTATCAGAATTTCATAAACATTGCCATCACCAAGATAGCCTACTATTCCACACATAAGTGTCTGTTTTATTTACCGGTAGCAGCTAAAACCAAGCCGCTACAATAGTCGATTATAAATGATAAATAGAGTAAAAGTTGACCTTGCACAGGTTGTGTGCGAGATTGTAGGGTACAAAATTACAAAAAAAATATGAGATAATCATTGTTCTTGTCATCCAATTAGCAAAAACGAGTGTTTTTTGCCATTTTTTAACATCTAATACGATGTCGCATTTGGAAGTATCGTGATTTTTTGATAATTTTGCACAATAATATAGCCAATGAAAAAGCCATCATTATATATATCAGCACTGGCAGCCCTCTGGTTGCTGACAGCTTGCGGCGATACTCAGATTGAGCATTGCACCAATGAATATGACCCGGTAGAGAAGGGTAATGTCGATTCGCTGAATGCAGAAAAGGGAGAGGTAGTATCCGAAATTCCGGAGGCCGGAGAGGCAGAGAAGGTGCTTGACGAAGCGAAAAAAGAACAGGGTCTGCCTCAAGACTCTCTCAATATCGAACTTTCAACAGCCGAATATGACGAGAACGGAGAATTGATTGCCCCGGAGCAGGGAGCGGAAATCTCCCTCAGTGAGCAGGCCGAGCTTGAAGTAATCGGAGAAGTGAAAGATAAAAATCGCCGCACTTCCGAGGAAGCTAAACGCGAACAAGCCGAACGTGAACGCAAGGCTCTTGAAGAAATGGGAGAATAATCCACATTCCCTACACTGCGTTTCGCGCAGTGTCAATCACTCGAAATAAAAATACTCGCCGACATTCAATCAAACTGTCGGCGAGTACTTTTTTTGTCAATTTTCATTTCAGAGAATAATCGATTACTCAAGAGCCGTGACAATCACCTCTTCTGCCGGGACATCTGTGGAGGGTGCATCTGCTACAGCCGAGGCGCGATGAGCACGCGGTGCTACATAATCGCAAGGACGATAATCCGTCGGGAAGCTGAACTTCTCGTCTTGGTTATAGGGCAGCTCCTTGTCGGCATACAACTTCTGCATATAAATGCCATATATGGGAAGTGCGGCTTTGGCTCCCTGTCCATAAGCCATATTGTCGAAATGTATGTAGCGTTCTTCACCGCCAATCCATACTCCGGTGACGAGGTTAGGCACAAATCCGACAAACCACATATCGGCATTATAGTTGGTAGTACCGGTTTTGCCGGCCATTTGCGCTGTCAGCCCCATTGCTCTCAGAGAGCGCGCCGTGCCATGGTCTACAACGCTCATCATCATATCAAGCATATTGCAGACGGCAGACTGAGCCATTACTTCGGTGCGGTGGGGTACGGCGTTGAATATTACATTCCCTTTCTGGTCTTCAATTCGGGACACGAGTATCGGGGTAGTGCGAATACCGTTGTTGGCAAATGCGGTATATGCACCCACAAGCTCCATAACGCTCACATCGTTGGGGCCCAGACATAGAGGCATGGTGGCGTCCAGGTGTCCGGTAATGCCGAACAAGCGCATTTTGTTAGCCAAATTCTGCGGAAGCAAGTCGGCAATAAGGCGAGCTGAAATCCAGTTGTTTGAATTAGTCAAGGCCCATTTGAGAGTTACCATTTGTCCGGCACGACCGCCCGTAGAGCTTCTCGGACTCCACCCGCCGTAAGTAGGTCGAGAATTCAACATTGTGCTGCATGGGGTATAGTCTTGCTCCATAGCGAGCGCGTACAGGAAGGGTTTCACCGTAGAACCAATCTGACGGCGGCCGAGGCCTGCCATGTCATATTGGAAGAAGTTGAAGTCCGGTCCGCCTATATATGCCTTCACATATCCGTTCTGCGGATCCATACTTACCATACCCATTCTCAAAATGGATTTCATGTAGAGCATGGAGTCGAGAGGAGACATTGTCACCTCTTTCGAGCCGCTCTTCAGCTTACCGTGTTCTTTCACATAAGCAAACACTTTCATCTTGCGCGGAGTGGAGAATGCCTTGTCTATTTCAGCCTCAGACTTGCCGGCAGACTTCATTATGCGGTAACGCTCAGTCTGCTTCTTGCCCTGATCAATCAGCTTGGCACGCCCGGAGGCCGAGAGTTCGGCGGTGTTCTTTGTGTAAGGGTTACTCCCCTTTTCGCGAACGAAAGCCGGCTGAAGTACGCCGCCGAGATGCTCATACATAGCCTCCTCGGCATATTTCTGCATACGCATATCTATGGTGGTATAGATACGCAGGCCATCGTTGTCAAGGTCGTAATATTCGCCATCGGGCTTGGGATTTTTCAAAATCCAACCATACAGCGGATCTTCGCTCCAGTTGACAGAGTCTGTGTTATACTTGCTCATGGCAAGTTTATAGGCATTCTCCGTCTTATAGTCGCCGCGCACCGGGCGCACCGGCTTTTGTGCCGTCATCAGTCGGCGTACCTGCTCGCGAAGATAAGAGTCAGTACCCTCGGTACGAGTCACTTTATGATAATCCAAACCGAGCGGCAACTGCGAAATGGAATCAAGCTCGAATTGTGTAAGCAATCCGGCCTTTTCCATTTGAGCAAGCACGGTATTACGTCTGCCCAAGGTGCGCTCCGGTTGCGTCAGAGGGTTGTAATAGCTCGGATTTTTCAGCATGCCTATCAGCATGGCACTTTCCTGAATGTTAAGCTGATTGGGAAGTTTGTTGAAATATACCGCGGCGGCCGTTTTGATGCCTATGGCATTATTGAGAAAGTCAAAACGGTTCAGGTACATTTTGATGAGTTCCTCTTTTGTGTAAACTCTTTCGAGCTTAATGGCAATCATCCACTCAATCGGCTTCTGAAGCATACGCTTCCAGCCTCGAAGTGCCTTCTTTGTGTACAGTATTTTGGCGAGCTGCTGGGTAATGGTTGAGGCACCGCCGGAACTTTTGTCACCCATGAGCAACGTTTTGACACCGGTACGCCCCAGAGCGCGGAAGTCAATACCGCTGTGGCGCATAAAGCGTGAGTCTTCAGTAGCCAACAATGCATCTATTACGTATGGAGAAATTTCCTTGAATTCAACATTCTCCCTATTGGCACTCACCTCGTAGAAGCGACCTATTTCCGTCTGGCCGTCACAGGCATACAAAACCGATGCAAAGTTATCGTGCGGATCCTCCAATTCATCAATGGGAGGCATATATCCGATTATACCATTGTAAATCAGCAACAAAAACAAAAAGCCGATAAAACCGACTGAAAGGAACGAAATCCATAACCACTTTACAATACGGCGCGTCCGCAGGCTCTTCTTTTCTTCGCGCGTAAGAGGCCGTTTCCCTTTTTTGTTATTTGGCTGATATTTGGGGGGGAAATTTTTCAAGTTCATTGTCAGATGTTTCTAAACCGCAAATTTACGCAAAAAATTTTGATACTGCAAAATTAGAACGTATCTCCATAAAAAACGAGGTTTTGGAATTGAGAACTCATATTTTTTTCGTACTTTTGCGCATAATTAACTTAATAATCATGAAGACATTTAATAAATTGGCGGTAGCCACACTTATGTGTGTACCCGCATACCTTATTTCAGGTGCTGAAAATAAGGAAAATAAGGGGTTGTCGCCGCAAATGTTGGAGACGTTCCGCACTATGTACAACAAAGATGCGGGCAACAAGGCCATCCGCAACGCCATTGCGGCCAATTCAATAGATGTGCTGGCCGTGAATGCCGAGAACCGCAATAACTTTGACGACAAATTCTCGCATCGCGTGGAGAGCAAGGGTATCACCAATCAGAAACAATCCGGGCGTTGCTGGCTCTTTACCGGCCTGAATGTGTTGCGCTCGCAGATGATGGCTCAACACGACTTGCCCGAGCTGAAGCTTTCGCAGGCTTACAATTTCTTTTACGACCAACTGGAAAAGTCGAACCTGTTCCTTCAAGGCATGATTGACAATGCCTCCAAACCGTTGGACGACAAAATGGTGCAGTGGCTGCTGAAAAATCCGCTGAGCGACGGCGGCCAGTTTACCGGTGTGGCCGATAATGTTACAAAGTACGGCGTTGTGCCCACGGAGGTAATGGCCGAGTCTTTCTCCGCTGAAAACACTGCACGTCTCAACAATCTGCTCTCGCTCAAGCTTCGCGAAGGCGGTATGGAACTCCGCAAACTTGCCGCCAAAGGCAACAAGAAGAAGCTGTATGAGCGCAAAGAGGATATGCTCAAGGAAATCTATCGTATGCTCGCCCTCTCAATCGGCGAACCTCCCGTAAAATTCACATGGACACGCCGCGACAAAGACGGCAAAGCTGTTGACACTCGCCAATATACGCCGCAGGAATTTTATCAGACTTATGCCGGAAACGACCTTCAAAATGGGTACGTCATGCTGATGAACGACCCCTCTCGTCCCTTCTACGAAGTCTACGAAATTGATTATGACCGCCACTCATACGATGGCAAGAACTGGACATATATCAATCTGCCGATTGAGGAAATCAAGAAGGTGGCCATTGAAAGTATCAAAGACAGCACAATGATGTATTTCTCATGCGATGTAGGCAAATACCTTGACCGTGGTCGCGGCCTGCTGGACCCGAACAACTTTGATTATGAGTCGCTGATGGGCACAACTTTCGGCATGGATAAGGCTGACAGAATCAGAACTTATGCAAGCGCATCATCTCACGCCATGACACTGATGGCCGTAGATTTGGACGAGAACGGCAAACCCGTGAAATGGATGGTTGAGAACAGTTGGGGCGACGGCCCTAACAACGGCCACCTTATAATGACCGACAAATGGTTTGACGAATACATGTTCCGTCTCGTAGCCGACAAGAAATATGTACCGCAAGCCACACTCGACCTGCTCAAACGCAAACCGATAATGCTCCCGGCTTGGGATCCCATGTTCCTCCCGGAGGAGTAACCGCAAATCAATCACAAAAAGAAACCGCCGTTACAGAAACAGCGGTTTCTTATTTTTATGTATTATTGTTTGAGATTTATCTATGAAAAGTAGTAGATTGCCAATGATCCCTCGTCATATAGACAAGAAATAGTTAAGTCTGTCCTTCTTGAATTTAAATGAGAAATCACTCTTCTTTTTACCCTCTAAATCATATAGATAATCTTCTCCGTTACCGGCAAGAATGCCTATTTGGGGATAATATTCAAATTTATTGAATTCAACGTGTTCCATTGATTTATCTTCACCCTTGTCATTAACTATACCAATTCCCCGGCCAATAGCTAAATATTTGGATGAGCTGAGTTGGAAGCTACCGTCCCAGCTTTCGAGGCTTCTCGTATTGCCAGTTGTAATTAGGACAGCAACGCAGAAGCCCTCGCTGTATATGTAACCAACAATCAGACGCACCTTTCACAAGGTGTGTCGCGAATGTATCAGATATATATCCACAAGCATCTACCGTTGCTCAATCCTTGACTTAAAATTGAAATTTTGCGAGAATTCCGAAAGGTCAAGAATCAACGCGGATAAACGCTTTATATGTCAACAACATCCCGCCAAGCTATTCCCGACATGGGCTTCTGCATTGCGGTATGTGTCGCAAAGCTAAAGAATTATTTTTATATACGCAACTTTGCACTCAATTTCAGTGCGTTTTGCATAAATAAAGCCCGATTCCTCATCAGGAACCGGGCTTTATATTTGAATTAATACGAAATCTCAGTTGAGAACTCCTTGGATATTAGTCTTGGTTGAGGTTTACGCGCTTGAAAGTGAGAACTGTCAGACCGTCTTTTGTGTTCTGAAGGAACTGGCCTACAGTAATCTTCGGGTCGCGGTGGAACTCTTGCTCTACAAGTACGTTCTCTTTGTAGAATTTGTTTACACGACCGTTGGCGATGTTCTGAATCATTGCTTCGGGCATTGAAGCGGCTTTCTTTTCAGCGGCCTCTTTCATGATAGCACGACCCTTTTCAGCTTCTTCGGCAGTAATCCAACCTTTTCCGATGTTTGACTCGATGTGGTCTTCGCTGTCGAAGTGGTTGGGGTTAAGACCGGCTTTCTTGAGGGCAGCCTCGGCAGCTTTGCGGATTTGCTCCTCTTTGGTCTTTTCAACAGCCACTTTGTATTCCTCATCGATAACAGCCTGATCCACTTGCTCGCGAGTAGCGGCAACGGGGTTCATAGCTGCAACCTGAAGGGCAACTTCGCGACCAACAGCCTCGTCAATACCGGCTTCTGAAAGACCAACGATTGTTGAGAGCTTGTGGTTGAAGTGGTCGTAAGCGGCAACTGTGGGAGCTTCAACATATTCGTAAGCACCGAGTTCCATTTTTTCGCCGGTTTTGCCGATTTCGTCTGTGATGAGGTCTTGGATTGTGCGACCATCAACGGTGATGTTCTTAACTTCGTCAAGGCTCTTTGCTGATGCAAGCAGAGCAGCCTCAAGAATTTGCTTTGTGAGTGCGCGGAAAGACTCGTTATTTGCAACGAAGTCTGTTTCACATTTTAGGGCAACGACAGCAGCAAAGCCTTCTTTTGCACCGGCGAGTACGCAACCTTCGGCTGCGTCGCGGTCTTCACGCTTGGCGGCTACTGCCTGACCTTTTTTACGGATAATTTCGATGGCTGCCTGGATATCGCCTTCTGTTTCAGCGAGGGCGTTTTTGCAGTCCATCATACCTGCGCCGGTCATTTTGCGCAGTTTTTTGATATCTTCTATAGATACTGCCATTTTGTTTCTTCTTTAAAGTTTATTATTCTGCTGCGGGAGCGGATGCTTCGGCGGGCTTTTCAGCTGCCGGTTTTTCGGCACGACGCACACGACGACGTTTGCCGGGAGCGGGAGCTGCCTCTTCCTCTTTGTCTTCGGGTGTGTCGAGTTTCTCAACCTTGCGTTCCTCAAGACCTTCGGCCATAGCGGCTGTTACGGTGTCAAGAATAAGCTCAATGCTCTTTGATGCGTCATCGTTTGCCGGGATAACGTAGTCTACATTGTCGGGGTTTGAGTTGGTGTCGACAATTGCGAATACGGGGATACCGAGGCGGTTAGCTTCAGCTACAGCGATATGTTCTTTCATCACGTCAACTACAAAGAGTGCGCTGGGGAGGCGTACAAGACCGGCGATTGAGCCGAGAGTCTTTTCAAGCTTTGCACGCTGACGGGTGATTTGGAGTTTCTCACGCTTTGAGAGATTGTCGAAAGTACCGTCGGAAGCCATTTTGTCAATGGTATCCATCTTCTTCACAGCTTTGCGGATTGTGGGGAAGTTGGTGAGCATACCGCCGGGCCAACGTTCAATAACGTAGGGCATATCTATAGCGGCAGCCTTCTCGGCGATAGCTTCTTTGGCCTGCTTCTTGGTAGCTACGAAAAGAACCTTCTTGCCGCTCTTTGCGATTTGCTTGAGGGCAGCAGCAGCTTCGTCAATTTTAGCGGCTGTTTTGTAAAGATCAATGATGTGGATGCCGTTGCGCTCCATGAAGATGTAAGGAGCCATTGCGGGATTCCATTTGCGTTTAAGGTGACCGAAGTGGCATCCGGCCTCAAGAAGTTGGTCAAATGTGGGTGTTGCCATTTGTTTTGAAAAATTTGTTTACGTTCTTTTTTAAAAACAATCTTGCAGATTTCATTATGGCGATGCCAATGAAACCTTACGGGTAGGGAACGTGTCCATCCCGCAGATTTAGATACTAAACTCTTTTGAGGCAAGAGAGGATTGAGGCCAAGAGAGGAATATATTTGAATTGGCAGGGTGTCCCAAGAAGGACACTCTGCCGTATATTTTAATAAGTTCAAGCTGCTTTCAAGCTCGTAGTGATATTAACGCTTGGAGAACTGGAAGCGTTTGCGGGCTTTGGGCTGACCGGGTTTCTTGCGCTCTACGGCACGCGGGTCGCGAGTCATGAAGCCTTCTGCACGGAGAGCCGGCTTGTCTTCTGGGTTAATCTTAACCAAAGCGCGAGCAATGGCAAGACGCAGAGCTTCTGCCTGACCTTTGTAGCCACCGCCACGCAGAGTCACCTTGATGTCATACTTTTCAGTAGCTTCAAGAGTAAGCAGAGGCTGCTTAACGATATATTGCAGGATTGAAGAGGGGAAGTACACCTCAAGGGGGCGGTGGTTGATTGTGATAACACCGGAACCCTCTGACACATAAACGCGGGCTACAGCGGCCTTACGACGGCCAATTGCATTGATTTGTTCCATCTCTCTTCTTATTTCACTTTGTTAATGTCGATTACAGTAGGATTCGCACTCTCGTGGGGGTGTTCGGCACCGTTGTACACATAGAGGTTGTCAAGCTGACGCGCACCGAGCTTGTTTTTGGGAAGCATACCCTTTACCACCTTGTCGAAGAGGGGGTGACGACCGTTGGCACGCACTTTGAAGCTCTTCTTCATGAGTGTTTCGGGAGTAAACTCGCGCTGACCGCCGGGATAGCCGGTGTAACGGAGATATACACGATCAGTAAATTTGGCACCGGTCATTTTCACCTTGTCTGCGTTGATTACGATTACATTGTCACCGCAGTCCATATTGGGAGTGTAGCCGGGTTTGTTTTTGCCGCGAAGTATCAGGGCGATTTTCGCGCACAGACGACCGAGCACCTGGTCGGTAGCGTCTACCACCACCCACTTCTTGTCAATGGTAGCGGGAGTAGCGGAGAGAGTCTTATAGCTTAAAGAATCCACTTTAATTATTGATTGTTAAAAAGTTATACACCAAGACGAGGAGCTTGTCCAAGGTCGGCCAAAACCTGTAAGGACATTTCCCGCCTGTTGATTTGGATATAATCGGCGTGCAAAATTAGTATTTTTTTTTGACATGACAAAATATTCCGAAAAATTCGCATAATTTTATACGGAATTCGTCAACGGCACAACGGGTGTGAAAATATTTATCACACCCGGAATATTGCCGATAGTATTTTTCATTATATTTTTGCAATGCAAAACAAATCGTCAATATGTATTCAGACGTCGATTTGTTGTGAATGATACATCTCCCCGGCAATTCAGCCTGAAGCTGAAAGAGATGGAACGGCGGTCATTCACCATGTCCGTGCAGCTCGCGGACATAGCCATTTAGAGTTGTCTCGTATCCCGTTTGCGAGATTTTGATAACATCTGCCCTGAAGCAACACGTCTGCGGGTGGGTAATTAATACAAAATTATGAGAGACGACTCCAACAAAACCGTGCATATAGGCAACCTCATTGAGAACGAAGTCCGCAGGCAACAAATGCCTGTGATCGATTTCGCACGCAAAATCAACACTGACCGGCGCAATGTGTATGACATTTTCAGCAGAACCTCTATCGACACCAATCTGCTGCTCAAGATCTGTACGGTACTGAACCGCGATTTCTTCCGGGAATTTTCAAAATATCTGCATATAGTCCATGAAGAAGATGACAACAACTGACAATACGGATTTACTGCAATCGCTCTACGAAGATGTGTCCCGGTTCGCAAAAAATTTTGACACTCCACTGATGAACGAAAGGGATTTGCAGGTACGTTTAGCCATGCACCTTAAAAGCTGCGAGAACAGATACGACGATGTCATGGTTGAATATGCCGTTCCTTTCAATGAATTATGTTTTGGCGACCGGACGAACTCCCCGGAAAATTTTCCTTGGAGGAATGACATTTATGTCGATATCGCAGTTCGGCAAAACGGACGTTATGCTTTGCTGGAACTCAAATATGCGACACGCAATCTGCCGAAAGGACTGTGGGATAATACCCGTTTCGGCAGCAAGATGAAATCGCAAGTCTGCATGCTCAAAAATCAAGGAGCTGTGGATATTGTCTCATATAATTATTGCAAGGACATACGAAGGATAGAGGCATTGACCGATATGTATCCCAATATAGTCGGGGGTATCGCGATGATAATCACCAACAATCATCTGTTTTGGGAAAGACCCAAATCCGATACGGTGGCACATTCAAGGTTTGCCTTATATGAAAATCAGGAAGTAAAAGATGTGCATTGGCAGAAAATCAGCAAGAAAATTATTGACAGCCACCGGCCTTTCTCATTAGACAATACATATAAATTCACATGGAAAGATACGTCATACGACAAAACAGACATATCCGGATCCAAGATGGCAACCGGCTCAAAATTCAGGTTCATGACAACTGTAATCTCAAAAGAAACAAGAAATTAACAACCAATACAACAAACACATGAAAAGACAACTTTTAATCTTACTCGCAGTGATGCTGTGCGCCGTCGCTTCATGGGCTGCCAAAACCAATCTCACACCACATCAAGACCCAAAAACCAACTTGTGGGGATATGTAGACGAACAAGGCAAATGGAAAATCAAGCCGACATACACAGAGGCCGGACCGTTTGTTGAGCTCAAGGCTAACGGCAAGCAATACGCATGGGTAGACGGCGCAGACCACTACAGTATCCTGATAGACGCGAAAGGCAAGCAAATGATACCCGACAAGTTCCTGTATGTAAATTACCTGACACCCATAAATGATAATCTGATATTTACATCCATGAGAAATGACAATACCGGGTGGAAATATATCTTTATCACTACAAAAGGTATAACATTAGTGCCTTTTGTAGCGATCTCTCTAAATCATGCCTGGGCTGACGAGGGAAAATATCTATACATACTCATGCAGAATAAAACTGCGGCGTGCAGAGTCAAAATTTGTACCATAACGGGCGAAGTAAGCAGCTCTCCGATGAATTTCAAAATGATTTCCGAGATAGATCCCGGATGCTATCTGATTGAAAAGGATGGAAATTACTTTGTCTATGACGTGGTTTACGACAATATGAAACCCACAAAGAAGATTGGCAATATATTGACTGCTGATAGTGGGACAGAAACAGAAATAGATTTCCACCCTTACAAAAATTTACTGTACTTTGACAAGGATTTAAAATATATCGGGTGCTATGTAGACTGCAACAGCTTATTTGACTTGGTACCGAGATATCAAGAAGGCAGTGAATGGAAACTTCGTAGACTGTATAAGCGGTTGAAAAAGGGAGAAAACAAGATTTATCCATTTGTCAATTTAGAAACCGGAGAAGTCGTGGGCCACTTTAAAACAGTCAATAGATATGCGGAAAGCCAATACTATGAAGTACAAGATTCCACAGGCTATTGGGGTTTCGTTGATCCGAATGGTAAAAAGATTCTACCTGCAAAATACAAAAAACTTACCGTTATAGCACATAATAGTACTCCAGAGTTTATTTTGGCAACTACCGATGACAACAATACAGATTTGATGAATTTAAAAGGTGAAAAAGTTCGCTCATATCCCATTGGTAAAGGGCATTTAAGATATACACGCGCCGGATACGGTGAATACGTCATCTCAGAAGGCTCAAAATATTATGCTCCCGACGGTAAAGAGATAAATGTGCGCGGATACAGTAGTTTTGAACCGAACTACGACAACAATGGCAAACATATCGGATGGTACACCTGGCGCAGGCGGAGCACAAGTAATGGTGATGCCCTGGACTATATATATTACGACAAGCAGTTCAATATAACCAAAGAGACCACCAACGGCCCGAAAGACGTTGCGGCCGAGGTTTACAAGAAACGCGATTTCGTAGGGCGACCATTGGCATTACTTGAGAGAATGCAGGACAAGGGATATATAATCGGTGGAGATATGCTGTATGGCGGTCGGCTCGGCACCATATTCACCATTGTACTGAAAGACAAGTCACGCTACAGAATTGAGATGGACAGAAACGGCTGTATCATAAAGGCTACCAAATACTAAGAATGCTATTTATTACTTAGGGAAGGTCTGCGGCATTTGTCGTAGACCTTTGCTGTAAACATCGAAGTGTGCAGAAGTGTTATACCTATAAACGGAAATATTATGCAGAACTATATATCTATCGGTGTGTTTATTGACGGAGGGTATTACGCCAAGGTAAACCGGTCGCTTAAAAAGTTAGAGAACAGTATTATACGTGTTCGTTCTTTGTTTGATTTCATCACCGAACGGCTTGCCGCAGAGGAGCATATCAATCCTCGCGACTGCCAGATTACAGAGGCTCACTACTTCCGCGGTCGCTTTCGCGTAAAGGAGGCTTACGACAAGCATTTGCTTTATAATGAAAGGAAATTTGAGGATACTTTAATTGAAAATGATGTGGTGTTCCACTACAAGCACCTGAGAGAGGTGGAGCGCAACGGTCAGACGGAAGTAATTGAGAAAGGGGTTGACGTGTGGTTTGCCCTTGAGGCATTTGAATTGGCAACTTTCCGCAAGTTTGATTATGTAATACTCATTACCGGCGATGCAGACCATGAGATGCTTGTGCGTAAACTGAAAGCACTTAAAATCAAAGTAGTACTTCTAACATGGAACCTCACGGACTCCGAAGCGACCTCTCCCCTGCTCAAGGAAGAAGCCGGACATCATTGGGAGCTTAGCGAGTTGACTCATCGTATTCCGAACCTTAAAAAACACCTGTTGTACAAGCTTCGAGAACAGCCGGTGCCGGAACTCGGTGAAAGTTTTTAAGCCGGAAATGTGAATTTTTCGGGAATTTTGTTGTATCTTTGCCAAATAAACAATTACACCCTTATTTGTCAAAGGCTATAACAATATGAGTATCAACGAAGTACAAGACGAAATAATAGAGGAATTCGAGGGGCTGACCGATTGGATGGACCGTTATGCCTATATTATTGAATTAGGCTCACAGATGCCCTCAATGGAAGAAAAATACAAGACTCCCGCCAACCTTATTGAGGGGTGTCAGAGCCGTGTGTGGATTGAAGCTCAACTTGACGAGAGCGGACACATCAATTTTGAAGCAGACTCAGATGCAATGATTGTGAAAGGAATTGTGGCATTGCTGATGCGAGTGCTTAATCACCGCACACCCAAAGAGATTTTGGATTGCGACCTGTATTTTATTGAAAAAATCGGATTGAAAGAGAACCTCTCCCCCACCCGCTCCAACGGGCTTGTGGCCATGCTCAAGCAGATACGCCTGTATGCCGTGGCCTTTGATGCACTTGAAAAAAAATAAACAAAATATTTATCTAATCTTAAATCCAACACCTTTATGTTCAAGAATCAACCAAAGGGACTAATTCCCGCGGCTTTGAGCAATATGGGAGAGCGCTTCGGCTACTACATTATGAATGCCGTGCTGGTGCTGTTCTTGTGTTCAAAGTTCGGTTTGAGCGAGGAGACAAGCGGTATTATATACTCTGTCTTCTATGCCGGTATCTATGTGTTGTCTCTTGTCGGCGGTATTATTGCCGATAAGACACAGAATTACAAACGTACTATTATTCAAGGTCTTGTAGTCATGACACTGGGCTATGTTGTACTTGCAATTCCAATTCTCAGCACGCCCGACAACAAAACATGGCTTTTGACACTCACCTGCTTTGCATTATTCCTGATTGCGTTCGGTAACGGTCTGTTCAAAGGCAACTTGCAAGCAATAGTCGGACAGCTCTATGACAATCCCAAATATGCTTCACAGCGCGACTCCGGCTTCCAAATTTTCTATGTATTCATCAACATCGGTGGTGTACTTGCCCCCTTTATCGCCCCCATGCTTCGCTCCTGGTGGCTTGACACAAACGGCCTTGTATACAATGGTGATTTCCCGGCAATGTGCCACGCGTTCTTGAGCAATGCCGATTCCATGAGCAACGAAACCATCAACAACTTCTATGCCATCATTACCGGCATGGGTGGTTCCATAGCCGACAAAGTTGAGATTCAAGCCTTCTGCACTCGCTATCTTGAGGTATTCAACACCGGTGTACACTACTCATTTATCGCCTCTGTTGCAGCAATGATGATTTCTCTCTGCATCTTTGCCGTAACGAAGAAAGGCCTGCCCAATCCCTCTGCAAAAGCAAAAGCGGAAACTGCAAATTACACACCGGCAGAGAAAGCTGCAATGGCCAAGGAAATCAAGCAACGTATGTACGCTTTGTTTGCAGTGCTTGGTATTGCAATCTTCTTCTGGTTCTCATTCCACCAGAATGGTACTTCCATGTCTCTTTTCGCACGCGACTTTATGGACACTTCCTCCATACCGCCTGAAATTTGGCAAGCAATGAACCCCTGCTTCGTAATCTTGCTTACTCCCCTCATAATGGCAATATTCAGTGCACTCTCACGCCGCGGTAAAGAAATTTCCACACCACGCAAGATTGCAATTGGTATGGGTCTTGCAAGTATTGCCTACATCTTTATGATGATATTCTCATTGGTAATTAATTATCCCTCCGCAACAGACTTCAAGGGCCTCGCAGCAGCTGTAAAAGCGACAATGATGGCCGGTCCGTGGGTACTTATATTGTACTACTTCTTCATGACCGTTGCAGAGTTGTTCATTTCTCCGCTGGGACTTTCCTTCGTTTCAAAAGTAGCACCCAAACACATGCAAGGTTTATGTCAGGGCTTGTGGCTTGGAGCGACAGCCGTCGGCAACCTTATGCTGTGGGTAGGCCCTCTGATTTACAATGCAGCCCCGATATGGATTGCATGGGCAGTCTTCGCAGCTGTCTGCATCATATCAATGGGTGTAATGTTCGCTATGGTTAAATGGCTTGAACGTGTCACCAACAGCTAATACATAACAAGACACTAAGCGCATCGCGCTTACATAATGTTAACCCCACGAAATGCGAGTGCCTGAACGGCACGAGTCTTCGTGGGGTTTTGCGTACTCACTTACACCAATCGCAGCGCGGTTGCACGCACGGGGATTGCGTGAGGGGAGGGTATGTCGGAGTTTTTTTGTAATTTTGCCGATTATGGATGCTTCTTTACCTTTGGAATTTATTGATGAACTGACGCGAACGTTGGGCGCAGAACAGGCGTTGGCGTTGGCTAAGGCTCTTGATACGGAGCCTGTTGTCGGTGTGCGTCTTAACCCTATGAAGTCCGGCGTTGCGCCTACTGACGCTCAGCGCGTGCCTTGGTGCGAACAGGGGTATATTTTGTCGGAGAGACCGCGTTTTACGCTCATGCCCTCTTGGCACGGCGGTTGCTTTTATGTGCAGGAACCGGCTTCCATGATTATCTCCGAGGTGATAAAGCACGTTGCCCGGCTGATAGGTCTGGAAGATGTTAAATATCTTGATTTGTGTGCCGCTCCGGGAGGCAAAACTACCGCGGCTCTTTCGGCATTGCCGAACAGTGCATTTGTTGTTGCCAATGAGTTTGTACCGGCTCGCGCCAACATACTTGCCGAAAATCTTACTAAATGGGGGTATCCGAACATTGCGGTAAGCTGTGGGGATACCGCGGCTTACCGCAAGCTGAAACACGCCTTTGACATTGTGGCGGTAGATGCTCCCTGTTCCGGAGAAGGAATGATGCGCAAAGATGAACAGGCACGCAGCCAGTGGTCTCCGGCCTTGGTAAAACAGTGCGCCGCTCTTCAACGCGAAATTCTTGACAATGCGTGGGAAGCACTGCGCCCCGGGGGGTATCTGATTTACAGCACTTGCACGTTCAACAGAGATGAGAACGAGGATATGCTTCGGTATGCAATCAACGAGTATGGAGGAGAAAGCGTAGACCTCGGCTTAAACGACGAGTTTAACATTCCGGGCAGTATTGAGGCAAATCTGTATGCACTGCGATTTATGCCTCATCTCACCAACGGCGAAGGCTTGTTTCTCGGCGTTCTCCGCAAGCCGGATGACAAAGGGGCCACACGTCAAAGTAAATCAAAGGGGAAAGTTACACGCAAGGCTGAAAACAAATTGCCCGTTGATGCAAGGTCATTGTTGAGCAATCCCGATGATTTCAATTTCGCACAGACAGCTTCGGGAATTTGGCGCGC
Source organism: Prevotella sp. (assembly GCA_023662865.1). Classification (GTDB taxonomy): domain Bacteria; phylum Bacteroidota; class Bacteroidia; order Bacteroidales; family Muribaculaceae; genus Lepagella. The sequence continues at coordinate 17,770 of JAMPIK010000005.1, forward strand.
CTTGCCAAAGAGTCATGCCTCGTTTATCAATAAACTTTCGCAAGCTGCCCGGTTGCTGATAGCCGGAGTTACTCTTGGCGAAGTGAAAGGAAAAAATTTCGTGCCGGGCACATCGCTTGCTCTAAGCACGGCACTTTTGCCCGAAGCATTTCCGCGAGTTGAGGTAGATGAACAAACAGCTCTGAGCTATCTGCGGCGTGAGGCATTGTCACTGCCGACAGACTCACCCAAAGGATATGTCGTTATATGCTCGGGAGGAGATTGCCTCGGCTTTGCCAAGAATTTGGGTAACCGTGCCAACAATCTTTACCCGGCGCATTGGCGCATCCGAAATATATAATTCAGAAAGGCATTACGTATAGATACTGTCTGCCGGTGGCCGGGGTGCGGAACGTGTCGGCTTCCGCTTCAATAATTCCGGAGGGTGTATTCCATTGGAAGTAGTCGAGGTTTTCCGGCACAGTGTCTGCTACCGGAATGTACAGAAATCCGGCTTTTTCATACAAGGGGTTGTCGCCCGGTACTTTGCTGCCGGGGCGAATATCCACTTCTCTCAGTTCTTCGGGGAAGAAAATTGTTTGGCGTACTACCCCGTGGCGATATTGACATATTCGCATCTGCTCCAGACTGCGGCGGAAGAATTTGCGCGCCGGGTGACCGTATCGCCACAGCAACAGATGCGGTTCCGGGGCTTTGGTGTCACAAAATATTGCCGTTTGTTCGCTTTGTGCATATTGCTCAATGGCGCGGTTATACACTTTCAGAAAATCTCGCGTTTCGAAAATAATGAGACTCAGATTGCAGACTATAATAAATAGAGGTAAAAATGCGGCCGGCCAAAGGCGATTTATCCATATGGAAGGTATGAGTCTGTTGAGCACAATAATCCACGCCGGCAAAGTGAGCCATACGCCAACCAGTCCGGCACGAGTAATCCACCCGGACACCATACATAAAATCACCGAAGCCATCGAAGCTCCGACTCCCATACAAGCAATTGCCGTTTGCTGCGGAATTCCTTTATAACCGTATTTGCGCACATCATGTACAAACAGACACAACACTACCGGAATAACCGACAGGCTCAACAGATATGGAGGGTCAAGCATTATGGCGGCATTTGCACGCACCACATCATTCATTCTCGCTGTAAAACCCGGGGTAAGCACATAGAGAACTACTCCGGGAATCAGGAGCAAACAAGCGAGCCAAGCGGCAGAGCCGATGTATCTGCGAGCAAGCATATATGCCGGCAGGGCACACAGCAGAGTGAGTGCACACCCCTCGTGCCAAAAGCCGGAGAGCAAAGCGAGGGAGAAAAGCGCAAACCGTCCGGTGCGCGAAAGTTGCGGCAACCTTACGAAAAGGGTGCATATGCCCAGGGCGAGCAACAATGTTGGCAGATAGTTGAGCGCGAAGTCGTGGCTGAACGGGAAATATAGCCATTGCAAAGTGAAGGTAAGGCAAAAGCTGAGGAAAGCCACATCAAGAGGACGCCTCATATTACTCCCGGAAAGGCGCATCATCAGCAATATACAACCTCTGAAACAGGCGGCCAATATCACGGCCATTATCGGCCGGGGTATCCAAGCCGATTCAATGAGGTACGTCACATTTGCAAGGCGAATGTTATCCATTTGGAAACGCACCTGCATTTCGGCGAGGATTGCACTCCATTTGCCGGAGGTGTGAGCCAACGCATTCTGCAAACCTGCATCATACCACAAATCATCGGCATTTGCCGGGACTATCCACCACATAATGCCCAACAGCACCGCCGGGGCGAGCAGCAAAAGCCACGAGGCTATACATTTAAGTTTCTCAACTCGGTGAGCCATTTCAGAATTTAATGCTGCCGCCCACTCCTATATTAATAAATGTGTTTGAGCCGTCGGGAGTCGGCGATTCAATCACAGCCGGACCCAATGTAAGTTCATGCTCCTTGGCAAGAGGGGTAGTACACAGCAAACCGACAGCAGCACCGATACCGGCTCCGGCAAGCACGTCCCAAAAATCATGTTTCTTGGCATAGGTTCTGCCCCATGCCACATATCCGGCCACCGCATACATCGGCACACCGAACTTCCACCCATATCTGCGCATTACAAACGAGGCATCGGCAAAAGCAAGCGATGTGTGACCCGAAGGGAAGGAATGGTTGTCGCTACTGTCCGGGCGTTTCTTCTTGACAAGGTATTTCAAGCCGTAAGTCACGGCAAACGTTCCGGCACACTCACCGGCACCGAGGGCAATTCCTTTCCAGTCTTGTTTGGCTATGGCAATAGCCAGAGTGGCTACCGGCATTGCAATCACGGCAATGTCTGTCGAGGTGCGTACCCCCTTGCGCGACCCGGTTATTTCCATAGGAGTCTCTTCCTGACAGAGTCCGGGAAAAGCTACTGCAAACAACAGTATCACCAACAAAATTTTCTTCATAGCAAATTAAGAATTTTCGGAACGAATATAATAAGCCCGGCAGCGACCACCGCTGCCACAAACAGCAATACGGCACCGGCGGCTATATCTTTGGCTCTTTTTATCAAAGGGTCATTTTCAGTGCAAATCTTGTCGGCAAGAGCCTCAATGGCAGAATTAAATCCTTCTGCCATCAGCACCCCGCCGATACACAAACTCACTGCCACCCATTCCCAACTGTCAAGGCCGAGTAGCACACCGGCCGCAATCACAGCCACAGCCACACATATATGGATACGGGCATTATGTTCTCCCCACAGGAGAGCCTTTATCCCGTCCCATGCGTATTTGAAACTGCGGCCGCGAGCACGCCAAGAGAAGGGGGTGTTGTTCATCAGTAATCGTAGTCAAGAGAGAAGTCGTCAATCCAAAGCGTAGCTCCGGCACCGCCGGTGAAGTAATCGCCGTACTTGGAAGCGGCACTCACAACGAGCAGGTACTTGGGTTTGCGGTTGGTAGCTTTGTATTTAAGTTCAATCTCAAATTCTTCCCAGCCGTTTGTTGCCGCACCGCTTGCTATTTCGCCGTATGCTATCACGCATGGGTCATTCACATCAAATAGATGACGGTTTTTGGGATTGGTGCGTATCCGGTATGGCTCATCAGAGTCAATGAGCGCCACCCAGATATTGCAGGAGTCCGGCTCGCCGAGCATATACTGCAATTCGTTGCTGGCATAATTGACTGGAGCGGAAATGTATTTACGATATCCGCGCAGCTTGGTGGGGCATACACTCCACGAGCGACCGAAATCAAGGATGCCGTTTGTACCGTCCACTTTTGCAAATTTACCGGCAAACAGGGAGCCGGCGGCGAGTTTACCGATACCGGCAATACCTACGAAACGTGTTGCCAATTGTGCACTTTGGCCACGACCGGTAGGAGTGTCATCGGAAGGAGTTACATTGCTTTGTCCGAGCGTGGAGGCACCGGTGTTGCCGGTGTCCCAGAAGGAAACACCGTCTTCGGGCCACGGACACCATACCTTCTTGTTGAGCCACCACTGGTCGAACGAAGCATCGGGCAGCGGCTGTGCCACTCCGGTGGTGACAGTCATTTCATTGCCGTAATTTTCATCGGAATAAGCGCGGACATCGTAAGAGGTAAGGGGCAAAACATGAGGTATGCAAGCATAGAAAGTTCCGCCCTCGCGTGTGATATACTGTTCCGGCACTTTCTGCCATGTATCGGTACCGGATTGTCGGTATTCAAATCCGTTGTCGGCATCTTCGGGGGCATTACCGTATACCCACAACACATTCACCCATGCATCGGCCTGTGTTGTGGTGACAAGTGCCTTGGTTTTATCCACATACAGAGTCCAAGTCTCTTTTGTATCAAAATATTCAACTTCGATTTTCACCGGCTTTGAACAGTCGATAATGTCACCGGCCTTCAAATCGGGAGTCATGGTTGACATCTGTGCCGGGCCGAGCTTTATTGAACTGATTTTTATTTCCTGCAAGTTAACATTCTCCGGCACATAAAGCACGATGCGTTTGCCGGGAACGTCAATAGCGGTCTCGCCAATCTGTCCGGCTACGGTGAGATAACGCTCAATGGTCTGTTCGGCAGTGATTGTCCATGTGTAGTTCTGATACAGAGACAAGGTGAGCTGCAGCGGTTCGGTAAGGTCGTAAGTGCCTTCAAGCAAGTTTTTGGAGCACTCGGCGTCCTCGGTGTAAGTAAAGTCAGTAAATTTGACCTCACGCGGATTTACCTGCTCATCTAAATATACGGTTGCGGTAAGTTCCTTCTCATTGATTGAGCTGTTGGCACTTTGACCCTCAACCGCAAGAGTCAGGATGTTCTGCTGAATGCGCGGATAAGGTAAATCGTTTTTGATGCAGCCGCACGTCAACAGAAGTAATGCGGGTGCTGTATATTTAAATTTATTCAGAATTTTCATGATTATATGTGGATGCCCAAACCGAAATTGATGTTGAAAATATTGAAGCGGAAATTAGCTCCGGAAGTAAATCGCGAGCCGGTTTCATCGGGTGTTTCTTCGCGGTCGGCGGGGTTAAGCATGGTGGTGCGCTGTTTCTCATTGCGCAGGTGGAAGCCGAAGACACCGAAACTGATGTTGAACGACACATTGTCCATAATAAATACACACAAACCGGGGGAGAAAGTGAGCTTTGCGGTCATGTACGTGGAATGTGTGGCTCGCGGCTTGGAGTCGTATGAGCGAACAAAGTCGGCATTGCCCGAACCGAAAGAAAGCTCCATTTCGTTGAAGACACCGAATCTTCCGGCGCGTGAGAGTCCATAGAACTGACGGAGAAACAGAGCGGCGGAGTATGTCTCATTGTTGTAGTTTACATCTTCAAGCGAGAAATCGAGGTCATCATCTATGTTTACATCAAGACTGTGAATTCCGGCCTTAGCATTAGTATAGCCGAAACGCAAACCCACACTCATGTTGTTGCGGATAAAGTAACTGATATACGGGTTTACGGAATAGGCGGTGATGTCAAGGTCCAAATCGCTCACCATGTCAAGGAGTTTGAGGTCTTCGCTTGAGAGCTTGCCATAGCTCGCCGTGATGCCGGCTTGCCATTTCCCTTTGGGTATGAACAGATAGTTATACAGACCGCGGTCAAAGCGACCGTAGTTGCGGTCTTTGAGTACTTGCGATATGGTATCGTTGCCTACTCGCACAAGGTCGTTCTCCGGCTCGGGAATTTTTTCGGTGATTTGTGAATAACCGTCCAATACGTCTTTCACATCGTTTACCAATGTGTCGGGTATCCATACATATTTTCCGGGAACAGTATGCCGGGTTGCGTCTACATACAGAGTGTCAAGCAGCAAGGGCGTTTTAGCCGAAAGGGCGTTTCCAAAAGCCCAGACTGCGAATAGCATGAATATGAATATCTTTCTCATGAGCTTTTAGAGATAAAAGGTTGTACCGAAGGTGATTGAAAACAGGTTGACGCGGAAGTTGGCGGACTCGGTTTTATAATGGCTCTCATACACGCGGTCGGTGATTTGACGTGAGGAGGTTACACCAAAACCAAGCACACCCACATTTACTTCAAGAGCGGCATAGTTGTTGAGGAACATTATCAGCCCCGGGGCGAAACCTATATTGAAATGAAAATCGCGAGTGTACGCGCCTGTGAGGTCTTCATCTTTTCCCTGCATTATCTTGCTTTGACCGCCGCCTATTTCAAGCTGCAACTCGTTGAAGAAGCCGAAGCGTTTGCTTGTACCCAACGAGAAATAGTTGCGCATTATGCCGGTGAAAGTATATGTATGACTGAGCCGATACAGATTTTCAATGTTATATTCTGTTTCGGAGTCTATTACAATGTCGCCCTGTTCAAGCTTTGTCAAGGCGCGAGAATAAGCGAATCTGCCGCCCAAGCCCATATCGTTTTTCACAAAATAGCACACCACCGGGCTTACCTTAAACGAATAGGTGTCGCCGTTGAGGTTCTCCACAATAAGGAACTGATATTTGCTTTGGTTTGTCTGCGAATAGTTTACAGAAACGCCGGCAGCCCATTGCCCCTTGGGGATGAACACGGTTGACTCGATTTTTCGCTTGAACTCGGGTATGTCACGCTGCCGGGACACAAGGGTGGGAGGCACATTGTCGGCCGAAGTAACCGTGTCGGAATACTCGGTTGCAGCGGCATTGCCGACACCGACTGTGAATAAGCAGCACACTAATAATTTCAAAAACTTTTTCATATTAAATAATATGTTTGTACCCGGTAAGGGGGTCAGTCCTTACCGGGTTATCGTTGTGTCAATACACAAGTTCAAGGTCATCAAGATACAGCACAGATGTGCTTGAGCCGGTGAAATAGTCGCCGTATTGACTTGCTGAGGCGGTAAGCACTATATGGCTTGCTCTCTGAAGCAGAGCCGCATCTTTGTATTCAAGAGTGATTTCAAACTCTCTCATTTCGCTTGAAGAGCCGTATTCACCGGTGAAAATCACCTGACCGTAAGCCAACACGTAAGAGGCATTGGGATCAAAAAGAGTGCGGTTTGACGCTTTTGTACGTATCTCCACAGCTTTGGTAGTGAGTGCAACATACACTGTACCGCGGTCCTGACTGCCTTTCACCACATCGGGATGCAAATCATCATCGGAACTATAATCCACCGTGCCGGGCTTGTAATAAGCCCAACCGCGGAGCTTCACCGGGCGCGAGCCGTTGAACGGACGGCCAAACGATAGGATACCGTCTGTGCCGTCAGTACCTAAATATTCGCCGGCGAAAATGTTCCCGGCGGCAAGCTTGCCAAAACCTAACATTGACACAAATTTGCTCTCCAATTTTGCCGATGCGCTTCCGCTGTGGAACAAATCAGTTGCCTTTGTGGTAACATTTGTTTTAAGCGTCTGTGAACCGTGGTTACCGCTATCCCAGAAAGATGCTGTGCCGTCAGCACTTGCCATGGCGGAATTGTCGGAGGCGGTACTCCATACTTCAAACGAAGAGTTGGGAATAGCGAACGCGGACTCGGTGGTGAAATAGAGGGAGCTTTCGTTGATGTAACCGTCGGAGAATCCTTGATACTCGTAGCGAGTGCCGGGCTTAAGGCCGGTAAGTGTAACGGTGATACGGTCGCCGGCCGCACGCTTGCGAATATTTTTTGCTGTCGGATAGGCTTCTGTCCATTCTTCCGTGCCGATTTCGCGGTATCGGATACCCGGATTGGTGGCATCATCGCGTACCACATTTGCGTGCAACACGGCTCGGGTAGCATATATTTCCTGCCAAGTGCTTTCCGAAAGGACAACACCGGCCTCGCTAACATTGAGTGTGAACGTGCGCTCGCGCTTCTTGCCGTATGAGTCTACGGCTGTCACCTTAATCGGATATATGCCGCCGGGCAGTTTGTTAAGCATATCGGCTTCAAAGAACAAGCGTGCCGTATGTATGCCCTCGGCATCGGTGTTGAAGTCGCAGCTCAAACCGGCGGCTCGCCATGCGTCTACCTGCTCATTGTCGGCGGTCACGAAGTCCATATCCGCACCGGGAAGTCCGAACTTGGCAAAATCAGGGGTATGAACTGCCAATGTGCGATATTCGCCCAATGCGCGGATATACAAGCTCCTGCGCTCAGATATGCCGGGTTGGCTCAAAATCGGCTCAGCGAGATTGAAGCCTACACCGGCTATTACCGGAGCACCGGTAATCTCCACGCTGTCGTTGATTACCAACTCATAGTCATCTATCGACACTTTGATGAATGCACCTCCATACGGGTCGGCTTGATACGGTGTAAAATCAATATTGATTACATACTCGTGTGCACGCTCCACATTCCAGATTGTGCCGGTCTTCTCAAACGGAGTGCCGTCGTTGAGTTCACCCTTCACGGTATATGTGAGGTTCGGCTCAAAGGAATGTGTCTGCTCATCGTAAGGCATCATGAAGTAGGCGTGTGCGTCTTTATTCTCGTCGGTAAAATCGAGGGTGGCGTAAGAGTGGCCTACCGTCACGGTGTAGTCCTTCACATGGTCATAAAAGTCCTGCGAGGGAGCTATTGACGACACCACATTGGCAATCTTGCAATTCAGCACCACGTTGGTTGTTTCGCCGGTTTTGATGTCGAAAGGCTGATAACCCTTGTAGAATTTCTTGTCGAATGAAGCAATGACACTGTCGCCGGTCCATGCTTCGGCTACATAACTGCCGGTTTTCAAGGCAAGAGAGCCGGGCAGTTCGTCCGTGCCTTGGTACTTGTAAAGCAAACCGTGCTTGCCGGAGATGTAAATGGTGGCCTTTTCGGCAAGAGACCGGTCAGTGACATCATCACCGCTGCGAGTTATGGTGTGGTTAAGCACCATCTTCATGCTCAGGCGTCCTTCGCCGTCACCGAAAGCGTCATCGTTCGCACACGATGTGAGCAATGCTCCCCCGGCGAATATGCCGGCCGCCAAATATATAAGATTCTTTTTCATGGGGAGCATATTATTTGGTTACGAAATAAAGAGTGCGAACAGTAGTGCCGTTGGCATCGGACACGGTGACGATAAACTTATGGTCGCCGGCACCGTAGATACCCAACAGCGGCACAAAATCGGAAATGTCGTATTCAACCTCGGTTCTGCCGCCGATTTCCGTGGCGAAACCGAAATTATTTTCCAGAGTTTGTTTCAGAACGCCGGGGTTTACGAAATCAAGATGAGTTGCCAATCCCACTTCGGGCAAGAGCGGACTCAGCTTGTCGGAGTCAATATCAATAGTAAAAGCCGTGAAACCGCCTTCGGCCTCGCTCTTCACCTTGATAATGATATCTTTCATACCGTCTACCACGGTAATCGGGGTGTCAAACTCAGCCGGTTCGCCCAAGATTGAGGCGGTGATTTGCGGGGCTTTCTTTTCTACCGGTGGCGTGGGGGGATTGGGGTCATCGCCTTCACCGGGACGATTGCCTTGTGTGGGGCGGTCGGTGTCAGCAAGAATATCATCGTCAATGTCGATGTTTACATTCATATCCACAACCTCAACCGAGGCCTCAACCGTGATTGAGGGACTGATTGTGCCAGCCATATCCGGCTCCTGACCATCGGGAGTTTTGATTGAATATGTAATAATGTAATGATTGCCGGGAGCTACATCGGTGTATGTGCGGAGGTTTTCCTCATAGTTCTCATCGACAGTGCCGGTGAAAGTAGCAACGAGAGTTGCTGAACCTTCTCCTTCCACATAACGGAAGTTGCCGCTGCGAGTTTCATATTTCGCATATTCGAGGCGTCCGCCCATGCCGGTCTGCACCGTAACCTTGCAGTCGTCTTCCATATAAGGGAGCAGCCCGGCATCATATATCACCGTCACCTTGACATTGGCTATACGGCAAACCACTTCTTCCACGAATGTCACCTCATCCTCCTTTACAGAGAAAGACTGTGTGCCCTCATAGTAAGGAGACTCCCATGCAGCATCGGGGTTGGAGGGGGATTTCACAGTGACTTTATAATCGCCCACGGGGAGAGTGAGAATTTCGGGCATTTCGGCATAAGTGCCGGCATATTCTGCAATGCCGTTGGTGGAGGTTACGGTGACAAGGAACTCGCCCACATTTACCTGCGCGGTGCGCACCTCGTTGACATCGTTGTTTACCTCAACCACCATTTTACGGAAATTCACCTGCCCGGTGGCGCCGTTCGATTTGTCATAATCAAACGGGTCTTCTTTGTCGCAGCCCGGCAACAACAAGCACAGACAGGCCAAAGCTGAAAATATCTTTATTATCTTGTTCAGAACTTTATCCGAATTAATATGTAAATTCAATATTGTCCACATTTAGTACATTGCCGGTATAACGACTATCTGAATAACCTTGAAAAGTTCCTATACTTCCCTGTACTTTAACTGTCGTAGGATTATCTGCGGTAGAAGAAACGAATACCACATAGGCATGAGTAGCTTTCAATTTCTTGTTAGTGTAATTTATTTTTACAGTAGCCTGTGTGAAAGCAGTCTTGTCCTGATTGGAGACAATCTCGCCTCGTCCGAGTTCCGTTACTTTACCATTGTTGCGATTTTCCACCACGACATACGCTTTGAAACTTTCTGAATTGACACTCTTGAATTTATACATAAATTTAAGACCGGCCGGACGAGAAGCAAATGGTCTGCCATATGAGAATGTCTCGGTATCGGTACTATGTATGTACGTATGAGTACCCATAAACAAATATCCGGCAGAAGTGTATTTGGGATTATCGTCTACCCATGAATTCAATTGATTGCGAGACCATCCCACTGTGCATATTTCGGCACATTTGGTGCCGTTTATACCGGCTGCGTCATAGGTACCGGAATAACAATTGTACCAGCATGAAGTTGCGCCGAAATCTTTACAAGTAGTCAGATTGTTTCTTGTAGCCCAATATTCATTGTCGGCTAATCCGGGCCAATACTTATAAATCGTATTTCCTACCCATGCGGATTTTTTTGACCAACCGGAATCTTTACCCCAAGAATCCATATTGCCGTTTTGGGGCTGAAGAGCTGTTTCGGTGCTGACGCTCAGGGTGTTCAGAGAGTTGGCGAGCTCGCCGTTGTCCGTGCCTTTTATGTAATATTTTGTTCCGGGAGTCAAACCGTTAACAGTCACTGTGCCATCGACATTTGCAGTGGCGTTCACTCTTGAATAAGTGTTTCCGTCGGTGCTCACAAAGAATGAAAGCTCCGAGAGCGGTGTGTTGACATTCTTGCGAATTGACACATCGGCGTGTGTAGCCCATACGTCAGCCTCGTTTGCGGAAACGGCTACACCGACTTTGTGCAATGTGGCAGAACCCACCACATTGCCGCTAATTGTGAGGCGCACGGGATAATCCTGCGCTTCGTCCGGTACATTGAAGCTGAGAGCATAATTACCCTCACCCTTGTCTGTCAGCTTGAACGGCACGCTTGACCAAACACCCTCATTCTCTACCTGCACGCCTACCTTGCAATTTGCAAAATTAGCGGCATCGCTGTTCACATTCATCACTGTTTGGGTGTCATCGATAAAGATATCCGGCACTGAAATAATGTGAGTGTTCACAGTGCGTGTGTTTATCATAAGTGTCACCGGGTCATTCACTTTGCTGTATTTGTCTTTGGTCACAACCGTGAACGTGTGAGAGCCGGTTCCGGAGATATGTTCCGTCACATTAGAGAAGTCAATAACCGCAAATTTGTCGGTTTTCTTGAAACCGACAAGCTGCAAACCGAATGACTCAAGCAATGCACGTTGTGCCTCGGTCATGCTCATCAATTCAATTTCCGAGGGGAAGCCCTTGGATTGCAGATACGGACTTTGGCAGGTGAGTGTCACCTTGCTTATACCGGCCGGTGCATTCACGGTCATTTGGGTTGTGTTCATCGGGGCATATTCATCGGCGGCAACCGGCGAGTTGTGTACAAATCCGGAAGGGGTGACTACCGGTGCCGGGGTGAGCATGGCCTGATCGGAAACATCGATTGTTACATCTTCGGTCACAATGCTGTCATCAAATTTCACGACTATTTCTCCCTGACCGGTCTGACCGTTGTTCACATCGAGTGTGATGTGATAGTGGTGACGCGCATCAGCCTCGAAATCAGCGGCCTCAATGCTTGCCGACAGTCCGTTCTGCTTTGTTACGGAAACGGTTACGGTTGTCTTGCCGGTACGCATATATGCCGGGCGCGTTTCATCGCTCATAAAAGATATATAGTCGCCGCCCTCCACATGTGTTTGGGTACTGTATTCAGCGAAGAATGATTTGAAAGCATCAGTATAGTCAATGCTTACCATGCAGTTGGCTAAGGTGGCGGTAACGGACGCCTCGGAGACTTTGCCGTCTTCAACGGCAACATCACTTACACCGTAATAATATGGCTTTTCAAACCCCTCAAATTCGGGTGAACCGTAAAACACCTCAAGAGAATAAGCACCTTGGGGGAACTCCTTATCCTTCGGGAATTCTTCAATCGAACCCCAGGATTCGGCATAAGACCCGTCGGCTTTTGCCAGACGGATATTCAGCTCCGAAGCCTGTGGCACTACCGATGCCTGCGAGGCGCGCGTTGCCGGCACCACATCGGTTACATTACCGTCAATCCCCACCTGCAATACGATTTTTCCTTTGCCGGCGGCAATATCATCCGCTGTATCGGAGGCGCAACCGGGCAACAAAAGAGCCGCCGCCGAGCCGACAAGGCAAAGCATTTTTTTAATTCGCATAATTGGTTATTTTAGTTAGTTGTCTATCATATCGTTACGAGAATACTCCTCGCAACTAATCCGCAAAATTAAGTTTTTTTTAATTTCCGTGCAAATTTTTTTTGTAACTTTGCACTCTCATGGAGGTATTTACTCTGCGCGAAACACTTCCCTCTTTTCTTTCAAACATACATTTTCATTTACATAATGAAACATCTCTTACTTCATAAATTATCCAATAATCGTCTGTTCAAAGCCTTGCAAGACGCTCCGGCTCCGCGTTGGATTATTTTCGCTCTCGACATGCTGATTGTTGCAATGGTAGCTCTTATGCTGATTTTGTTTCAGCCCGTAGAGTATTATCATTCCACACAGTTGTACGCCTACATTTTGTGTCTGGGCATGTACGGCATAATGAACCTGTGTACCGGCACATATAAATGTATCGTGCGCCTAAGTATGCCTTACGACCTGTTCAAAGTGTTTTGGTGTGTACTGCTCGCCTCTGCCGGTATATGCGCCGTGAGCGGCGTGTATGCTCTTTCGCATGAACCTCACAGACCTCTCATAGGTATGTTCCCGGTGTTGCTGATCGGCACTATGGTGATGAGCCTCATGGTTTCGCTGCGAATTATAATAAAATATCTTTTTGCGCATATCAACGATTATACCCAAAAGCGTGAAAACGTGATAGTGCTCGGCACCTCCATTAATTCTCTGGCTATGGCCATTACTCTCAAGAATGAAGTAAACGGCCTCTTCATGCCGGTAGCCCTGATGGATATTGATGGGCATCACAAGGTGAAAAAGATACAGGATTTCCCGGTAGAAAAATTTTCAGCGGAAAAGCTTGAAGAAATCTTCAAGCGCCGCAATGCCGAAACATTGGTATTCTTGCAGACACAAACGCAGCTCATACGCTCCAGCCTTGCCGAGGCTTTCATGAATGCTCACATTAACCTCAAGGTACTCAATCAGATTGACGAATTTGATGTCACCGGCAAAGATGCATCGCCCAATATTTCAGCCCATGTCAATGCTTTCAAGATTGAAGACCTTCTGGGCAGACAAGTAATACAGACCGACAGCCGCCGTGTGCAACAAGCGCTTAACGGCAGCACGGTGCTGATTACCGGAGCGGCCGGCTCCATAGGCAGCGAGATTGTGCGGCAGGTAGCATCTTTCGGCGCAGACTGCATCGTTTTGCTCGACCAGGCCGAAACGCCGATGCACGATATGCAATTGGAAATGGAAGCGTCATACCCCGACACCCGCATCGCCCTGTTTGTAGCTGATGTGCAAAACCGCAAACGCCTTGCTCGCGCTTTCGCCCAATACAAACCGCAATACGTTTTCCATGCGGCTGCATATAAGCATGTACCCATGATGGAGAGAAACCCGACCGAGGCCATTCTCACAAATGTAATGGGCACGAAAAACCTTGCCGACCTCTCATTGCAGTTCGGAGTGAAGAAATTCGTAATGGTTTCCACTGACAAGGCTGTCAACCCCACCAATATAATGGGAGCGTCAAAACGTATTGCCGAGATATATGTGCAGAGCCTGTTCTATCATGCTGACTGTAACGGCGATGGGGGTGACTCCACCCGGTTTATCACCACTCGCTTCGGCAATGTGCTCGGCTCTAACGGTTCGGTAATTCCGCTGTTCCGCCGCCAGATTGAGGCAGGAGGACCGGTGACCGTAACTCACAAGGATATTATCCGCTACTTCATGACAATCAAAGAGGCTTGTTCGCTCGTTTTGGAGGCCGGATGTATGGGACACGGCGGCGAGATTTTCCTATTTGACATGGGCGAGCCGGTACGCATATACGACCTTGCACGACGCATGATTCTGCTGGCCGGATTCAAACCGGACGTGGACATCAACATTATAGAAACCGGTCTGCGCCCGGGCGAGAAACTCTATGAGGAGCTGCTCAACGACAAAGAGAAAACGCTCCCCACGGACAATGAAAAAATCATGGTGGCAAAGGTGCGCAAATATGATTTCCAGTCAATCCTCCCCCACATTGAGGCTCTTATCAAATTGGCTACCGAAGGCAACACTCACGACATGGTTATGACAATGAAGGGTCTTGTGCCGGAATACATCTCCCGAAATTCCGAATTCGAAAGCATCGACAAGGAGCTGAACCATACCGAGCCTTCCAAAGCCCCCTACGATGAGACCGTTCACCCCCCCAAATCTGCAAACGTATGAATATCAAGTATTTAGCTACAATTATACTATTTTCAATATCCGCTTTATCAGCCCACGCATGGGATTTAAAAGATCTTCTCGGCAAAGCCTCCGAGGCTATGAGCCAATCACAAACTTCAAACACGCCCTCGTTGGATGACATAGCCGGATTGTTTACAAAATCCAATCTTGAAGTGAAGGATTTGGCCGGCACATGGACAGTAGTCGCTTCAGCCGTCTCTTTCCAAGGTGACAACTTTCTGCAACAGGCCGGAGGTGCCGCTGCCGCAACAATTGTGGAAAACAAACTTGACCCCTACTATAAAAAGTACGGTCTCTTGGGAGCAACCCTCACGATTGACAAAGACGGCAAGTTCACCTTGCAAATGAAGAAGCTGAAACTCACCGGCACTGTCACTGTCCAAAAGGAGGAAAAAGACAAACCTGCACAAGGAGGCAATTTCTTCTTCAACTTTGACACATTCGGCTCAAACTCGTTGGGCAGTGTGAACACATACGTGACCAAAAGTGCCAAAGGTTTGGAAGTGATGTTTGATGCAACCAAGCTCCGCGCAATCCTAAACTCCATAGCCTCCTTCTCAAAGATGCAATTGGCAAAGACTGCCACCGACCTGCTCAATTCATACGATGGTATTTGCATAGGCTTTGAATTGACCCCGGCCGGCGCGAAATAACGACCTGCCGCAAGAACAGTTTGCCCTCCTCGTGCGTTGTATTTTATGATGCAAGTATTGACAATTTACAGATGAAAAAGCAATTATCAATTCTTAGAGGAGACCGCTGGCTCGCCCCCTTTGCAGATGCCATCACCGGACGGCATGACGATGTGCGCCGCAAACTCGACGAACTGACGGCTCACACCGGCGGTTCTCTGTCCGACTTTGCAAATGCTCATAAATATTTCGGACTTCACCGCCGTGAAGACGGCTCCATGGTGTTCCGCGAGTTTGCACCTCATGCCTCATCGATATACCTGATTGGCACTTTCAACAATTGGCAACCCTCCGAGCAATGGAGACTGACAGCCGATGGTAACGACGTTTGGGAAGTGGCTCTTCCCAAAGATGCAATAAAAGACGGCGACTTGTACAAAATGCTCGTGAAATGGCCCGGCGGCGAGGGTGAGCGCATCCCGGCTTACGCCACACGCGCAGTACAAGACTCCGACACCGGCATTTTCTCCGCGCAGGTATATGAACCCGAAAAGCCATATAAATTCAAAGCAAAAAACTTCAAGCCGGACACCAGGCCGCTGCTCATATACGAATGTCACATAGGCATGAGCGGAGAGAAAGAGGGTGTGTCCACCTACGATGAATTCCGCACACAAGTGCTGCCGCGCATTGCAAAAGACGGCTACAACGCCATTCAGATTATGGCTATTCAGGAGCACCCCTACTACGGCTCGTTCGGCTATCATGTATCCTCATTCTACGCCGCCTCCTCGCGCTTCGGCACCCCCGATGAACTCAAACATCTAATTGACGAAGCTCACTCTATGGGCATTGCCGTGATTATGGACATAGTGCACTCCCATGCGGTGAAGAACGAGACCGAAGGGTTGGCACGCATCGACGGCAGCCGCGACACATATTTTTATCCCGGCGCTCGCGGTGAACACCCGGCGTGGGACTCCCTTTGCTTCGACTATGGCAAAGACTCCGTGCTTCACTTCTTGTTGAGCAATTGCAAATTTTGGCTTGAAGAATATCGTTTCGACGGCTTCCGCTTCGATGGTGTTACCTCCATGCTCTATTTTAACCATGGCCTTGGCAAAGCTTTCGGCTCGTATGCAGACTATTATGATGGAGGGCAAGATACAAACGCAATCACATACCTCACTCTTGCAAACATTCTCATACATGAGGTAAATCCTCGCGCTATTACCATTGCCGAAGAAATGAGCGGCATGCCGGGGCTTGCCGTTAAATATGAAGACGGTGGCATCGGCTTCGACTATCGTATGGCAATGGGTATCCCGGACTATTGGATTAAATCCATAAAGGAAAAGAAAGATGAAGACTGGAAGCCCGGCTCGATATTCTGGGAACTGACAAACCGCCGTGCCGACGAAAAGACAATCTCTTATTGCGAAAGCCACGATCAGGCACTCGTTGGCGACAAGACTATCATATTCCGTCTTATCGACAAGGAGATGTATTGGCACATGATGGTCGACGATGACAACTTCACCGTAGAGCGCGGCATGGCTCTTCACAAAATGATTCGCCTTGTAACGCTTGCCACAATCAACGGCGGCTACCTCAACTTCATGGGCAACGAATGGGGGCACCCGGAGTGGATTGACTTCCCGCGCGAAGGCAACGGTTGGAGCTACAAATACGCTCGCCGCCAATGGAGTCTCGTAGACCGCGAAGACCTCAAATATAAGTATCTGAACAGTTTCGACAACTCCATGATTGAAACTGTGTCGAAAGTATATGATTTCCAAGCCAAGCCCATAGATAAACTTTGGGAAAAAGAAGATGACCAAATCCTCGCATTCATGCGCGGAGACTTGATTTTTGTATTCAACTTCTCCCCCACTCAATCTTTCGACGGTTACGGCTTCCTTGCCCCCGAAGGCGAATACGAAGTGGTTCTCGACTCCGACTCAAAGCAGTTCGGCGGTTTCGGAAATATTGATGATTCCGTTCATCACTTCACCCAACCCGACCCCCTGTACAAACACGCCGGAAAAGGTTGGCTGAAAATGTATCTACCCTCACGCACCGCACAAGTGCTCCGCAAAGTAAAATCGCACCCGGGTGCAACCTCCACTCCTGAAAAATTAAAGAAAACTAAAAAATAAAATACAATCATGTCACATAAAGCAATACTCATAATCCTTGACGGTTGGGGTATCGGCGACCATAAAAAGGACGATGCCATATACAACACCCCCACACCCTTCATTGACTCGATGATGCAGAAATATCCCAATTCCCGACTGCAAGCAAGCGGCGAAGACGTAGGTCTGCCAGCCGGGCAGATGGGCAACTCCGAAGTAGGGCACCTCAATATCGGTGCCGGGCGCATTGTGTTCCAGGACCTTGTAAAAATCAACCGCGCCATTGCCGACAAGTCAATACTCAAAAACAAAGAGATTATTTCCGCGTTTTCTTACGCTCGCGACAACGACAAGGCACTACACCTCATGGGGCTTACCTCCAACGGCGGTGTCCACTCAAGCCTTGACCACCTCTTCGCTCTCCTTGACATTGCCAAGGAATACGGCCTGAAAAAGGTATATGTACACTGCTTCATGGACGGTCGAGATACCGACCCCAAGAGCGGCGCCGGATTTATTGCCGAGGTGCAGGAACATTGCGAAAAAACTACCGGCGTAATAGCCTCTATTATCGGCCGTTATTATGCAATGGATCGCGACAAACGTTGGGAGCGCGTAAAAAAAGCATACAACCTGCTCGTTAACGGCGAAGGCAAGAAAGCCACCGACCTCGTCAAAGCCATGGAAGAAAGCTACGCCGAGGGTGTGACTGATGAATTTATCAAGCCGATTGTAAATGCCGACGTCGACGGCACCATCAAGGAAGACGATGCGGTAATCTTCTTCAACTATCGCAACGACCGTGCCAAAGAGCTTACAGTAGTCCTCACCCAGCACAGCGAAGACGGCATGAACCCTATTCCCGGTCTGCAATACTATTGTATGACGCCGTATGATGCCTCGTTTAAGGGCGTACATATCCTCTTCGACAAAGAAGATGTGAACAACACTTTGGCCGAATACCTCTCGAAGAACGGCAAGCACCAGCTGCACATAGCCGAAACCGAAAAGTATGCACACGTCACCTTCTTCCTCAACGGAGGCCGCGAAGCTCCTTTTGAGGGTGAAGACCGTATACTTGTGGCCTCCCCGAAGGTTGCGACTTACGACCTGCAGCCCGAAATGAGCGCATACGAAGTTAAGGACAAACTCGTTGCCGCCATTGACTCAGAGAAATACGACTTCATAGTAGTCAACTTTGCAAACGGCGACATGGTAGGCCACACAGGTGTGTACGAGGCAATACAGAAAGCTGTAAAAGCCGTTGACTCTTGCGTTAAAGATGTAGTGACTGCAGCTGTGGCTCACGGCTATGAAGGTATCCTTATCGCCGACCACGGCAACGCTGACCATGCAATCAATACCGACGGCACCCCCAACACCGCTCACTCCCTCAACCCCGTGCCGTTCATCTACATTACCGACCAAAAGGGCAAACACGTAGAGAACGGCCGTCTGGCCGATGTAGCTCCCTCCATTCTGAAAATCATGGGTCTGCCCCACCCCCCCGAAATGACCGGCCACTGCCTCATCGACTAAAAGAATATAGGCAGGATCCATACAATAAACCGATAGGGGACGAGGAAGACCTTGTCCCCTGTGTTTTATGATATCTCACGTAATTACAAACCGCCGGACACACCGAGACCGAACAAGGCGAAGTCGTATTTCACCGGGTCGGCGGCATCGTATTGACGTAGAGTTTGGGTAAGCAGTTCAGCGGCACGACGGTCGTTGCTGTGCCGCTCAAGCAGCCCCAAAGCCCTTGACGTGTTGGCTACATGTACGTCCAACGGAATATAAAGTTGCGAAGGTCGCAATGTCTTCCATAGGCCGATATCTACTATACCGTCGTTGCGTACAAGCCAACGCAATGCCATGTTTATGCGTTTCAGAGCAGTCTTGTCCATGCGTGTCGGGATACATTCCCGGCAATCCCCCCCGGCATTCTCATCAGCAAGAAGACGCCGCAGAGCTTCCCCGAATATCCACGGCGCACTGTCACTTGCCGGCGGCACAACGGCGGCGCAAAAATTCTCCATTGAACCGTATTCGGAATATATGCGCCGAAAACCGCGCATCAAATATTTCAAATGCCCGGCAAACATGGTGCGATGTATGTTCTGCCGGTCCGGTAAATTTTCCCATTCACCACTCTTCAAATAAGCCAAAGGCTCATTGCGCATCTCGGCAAGCAGCCGCTCACAGTCGCGCAAAATCATCGGTCTGCGCCCCCACGCGATAATCGCACAAAGAAAGGCTGTAATCTCCACATCTTCGTGTCGCTCAAAGCGGCGCGGAAACAGCACCGGATCATCGTTTACAAATTCCGGCACATTAATTCGCCCTACCGCTTCATCAAGTTTTGCCTTTATCGGCTCTGACTTTTCCATGCTGCAAATATAGTGAAAGAATGTTAATTTAAAAAATCCCCGGGTTTCTATGTTTTATTACAATAAACTAATATACAATATATTACCAACACAAACACAGATATAAAAATTATTTTTTATTTCAAAACCGCTATTTTTTTATTATCTTTGTACTTGATTTTAGCACTCTACGATGGACGAATTACTCAACGATAACAACGAACTTCAACAACCCGAGAAGAAGAATTACACAGTGCCGGGACAAGACAGAAACTCGCAGCTCTCGAATATGTATCAGCAGTGGTTTCTTGAATACGCCTCCTATGTGATACTGGAACGCGCGGTGCCACATATCGAAGACGGTCTCAAGCCGGTGCAGCGCCGCATTTTGCACTCCATGTATACTCTCGATGACGGTCGCTTCAACAAAGTGGCAAAC
The DNA here is from genome assembly GCA_023662865.1 of Prevotella sp. Taxonomy (GTDB): domain Bacteria; phylum Bacteroidota; class Bacteroidia; order Bacteroidales; family Muribaculaceae; genus Lepagella. Next base: position 37,745 of record JAMPIK010000005.1, read on the forward strand.
GTCGTGGGTAACACGATGCAATATCACCCCCACGGCGATGCATCAATTGCCGATGCGCTGGTACAGCTCGGACAGAAGGATTTACTCGTTGACACGCAAGGAAACTGGGGTAATATCCTCACCGGCGACGGGGCGGCGGCCTCTCGTTACATTGAGGCACGCCTGTCGGAGTTCGCTTTGGAAACAATTTACAGTCCGAAAGTCACTGAATGGACACCCTCATACGATGGTCGCAAGAAGGAGCCGATAACACTTCCGGCAAAGTTTCCGCTCCTGCTTGCTCAAGGTGTGGAGGGTATAGCAGTGGGACTGTCGTCTAAAATCCTGCCGCACAATTTTGTGGAAATATGCGATGCCGCTGTGAGCTGCCTCAAGGGGGAGGAGTTCAAGCTGTATCCCGATTTCCAAACCGGAGGGTTTATCGATGTGAGCCGTTACAATGACGGGGAGAGAGGAGGAGCCGTCAAAGTTCGCGCCAAAATCGATAAAATAGACAACAAAACACTGGCTATAACCGAAGTGCCGTTCGGCAAAACGACCACAAGTGTTATCAATTCGGTAATCAACGCGCAGCAAAAAGGAAAAATCAAGGTAAAAAGTGTAGTTGACCATACCTCGGCAACTGCCAACATAATCGTGCATCTGCAGCCGGGCACTTCTTCCGACAAGGCCATTGACGCGCTTTATGCGTTCACCGATTGTGAGGTGTCGATTTCGCCCAACTGCTGCGTGATTAACGAGGAGAAGCCGCACTTCCTGACCGTCAGCGATGTGTTGAAATACAGTGTGAACCACACGCGCCGAATACTTCTTGAAGAGTTGAACATCGAGCTGGGCGAAACCCGGGAGGAGCAGATGTTCGCCTCGCTGGAGAAGATATTCATTGAAGAACGCATCTATAAGGACAAGCCTTTGGAGCAAGCTCCCGACATGGATGCTGCCGTAGCTCATATCTTTAAGCGCATTGAGCCGTGGGCCGACAAGTTCTTCCGCCCCGTTACGCGCGAAGACGTGATGCGTCTGTGGGAAATACGCATGGGGCGTATTCTCAAATTCAATGCCGATAAGGCTAACGACAAAATTGCCGCACTCGATGCGAAAATAGCACAGCTGCTTCACGACATCGAGCATATCGTTGAGTACACAATCAATTGGTTCTCACACCTGAAAGAGAAGTACGGACACAAGTATCCGCGACGCACCGTAATCCGAGGTTTCGATGCTATCGCCGCCGCCAAAGTGGCCGAAGCAAACAAACGCCTGTACATTGACCGAGAGGGAGGCTTTGCCGGAACGGGACTCAAAGATTCGGAATTTGTGGCAATGTGTTCGGATATTGATGATATCATAATCTTCTACAAAGACGGCAAGTACAAGATTGTACGTGTGTCCGACAAGTTCTATGTAGGCAAGAATGTATTGTATATCAACGTGTTCAAGCGCGGCGACAAACGCACCATATACAATATGATTTACCGCAACGGCAAGGGCGGACCCTACTACATGAAACGCTTTGCCGTGCCGAGCCTCACTCGCGACAAGGAATATGACGCCACCAAGTCGCTCCCCGGCTCGAAAGTGGTTTGGTTCACTGCCAACCCCAACGGTGAGGCGGAAGTGCTGCGCATCACTCTCAAAGCAAAGCTGCGCCTGAAAGTGTTGCAATTCGACATCAACTTTGCCGACCTCGCAATCAAGGGAAAAGAGGCTCTCGGCAACCTCGTCACCAAGAACGACATCGCGCGTATCTCGCTCAAAGAGAAAGGAGGAAGTACTTTGGGAGGCAGAGCCGTGTGGTGGGATCCGGACGTCTTGCGCCTCAACTACGATGGTCGAGGAGAGCCGCTGGGTGAATTCCAAAGCGATGACCTTGTACTTGTCGTGATGAACAACGGCGAGTTCTTCACCACCTCGTTTGCCGACACAAACCATTATGATGAAGGGATACTGCGCATCCTCAAGTTTAACCCGGACACTGTATGGACCGCGGTGCTCAACGATGCCTCGCAAGGCTACCCGTATATCAAACGCTTCACTTTCGAGCCTTCAGCTAAGTCGCAACGCTTTGTAGGAGAAGATGAAAAGTCTTCTCTCATAATGCTCACCGACACTCCTTATCCACGCCTGAAAGTGGAGTTTGGAGGTGCCGACAGTGTGCGCGAACCCATGGTGATAGAAGCCGATGAGTTTATCGGAGTGAAGAGTTTCAAAGCAAAAGGCAAACGACTCACCACCTTTGAACTGGCCGGGGTTGAGGAACTCGAGCCGACAAAGCAGCCAGAACCCGAACCGGAAGAAAATACAGAAGAAGAACCCTCCAATGACGAAGAAGTTATAAGCCAAGTAGACGTACGCGACGAGCTCACCGGCCAACACCAACTCTTCACCGACGAACCCTGATACTCATGATATGAGACAGATAGTTTTGACATTGTTGCTTTTGACAGTAGCTCATATGTGGGGTACAGCTGAAACAACGGTTGATACTGTGGCTTTTAAGCCGAACCGGGTGTTGAGTACCGCTTATTCTGTGGAAGTTGGAGGCGAGCGGGCTTTCAACACTTACCTCAGTCCGTTAAGGCAAACGGGATGGACTGTGGGGATTGGCGGCGAATGGTCTCGGCCTATGGGTAGTTCGGCTTGTTGGGGGCAAGATATTGGTGTACGCGCTCGCATCGGGTTGCTTGAAAACCCGGCTCGAAATGCAACTATGAACGATTTGCAGCTTTCCCTTTCGTGGCGTGCGCTGCGTTCGTTCTCCCCTCTGCCCGATTTGACTCTCGGCCTTGGCGCTGGCGCATTGCTCGATGCCGGTATGCTCTACTTGCCTCGCAATTCAAACAACCCGGTGGCCGCCCGTGCCTATTTGGGTGTCACTCTTGAAGGTAACGCGGCTTGGTCGTTCAGGCTTTGGGACAAACGATTCCGGCTGTTGGAGAGTGTGTCGCTCCCCTCCCTCGGCATTTTCTTCAGTCCGCATTACGGGCAAAGCTACTATGAGATTTACTTGGGAGACACCTCGGGGTTAGCGCATTGCGGCTGGTGGGGTAACCGCTTTGCAATCAACAATCTGTTTGCCCTTGAAGTGCCGACAGACCGAGTAAGACTGCGTCTTGGCTACCGACTGGAAGTCTTGAACAGCATTGCTTCGGATATAGATTCGCGTATTACAACTCACAGTTTCGTGCTGGGCATCAGCACCGACTGGCTAAACGTAACTCGCCGCCATGAATAAGGCTATTCAATATATTTGCATCTTGCTTATTTCAAGCATCTTCCCGGCTTGCGCCTCGCTCGAAGATTACGACAACAGTGCCGCTGACAACTTCGAGTGTCTGTGGCGCACCATTGATGAGCATTATTGTTTCTTTGAGGAAAAGGGAATTGATTGGAATGAGGTGCACGACCGATACTATCCGCAAGCTGCGCAATGCGAAACAGCCGGTGAACTCTTCGACGTTTGCTCCGCAATGCTTGATGAGCTCAAAGACGGCCATGTAAACTTGATTTCAACTTCACGCACATCATATTACAAAAAGTGGTGGACTGACTATCCGCAAGACTTTAACCTGCGTACAATTCAGCAGTACTACCTAAATTTTGATTACCGGCAGACGAGCGGCATCACATATCAAAAAATAGCGGGAGGCAAAATCGGATATATCTATTATTCCTCTTTCAGCTATCGTCCCGGCGAAGGTACTCTTGATGGTATCTTCTCATATTTTAACGATTGCGAATCGCTGATTATTGACATACGCAACAATGGGGGCGGACTGCTCACCGCCGTTGATACATGGGTGGGGCGTTTCATATCCCGGGAAATTGTCGGCGGATATATCCGCCACAAAACCGGACCGGGACACAATGACTTTTCCGAGCCATATCCGGTGAAATACAAACCGGCTGAGGCCGGGCGTGTGATGTGGACAAAACCGATTGTCGTGCTCACAAACCGAGCTTGCTTTTCATCGGCAAACGATTTTGTGAGCGTGATAAAACAGTTGCCGCAAGTCACGGTTGTCGGTGCCCGAACCGGCGGTGGCGGCGGTATGCCTTTCTCATCGGAAACACCGTGCGGCTGGAGCGTGCGCTTCAGCGCATGCCCTGTAACCGATGCGCAAGGCAATGAGATTGAATCAGGCATTGACCCATCACCCGGACACGAAGTCCATGCCCCCGACTCCCAACTGGCTCAGGGCACAGACGCCATTCTTGACCATGCCGTATTATTCCTCCTGGGGAATATGAAACAATGAGAAATTGACCGAGCCATAAGTGCGATGTTGCTCAAAATGAGGCAACGCACTGAAATCGTGATTCTTGTTGTGCTCAACAATCACCCAAGTGCCGGGTTTGAGCATTTGGGAATTTAAAATCAATTCGGGAATCTCAGCAAAACGCGGATGGTCATACGGCGGGTCGGCAAAAATAAAATCAAATTGAGCGGAGCAAGTCTCCACATATTTGAATACATCGCCTTTCACCACAGTAAGAGCCGCTGCATTCAGCTTCTCTTTTACAGAACGTATGAAATTGGCCTGAGTAGCAGCCATCTCCACCGCCACTACCCTATCGCAGCCCCGGCTTAGAAATTCCAAAGCGATTGCACCGGTGCCGCTGAACAGGTCAAGAGCCGACTTGCCGTCAAAGTCCTCAAGATTTTCAAGCACATTGAAAATATTCTCGCGAGCGAAGTCGGTAGTGGGGCGTGCGGTTATATTGCGTGGCACATCGAAACGGCGACGGCCATATTTTCCTCGGATTATTCTCATTACTTGATAATATTTAAGGCTGTGGAAATGTTTATTCCGTTGTTAATTGCGTTGGCTACAGCGGTTGAATTTACCGTGAGGCTGACGTAGTTTATGTGTTTGCGCAGCGGTGAGAGTACTTGTCGGCGCAAATCTTCTTTGCCGCTTATTCGCAGTTCACCTTGTTTGGGATTGAAGCTGAGGGCTTTCCAAAAGAAGAGTATGTAGTAGACGGTGTCCGCACCCTGAGAACAGTACCAAAAGCCGGAATGAACGAGTCTGCCGTTGCGGAAAGCGGCAATGTCCACGACGTTGTCCGAAAGGTGTACCCACATTTTTTCGCCTCCTTCGGCGGCAGCCTTTTCCCCGCACCAAGTTGTCAGGGGAGTGCAGACATGGTGCACATCTTCGGTGAGAAATGTGCGGCTCAGGAAGTCTTTCAGTCCTCGCGGGGTAGAGAAGATAAAAGCCTCCTCATCGCCGGTTGCATCAAACCACACATCCTTTTGCTCCGAGGCATCGACCACGTCAAGTGCAGTCCGGATATTTTCCGGGTCTTCCGGTGAGAAGAGTTTTCGGGGGACAATCAGCGAGGCTTTCGGACGGATAAGAATCGAGGTGTCGTAGTCATCGGGGAGGAGCGAGTCATCGTAGACTGCATTCTCTACATTTTTGAGTACGTCGGCATCGGCACACTCCCAGACGCGCGAAATGTATGGCACAAATTCGCGGGTCTTGCGGTTGAAAAAAGCGGCATTAAAACCGTTCATACCTACGGTGAGGGCAAGCCTCCAGATGTCATGGTCAGAAAAATCCAGCATATTAGATATCGCTATCATTTTGAAGCCAATTTTTAGGCCATGGGTATTGATAGTTATCCCATAGTTGTTTTATGTACTTTTTTACCGAACCTCTTTTTGCGAAATTTAAATTTTGCAGATTCCTACATGTATCTCCACTTGCTATTGCTTTTTCTCTTCGAGAGAGGATAGTCATTGCAAATTCAGCATAATGAGATTTTACTCCAACGTATAAATTATTAAAGCACCTATCTGCAAGATAATGATATGAATGATTGATAAAATCAAGTTCATCTTTGGCTATATAATTTTTGGATGATATCTTAATTGCTTTCTTACAATATTTGGAAAATTCTTTTTCCTTTTTATTGTTATATTTTGATTCACTCAAATCAAGACCAATTTGATTTAAAATTCGTTTTTTTGTATCAGCTTTTCCAAATATGAGTAAGCAAATTGCGACTACTGCAATTGTTATAATAAAATCTAACATAATTCATATCGATTAATAAATTAACATTTTTTCAATATATTAAAGTTGAACCATATATGTCATGTTTAATAATAAGGTAGCAGTTAATATTAGACAGCTACATTTTTGAATTGCAAAATTAATCAAAAATATCAAATACGCCATAAAATTTGGAGTCCATAAAATTTGGAGGTGATAGAATTATTACCTATATTTGCAGTGGAAAATCAAACCACAACAAAAATGCCCACTATATTTAAACTTTTTGGATTTACTTTCTTATTTTATGCTAACGATCATGAACCGATTCATGTGCACGTGGTAAAGGGAAAACAAAAGGCGAAGTTCAGAATTTTCTCGGTTTAACTGGTTGAGAATCAAGGTCTCAAGGAATCAGAACTGAAAATGGTCGAGGCAATTATTGAGGAGATAATTGCAGAACATTGGAACAAATTCTTTAACCAATACAAATAAGAGTCATGAATAGAGATGATATTGAAAAAGTATGGTTGACGGATACTGCCGTATGGATTCGCACCAAATCGGGTAACGAGGCTTGCGAGGAGTTTGAACTTTTGCCTCGGTTGAAATATGCCACAAAGGAACAGAGAGAGGCATATAAACTTAACCACTTCGGTATTCGTTGGGATGAGGTTGATGAGGATTTGAGTTACGAAGGCTTCTTTTATGAAAAGCCGACAAGCCGACTTTACCGTATATTTATGGGTCATCCTGAGCTTAACGCCTCTGCGATAGCCCGGCGTTTGGGCATGGCTCAAAGTCTGTTGGCTCAATACATATCAGGCACCAAGAAACCATCAAAGGAGCGAGAGGAATCCATTCTCAAGGAAATCCACGCGCTGGGTGCTGAACTACAGGCAATACCTTTGTGAGACGTTTAAACGTAATTTTTGTGGTATGATTGAGGCGGGGTGGTTATATGACCGGGCTTTGGAGTGCTTTCCGTATGAGCCGCAGGGGGGGCAGGATGAGTTGCTTTGGCGGCTCTGCGAGTTTGTGTGTACCCGAGAGGAGCGTGAGGCGTTTGTGGTGCGCGGCTATGCGGGTACCGGCAAGACTTCCGTAATGGCCGCACTTACCGGTGCGTTAACGCATACGAAGCTTAAAACCGTGCTGCTGGCCCCTACGGGGCGCGCAGCCAAGGTGCTGTCTCATTACGCGGGCAGACCGGCTTCCACCATTCACAAGCGGTTGTACCGGGGTGATGCGCTTGATCCTTACAGTACGGGCTTTTTCCTTGCGGAGAACAAGGATCGTGACACGCTATTTATTGTGGATGAGGCATCGATGATAGCTTCCAAGGGAAGCAAGTTGTTGCAACATCTTATTACGCATGTGTATTCATCGCCGGGGTGTTCGCTTATTTTTGTGGGCGATACGGCGCAGCTTCCTCCCGTGGGGGAGTCGTTGAGCCTTGCCATGAGTGTGCCGGTGCTTGAGGCTATGGGACTGTGTGTGTGCCAGTTTGAATTGGAGAAGCCTCTGCGTCAGGCATCTGAGTCGGGGATATTGTACAATGCCACGCGACTTCGGCGGCGTATGCTCAAGACACCTTTGCCGGAGGCGAGGTTGTGGCCGGGAAGATTTGCTGATGTTCAGGTGTGCATGAGTGATGTGCTTGCGGAGCAGATTGCTGATTCGTATCGGTTTGCCGGGCAGGATGAGACGTTGGTGGTGACACGCGCCAATTGGCGGGCTGCTTCGTTCAACCGCGCCATCCGCGCCACGGTGCTTTATGCCGAGGAGCGCATCCAGAGGGGAGAGCGGCTTGTGGTTGCCAAGAACAATTATTTTTGGTCTGCCAAGATAAAGGAATTGCCTTTCATAGCCAATGGTGAGGGTGCTGTGATACAGCGTATTTTGGGCGAGGAGAGCCGTTACGGACATGACTGGGCCGATGTGGAATTGTTTTTGCCGGACACCGGAGTTGAGTTGGAGTGCAAGCTGCTGCTGACGTGCCTTGACAATGAGGCACCGTCGTTGCCGGAGGAGGATTATGCGTTGCTGTATCAAGCGGTTTCGGCGGATCTATCGCGACAAGGGCTTGTCGGCACGGAGCATTACCGTGCGTTGCGCACCAATCCGTATTTGAACGCAATACAGGCGAAATACGGCTATTGCCTGACGTGCCACAAAGCGCAGGGCGGCCAGTGGGACCATGTGTATATCGACCTTGCCGGCATACCGCGGGAGGGGTTGTATGACCTTGACTTCCACCGTTGGCTATACACTGCCGTGACCCGCGCCGTAGACAAGCTGTTCATAATCAACCCGTCTATTCCTTTAAATAAGGAGCCGGTTGAATAATCGACCAACGGTGAGCGTGAACTAAATATTGTGGTGGAAACCAAGTCGGCGGATAATGAGTATGATTTGCGTGGTGATGAAAAAATAAAGATGTCATGTGCCGAGCGTTTCTTCGTCCAACTTAAGATAGATGGCTACACGGTGCATTTCAAGAAGCAATTAAATCACAGAGCTATCAAGAGTATCATTAATGATATTTTGGCAGACGATAAAGGGTGAGGATTGAGTGGTAATCCGCCGGGTTACCACCGGATTGGGGGTTGACCTTGGGCGAGGAGGTAGGCGTTGGCTTGGGTGAAGTGGCGGTTGCCGAAGAAACCACGGTAGGCACTCAGGGGTGAGGGGTGAGGGGATGTGAGGACGAGGTGGCGATTGCGGTCGATGAATGAGCCTTTGCGTATGGCATCGCTTCCCCAAAGCATGAAGACGAGGTGTTCGCGGTTTTCGGCGAGTTCGTGTACTACCCGGTCTGTGAACTTCTCCCAGCCTATGCCGCTGTGGGATTTGGGTGTGTGAGCGCGTACGGTGAGTGATGAGTTGAGCAGTAGTACTCCCTGCCGCGCCCATCGTGTGAGGTCTCCGTCGGGGGGCATTGGCGCGCCGGTGTCTGCGCTTACTTCTTTGAATATGTTTACCAATGAGGGCGGCATCGGTATACCGGGGTCTACCGAGAAGCAGAGTCCGTTTGCCTGTCCCGGGCCGTGGTATGGATCCTGACCGATGATTACTACTTTGGTGTTATCGAAAGTAGAGGCATCAAAGGCTGCAAAAATTTTGCTGCCGGGAGGGTATACCGGGCCGGCGGCATATTCGGCACGTACACGCTCGGTCAAGGTTCGAAAATAGTCCTTTTCAAATTCATCGGCGAGTTGGCGTTTCCAACTCGGTTCTATGCGTACGTTCATCACAAAAAATTCGTCAAATCAAAAAAAAGTTGTAACTTTGCACTGTGGAAAGCCGGAAATGCGCCCATAGTTCAATGGATAGAATAAAGGATTCCGGTTCCTTCGATTGGGGTTCGACTCCCCATGGGCGTACAGTTATACCTCCGAGAATATCGGGGGTATTTTTATGCAGATACAGAGAAGATCAGAGCTGCGGAGGTGAGCAGGGAGTACATTAGCAGGTTCATGGCGGTTAGGCCGAGCAGCGGATTGAGTTTTGCGCCTCGCAGATGCCGCAGTTGAAGCCATATTGCGCGATGGATTGCCAGATACAAAATTATTAAAATCCATGAATACAGGATTGTAGCTTTCCACACCGGCCACATTATGGCAACTGCTGCAAGTCCGAAGATAAGATAGACGATGCTCATCACATTTCTGCCGAAAAGTACAACCGTGGTGTGTTTGCCGCCGTCTTTGTCGTCTTCCATATCGCGATAGTTGTTGACTATAAGCACATTCGCCGCGAGCAGACCTATACTCACGCCGGTGGGAAGAGCTATGGGCAAGGCAGTCCATGCCGCCCCGGCACATAGGTAGGAAGTCAGCAAAACCGGAACGAGGCCGAAGAATATTATCACCGCGAGGTCACCAAGTCCGTGGTGGCTCAACGGCCACGGGCCGGTGCTGTAAGCCAAAGCAAACAGGCCGATTAAAATGCCCGGGGCGATGAGCCACCATTGGCCGCTGATGAGCAACATGCCCAATCCGAGCAGAGCGCAAATACCCAACGCGCCGAGAGTTGCAGCGAGCATTGCGCGAGGTGAGATATCGCCTTCGGTAACACCTCGGCGAAAACCCTCGCGACCTTTCTTGTCGAGTCCGGCTTTGTAGTCAAAATATTCGTTTGCGAAATTGGAAGCTATTTGCGCCAATACGGCAAACATCAGGCACAGTAATGCCTGACTCCAAAGTATTTGCCCATAGTGAGCCGCGCAGGCTGCACCTATTATCACACCGGCAACGCTTACCGGCAAGGTGCGCGGTCTTGTAGCTTCAATCCATGCTTTTAGGTTCATCTTTTTTGTCTGAAAAAGTTTTGCATAAGTTCTCGTGCGTAATCTTCAAGCACCCCGGGGGTTACGGTTGCTTTGGGGTGAAGCGGACTTTTGGCACCGACAGAGGGGGTGAGAGTGGAGTAGCCTCGCTTCGGGTCTGCAGCACCGTAGACAATGCGGCTGATTTGCGCCCAGCCTATTGCACCGGCACACATGGGACAAGGCTCCACGGTGACGTAAAGCGTGCAGCCTTGCAGGTATTTGCCTCCCAGAGTCATGGCTGCTGATGTGATAGCCTGCATCTCGGCATGAGCCGTGACATCTTGCAGCTTTTCGGTGAGGTTGTGGGCGCGAGCTATGAGCTGACCGTCCTGTACAATTACCGCGCCAACGGGTATTTCGCCGATCTCAGACGCTTCTTGCGCTTCCTGCAAGGCTATGCGCATGAAGCGTTCGTCCGTTTGTTCTTGTGTTTCAAAAAGCATTGTCAATATGATTTCTTACGGCCTCCATTAGCCAGCGAGGGGTGGAAGTGGCACCGCAGATGCCTATTGAGGTGGCTTTGGAGAGCATTTCGGGTTTGATTTCGGAAGGCTCGGTTATGAAATATGTGCGAGGGTTGACTCGTTTACATTCCTCGAAAAGAGCTTTGCCGTTGCTGCTTTTGCGTCCGCTCACAAAGATGATTACTTCATGATTGGCAGCGAACTCGCGAATCTTGGGAATACGCCCGGCCACCCGGCGGCAGATGGTGTCGAAGTAGTGAAATTCGCCTTCTGTTTTTCGATTTTTTATTTCGTCGATTATTTCTTGAAAACCGTTGAGCGACTTGGTGGTTTGCGAATAGAGCAGCACATCGCGGTTAAGGTCAAGGGCGGCGAGATCATCTTTGGTTTGAATTACCACGGCATTGCCGTCTGTCTGCCCTACAAGGCCGTTCACCTCGGCATGACCCGGTTTTCCGTAAATCAAAATAAGGGGAGGATTTTCGGAATTGCGAGCTGTCTCCCACGCTGATTTTATGCGTTTTTGCAGCTGCAAAACCACCGGGCAAGTAGCATCTATTATTTCGATACCGCGCTCTTTGGCCAAGAGATATGTGGAGGGAGGTTCGCCGTGAGCACGCAGCAGCACTTTCACATCTTTGAGAGACAACAGGTCATCGTGCGTAATGGTATGCAACCCTTTGGTACGCAGACGCTCCACTTCGTTTGAATTGTGTACAATATCACCCAGACAGTAGAGCGATCCACCCGACAGGAGCTGTTCCTCCGCCTTACGGATAGCCGTGACGACACCGAAGCAAAAGCCGGAGTCGGAGTCTATTTCAATTGTGGGTTTCATTCAGCCTTGGTGTTGAACAAATCGAGCATCCAGTGTTGCTGCTGCTCGAGAGTCATATTGTCATTGCACAGCACGGCTGCATCGTCGGCCTTGCGCAAGGGACTTTCCTGGCGAGTACTGTCAATCCGGTCGCGCTCCTTCACATTTGCGAGTACCTCTTCATAGTCTGCCGGCAGCCCCTTGGCTTGCAGCTCGAGAAAACGGCGATGCGCACGCACCTCGGCAGAAGCATCTACGAACACCTTCATTTCGGCATCGGGGAATACGGTTGTGCCAATATCTCGACCATCCATCACTATGCCTTTCTCTGCGCCGAACTGCTGCATACGTACTGTGAGATAACGTCTTACCGCCGGGATTGCGGCAACCGGGCTGACGTGTGAGGCCACCTCTATTGAACGAATTTGCGACTCGACATCTTCGCCGTTAAGCAAAGTCCGGTTAGTGTTTGCCGCAAAATCTATTAATATATTCGGCAATTCAGCTTCAAGAGCGGCAACATTTACGCTTCCGTCGGAGGCAATCATGCCATGGCGCATGGCGTAAAGAGTTACGGCGCGGTACATTGCCCCGCTGTCAATATACTTATATCCGACCGCCGCTGCGAGCTTCTTGGCCATGGTGCTTTTGCCGGAAGAGGAGAAACCGTCTATTGCAACTATAATTTTTTTCATCGTTTCAGTATGTTTATAAGCGAAGGAGTTCCTGAACATTCATGCCGAGATTGAGCATTATGGAGGAACCGCCGCGGTGTGGCTGCGCATAGCTCACATCTACCTTGAAGTCTTTGACTCTCAGGCCGAAACCGGCGGAAAATCCGCTTAGAAAGTTTCGCTTGTATGTACTCATATCGGTACGCATCTTATGATTATAACCCAGCGCGATGTAGAACTTTTCGGAGGGTGAATATTGCAATCCGAAAGTGAGGTGCCGCAGCAGATTGTCGGCGAAAGAGTCTTTTATTTCCGTTTCGCCGAGGCCATCGGTATCATGCTTGTAATAGGGCATTTTCCATTTGGTGAGGTCGTGAGCCGAAGCTGCTATTTGGAACGGCGACTCGCCGATGCGCTGCATCCAGCCGAGCTGAATGTCGAAAGGCACTCGCACATAGTCGCGGTCAAAACGCTTAATCTGCCCACCCATGTTTTTCAACACGGCGGAGAGCGACATATCCCTCTCCGGATCATAATAATTGATACCCACATCGGCTGCGAGCGCCAGAGCTGAATAATGCTCATAGCTTGACACTACCATTTTGATATTCAGGCCGCCGCGCAACCGGTCAGTAATGTCGTAGGCGTATATACCGTTGAGCATAATGTCGTGCATGGCAAAGTCTCCGGTAATCGTGCCGTCGGGCAAGGTGCCGACCACATTGCCATAGCCGAGGTACTGAATACCACAGGCCCAAGCACTGTGAGCACCGTAACCCATACCGAAATGCACACCGACGAAATTGCTGTCGCCCAGATAGTGCATATAGTTGACAGAGGCCTGAGTCTCCACCTCGTTACCCAACAAACCCGGGTTGGCTCCGGCGAGAGTGATGTCCGGGTCAATCACGGCAATACCGGCACCGTAACCGCCCAACGCGAAAGCATGGGAGGAATAAGGCACTTCCAAACAACTGTATGTGGATTGTTGAGCCGCAGCCTTGCCGCAAATAAGCACGGCAACAAGCATCAACATTGAAATTGCAATTCTCATATACAGAAATAACGCCGAAAGAGGCGTAAAATTGTGGTATCGGGCTTCTGAAATGTAAAAAATTCGGGGTAAAAGTTTAAGGAAAGTTAATTTGTTTGCACAATCGCGATAAGGGCATTATCTTTGCAGCGTGAAAACAGAGAGCGAGTCTCTCTTCAAAGAACTATATGTCATCACTAATACTTAGGATATTCCACATACGCTCGATTATGCGACTGACAGCATTGCTGTCAATCGGTGTTTTGGCATTTACACCGCAGCTCGGAGCGCAGACCTGCCGAATGAGAGTAGCCGTGACGGCCGACAAGGGGCAGGTTGTGTATCGCGAAGTATATGAATACGATTATGTGTGGGAGAAGCCGTCTTTCCCCGGGGGCGATGACAAACTTATGCGCTTCATCAACAAGAATCGCAAATACCCCAAAGCAGCCTATAAAGCCGGTATTCAGGGTCGGGTAGTATGCTCGTTCATAGTAAACACGAATGGGGAAGTGAGCGACATACAGGTATTCAAAGGAGTTGAGAGTACACTCAACGAAGAGGCCAAACGCATATTCTCGCTAATGCCCAAATGGAATCCAGGTCGCATCAACGGTATGCCGGTGCCGGTACGCGTAATCCGCGCCGTACCTTTCCGCCGCTGACCAATATGTTAAAGTATGTTAAAATGGCATTGTTTATTTGTTTTTTTGTTCAAGGAATTTTTAATTTTGCTAAACTAAATTCACTACCAACCAATTAAAGCCATGAAAAATTTTTTAATTTTGGTATTGTCAGCCACAATACTTAGCGCATGTTCCAACATAGAGGAACTGAAGCCGCAAATAACTAACACAAGCCAGGAAACGATTACTTCAACCCACATCAGCAAGAGCGATGCTGTTGAAATTGCAAAAAATTTATTGCATCAGACCAGTGTAGGAACTCGCTCAACTAAACTAAATGAGCCGACAGAGTTCAAATATGTAATGTCTCGAATGAAGACAAGAGCAAACGTCAATCTTAGTGATACTTTAGCTTACATCATTAACTTTCCTGATGATGCCGGATATGTAATTGTAGCTTCTGATAATCGCATCAATCCTATTCTTGCATTTTCAGAAGTAGGCAACTTTGACCCTAGCAATGAACTTGTTCAACAATATTTCATTGACAAAATTGAACCATACATGATAGAGGCAGCCATGTCTGATGACGGATATACATACAATACCGATAATTTTTATTGGGATTCGTGTGTAAGAATTGAAAATCAAGGTTCTTATGGACTGCATCAACTTGCACCTTATAATAAATATATAGCCGAGGAACACCCGGGGTATCCGGCAGGGTGTGTCACGATTGCCGTGGCGAATATAATTTCACAAGCAAAAGCAGAATTAAATGATTACCATGGCATGACATTTTCTCCTCGTGCTGCAAGAAACGCAATGAAGAAAGAATGGGATGCAAAAAACGCATTGAGAAAGAAAATTGTACCTGCAGAAGGATATTACATACCTACTTATACCTACGACGAGGCTCTTGAATATATCTGTAAGCTTATTTATTGGCTTAGTAAAGATTTAGAAATAGAATTCAAAGTGGATAAAAATGGAGGGAAGGGAGGCTATGGTGATTCCAATAAAGCAAAACCTATGTTTGAAAAATTAGGTTTATATGTACCTTTCGGATTGAGCGACTGTAATTTAAATGATATTGTGTATTATCTCACTAACAACTATACGATTTACATGAGAGGAACCGATGTTACGTTTGATAATAATTGGGTAGGACATGCTTGGGTCTGCGATGGTTGCTATTTTTGTTACGACCAATCCAATCTTGATGAAAACGGCAATTACAAGAAAAGAGATATATTTATACACTGTGATTGGGGTTGGAGTGAAAAAGATGTATCATATTTTAATGGGGATTTGTTAATTAAATTTAATTTTGAACTTGAAATTGGCCATGCAAATTTCAAGATGATTAAATATTTCCCGGTTCAATGTGACAAAATTGCAGATCCCTATAGTATATTATAAAATAGAATATAACACATGAAAAGAAATATCATATTAGTTTTAACCTTAATGGTCTGCTCCTTATCATCAGTGGCATTCAACACAGAGGATGTGTATGTGCCGGGGACTTGTTGGAAGACACATTCGTTCGGATTGGTTGACACCGGAGAAGAAGTACTGCATACTTCATCCATATTCTATAATTCATTGGGAGAGATAACCCATTATGCCGATAAAGATTGTATGCCGGTGTATGAATATTCCGATATCAAATCAAAAAGAACGATTGAAGGGTATGTATATACTGAGAATGACAAGGTTTTTTTCGCCCATACCACCGAGCCGGTTGTATGGAATCTGTTATACGATTTCAATCTTCAAGAGGGCGATAAATGTAGTATAGTCAACCCCTGGTTCACCGAAAATACGCATAGTAAGTTGAAAACATATATGTTTAAAGAGACTCTATATCCTGAAAAATATAATGACTTGCCTGTGATGAGTTTATATTATGTCAACAGCGATGGAGAAACAAATTCCTATGAAAGTGCTGCATGGATTAAGGGAATCGGAAGTACATGGGGGCTGCTTTGCCCGGATCATGACATTGAAGGATGCGGCTTTTTGGTACAAAAGGTGTATAACGGTAACCGGGTATTTGTGGAATACCAAACCAGCGGAATTGAGACTGCGGAAATACAGAAACCGTCTGTTTTTGTGACCCAAGGTCGGATCAGTGTCCGCAATGTTTCCGAAACAGCCACAGTGCAAATCACTGATATCAACGGCATGAAGATAGCTTCCGATATGCATGGCGAATGTACTTTCACAGTACCGTCAGCCGGAGTTTACATTGTAAAAGCGGGAGACCATGTCTTTAAAGTACAGGTGAGCTTGTAATCCTTTTACCGACAACCTAATCTACAGTAAGAGTTCCGCATATCTATGTCGGGCTTGGTTACTGCCCCGGCCACACACGGCTACGATGCGTGTAACCTGGGTTAGTTATTGGGTAGTTTGGGTGCAACCGCGATGCGGTTGGGGTGGTGGTTTGGGTGTACCTCACGAAGACTCGCGCCTTTGGCACTCGCATATCGTGGGGTTAACTAAGTGGAAGCACTATGTGCTTCTCTGTATGCTGTAAGTCAGTAGCTTATACGATTGTCGGGGGAGGTATCATAATTCAATTTTAGAGAAATCGTGAATTATATTCTATTGAGATTCAGGAGTATAATTTCTTGATTTTATTGATTTTCTGAATTATGATAAACCTTCTTACTTTATGTCAGCGGGCTTCGCGCGCCTTTGACGATAAGGGACTCTCAGAGGTAGAGGTATTTGTAGAAGAGGATGCGGGCGGTGTGTTGTTGCAGTGTGGACCGGGGGAGTGTGCCGTTGGTGAGTGCTGTCAGTATTTGGGTGTGTGCCTGTTGAGTGTCAGAGGGAGCGAGGATAATGTCCACTCCGGCTAGCAGGGCGCGTACCGGCGCAGGTATGGAGTTGTCTTTAATGGATTTTACCGCTCCCATGTTTACGGCATCGGAGATAATCAGGCCATTGAAATTCAACTCCTTTCGCAGCAGTGTATTTATAATTTTGTCTGAGAAATCGGAGGGAAGGGAGTCTCCGCTAAGTGCCGGAACGGCCACGTGTGCCGCCATGATAGCGGGAAAGCCTCCGGCTATATATTCCTTGAACGGCAGCAAGTCAATGTTTTCTATTTCTTTTAGAGGGCGGTCTATTACGGGGAGCCACACATGGGGGTCGGTTCGGGTATATCCGTGCCCCGGGAAATGCTTCGCCACGGGAAGCACACCGACATCAAACAGGCCGCGTGCATAAGCGGCACCGAGGTCGGCCACTCTTTGCGGGTCGCTCCCTAATGAGCGTTTGTACATATACCGGCCGGGACCAGGGACAACGTCAAGCACCGGACCGAATACCATATTGATACCCACTTGCTTACATTCCCGACCGACATTATTTCCATAGTCGTACATCTGGGTTTGTGTGGAGTCTTGCAGCTGATAATTCAATGGATAAACGGTTGCACCCTTGAGCCTCATTCCGAGGCCGTTCTCCGCATCAATGGCAAGGAAAAGCGGGAGCTTGCATAAGCGAAGGAGGGTGTCCGAAAGTGAGCGCATTGCCTGCGTATCCCCTTTGTGAAAAGCGATGCCTCCAACGTGCAGCTCATTTATATAAAAAGAGAGTTGATGCATAGTTTGCTCATTATATTGAGCATAAGTGGCCGGCATAAGCACTTGCCCGGCAAGTTGCTCATCGGTCATTGCTGCGGCAACGGAGTCAGCCCACAGCCATGCCGACTCCGTGAGGTCATCAGAAGGAGATGTATCAATATCGGATATTGCTGCCGACAGTGTGTCTGATACAGACTGTGAGTGAGTGCAAGAAACAAGTACTGCCAACAGCAGAAATATGTATGCAAGTTTGAAATTCAAATTCGTTATTCAAAATATTTTGCAGAGACAATGCGCGGCACCGGGTCAGGGTTGAGCGGCATTCCGGCTTTGCCCTTATTTACAATATATTGCATTATGGGTGCACATAGTTCTTTGTGGTCGCGCCAAATGCTTTTTGCCTTTTTCATTTCAGAGAGATAATCACCGCCTCCGGCAAGATAGTCAAGAGTTGCCACATAATATGTGCGATCCGGGTTTACGAGCCGACCATTGACCAAGATTGACACGACCTCTTTGCCGTCCTCCGACAGAGCGATTTCAGTACCGGCACTTACTGCCTGCCCCCTCTGCAAGGCTGCTTGGGCGAGAGCCGCAGAGAGCAGAGACCCGGGCATTTCCACTATTTCCACATAATTGACAAAGGGGAAAGTGGAAAGAATTTGCCCTTCGGTCACAGCTCCGGCATCCATGGGAAGACGTATGCCGCCGCAGTTAATCAAAGACAAATCCACACCATGAGTCCACCCTAACGAGTCGGCTACCTGAAGAGAGTACTGATACACAATATCGGCGGTCATGTTGGAAATGAGTGTGGAGGAAGTGTATTGCTTTGTGTTCAGCATATTGACTGCCGAGATTGCAATCTGCCGGGCATTTATCGAGTCTACATCATGACGGAACGGCTCAAGGAATTTCATGATTTTTTTGTCAAATTTCTTGGGATTTACTCCGACAACGGGTATCATTTTCGCCTCTTGAATTTTAGGCAGATTGCTCAGGTCAATTTTAATATAACCGAGATTTGCGCCGTAACGTCCGGTCTGCTCGATGAGCACCGGCTTGCCCTCGACATTCATGAACACGTTGGGGCGCTGCGGACCGGAAGTCGGGCTGACAAGTTCGTGTGAGTGGCCGGAAATGATTATGTCAATTCCTTTTGAGGCTTTTGCGAGGTCCACATCGGTTGTTTTAGGAGTTTCCGAATCATCGGAATAACCGATATGTGTTACCGCAACAACGAGGTCACACCCTTTGGCGCGGAGTTCGGCAGCAGTTTTGTTGGCAGTCTCTATTATGTCATTATAAATCAAGCCCCGGTAATTTTGCTCACCGATAATGCCGTTGGGGTCAAGGTTTAATCCCATGAAGCCTACTTTCTTGCCGCCGATTTTTTTGATTATATAGGGGTCGAACACTCCGTTCAGCGGGGTGTTTGAGAAATCGTAGTTGGCGGAAAGCTTTACCGCTCCGGTGCGTTTGTAGTATTTTGCTATATCGTCAATACCATTGTCAAACTCATGATTGCCGAGGATTTGTATGTCGTAGCCCATCATGTCCATAAGCGGATATTCCACCTGTCCTTTGAAAATTTTGAAATAAAGGGAGCCTTGCACAATATCGCCGGCATCAATGAGCATTACATTCTTTTCGGCGCGGTGCACACTGTCGATAATGGCTTTGCGCTGAAGCACACCCCCTACCCCGTTCTCCGCATCGATATGTGAATGGGTGTCGTTGGTATGTAAGATTACAAGGTTTTGCGCCCACAAGGGTAATGAGAGCAATAACGCAGTGAGCAATAGAGCTGATTTGAGTTTTTTCATTGTATTGTCAATTTTGTGCAAAAATAATAAAAAATATCTATAATATGACACGCGAAAGGACTGAAAATTTGCCTTGACGCGAAATTATTATTAACTTTGCAGCTGAAAAAGTGTGGAGTTGAATCCTTAAACCTCACGCTAATAGTCAAAAAATAAAAATATAACACACTATAATCAAGATGATTAACGCTCAAGACATTAAGAACGGCACTTGCATCCGCATGGATGGCCGCCTGTATTTCGTAATAGAATTCCTCCATGTAAAACCCGGCAAAGGCAACACTTTCATGCGCACAAAGCTGAAAGATGTAGTTGACGGCCGTGTACTTGAACGCCGCTTCAACATCGGCGAAAAGCTTGAAGACGTGCGCGTGGAGCGTCGTCCGTACCAATTCCTTTACAGCGAGGGCGGTGATGACATCTTCATGAACCAAGAGACTTACGATCAAGTGCCTATCAACAAAGAGCTCGTAACCGGCGCAGCTTTCATGAAAGAGGGTGACGTGGTAGACGTTGTGTCAGACGCTTCAACCGACACTATTCTTTACGCTGAAATGCCCACCAAGACTGTGCTTAAAATCACTTACACCGAGCCGGGTCTGAAAGGAGACACAGCTACCAACACACTGAAACCCGCCACTGTTGAAACCGGCGCCACAGTACGTGTACCCTTGTTTATCAACGAAGGCGAGAGCATTGAGGTTGACACTCGCGACGGCTCATACGTAAGCCGTGTAAAAGCATAAATCAAGCTCTAATATTGAAGGTCATGTCCGGCTTCGCAGACAATTTGAAGTTTTCAATCATTGTGCCCGTGTACAACCGGGAAGCCGAGGTGGCGGACTTGCTCGCATCTCTGCAAGAGCAAACCGATTCCGGTTTTGAAACAATTATTGTGGAAGACGGTTCCACAGAGCCGTGTCGGGATATATGCGAGGAATATGCCGAAAAAATTGACCTTAAATATTTCTATAAAGACAACGAAGGGCGATCGATAGCTCGCAACTACGGAATGGACAGAGCCGATGGAGACTATTTTGTCTTTGTCGACTCTGATTGCATTCTTCCGCCGGACTATATAGAGAGCTTGCGCAAATGTCTGCACGAACACCCCATCAACTGCTTCGGCGGTCCGGATGCCGCGCACGCCTCATTCACCGACATACAAAAGGCCATAAACTATTCAATGACTTCCCTGCTCACCACCGGCGGCATACGCGGCGGCAAGGTGCAAATGGAGAAGTTTGTGCCTCGCACATTCAATATGGGCTTTTCGCGTGCCGTGTATCAGAAAGTGGGCGGTTTCCGCGAGATGTTCAGCGAAGACATTGACATGAGTACTCGCATACGCCTCGCCGGCTTTTCAATCAGCTTGTTCAGGCCGGTTAAAGTGTTTCACAAACGGCGTGTCAACTTGCGCAAATTTTGGCGACAGGTGCACGTTTTCGGCATGAGCCGCATCACTTTGCAGCTGCTCTATCCCGGCTCGATGAAATTGGTGCACACTCTGCCGGCAGTATTCACCGTTGGTTCAGTGCTGCTCATACTGTTGAGCCTGTGGCATTGGTGGTTCATTCTGCCGCTCACATTGTATCTGCTTGCCGTGTGGATTACAGGCATTTTAAGCACCAAGAGCCTGAAAATAGGCACGATAGGGGTACTGACGAGCCTTATTCAGTTATACGGTTACGGCACCGGATTTATCCGGGCGTATGTTTGGAAAATACTGTTGCGCCACGGCCGCAACGAGGCGCAGGAAGTGGAAATGCGCAGAGGCAAATGATAGTCAAGCCGCTTCAACAGACAGATGCCGACGGCAATTGCATAGCCGAGCCGCGCCCGGCTATGCCGCGAGTCGCTGATATGTGCGAGGACGACAAGCCGCGCGAGAGAGCTCGGAAATACGGTTGCTCGGTGCTTAGTGTGCCCGACCTTTGGGCGCTGATACTGCGTACCGGCTCGGTGGGCTACCCCATTACGGAAGTGTGTCGCGACATAATGAAAGCGAGCAACGGCAAACTCAAAATGCTTGAAAGGCGCACACGTCAGGAGCTTATGGAGGTCAAAGGATTAGGCATGATGAAAGCAATCCAAGTTGAGGCCGTGATGGAGCTGATACGGAGATATAATGCCGAGACTCCGGCAGAGCTGCCCGAGGTGCGTTGTTCGCGAGATATTTACAATGTGATAAGTCCGCGCATTGCGCATCTCGACCACGAGGAGGTGTGGGTGGTAATCATGGATCGGCGTCACCGGGTAGTCAAACTGCTGCAAGCCTCAAAAGGCGGGTGGGCATCAAGTCTGTTTGATATTAAGATTATAATCAAGGAAGCATTGTTGGAGAATGCAGCCGCAATTGCGCTTTGCCACAACCACCCTTCCGGCAACATGAAACCCTCGCCGCAGGACGATGCCATCACTCGCAAATGTGCCGAAGCATGCAAAATAATGGAGATTGCCATGCTTGACCATATCATTGTCTCACCCGATAACTACTATTCCTACAACGATTTAGGGCAACTCTAATCTAATTTAGAATTTACGATTTACAATTTATGAATTTTAAACATTTAATTATCGTGAGTATTGCCATACACTCGCCAATCAGTACCTTTGCTGAATTGCAGATAAATGAGGTGATGCAAAGCAATGTGCACGGTATAATGGACGACCTCAACGATTTCCCTGACTCTTGGGTTGAACTTTACAATAACGGAGATGAGTCTGTCAACCTGAAAGACTACGGACTCTCCGTAAAAGACAAAGCATCAAAGGCATATCAATTGCCGGATAAAGAACTTGCTCCCGGCGAGTATGTTGCAATATATTGCGACAAAGTCGGCTCTGATATTCATGCCGATTTCCGCGTGGACTCCGGCAAAGGAGATGTTTTCCTTTGGAAAGGCAAAGAGAAGATTGAAAGCGTAAGCTTGGCAAAGATGCCGGCGCCGGATATCTCATACGGCAGGCTCAACGAAAGCTCGGACGAATGGGGGTATCAAGCGGTTGCCACTCCCGGCGAGACCAACTGCGGAGTGCTTGTTGCCGATATTTTGCCCGAACCGCTGTTCAGCGAGCCAGGTGGAGTAAAAAGCGCAGCGCTTACCCTCTCGCTTACTATGCCGAAAGAAACTCCGAAGGATGTCGTAATCCGTTACACACTTGACGGTTCGCGCCCCACAGCCGAGTCCGAAATCTACACTGAGCCGATTGAAATTACGGAAACAGTAAATGTCCGTGCGGCTTTGTTCGCAGACGGATACATAACACCGCTCCCCACCACTCATTCTTACATCTTCCACCCCCGTGAGCAAACCCTGCCTATAGTGAGCCTCACCGGCGACCCGGCCTATTTCTATGGTGACAAAATCGGTATATTGACCGACGGCACTTACTCCGAAGTGCAGCCCAATTTCAGATATGAATGGCGCAGACCGGTGAATGTAGAGTACTTCGAACTCAACGGTACCACCCCGATAAACCAAGTAATCGAGACACGCCTGAAAGGCCATTTTTCAAGGACATATCCACTGAAATCAATGGTACTGTACGCCAATAAGAGATTTGTCACCAAGCGTTTGGAATACGAGTTCTTTCACGAACAACGTCCGGGCGTTACCGATTTCAAGTCAGTGGAATTGCGCAATGCCGGACAGGATTTTGAACTCTCATATATGCGCGATGCCGTGATTCAAACAGCAACTTCAGCAGGTACTGATTTAGGATATTCCGCATATACGCCCGTAATTTTTTATCTGAACGGTAAATATATGGGCATTATGAACCTCCGCGAACGGTGTAATGATGATAATATATATACCAATTACAATGGCCTGGAAGATGTAGATGTTATTGAAAATTGGGAGGAAGTCAATACCGGGACATCCAACGAATTTGACAAGTTTCAAGCATTCTACTCTACGCCGGGACACACATTCAATGAATACGAGGAATATATGCACACCTCGCAGTATGCCGATTTAATGGTAGCAAATACATTCTTCAACAATGTTGAAACGCCGAATTACAATATCGTGATGTGGAGACAAATCGGAGAGGGGTATAAATGGAACTGGATTCTGAAAGATACGGATTGCAGCGCGGGCATTTGGGGAATGCCGGTTGACTTTAATTACTTGGAGTGGCAATATAATCCCGAATACAGCGAGCAATATAAAGATAACATCGGAACCGGCACTGACATTTTCAGAAATCTGATGGAAACACCTGAATTCCGCGAGACATTCATTGACCACCTTTGTTTGTCCATGGGCGATTACCTGCACCCTGACGTGATTTGTACTATTGTAGACAAATACGCCGATGCAATTGATTCCGAAATGGTATATCATCGCGAGCTTTATCCTTCATATGAGAAATTCAGCACCAGCATAGAGCATTTAAAGTCGTGGATATCCCAACGTGTGCCGCTTATGTATGATATGACTACCGAGTTCTTCGGTCTTGCTGACCCGACACCTTTGCAAATTTCAGCTCAGAACGAGGATATAACCTTAAGTGTCAACGGTTTGAAACTTGCTACCGGTCGGTTTGACGGTATGTGGCATCCTGGCAGGAAGCTGACGATTACCGCCGTACGACCGGACGGTATGGAGGCGGTAGGTGCATGGAGAGTCAACCTGAGCTTTGACGGTAAAGAAATGGAAATGGTTTACCCCGGCAACACTCTTGACATGACATTCCCATATGCCAAGTCCATGACAATCGAGCCGGTTGTCGGTACAGTAGCCCTTGACGCAATTGCGACAGACGGCATAGAGTGCACTACGGCAGAATGGTTTGACCTGCAAGGCCGCAGCCTCGGCACAACAAAACCCGCTTCCGGCATCTACCTGAAGAAGGTCGGCACACGAGTAACAAAGGCCTTAATCCGCTAATCTTCGCCATTAAAATTTAAATTTATTTGCGAATATTTGGCAGTCTGCAGCGGATTTTGTAATTTTGCAGTCCGAAACACCCGCTTCTCAGGGGGTAATTACGTATGTCACAACCGATAGACCCTTTTCGGAGTTGGCTTTTAGACTCTTTTTGAAAAAATAAATATCGATATTATACAATGAAAAGAACTTTTCAACCCTCCAACCGTCGCCGCGTAAACAAACACGGCTTCCGCGAAAGAATGGCCACCAAGGACGGCCGTAAAGTACTCTCACGCCGTCGTGCCAAAGGTCGTGCATCTCTAACAGTGAGCGACCACATCGCATCTAAGTAAGCATTGTCCTCCCCAAGGGAGACTCACAAAGGAAACAGCCTTGCCGATATCGGCGAGGCTGTTTCCTTTGTGCCGGAGGATTGCTTTTCTATGGGGGCTTTGTTGGCTAAGTGACTGCTCAATTTAAATTGAGCAGTCACTTATAGGTCTTCTTTGGTTATTTCTCGTTGGAGGGAATTGTTGGCCGGTGGTTTTTGGGGGTTCTTTTGCTTGTTGTTTTTTTGCTGGTTCTTTTTGGGGTGGGCTTTGGGGGTGCTTGATTTCTTTTTTGATTTGGACTTTTGTTTTTTGGCAGACTCGGCTCGTTGGCGCATGGCAGCGGTGTCATCGGGGATTGGCAGGATTGTCACCTTGACGGGTTCATCTCTCATCGGTTGCGTTCTTGCACTGCGCACTATTACGGCTGTCAAGCAACTTAGAATTAGTGCGGATATCACTAACCAGCCGAGGGTCTGGCGAGATGTAAGTTTTCTGTTGTCGCCTGACTTTGTCATTAGTTTATTTTGCCAATATTAATGCGGAATAGGGAGCTACCTGCAAGTTGCCGCCTTTGATGATTCCCATGCCATCGGGGTTGATTTTGCCATCGCGAGCAATCACTGTCCATTTGTCTTTCGGAATGTTGACTGTTTGCGCTTTGTCAGCACCGTTGAAAACGACCTTGATTTCTTTCCAAACATCGCCATTGGCATTGTCTGTAAGTGAATAGCTGATGAGGTTAGGCTGCTTGGAAGAGTCTATATTATCGAACTTCAGGTGTTTGGCTATCTGCTCGGCACTTGTCATGCGGAAAGCCTGGTTAGCCTTACGCAGCGCGATGAGTCCTTTGTAATATTCAAATTGATCTTTGTTTTTGCTCTTCAAGCTCCAATCAATAGCGTTGATTGAATCCGGGCTTTTGTATGAATTATGTACCCCTTGTTTGTCTCGGAAAATTTCCTCACCGGCAAACATGAAGGGAGTGCCTTGCGAAGTGAATACAATAGTCTGCGCGAGTTTTGCCACAGCCATACGTTCTTCGTCAGTGGCATCGGGCATGGACTTGCGCAACTTATCAGTGAGACACATATCATCATGGCAACTCACATAGTTGACAATCATCTCGGGCGAAGCGGCGTAAGCAAATTTTGAATTGTTGCCCTTGGAGTAATCCACCTGCGGGTGTGCCGTTGCGGCTACGATACCGATTTTAACAGTCTCCTCATTGCCCGGTTTGCCGGAAGCAAAGCCCCGGTCTTCGGCATTTGAATAATGCCCTTTCACCGCATCGCGCAGGTCGTCGGAGAACACGGCGACATCCTGCATCTTGCTCACATTCTCTTTGAGTGCACGGCGCTCCACTGCGAGAGGGGAGTCGCCGGCGGTCCAGCCTTCGCCATACACAAAAATGTCCGGACGCAGCTCTTTAAGCTCTTTTGCCACGCGGCTCATTGTTTCGGTGTCATGAATAGCCATGAGGTCAAAGCGGAAGCCGTCAATATGGTATTCATCAGCCCAATATTTTACAGAATTTACAATAAAGTTGGCCATTTGCTCTCGGTCGGAGGCTGTTTCATTACCGCATCCTGAGGCATCGCTCCACGAGCCGTCGTTGCGGTGGCGGTAATAGTATCCCGGGGCGGTGAGGTCAAAATTCGAGCCTTCGTTTTGCCCGGTGTGATTATAGACTACGTCCATGATTACGCCTATGCCGGCATCGTGGAGAGCCTTAATCATCTCCTTCATTTCGCGCACACGCGCCGCCGGGTCTGAGGGATTGGTGGAATATGAACCCTCCGGGGAATTGTAGTTTTGCGGGTCATACCCCCAGTTATATTGGTTGTTTTGAAGGTTTGTTTCATCAACCGAATTGTAATCGTAAGAGGGGAGTATGTGTACATGAGTAATGCCCAACTCTTTAAGGTGGTCAATTCCGGTTGCGAGTCCTTCCGGATTAGTGGTATTATGCTCCGTCAAGGCGAGGAATTTACCTTTGTTCGCAATTCCGGAAGAGGGGTGCATACTCATGTCGCGGTGGTGCATCTCATACACTATCACATCGCTGAAATTTTTGACCTCCGGGCCTTTGTCAGCAGCCCACCCTTCGGGGTCGGTAGTCTCAAAATCAATGATTGCGGCACGCTGCCCGTTTACACCGACAGCCTTAGCCCACACGCCGGGAGTCTCGTTGAGCCACTTCCCGTCTTTGTAAATTTGGAAAGTGTAGAACTTGCCATAAAGCTGTGCGTCAACAGTGCCGGACCATATGCCGGTAGCCGGGTTCTTGCTCAATGCCAAGGTATTGAACGGGTTACCGCCGCGCCCTTCGTCATAGAGATTGACATGGACAGCCTCCGCAGCCGGACTCCACAACTTGAAATGTGTGCCGGAGGGATTGACACTCAATTCAAGGTCTGTGCCGTTGTATGAGGGATATGATAGAAATTGCTTGTCAAAGTCACTCTGAGCCGAGGCAGAGAAAGAACCGTTGCCGGACAGTGCGAAGAAGGCGGCGACTGCCATAGTTAAAATGTTTTTCTTCATTGATTTTGAGTTATATTGCATGTAGAACTATCAGTTGCTATCTATAAAACGCACAAAATTAATAATTATTTTCTTGAAAAGTAGCATTGTTCGCAGGGAAATACTATATTTGCAAAAAAATAAAATTATGACAGGATTAGTATTACTTGCAGCTGCATTATTGTCAGCACCGCAAACCGAAACGCCGGAAGTGAATGTAACATATATAGGTGTCGTAAACAACGAGCAGCCCTCGGAGCAAGTTCGTATTAAAAAAGACGGTGACACACAAAATGACCGGGCATTTACAGCAGTGGAGCAACAGGCATCTTTCCCCGGCGGAATGAGTGCCCTCATGTCGTGGCTCGCTCAAAATCTGAAATACCCGACAGTAGCAGCCGGGCAGAAAGTGCAAGGACGTGTAATTGTCCGCTTCATAGTAGAAAAAGACGGCAGCATCACATCGGCAGAGGTGATGAAAGGGGTAGACCCTCAACTTGACAAAGAGGCATTGCGAGTAGTCAAGGCTATGCCCAAATGGATACCGGCACGCAACGGCGGAGATATAGTACGATGCTTCTATACACTCCCGATTTCGTTCAAGCTGAGTAATTGATTCCAAAAAAATTCGGGGAGCTGTCACAAAAGGGAGTCACCGTACGTCTCATATATATAAACTGAAAAAAACTATAAAAAGAATTTACCTTGGCATAGCTGCAATCTTGTGCGTGACTTCGTTGTCAGCGCAGGAGCAAACAGACTCCATACTTAATTCTACCGAACTGGAAGAGGTCGTAGTAGAGGGGCGCACACAGCGCATTGTGAAGCATGGTGTGCAGTACACACCCGACAAGCGCACAAAGAAGTTGGCTCTTGATGCAACAAACTTGCTGAGGCACATGAATATTCCGCAACTCAACGTAAGTCCTGACGGAGCGGTTACCACCTCGGCCGGAAAAGGAGTGACGTTTTTTATAGATTGGCAACCGGCAAACGATAATGATTTAAAAGGGCTGCGGCCGGAAGATGTGTTGACCGTTGAGGTGCTACAATACCCGGATGATCCTCGCTTTCAGAGCGCTCCATATGTAGTCAATTATATCATGCATAAATATGAATGGGGCGGATATACTAAATTACGCGGCTATACTTCCGTTGGAGATTTTGACGGCTTCAATGGCTTGCTGTATTCTAAATTCGCATATAAAAAATGGACATTCGATGCAGCGGGAGGCGGCGAATATTACCATAACAACAAGGTAAAATCTTATTCGCGTAATACTTTCCGCGACTTTTATATGGGCGACACGCACATAGATGAGCTGACACGCATATCGAAAACAGACGACTATTTGCGTTTGCACAATGTGCAATGGGGCTCTCTGCGGGCTACTTACCAAACGGATAAGATGTACCTCATACATCAAGTCGGATTCTCACGCACAGCAGTGCCGGTACTTCACAGCTCAGCAACGGTTGATTTTTCCGAACCGATACTCCCTTCCTCCCAATCCTTTTCCAAAGAAAACGAACAGTCTCTGTCTCCTTCAATATCAGGTTATTATTCCTTCTCAATGCCCAAAAACAATACCGTGACTGTAAACTGGAGCTTCGGCTATGGCAGCACACTCCGCAATTCGTCATACCGACTGGGCAACCTCTCCGCAATTATAAACAACAACAAAGAGGAGACTTTCTCACCAATCGTATCGGCAACATATTCAAAAGGGTTGGGACATAATAACACTTTCCGTACTTTCGTGACGTCATATAATAACATTTACCACACAAATTATATGGGGTCATACTCCGGCTTGCAGA
This sequence comes from Prevotella sp., assembly GCA_023662865.1. Taxonomy (GTDB): domain Bacteria; phylum Bacteroidota; class Bacteroidia; order Bacteroidales; family Muribaculaceae; genus Lepagella. The sequence goes on from JAMPIK010000005.1 coordinate 66,681, forward strand.
AACTCCTCTCATCAGAGAATCTGCTGTTTTTGGAGTATATGCAGAATTGGGCATGCGGTTTGAGCCTCTATTCTCGTGTAGGTATGTCGTATGTAATAGGTCGCATCAACGGAGTGAACGAGCTTGAACAGTTCAATCCTCGTCTCGGCTTCCAACTGCGGTACAACATTAATCAAAATCATCAGGCCGGTATTCAGGCATGGTGGGGCAACTCACACCCCGCTCCCTCTACTGCCAATACAGCTATGGTGCAGACTAATGAACTTATGTGGAAACAAGGCAACCCCGACTTGAAAAATACCTTGTTTCATCAAGTTACCATAGACTACACGTTTATACCGAACAACAAATTAAGCCTCTCCGCCACACTTGAATACGAGGGGAACCCGGACAAGCAAGCGGCTGAATATTTGGTAATCCCCGGCTATAACGGACTTGTGCAGCGAGTGATAAACAGCGGCACATACTACGGCTATCGCGCATATATTTCCGGCACACTCAAGCTCTTTGATAACAGCCTGTCCATTCAGGCACGAGTTCAGCCCCGCAGAGACGTTCTCTCCGGTATCGACCACCGTTCGGTAAATCAGATAATTTGCGACACATACGTGAATTGGGCTATTAAGAATTTCGGTATTATGCTGGATTACAGCTCTCCGGCAAAGGTTCTAAACGCATGGAGCGGAGGAGAGCTTACAAGGAGTAAAAGCGGTTACGGTATCTACCTCAGCTATGCCGTCGGCAATCTGAATTTCGCGATTAGCTTCAGAAACTGGTTCAATTCCAATAAAGTTTATGCTGACTACTCATCGCCGCATTACAACGTATATTCATGGGGGTGGAGCAGCCAATACACTCGGAAGGCAGACCTTACCGTGATATACACAATTTCTTACGGCAAAAAGGTGCAGCGCGGCAATGAGATAGGTGGCGCCTCCGGCACCGACTCGGCTATTCTGAAATAAGACAGAATCCGGTTAGTCTCTTCTTATTATTGAGATGATACGACTCAGGGCGGAAGTTTTGGTGACGTGTGTCAGCATAAGGTAGACAGTAGCTCCGGCTGCCGCTCCGGCGAGTACTTGCTGCCAGTCTTTATCAAAGTCAGATGAGACAATACCGGCGCATACCCCGGCAGTGGCGGCTATCGCTGCAAGGGGGAGCATGAGTCGCAATTGTGAGAATAGCCCCAAGCCGGTGTATTGCCAGGCAAACAGAATGTTGACAGCGAGGTTTAGCATTGAGGAGCAGAGCAATCCATAGCATAAAGCAGTAACACCCAACGGCAGACAAATACAGAGTATGGCAACACCGATGCATTTCTTCACAATTTCAAGTACAAGGAATTTGTCCGAGCGACCGTAGACATTCAAAGCCGTGCAGTTAAGAGAATGAAGCGGATACAGAGCCAACGCAATCATCAAGATGCGAAACAGAGGTACGGCTCCCGCCCAGCGGTCCGTGAGAAGCCAGTCAAACAAGGGAGGGGCTAAGCTGATACTTATAGCACAAATCGGGAAAAGCACCCAACAGGAGCAGTGTATGAGCTTTGAGTAGGCGTTGCGGGTGCGCGTGCGGTCGTTGCGTATGCGGCTTACCGCCGGCAGACTGACACGTTGCAGAACAAAGGCAAATCCGCAAGGTGCATATCTTGCCAAAGAATCTGCACGCCAGTACATTGCCGTTGTGTTTGCGGAAAAGAAATACCCGATAAGCGGCGCGTACATATTCTCATAAACGGTATCGATAAATCCTGAGACAAGCAATTTCCAGCTGAATGTAATCAAAGCGGCAAATTCCGTTCGGGATACAAACAGCACCGGCAGCCAAGGACTTGCAATCCAGAGCAATACGGCTCTTGCGCCGTACATTGCGAGCTGTTGCCACACCAATGCCTCCTCACCATAGCCCCAAAATGCAAGAGTTACGGCAACGACACCCCCGGTGAGAATAGAAATAATGTTCACACCTGCGAGACGCGAAAAGCGCAAGGAAGAAGCCAGACGAGCCGTTTGCACCACACAAGCGGCGGAGAGTGGAATACTCAACGCCAACATTTTTATCGGTCTCGTGAGGTTCGGCATTGCATAAATCCCGGCAATCAGCGGCGCACACATACATAAGATAAGACAGAATATGCCGCCGAGCAACAGGTTGAGCATCAAGGCGGAACTTTCCAGAGAGCGTGTGCGTGAAGGGCGGCGAACAAGAGCCTGCGAGGTTCCGGCTTCCGCAAGCATCTGCCCCACGGCAATGAAGATTTGCAGCAAGGCTATCATACCGAAAGCCTGCGGGGAGATAAGGCGCGCCAAAATTACGGATATGGCAACAGAGACTATCGATCCGCCGAAAGTCTCCATGCCGCTCCATAACATACCGCGCCCGGCGCGTTGGTCCAAATCAGTCGTATCTTTAGGCCAAATCACTGATGCGAGCGATGTACTTGCCTATAATGTCAAATTCCAGATTTACTTTTGTGCCTTTCTTAATCTGTTTGAAATTGGTATTGTCGTGAGTGTAGGGTATGATGCACACACTGAAACTGTCGGCCTGCGGTTCGCACACAGTCAGGCTCACACCGTTAACAGTCACAGAGCCTTTGTCTACACACACATATCCGCGGCGAGCCATCTCTTTGGAGAAGTCATACTTGAAAGTATAGCGCCAACTGCCCTCTTCTTCCACCACTGATGTACACACGGCGGTAGTGTCAACATGCCCTTGCACGATATGGCCGTCAAGCCGGCCGTTCATAAGCATCGAGCGCTCCAAATTTACCAGCGAGCCAATTTCAAGATTGCCGAGGTTGGAGCGGCGCAGCGTCTCGGCAATCGCCGTCACGGTATAAGTACCGTTGCCATGCAAAGCCACAACAGTAAGACACACACCATTGTGAGCCACACTTTGGTCTATCTTCAATTCATCGGTAAAGGAGCAGCGCATAGTGATATGAAGGTTGCTCTCTTCGCGGCGCAGGCTCGTGACAATGGCCGCCTCTTCCACAATTCCGGAAAACATACTTCTGTATTAGTTAAGGCAGGTTCTATAAATTGAACGCTGCGAAATTATTATTTTTAAATGCAGGCTTTCGGCTGATTTTGGCTGAATTTTAGTCTGCTTTAATGCTTTGTTTCGGTCACAATGCTCGCATTGTTCTCTCAACAAACCCTTAAAGCAGACTAAAATTCATCTCAAAATCACCTCGAATCAATTTATAGAACCTGCCTTAAATTTTCTACAAAATTACTCAAATACTTTGGATTGTGCCCATACTTTTAAAATTTTTTTGTAATTTTACGACCTGAAAGGAGAATGTCATGACTCATACCGCCAATCACTCTGACTCAAATATGATTTTGTTGCCGCCGCGTATTGACGGCCGGAAGCCGAGCGAAATGCCCGACTCACGCCAGATAACTATTGTAGGCGGCGCCGGCGCCGGCAAGTCGCGCTTTATGAATGCTTTGGTTCAGAGTTATGGAGCGCGGGCTCATGTAATCTCTGCTATGGGGACTGTGGCATGTGAGCCGCAGGGGAGCATCGAAGTTCTGTATAAGGCTAAGACAGGTAAAAATACGGCAAATGAACTTGCCACAGACCTGGACAGGCTCGGTACAATTCTTCTTTCAGATGAATTCAAATATCTCCTGACGGTAAAGAGCGAAAGCCTTATTGAAGGGAAAAGAATCCGGCTGGAACCTACCAAGCTTGATGCCCTCGTGAGGATATGGCAAGACATCTTCCCGGACAATACCGTGATGCGCCGAGCCGGGCAGTTGCTTTTTGCCACTCCCGGAGGTGACGACCTTATTTCCACCGGCAAGCTGTCATCATCGGAGAAAGCGGTGCTGTATTATATCGCGGCAGTGCTTTACGCGCCGCAAGACGGTGTGATTTTTGTAGATAACCCGGCATTGTTTCTTCACCCGGCCATGCTCCATGTAGTATGGAACGCCGTTGAGGGTCTGCGCCCGGACTGCACTTTTGTCTACAACACGTCAGATGTTGACTTCATGAACTCGCGCACCGAGAATGTGCTGATATGGGTTCGCTCGCAGGACACTGACCTCGGCGCCTGGGATTATGAGGTACTTCCGCCCGGCGAAGCACCCGACGACTTGACTGCCTGTCTGTTAGGTACACGCCGCCCGGTGCTTTTCATTGAGGGAGATGCCACTCACAGTATTGACGCCAAACTATACCCCCTGCTATTTCCTTATCACAGCGTTCGTCCGCTCGGGTCTTGCAACAAGGTGATTGAGGCTACCCGCTCTTTCTCAGACATGAAGCAGATACACCGCCTTGACAGCTACGGCATTGTGGACCGCGACCGCCGCACGGCCCCGGAAGTGGAATATCTGCGGAGCAAGCATATCATGGTGCCGGAAGTGGCGGAGATTGAAAATATCTTCATGCTTGAGAGTGTAATCAGGATAATGGCCGGCATACGCCACCGCCAGCCGGAACGTGTAGTGCAGAAAGTGCGCAATGCAGTGCTGAAAATGTTTGAGGCTAAATTCCGCGAACAGGTACTTTTGCATGTGCGTCACCGCATGAAGCGTATGCTTGAAACTCGCGGTGATGCGCGTGTGAAAACGATTTCCGAGTTGGAGAAACATCTGCAATCCCTCCCGGAAATCATTGATGTGCGTACACACTATGAGCAACTCATGAACGAGTTTCATGCCATAGCCCGCAATCGGGACTACAACGGTGTACTCCGGGTGTTTAATTACAAGCCGATGCTTGCCGACTCACAAGTGGCACCCTTGCTCGGCTATCCCAACAAGGACGCATATATATCCGGAGTGCTCGCCGCCCTCAAAGGACACGGGCATCAGGCCAAAGCACTTCGTACTGCAATCAGAGCCGTGTTCATGCTTCCCGAAGATTCCGATTCAAACAATTTATAAATATCATAAACACAATGAAAAAATTACTTACTCTTTTATTTGCAGCCATCGTATTGGTATTGCCCTCTTGCAATGACGATGCCACAGAGAACGATGCCCTTTACACAAACCAGATACTGGGCATGTGGCAGTTGAATCACTCTTACGATGACACTACCACTTCAATAGGATTTACTTTTCAAGCCGACGGTACTTTCTATTATTTAAACTCCATTACTGACATGAAGACCGCCAAGGGAAAGCAATGGAGTGTGTCGGGAGCATGGAATATACATAAAGCCACTCTTCAACTCAGCTATGACATGGACAAATTCATGATTTCCGGATACACTGATGAGGAAGCGAGAGCAATTCGCTCTGACTTGATTGCCCACAACTCCATTCTTGAGGAATCCAACAAACAAGGTCATGCCTACGGAAGTACCATTGAGTTCGTCACCGTCAACGGCAGATCGGCAATGCGCCTCAGCGGCATAAACGGCGATTTCATACGTATTCGCTAATTCAATTCACAAATACAAATAACGAGAAAAGGGATGCGCACGGCGTGTTCTTTTTCTCGTTTTAGTAGTATAGTTCTTTGGGCTCGGGCGTGTTGAGTATGTGATAATCAAGAAACAGATACTTCTTCCCTCTTAGGGTGCGGAATGTGTCGGGATTAAGTTCAAGCAGCCCGATGTCACAACCCCAAAAGCGCTTTTCGAGCAGCGCGGCGGTACTGTCGTTGTATTTCATATACAACAAGCCGGCTTTGGCATATGCCGGAGTGTTACCTTTCACTTTATGCCCCGGATGCACGTCTACATCGGCAAGAGCCGTAGGTACAAATATCATGTCGCGGTCTACTTTTTTCCAATACATCGAGGCAAGGTATTGCACATAGCCGGTGTGGAAAAACTGGTGGTCCAACAAGCATTTCTGTCGCCACAGCGTCTGATAACGCCTCGGCGCCGGAATGTCGATGAATATCATATCTTTGTCAGACTCAATATATTGTCGTATTGCGATTTTATATTCGCGAGTCACATCGGTAGCCGTAATCGCCAAACAAGTGTAATGATATATACACACTGCGAGCATAGGGACTGACAGCCACCAATAACGCGACAAGCGGTGCTCGCCGAAGAGATTGCTTACCAATCGCAACCACCCGGAGATGCTCAATAGCACCGGGCAGAACCAAGCGCGGTCATATCCCGGCACGGCGTAATGCAGAGGCAATGTACCAACCAAGGCGGATGCGCACAGACATATATAAGCCGTGTCAGGTGTAGGTCGGCCGTATTTCCGGTAATCCCGGATATAGATCCACACGGCGGCCGGCACAAGCAACAACACAGCCATAACCGTAATCTTCAATCCGTTGCCCTCTTGTCGTGCCGCCGCTCCCACTATTTGCCACCTCGCCCACGGGCCGGGGGTGCAGAAGCATATCGCCGTACCCAGACACACCATTGCAAGCACAATAAGTTCGCGCCGGGAGGCTTTGCAGCGTACCGACATATAAGCAATAAGTGCGGCAACCAAAGGCACTGAGCCAGACTCATGCCAAAGCCCGGTGATTAATGCCAACGCATACAAACTTATTCTCTGCCTTTTGTTCAGCGTAGCGACTTTCAAAAACATATACACTGTGCCGCTCATCATGAACAGTGTGGGTACATAGTTCAGGGCAAAGTCAAAACTGAACGGAAACATCAGCCACTGTAGGCAGTAGGTGTAAACCAACAGCAAAGTGCATACAGCAAGCGGTCGCCACATACTGACCTTCCCAAGCCGCACAAGCAAAAGCAGCGCTCCGGCAAAGCATATCCCCAAGAAGCAGGCAATCACCGGGCGCGACACAAAGCCGGCAGTCACCAGATAAAAGATGTTGGCAAGGCGGATATTGTCATGGTAAAAATGCCACTTCAACTCCACAAGATTTGCCTGAAAGCGACTCATGCCCACCGCCACCAGATGATCCGGGCGGTCAAGATACCACAAATCATCTACATGCGCCGGGATTATCCACCAAATATACGTCATCAAGGCCGCCGGCACAAGTATCGCGAGCAGAGAAATCAGAAAGCGCACATCGGTGAGATGTCTCATTCCCTGTCAAGAGCTTCGGAAAGGGCGTGTTCAAGTTCGGGAGTTGAGAGGCGCACTTTCAATTCCCCATCGATAGCCATGGAGATACCTCCCGTCTCTTCGCTTACTATCACACACACCGCATCAGTTACTTGGCTCATACCCAAGGCGGCACGGTGGCGTAAACCGAGTTCTTTCGGTATATACATATCGTGGCTCACCGGCAGGATACACCCGGCAGCGGCAATACGCCGATCGGCAATAATCATGGCTCCATCGTGCAATGGTGAGTTCTTGAAAAAGATATTTTCTATCAGACGAGTATTGATGTTGGCATCGATTACATCTCCGGTTTTTTCATAATCAATAAGATTTACATTTCGCTGAAAGACAATCAATGCTCCGGTTTTTGTCTTGCTCATGCTCATACACGCATACACTACCGGCATTACATAATCCAACTCATTCTTGGCCGAATCCTGATGGTGAAACAGTCGGTGCAGGAATTTCCATTTGTCCTGCGACCCCAGGTCTATGAGGAAACGTTTTATTTGGTCCTGAAACAAGATTACCAGGACAATCAGACCTATGGACATGAATTTGTCCAAAATGGAGCCGGTAAGGCGCAGACCGAATACTTCGGAGGCCAAAATCCACACGGCGACAAACGCCAACACTCCGACAAAAATATTGATGGTGCCGCTCTTCTTCATGGTGCGGTACAGGTAAAAAAGCAGCAACCCCACCAGCAGTATGTCGATTACATCTTTTATCGCAAAATCAATCATCTTTCAATTTCTGTATTAACTGTACTGCCTGCACTGCCTCCCTCACATCGTGCACTCGCAAAATGTCGGCGCCGTTGAGCAGCGCGTATGTATTTAAAACCGTTGTGCCGGTCAAGGCTTCATCGGGGGTGATATTCAAGAGTTTGGTAATCATACTTTTGCGAGAGACACCTACAAGTATCGGACATTCCAAAGCCTTGAAATCCGGCAGCCGGGACATCAGCTCATAGTTTTGGTCAAGGGTTTTGGCAAACCCGAACCCGGGGTCTATGATTACATCTTTAACTCCCATAGAGTGCAGCCGCGCCGCCTTGAAGGCGAGGTCTGAAATCACCTCGGCGGTGACATCGTGATAGTCGGTAAGAGATTGCATGGTAGCCGGTGTGCCGCGTGTATGCATCAATACATAGGCAGCTCCGGCATCGGCAACAGTCTGAAACATTCTCTCATCGAGGTCGCCGCCGGAAATGTCGTTGATTATATCGGCTCCCCCTCCGGCAAGAGCACGTTCGGCCACATATGCCCGGAATGTATCGATACTCACCACAGCCTCCGGCCACACGCGGTGTATCACCTCCAACGCGACGGCGACACGTCGCCACTCCTCCTCTTCCGACACCTCGGCGGCGCCGGGCCGAGTAGAATATCCACCCACATCAATAGCCGAGGCTCCTTGCTCACGGAGCTCGTTCACACGCCTTGTGAGTGCCTCATCGGTATTAACACGCGATTGAGCGAAGAATGAGTCGGGGGTCACATTTACAATCCCCATAACCCGGGGCGTTGAAAAATCCATTAGCCGCCCTTTGATGTTTATATATTTTGCAGTTTCAAACATATCAAGATTAAATACATCTATAAAAATCACGCGAAAATAATAAAAAATAACCCGGTGAAGAAATTTTACATAATAAATTTGTACCCGTTCACGTTTTTTATTATATTTGCAACCTGAATTTTCCAATCTTTCTGCATTCAATTTATCGCAGTAACCAAATTGAATATCAACAAAAAAGAGGGTATCTCCCTTAGATAAAAATATAGACATGACCCGTAAATTATATCGCACGTTAGCGGCTTTGGCATTTGCCGGAGTTTCGCTGCCCATGCTCGCCGTGCCCGCACGCCCCGGCGCAGTGACTCATACACAGCCCGATGGCTCTGTGGTCACACTCTCTCTGCGCGGAGATGAGCATTTCCACTATTATCAAGACGAAGAAGGCTACATTGTGGAGCAACAGCAAGACGGTTGGTACCGTATTCTTGACAATGCCGGTAAAGCCACCAAACTTACTCCCGGAAACTTCAATTTGCGCTCCGATGCAGACAAAGCCGAAATTATGGCTATACGTCCGCAAAAGACATTTGAAGCGTTGAAGGCACGCAACTCCGACTTGATGCGTTCGTGTATACCCCGAAGATCAGCTGCTTATCGCGCTGACGCACGGATAGCCGGTGCCAAATGGGACAATGCCGACGGCCATGACCTGCGTGCAATACCCACCGACGGCGAACGCCCGGTACTTGTGATTTTGGTAAACTTCTCCGATTTGAAATGGAGCTTTGCCGACAATCCGCAAGCCGAGATGAAAGCCATGCTCAACGAACCGGGCTATACCGGCAACCACTGCAACGGGTCGGTTCGCGACTTTTTCCTGCATTCCAGCAACGGCATCTACCAGCCGCGCTTTGACGTGTACGGCCCCGTGGAGCTCGGCAAACCGTATTCTTACTATGGCCGCAACTCGAATAATGGACAAGATGGGCGTGCTTACGAAATGGTCTCTGATGCCTGCGCTCTGCTTGACGGTGAAATAGACTTTTCAATTTATGACACCAACGGCGACGGCTATGTAGACAACGTGTACGTCTATTATGCCGGCTACGGCGAGAACGAAAGTGCCGGGGCTGACTATGTATGGCCTCACGCTTGGAATCTCAGCTATGCCATGCCGGCTCCCGAGCACGACGGCGTGAAGATTGACCATTACGCATGCTCAAACGAGCTTACCCTCCGGCTTATTAACAATGACCCGAAGACTCATTCCGGCATAGGCACATTCTGCCATGAGTTCAGCCACGTGCTCGGCTTGCCCGATTTGTATGCCACCAACTATTCCGGTGCGTTCACTCCCGGCTCGTTCTCAACTATGGACCATGGGTCATACAACAACGACTCACGCACTCCGCCCCTTTACTCCATATATGAAAAATATGCCCTCGAATGGGAGAAGCCGATTGACATAACCGAAGGAGCCGAAGTGACAATGCTCCCCACCGTAGACGGCGGTAACGCTTATCGTATCACCGTTAACCCGAACAGACCGACGGAATATTTCCTGTTTGAGAACCGCCAGCAGCATGACCGTGACAAATATATCCCCGGCCACGGTATGCTCGTTTGGCATATTGACTTTGACAAAAGCATCTGGGAGCGAAATGTTGTAAACGACAACCCGGATCATCAGTATGTAGATATAGTGGAAGCCGATGGCAGAGGCGATGAAGGCTCTCAGACCGGTGACCCCTTCCCCGGCACGAGCAGCCGCAGCGAATTTTCGGCACAAAGCCAACCCTCTTTCACCAATTGGAACGGCTCTGCCTCTTCGTTGCCTTTGACCAACATAAATGAAGACACCAACGGCGCAATCTCATTCCGCGTAGGTGACGGCGGCACTGCCGACTCCCCGTTGTATATCAGTGCTCCCACAGCAGTGCTTACAAATGTAGACAACTCTTCCCTTTCTTTCAAATGGGAGCCGGTTGTCGGTGCTGAAAAGTACTATGTCAATGTCATGTCAATGTACTTTGACGACCTGTTCGGTTCGCTCGAAACGGAGTCTCCCGAAGAGTATACATTCGCCGACCTTGGCAACTCTACCGAAGTTACCCTCAAAGGTCTCACCCCCGGCAAATCATATCAGGTATCACTGTATGCCGCTTCCGAAAAAAATATTTCCAAGGTGAGTCAAGGCTTTTACAGCACCTTTGCCTCCGAAATGGCTAATGTAATCCCCTTGCTCAGCGTAACTCCCGGTGATACCTACGCCGACCTGAAATGGTACGAAGTGCCCGGAGCCGACAGCTATGAGGTTACTGTGGCTACCCGTACAGAAGGCGAGCCGCAGCTCGGAGAGACCGTAAACTGGAACAACAATGTCTATCCCTACGATTGGTACTTTCCCGGCGGAAGTTTCGACAACCGCGCTGAATTCAGCGGTCAAAGCGCACCCTCGCTTGTAATGAACCCCGGCACAGTGCTCTCTACCGGAATTTACAATGAGGATATAAACGCACTGGAATTCTGGGCTCGCTCCAATGTAGACGGTGGGGCAATGTCGCTCGTGGTTTACGCCGTTGAGCCGAACTCTACACTCACACATCTTGCCGAAATCACTTCCCTTCCCTGCGATGCAAAAGGTTCTACCGTGCGCTTTGGAGATTTCCCGAACGGTGTGCACCAACTCCTGATTGTTTACACTTGCCGCACTGCCGGCATGACCGTAAACTTGGACGATATCAATATCTATTATGCAGCAGACACAAAGGACACTCCCATAGCCGGCTATGATGCGTACAATGTAAACGGCACATCGCTCAAAGCAGAAGGTCTGACTCCTTTCAATGATTATGTGGCATACATTCGCTCGGTAGCTTCCGACGGTACTAACTCCGCTTACTCAAAGACAGTTAGATTTACTACCGCAGATCCGGCCGACATAGACGAAATCACAAATGCCGCAGACTTCATGACATTCAATAACGGCATTGTGACCTGTGGCTCCTCCATGAGTATCTACAATATTGACGGAACACCGGTAGCCGTAAACACTGTTGGAAGTGTTCAGCTTCCAACCCGCGGCATATACTTGGTGACCTCCGCCGGCAAAACTCAAAAAATAGTTTGGTAAAATCCCACCTTTTCAAACACAACGAAGCGAGCAACCCGCAAAGTTGCTCGCTTCTGTATTTTTGTTTTTGGGCTTTGGGTACGCAATGTCAATATTTTTTTGTAATTTTGCAGATTGTAAGACAAGAAAATTTATGGAAGATATTCGCAATATCGCTATCATTGCCCATGTGGACCATGGCAAAACCACTCTGGTGGACAAAATGTTGCTGGCCGGACACTTGTTTCGCGACGGTCAGAATGCCGGTGAGTTAATACTTGACAACAACGACTTGGAGAGAGAAAGAGGTATTACAATTCTCTCCAAGAATGTATCCATAAATTATAAAGGCACAAAAATCAACATTATAGACACTCCGGGTCACGCCGACTTCGGTGGCGAGGTGGAGCGTGTGCTGAACATGGCCGACGGCTGTCTGCTGCTCGTAGATGCCTTTGAAGGTCCCATGCCGCAGACTCGCTTCGTGCTGCAAAAGGCCATTCAAATGGGTCTGAAACCGGTGGTGGTAATAAATAAGGTTGACAAACCCAACTGCCGTCCCGATGAGGTGCAGGAAATGGTGTTCGACCTCATGTACAATCTCGGTGCAACGGAGGATCAGCTTGACTTCCCTACTGTCTATGGTTCGGCCAAACAGGGCTGGATGAGCGATGACTGGCGCAAACCCGCCGACAATATTGTCGCTGTGCTTGATGCCATTGTAAAATATATCCCGGCGCCCGAGCAGATTGAGGGTGAAGCGCAAATGCTTATCACCTCTCTTGATTTCTCCAACTATGTGGGGCGTATAGCCATCGGGCGTATACACCGCGGCACAATACGCGAAGGCATGGAGATGGCGCTCGTAAAGAAAGACGGCTCCGTGCATAAGCAGCGTGTGAAAGAACTGCATACTTTTGAAGGCATGGGGCGCAAGAAGGTGAGCGAAGTGAGCAGCGGCGACATTTGTGCAATAGTGGGTCTTACCGATTTTGAAATCGGCGACACGCTCACTCTGCCGGAAAATCCCGAGGCTCTGCCGCGTATTGAAATTGACGAGCCTACAATGTCAATGACCTTCACTATCAACGATTCCCCCTTCTTCGGCAAAGACGGCAAATATGTCACCTCCCGACACATCGGCGAGCGTCTCACAAAAGAGCTGGACCGCAATCTCGCCCTGCGTGTGGTCAAAGACCCGGATTCCGATGTATGGACAGTCTACGGTCGCGGTGTGCTTCATCTCTCAATCCTCATCGAGACAATGCGCCGCGAGGGCTATGAGTTGCAGGTAGGACAGCCGCAGGTAATCATCAAAGAGATTGACGGCGTGAAATGCGAGCCGGTGGAGTCGCTTACCGTCAATGTGCCGGAAGAGTACTCTTCCAAGGTAATTGATATGGTGACTCGGCGCAAAGGCGACATTTTGAGTATGGAGACCCAGAACGACCGCATACACATTGAGTTTCAAATACCGGCACGCGGCATTATCGGCCTTCGTAACAATGTGCTCACGGCAACCGCCGGCGAGGCTATCATGGCTCACCGTTTCCTTGAATACCAACCTTGGAAAGGGGATATTGAACGGCGCACCAACGGCTCGCTCATAGCCCTTGAAGCCGGAACAGCCTACGCCTACGCTATTGACAAACTGCAAGACCGTGGCCGTTTCTTTATCTTCCCCCAGGAGGAAGTTTATGCCGGGCAGGTGGTAGGCGAGAACGCCAAAGACAATGACATTGTGGTAAACGTTACCAAAAGCAAGAAGCTCACAAATATGCGTGCCTCCGGAGCTGATGACAAAGCAAAAATTGTCCCCCCGGTAGTATTCAGCCTTGAAGAAGCCCTTGAATACATCAAAGAAGACGAATACGTGGAGGTAACTCCCAACCATATCCGCCTGCGCAAAATAATCCTCGATGAGCTCGAGCGCAAACGCGCCAACCGCTGACATTATCAAAAAAACAGATAAAAAAGCGGCAGCGGTTTCCGATGGAAATCGCTGCCTTTATAATCAAAAAAAATCTGCCTTATGGCGTTGGGATTTTCGTTTGAAAAACGTGTTGTCAGTCTTTCTTTACTACGCGGCGCTCTTTGATGCGAGCTTTCTTACCGGTGAGGTTGCGCAGATAGTACAGTTTTGCACGGCGTACTTTACCATACTTGTTTACTACGATTGAATCAATAAACGGTGACTCAAGGGGGAAGATACGTTCCACACCGATACCGTCTGAAATTTTGCGGACAGTGAAGCGTTTCTTGTTGCCTTCGCCGTTGATGCGGATTACTACACCGCGATACTGCTGAATACGCTCTTTGTTACCCTCTTTGATACGGTATGCCACTGTGATAGTGTCGCCGGGGCCAAATTCGGGATGCTGCTTGCCGGTGGCAAATGCTTCCTCTGCAATCTTAATTAAATCCATTTATATATATAATTTTAACGTTTATGATTGCGCAATATTCGTAATTCGCTGTGACTCACTCCATTGAACCAACACAATCGATAGCTGTGTCATTGCGGTCACTTACCAGAGATTGCGAAATCGGGTGCAAAGTAACAAAAAATTCTTGACATACACAAATTTTCCGCGCCATCACTCCAAAAAACTTTCAGATTTATTCTTCCGGGGTATCCTCAACAGGCTCACCCCGGCGTTTCAGTATGAGGATACTCAGCTCATAGAGCGCGTAAATGGGGATAGTAACGAGTACCAAGGTGAAGATGTCCGGCGGGGTTATCACAGCGGCTGTTATCATGATGATTACAAAGGCATATGCGCGATATTTCCGTAGCAGCGGTGCATCTATAAAGCTCATGCGCCCAAGGATATAAGCTATCACAGGCAGCTGAAATACCACGCCCATTACGAACGTCAGGGTGGTGAAGGTTGATATGTATGAGTCAAGGGTTATGGTGTTCGTTATCGACTCATCTACCTGATATGTAGCCAGAAACTGAAACGAAATCGGGAACAACACGAAGTAGCTCATCAGCAACCCCAACAAAAACAGAAAATAGACTACCCCGGCTACAAGATACGAGTATTTCTTCTCGCTCTCATACAGAGCCGGAGAGATGAACCGAAACAACTCAAACACAATATACGGGCTTGCCAAAAGCACGGCCAACAGACAAGAGACGGTAATATGCGTCATGAACTGCGCCGACAGCTCGGTGCTGATGAGCGGCACATCGTATTCATCAAACCGGAAACTCCACCCCATGGAGTTGAGCAAATCCTCAATCCAACGAAAAGTGAAGAAATCGGAATTATGCGGCGCAAGCAGTATGTCAAACGTCTCGCTCTTGAAGCAAAAGATAGTCACCCCAAGCACCACTACCACGGCGACAATCCGAAATAGCATCTTGCGCAGCACGTCAAGATGTCCGCCGAAAGTCAACAACCCGGTATTTTCTTCCTGTTCACTCACCGTTGGCTTCGGGCTTGTGATTTTCAGTATTTTGAGAGAGCTGCTGTCTTTCCTGCTCCTCAGCACGACGACGTATCTCCTCCTCCACACGGCGGTTCATCTCGTCCTCAGAAGGCTCGTTCATGCCTTCCTTGAAACTCTTTACCCCCTTGCCCATACCCTTCATAAGCTCCGGCAACTTCTTGCCGCCGAAAATCAGCAATATAACGGCGCAAATCAGGATAATCTCCGTAGCACCAATAGCACAAAGTATCATAAGTAAATATCATTCGCAGAGTCACCGCAAGCGGCGACCCTGCAATTATACAATTCGTTATTCCGGCGCGTTCAGGTAAATCTTGCAGCTGTCGAAGTCAATCTCCCAGTTGCCGTTCTCGGCGGCTTCCCATGAGTACTTCTCTCCCATGGTGTCCCACCACTGCTGAAACTTCCTGCTCGTCTCGGCCATGTCCGCCACGAGCTTCTCATACAGCTCCGCATTGTCCGCTGTCAGCACTTTGGCCAACTCCGTCAATCCGTTACGACGCTCAAACAGCGTCTGTATTTCATCGCGTTCTCGCTCGGTAACGCATCCAACTTCCTTCTTCATCTTATCTTTATAGTATCGTTTGAACTTCTGGTTTGACCGTTTCCTACCAAAATTCAATTGGCTTCATATTCCCAGAATTCACCTCCTGACCACGCCTTTTCAAGACGCATCACATTCCCATCAGTCGAAATGAGCAAACTGCTGCTACCGGCCGGTCCCATGTCACTTGAATATATAAACCAACCGTTCTGGCATCCGGCAAATCTGTTGAATGTGAGAGTCGAACTGCCGGTATAACCAAAATTCAAGGTACAAATGGCAGAACTCTGAATAAAGCCGAAATTTGTTGTCACAATCATAACCGACGCTTTCGGTGCTGCTCCGGGATCGGAAATGGAATTACCTGATGAATTGTATGTTCCTGTCAGTGAATAGTTCCTGTTAAAACCATTCGGAAGTTGCGCATTAGAAGCAAGAACTGTTGAAAGCAACAGAACCATTACTAACACTAATTTTTTTGCTATTGCTCGCATAGTGTGATTATTTATTAATTATTTCTTCAAACGGGTCGAGACATTCGGTTTCCTTAAGGTCGGCCTCGCCGGGACCGTGGAGGCCGGCGGCTGTCAAGGCTGTGAGCAGGCGTGCTGAGGCGTTGCGCTCGAGGTGGGCGGTGACGCATTGCTCGTGGCTTGGGGTGTTCACTTCGAGGGTCAATTGTCGGTTGAGCCAGGCGCAGCGGCGGCAGTGCCATGCGTCACAGTTGCGGCATATCGGGGCGTGGTCGAGGCGGTACAGCTGCGGATTCTTTATGTCAAGGCCGTTTTCCACATTGCCGACACTGTCGGTTTCATCTTCAAAATAGAAGGCCGGACAGACATAGTATTTGCCGTTCGGGGCGAGGGCGATACTCTCCCACCCGGCGTTGCAGTTATTCATGGCTGTGAGCATAAGTCTGTCGGTCAACAGATTGAGTTGAACCGGGTGCTCAGCCAAGTACTCGCTTTTTACTGACTCGGCGATTGAGTCGAGCAAGCCGGAGTATGCCTCGTTGCGGTCATCTGTCATTTGCGCGGCATCTGTCAGCACCACATTCAGTCGGTCAACCTTTGGCAGAACGGCACAAAGTGCATCCTTGTTTGTCTGCAAATCGGCGAAAGAAGTGCGCACAACGTATGCCACATTCTTTTGGAAAGAAAAATCTGTGAAATCCTCCCAACTGTTGAACACTACTACATCGGCTTCCGGGGCGTATTCGCTTTTTGCCGAGGCTACTTTGGCACTGTCTACGGTATCCATAACCTCCTCATACTCATGGGGTAATTGAGTGTCCGGCAACACAAACTGCACATTCAGGTTCTCTTTCATCGACCATAAAAGTGCCCTTTTAAGCGCGTCAAGGTCAATGAGTTTCGACTCGCTTTTGTTGTTGTCGTAATGACAAAACGAGGTGGCGGAGTCGCAGGTCTGTATTATGAGATATTTCAGCATGGCTCTTTGGTAGTTTGCGGTTTGGACTTCTCGAATTCTTCTCTCTTGCCTTCCTGCTCGAGCTTGCGGTACAGCTTGTTCCAATAATAATTATTGGCTCTCACGCGCGCCTTGTGCATC
Source organism: Prevotella sp. (assembly GCA_023662865.1). GTDB lineage: Bacteria > Bacteroidota > Bacteroidia > Bacteroidales > Muribaculaceae > Lepagella. The sequence goes on from JAMPIK010000005.1 coordinate 83,920, forward strand.
TTGCAGATAGCAGTGGCTCGCTGATAGACAGTCGGGGTCTCGGCAGCGTCATAGTTCTCACCCTGACACCACGCGCAACCGCTCGCCACTTCGCAGTCGATACATTCCTGCGGCGACTGGGTAGTACGGTCAAGAGTCAGGAACGGACGCAGCTTGTTTTGGTCAATGCCGTCATGCACATTACCTATGATAATCGGCTTCTTGCTCCTCAACGAATAAGCCGCAAACCGTGTACAGGGATAGAAATTCCCGGCCGCGTCTATCGAGAGCATACGCCCGGCCCCGCAATAATTTATATTATCCAATTTAGGATCTTGTGGCTTGCCAATACGTTCTGAAAAAAAAGAACAAGCATTGTCTTCATATAGATTTTCATCAATGATGGCATCAGCTAGTGATAACAATTGTTGTTCAAACACATTATCATCACCCTCATTCCAAACGTCTTCAAAGACTACATTAATATTGACTTCATGAATACCTAAAGAAAATAGGTGCAACACACTTTCCTTAATATATGGAATATCAGCTGAAGATATTGTAACCTTAGTACCCCCATATGGAAATTGTTTAAGCCAAAGTGGTATGTTTTTTACAACATCTTTATATGAGCCTTTTTCGGGACCTTCACCTTTCCATATCCTGTTTAAATCGTGCTTTTGCTTTGTACCATCAATAGTAATTCCAATTGATATATGGTTCTCATTTTTTGCAATGAAACGTTGTACGGCCTCACTATGATAGTTAATTCCATTAGTGGATATACTGAATCTGTAGGAATTGAACCACCGATGATTTAATCTGAATAGTTCAGTCTTTATATAATCACATATTTTATCAATTAGCTCAACCTCAATCAGTGGCTCGCCACCAATAAAATCAAAAATAACTGAATCTTCTTTGAACTGATTGGGATGTGAAAATATATAATCTATCGCCTGCTTAGCAATTTCCCAACTCATTCGTTCATTTTCGTTTTTGCCAACCAAATAACAGTATTTACAAGCAAGTTGACAATCTTTAGTGACAATAAAAGTAATATTCTTACTAATACCGTCTTTCCAACCTTTATAATTTTCTTTTATCATTAAATAAGAGATTTAGTAATTGAGGATGTTGAAAAACTTAAGTAATTATATTTGTATCGATAATCACGACACATTCCTCAAGGACTTGATAGTTCTTTTCAACATCCTCAATGAAATTCATTTAGTAGCCATTCTTATGACATCCATTCTTGCAGCCACCCATGCAAGTTTCCAAGCATTTACCACCACAACTGTCTCGACAAATACCCGAACAAGTTATGCCACATGATGCGCCTTGACAAGTTGTACACCTGCCAACTTCACTTGCTTTGCCGATGAGGGGGACGTTGGCCAGGGCGATGGCGCCGAGGATGGGCAGGGCGGTCTTCGCGGCTTTCTTGAAGAATTGGCGGCGGGACTGCAGTTCCTCTTTCTTTGATTTTTCCATGATAATATTGATACCCGGTTGACTCTCCCCGCCCGGGCGTTAGGTGAATACAAAAAAAGCGTGAGAGTCTGTATCGGCTCGTCCCGCTGTCCCAGGCTCTCGCATTGCCCCTCAAAGTAGAACGAGCAACGTACGGAAGCCTCACGCCGATATGACCTCACGACTTCAACACGCACAGGCACGCTTCACGCGCACCCGGTGTGAGCCGGAATATACATATCCACAAAAGGCATCTATCGTTGCGTTGTCCTTGACTTTGAGTAGAATTTGCGAGATTCAGAACAGCCAAAAACAAGCGTAGATAAACGCTTTTTTACAAAAATGTCGGCGCATACCCACCCTCGAACCCATATCGGGCTTCCGGGCGATATGCGCCACAAAGTTAATTCAATATTTTCAATCTTACAAAATTATCTTCACTTTTTTTAAAAAATTTTTTAAACGGTTATTTTATGTACGATTGTTAAGGCAAACTTTGAGTGTTGTTTACAGACCGGGGAGGAGGTCGTTGGCTTCTTCGAGGGAGATGAAGCCGTGGATTATGGCAAACAGGGTCATGCCGGATGCGCTGTGTATGTTGAGCTTGGCGCATATGTTGCGGCGGTGTGTAGCTACCGTGTGCGGCGAGATAAACAGCTTGTCGGCTATCTCTTTGTTGGAGAGTCCGCGAGCTATGGCGCGCACTATGTCTCTTTCGCGCGAGGTGAGCTCAATGTCACCGTTGGCATCGAGTTTGTTTTCCGGCTCCGCATCTGCTACCGCGGTTCTTCCCTCCATGCTTTTGCGCAGGGCGCGAACGGCCGGCACAAACAGCACGTCTTCCACGCGACAGTGCATATTGATGTCGCGCTCGGTAGTGATGATATCAAACAGTACGGAGTTGAATTGGTCTACTCGCTCGCCGTCGGCATGAAAATGGCAAATGAATATCTCTTTGAGTTCACGGAGCTTCTCGGCTACCGGCTCGTGTGCTTCCTCGAATTTCTCTAAATCGAAATCAGTTTTCCCGTTGCCGGCCAACAGTGCGTCTACATATGTGAATACCGTAGAGTTCTCATATTCCATGTGCCGACGCACCTCGGCGGTGTATTCATCGAAGAATTTGAGAATCAGGAAGCTCACATCTCCGCTCACACCGGTGCTGATTGCTTCAATGAGTCTTCGGCGTATGCCGGGCAATACATATTGCAAGAAGTATGTATGTGCTTGCTTGAGATATTCGGTCAGTGCGCCTAACGACACGGGGTACGACTTATACGGTTTGCCGCTGATAAAATTGGCTACCGCAAGAAAAGTATTGGTGTCAACATTGTGCAGTTTGCACACTTCGGCCACAGAGCTGTCGCCGAAGCCTAAGGCGATGCCGAAACGTGAGAGAGCCATGAGCAGCAATCCGTTGTCAGCAATCACATCGCGCATTCTATGCCGGGGTAGATACTGTTCCATTTCAGCCGCAAAATTACAAATTCCTATTCAAACCATATATACTCCAAATGAGGTATTTTGCAAATAAAGCCGGGGAAAGCCGGGGTGAAAGGTTGAAATATGGTCTGTTTCGGGTATTGCGGTAATGGAGGGAAGGTTGTAATTTTGCAATCGGAAAGTTATGAATTTAGTGATGACGGTGCTTACCCGTGAGGGCGCGGCACCGGGGTGAGAGTCGGCTTTCAACATAGACAGGAGGCTGTCCGCCCATAGGATTTGAAACAAGGCACTTGCTGTTTGTGCAGCGGGTGCCTTGTTTCAGCAGACAGATTTGTCGGCTTTTCGGGTGAGGGACTAACGCAAGCCGAAGGCTTGCATTCCTAAACTTCTTCGGTGAAGAGTGAGGGGGTGAAGTAGGTGTTTGGATTGGTTCGGTCGGAAGATTCGGGAGTTTCTGTGCTCCAATTTCTGTCTACGTTTTTGTTTAGAAGCGGGACCAGGTCTTTCTGCAAGTTTTCAAAGTAAATGCGCCGATTATCTGTGTATTTGAGATTGTTCCGGCATTGAAGTATATACCATTGATAAAGGTTGGGGTGCATTGAAGGCCGGGGCAGGGATTTTGTTTTTTCAGCAATTTGCAGGATTTCGCGACATTTGAGCAGGAAACGGTACTCGTTGCCGTTTTGGGGAATCTCTTTGTGTTCGTTTATGAAATCATGAAGAGCTTGCATCTGCTCCGGCGTGGAACTGATTTTCCGGTTGAAGATATTGTATAGCCAGCGCGCCAGAGAGGTGTCTGCTTTTGATGCCACATAGCCTACAAAAGGCATACGGCGGTTTGCCTCCACAAAGTTTTTCAGTTCATCAAGGCGGGCGTTGAAGTCGTATTCACCATGCAACCTTTTGAGGCGCAGTTCAGCGGTGGCCGTATGGGTGGGGAGGCCGACAAGGTCGTCTTCGTAAAAAATGTATTTGCATTTTTTATCAAGCAACATAAGCGAGTAGACTCTGTTGCGCGATGAATCGGGAAATTGCTGTTGCACATGTTCAACAATTTGACTCATCGGTATAAGTTCGGCGGAAGAGGAGACGATGTCGCGAATATATTCCGTAATTGTGCCGAGGTATTGGTCTGTCCAACAAGTAAGGCTGTATATGCCGGTGTTTCCTTTGGGTTTGATGTTGTCGCTTTTCCAAAGGAATGTTTTGAAATATTGCATTTTGGGTATAGCCGATGCCGGAAACTTTTCGTTGAAAGTTTTCCACAGCTCCTCTATTTGCATCGGGGAGCCGTGTTCGGCTAAAATCTTCTCAGCCTCAAGCGCCACGTCCACACGGTTTGGCGAGGTGCAAATCAGGCCGGGTGCCGGCGAAGTGCAGTTGTAATTTCGGCATAAATAGTCTGTGTACACTTGCAACAGGCCATCATAACAGGAAGAGGACTTTGAGCCGACACATGAGTACAAGAACGGCCGAATATCGATCTCAACACTTTGTTTACTCGGATGTAGCACTTTTCGCAAGATTGCTTTCAATACACCGCGAGGTTTGAAATTTCGCAATATTGAACGCTCAACGAGAACTGTGTCGGCATCATCGGCAATCTTGAGCGGTGCATGAGAGTCTACCAGTGCGGCCACCAACAAGCAAGTGTCGGAGACCGGCTCGTTCAGCATATTCTCATTTTGAAGTTGATCCCAATAGCCGTTGGAGGGCATGATTACGCTGCCCAGACTCGGCATGAGGGTTTTGCGTATATACTCCTTGAGCAGGGGGTGCTTTATGGGGAATTCGGCAGCACATATCTGCCGCACGCGCTCGCCGGAGATGCCGTTTAACAGAGCAATCTTCTCAATTGTGAGCCGTCGGTGCATCTTGTTCAAGCCGTAAAAGTCTTTCGATATTGAGGCAGCAGGAGAGGTGCAAGTGGCAATGTATTGCCTAATGATGTAAAGCATCGGAAGCTTCTTTTCTCGCAAGAAGAAGTTGAGTACACTACTCGCATTTTCATCTGAAAGGAATTGGTAATTGCGCTTGAGTTCAATAATCAAGGTGTCTTCTTCCGAAAAAGAGGGTATCGGCTGCGATGTGTCTATATCGTTGGTATATTCTTCAAAAATGAGTTTTACCATGCGAAGAAACTGCAAAATTTCTTGCTCCGTCTTTTTACCGCAGTGTTGTACACGTTTGCGGTTAAATGTCGGTTCCGGGTAGAGAAGTGGCAATATTTCCTTGATATCCGTTAGTCGGGGGCTGCAGTTTTTTGCTCTGACAGATAGCTTCTCGCGCTCGGCCATAATTTTGTTGATCAAGTTCTCGAGAGCCGAAGGGTGCAGATATTGCAGTTTATAAATTGCTTGTGTAACCATGGTTATAAATATCGGGGGAACAAGAGTGATTTTGCGGTAGCCGTGTTTGGCGGATATATGCGAGTCAAGCCATTGGGCAATTCGGAGACGGGATTGTCTTGCCGGAGTCGAAACACCGACCTCATACGTGGTATCAGAGCCAGCGGATTGAAGGTGAATTTGAGCTTCTTTCCTTCCATAAGCATTGTTTGGTTTTCATCGGAAAATTTGGCGGACTTATGTTTAGGTGATGAAATGCTTTCAGATGAAACATTCTCGTAAATGTAAGCGTGATATTCCTTGGGTGAGGCGGTGGGATAAAAATATGCGAGTACAGCTCCCGGTTCTAACAGAATGTCGGAAGATTCAACGGCAACGGCCTCAAATTCAGTAGCCAAACCATGCATCTTATGCGAGGCACGAACCAAAACCACTACGTTCCTGTCCGGCCAGTAATATATACCTTCGGGCGAACGCAGAGCGGTAGAGTCGCAATAAGCGCGAGCCGCCGCCATGTCCATATTCGGATATACACGGGCAGTGGAAGGCACATTGTGCTCATCGCAAAATCCCGGCAAGGGGAGCAGCAATAGCAGCAATGCAATCAGCAGGCATGTATTCGGTAATTTTTTCACATCGCAAATTTACAAATAAAATTGCGAAAATGCAACATTAGAACGGATAACCTATTGCGAGGTGGAAAGCGAAGGCTTCTTTGAAGCGGATATTGAAATAGTGATTGGTGCCATTGTAATAGGGAGCATGGAGGCCGTAGCCGAGGTCACCGCGAATTACTATCATTCCCAAATCGGCGCGCAGACCCACACCGGTGCCCAATGCAATGTCTTTGAAGAACGTTTTGCCCTCAAGCTTGCCTCCGGGGCGATTGGGGTCGGCTTTAAGCAACCAGATATTTCCGGCATCGAGGAATACCGCACCGTGCAGAAAGCTGTAAATCGGGAAACGATACTCGGTGTTTAATTCCAGTTTGAAAGTACCGGTTTGGTCAAAGTATCCGTTGATTTGGTCGGCAGGAGCGCGGTAAGAACCGGGGCCGATGGAGCGCACCGTGAACGCGCGAATGGAGTTGGCTCCCCCGATATAGAACTGCTCGGAGTATGGCACCTCTTTCGAGTTGCCATAAGCATGAGCCGCACCGACGAGTACACGCGAGACGAGCCATTGGTCTTTACCCTTGAAAAGCCGGCGCGAATATACAAGTTGCGCTTGCCCTTTGATGAACTGTGAGAATGGTGTGCCGAAAAGCTTTTTCTCACCTTTCACTCCGCACATTGCATATATGCCGGAGAAGATATTGCCGGCTTCGCTTACTGTTGCCGTGAAGTTTATGCCGTTGATTTTATCGCGTTCAAGGAATTTGTCGAGCGTATAAGTGTAAGAGAGCAGCGGAATGAACTGGCTCTTGAAGCTCTCGGCGATTGCGGGGTTGGCGTTCATAATGGAGTCGAACTCCAAAGTGGTGTGCATCAGTTTGGTGTAAGTGAGTTTGAAGGGGGTGAACTGATGCAGTGTATGGCGAGTGGCACGCCATTCGTAGGAAATGCCGCTGCCGAACTGTGCCATTTTGAAATAGTGAGGACGGTTGAGCAGGTCGGCGTGGAGGTTTAGGCGAGTCCAGTTGAGCTCACGGTGAGTACGCGGAATAAATCGCGGTGCAAGCAAACGCGGAAAAGCGAGCGAGGCGTTGAGCCCCAATTCATAACTGTTGAAGATTGAGGAGCTGCCGTGGCCGGTTTGCCACTCATACGAGGCGTTGAGCTGCACGGAAAACTGCTCCGCGCCGCCAAACACGTTTTTGTTTGTGAGCCCGAAAATCAGCCCCGGGCCCAGGTAGCTGTTCGACTTGGAGGTGGCGTTTACTTCAAGCGATGCTTCCAACGGCTTGTCGAAACGGCAAGTTATATCCACATTCAGCTTATTGTCGGATAGCAGAGTATCTGCCGGATACACCTGCATATCAATGCTTGAGAAAATGCCGAGGCGGCTCAAGCGAGTTTGCGTGCGATCCATGTTTCGCACAGAGAAGTTTCTGCCCTCGCGGAAGGTGATGCAAGAAGGTATCAGACCTTCTCTCAGGCGAGCCGGGCGCATTATTATGACGGTTGCTTTGGGGTCATGAATGGTGTCGGGAGTGCCGGGGCGGTGTGTGCTGTTACGAAGCACCCGGACGGTCACATCGCCCGTCACCCATTGGCGAAGTGCCATAGGGGGTGTATCATCAGCCAGTGAAAGCTTCAGTGCAATTCGCTTTTGAGTGATTATGGAATCGGCAAGAAATTCGATATATTCCGGGCGAAAATAATAGAACCCCCTGTTACGCAATGAGTTGGTTATACGAGTACGGGCTATTGACAATGAGTCGGTAGAGAAGCGATTGCCGACTTTCAGATACGGGTCTTTCAGCGCAAGCGAGTCTATGTAATGGAAAATTGTGCGGCCGGGAGCCTGAAAATAAATCAAAGAGTCGATGAGGTAAGGCTCACCAACCTCAACGGTGTAGTTGATACGCGCCTTTTTGGGATTTTTCTTGTCGGTGACAATATCATAAGTTGCCGTAGAGCCGAAGTATCCGTTGTTGTCAAGCACACTTTCCATCATCTTAACGCGCGCTTGCGGCTTGACAGCGGAGACAAGCACCGGATTTTTGGCAAAATGGCGGTAAATCCACCCTTTCAGCCCTCCGGCTGAGTCGCTCACATTGTTGTAAACCCAGAGCCCGATCGGGAACGGAGTGCGCACATACGGGCTCATGAGCGGCATCGGGTTGTTGGGCTTTACATTGCCAACTTCCTTTACATCGCTTACCAGCCCGGAGGGTAATTTCTGCTCCGGGTCTATCGGCTTGACATCAAATTTCTTAAGTCCGGTGTACAATATCTCGCCGTCCGGAATTCGGCGCGTAGTGGAGCAAGCGCACATTACGGCGAGCAATAGGAGCAATGCGTATAAATATGTGAGGCGCGAGTTTTTCATTTTTCAGTGGGGGTATCAACGTTAACGGAGTCTTTGGGCAATACGAACAGTGTGCTGTCGGAGGGTACCGAGTCGTTCGGCACCGGCAAGCGGCGTTTGTGGCGGCGAAAGCGGAACATCGAGCGCAATGAGTCAAGCTTACGGCGCATCACGAAACCTACACCTGTTTCGGTCACTTCTCCTTCCAATATGCTCTCATAGCCGGTATGGCGGAACAAGCGCAGATACATATTCAGGTTGGTGCTCTGTTTCAAGGCGTACTCAAACGAAATGTCGGAGATGAGGTTTTGAGCGAAATTCTCATCGGCATCTGCATCGGTTGAATAGTTGCCGCCTACTATTATTTTAAATCGGTTGTCGAACAGACTCTTGCTTACCTGATATGAATAGCTGGTGGTGCTGTTCTTCTGTCCGTCTACGGTCTGCTTGTAGTTGTCGATACCGAACGAGAGGTCCACACCTTTTATTGTCTTGGCCGCCCATGAGTTCAGTTGTCCTTCAAGGAAGGAGTATAGCGGGTTGGAGAGATTTGCATTGGCTTTCACACCCGGGCCGGTGTATGTGTTGGTGAGCAACAAGTGCATTGCCGAGGCTGAACGCTGTTCGGGAGTCATGGACATAAGTTCGTTTTGAACGGTCATGTCATCGTCTGTGGAGAGGTCGAAGGTCACTTTGGGAGCCGAAAGATTGCCGGACACCGCGAGGCCTACATCAAAGTAAATAAGCCGGGAGTTCACGCCCTCCTGTTGCACATTGGCTTTCACTCTGTCGGTGGCATTTATATGCAGGGCGGGGTTCATCAGCTCTCCGCTCCAATTTACGTATGAGCCTTCATCAAAACTGAAAGTCTTCTCGCCAATCATGGGGATGCTGTAGCGGGCAAAGCCCGTGCCGAGGAAGAGCGAGCCGTTGAGCTTCATGTCGCCCATGAAATTTTGGGTATAAGAGAGTTGTCCGTATGGAGTGAGCGTCACCTTGTCAGTGCCGTTGGTTGAGAGGTTAACGGTGGCCTTGGCGCCGTTAACAATGTTGAGCGCAGCCTCAATGCGCATATTCATAGGCGGAGTGAACACGGAGTCGGGCTTGGCTACCAATGTGGAGTCTGAGAATTGCACAAACTTCACCACATCGGTGGTATTGCCGCTCGAAATAGCCGAAGAGGCTGTTGAGATTGTATAGAAAATATCCGTGGCCGGCAATATGGAGAGAGAAGCGTTGACATCAAGCCAATTCACCGGACCTTTCGCCGTGGCATCAAGGTTTATGAACAGCTTGCCGTAAAGGTCGTTGGAGGAACGATTATTGTCAACCAGAGCTACATTCTCTCCGTTGAGGGCAAGGTCTATTGCGATGTTGCTGATGTCGGAAGCATCTACATTACCGTTGAGCTGCAACGAATTGTCGTTTGCGCCGTAAATGTCGAATTTATTGAAACGCAACACATTGTTTTCCACTACAACCGGGTTGTCGTTGTCAAGGCGAATGGTGGTCCCGGCCATCGGTATTCTGATTCCGGCGGAGTCACAGGTGAAGGAGCCGTTAAGCAGCGGTGCGCTGAATTCTCCGGTCATTTTCAGGGATCCGTTCAGGCAGCCGGCAAGTTGCATATATTCCGATGAGAGGAACGGATTGGCTATGGAGAGCGGGAACTCTTTGAGACGCAGCTCAAAAGCAGTGGGAGTGCCGTCGGAACGCCGTGCGCGCGCTGTCGAGTCGTTAATCATATATCCGCGCAGTTCAAGTATCTCCTTGCCGTTGAGGAGCATACCTATTTTACCGCCGGAATTTCCGGTGAAGCCCATGCCGGCCTTCACGTCAAGATTCAGGTCTCCGATGCGGTTGTTGTTGTAGCTCAAATCTTTGATACCCACAGAGCCGGTGCCGGTAATGGCGTTGCCGCGATACACGAGAGTGAGGTCTGAATTGAGGTCTCCCTTTACGGGGGGGGCGAGTACGTCCATTTGCAAGAAGTCCTGAATGTGCAGGTTGGCAATCTGTATTTGCAGAGATTGCAAAGAGTCGGGACGCTCGGGGGTGAGCAGGCGAATGCTTGAGCCGCCGCTGGAAGCGGTGAGGTCGGCCTGTACTCTTGCACCGGGGCCTATTTGGATATAGTTGTCATCGTTGATTTCCCACGGCTTGTATGCGATGGTGGCGTTCAGCGGAGTAAGGTGTACATTTACCGTAGAGTCCATCAAGGCGGCTGTCAGACCCAGCCTGTAACCTTCCGCGCCTTCAAGATTCTTTTGCCTTAAATAAGCCGACAGACGGTTTGCACCCAAATAGCCGGAAATGTTTACACTTGAGAAGTCCGGCAAATTGGTTGCCGTATTGCCTACATGCGCCTTATAGTCAAGCATATGGCCACGCTGGCTCAAATCCAGAGTAATGGTGTCGAGGGTAAGAGATGAATTTCCGGCCTCAAGCAGCTCCATGTTGCCCGACAATACTGAGTCATTTTGCAGCGACAGATTTAAAGAGCTGAATTTATAGCTCGTATTGCCGAGGAAATGGTCGGCAAGCCCGGAGCCTTGCAAGTCCATATTGAGAGTAAACATTGGCAATGCCGCGGCAATGCTCTCCATATCGAGGTCGCGAATTTCAACCTGCTTCATCGCCATATCGATTGTCTTCGGCAAATTTGCCATGAGCGATTTCAGCGGTGAGGAGGCGTCAAAATTGAGTATCAGGCCTTCGCTGTACAGGTCGAGTCGGGTATTTTCGGCTTCGCTTACAAAGGTTGCCTCAAATGCCTGTGGAATGGTATAGCGTGTGCCGGCATAATCCCAGTCAAGATTGTCTAATGCCGCATCAAGATTGCAGAAGTAAGTGTTAATGTCAGCCGTGCCGTTCAGATAGAACGTTGCCGCACCGGCACACGGAGTGTCAATAAATCCGAGTTTATGCAAATCGGCATGGCGAATGTCTGCCTCCATGTCGGTAGTCAGCGTATTTCCGGCGAAATGACCGGAGGCGATAAACGAGAGATCCAGATTGGGATTGTCGCTGTCAAGGTTAATGTCGTAATCGCCGTTTTCCAGAGTGGCGATCAGCGATAGCGGGGCGAGATTGTTGCCATCGTAAACCAAAGTGTTCATGTCGGCCTCAATATCGGTTGCCGCTCCTTTATTCATCGGATTGAACCCGGCGCCGTGAGCTTTGAGTTTGCCGCTGACAGTGCCCACACCCAAAGAGGGCATTATGGAGCTTACATTGAAGTCGGTGAGGGAGACATCGGCATCATATCGTTCCGAGTTCATGAATAAAGACCCGGCCACTGAAGCGTTGCCGGCACTTGAGCGCATGGCAAGTTTCGCACGGTAATTGTCCGGAGCGACGGCAATCTTTCCTTTAATGGCGAATGTGGGTATCTTCAGCCCCATGAAGGATAGTTCGGCGCCGAACCAACGGTTGATTACCCCGGCATCCTGCAAGGAACCGTCAAGGTCAACCGATGCACGCAGTCGCTTCATGTCAAGGGGATTATATACATGCCCGGAGGCTTTCAGTGAAAGAAAACGCCGTATATTGACACTCAACTTGTTAATGTCAAGTGCGGAGATTGTGCCGGAAAGGTCGGCATCAAACTCTATCGGGTCGCGGTTGGGCAATCTGCTCAATATCGGCTTGAGGCTTGGCATATAGGCATACAAATCCGCCCACCCCAATAAGCCGGAAGCTTTGGCGTTAATCGGAGCATCAGGGTTAAGCTCCATAAGCTCATAGGTGATATCAGCATCGGCTCGGAGAGAGGAATAGGGGGTCTTGACATATAACTGCGACAGGTTTATGCCCATAGAGTCAATGTCAATTGTGCCGGAGCCGGAGGTAATGCACAAGCCGGAGCGCTCCTTTGCTTTCATACTCTTGATTGGCAAACGCACCGTTGAGGCTTGGTTGTAGAAATTGTCAATAGATAGTGCAACATCGGTAGCCTCGATATATGAAGGATCAAAGCCCGGCAGAGGCCTGGCACCGTCAATGCCATAGAAAGCGTAATCAAAGTTCAGATTGGCTTTGTCCAGTTTTATAATAAAGGGCTTTGAGGGAGGAGAGGCGGTGTCAATCGGAGCCGGGTGCGAGGCAACGTTCTCCGCAGTTGGAGTTATATACCGGGCTTTACCCTTATTAACGGTGAGCGAGGCGGCATGGATATTGGAGTTCTTCAAATCAATGAGGGCACCGATAAGCATCCCTGAACCTATGGTGAGATCAAGGTCCTTGACTGTGGGCAGCATTGACATGCGGAAACGCACATTGTTCATACTTAGACGGTCTGCGGCAATCACCCACTCCGTAGGGGTGGAAACGCTGTCCGGTTTTTGCTTCCACACATCCATAATCAGGCTCACATCAGCATTTTTCAGCACCGGCTTGCACAAGCGGATATGCGAGCTTTCGAGGTTCAGGTCGCTGCCCTCTTGGAAAGTGAGCGACCCGGCTTTCAGGCGCATTGTCATGGACGAGTCTTCGGAGACCATCATATATTTACCGTCCAAAAGGCTCACCTTGTTAATCTGCGCATCGAGTTTGAGCAGAGGCAACATCTTGACATCAGCTATCAGAGAGCCGGCCTGTACCATAGTGTCACCCTTTTCGGTGAGTACAAGCACATTGTCAAGCTGTACATCAAGCGGGAATTTCAGCCTGAACTTCCCGATATCTACCGTCAAACCCGTAGATTTGGATACTATGTGGCAAGCGGCATCTTTCAGCCATTCCTGCACGAACGGCACATATACCAACACAGGCAGTATAAGCACGAACACAATAATTCCGGCGAGAGTCCGGAGCAGGCGTCTAAGCCACCGGGGCTTAATCCAATGCTTTCGGGGCTTATTGCCGTCAGTCTGTACTGTGGTTGTGTTCTGTCCGCTGTGTTCGGGCATATCGGCTGTGTTTTAGTTGAAATATAGTTTACAATAGTTTACAATAAAACAAGCCGCGAGCTGTTATGGTTGAGAGAACAGTTAAAAAAATGTAAAGATTGTAATTATTCTTTTCGTAACCAAAGGATTAGGATAGACGCCAAAACGGTGCCGGCTGCATCTGCGCCCAAGTCTGTCCATTCCAAACTTCTGCCCAGCTCCATGATGCGTTGCAACCACTCCACAGAGGCTCCAATAGCAATGGAAACCGCGGCACATCCCCACACGCCCCCTTTACACGGTCGGCGCCGGCTAATCTTCTCCAAATCAATGTAAAACATCCAAGCCAATCCCCCGAACATTACTGCATGAATCAGCTTGTCTGCACCGGGGAAGAGCGGCACATCAACATCTCCCACCGGCTTAGGAGCCAGTGTGAGCCAAAAGATTGCGCCCATTGTGAGAAGCGAACAGACGGCTACCGGTATGCGATACAGAAGTTTTATCATAAGGCAGGTTCAATAACTTGATTCAAGGTGATTTTGAGATGAATTTTAGGCTGATTTAAGGTTTTGTAGAGGGAGCAATGCGAGCATTGTGCCCGAAACAAACCCTTAAAGCAGTCAAAATTCAGGCAAAATCAGCCGAAAGCCTGAATTTTTAATAATTAATAATTGCGCAGCGTTCAATTTATAGAACCTGACTTAAGTAGAAAATAGGGCGTATGGAAAAGCCACACGCCCTGACAAAAGGTACAGAAAGCGGGACTCGAACCCGCACGGAACTTCCGTCCCAAAAGATTTTAAGTCTTTCGTGTCTACCATTCCACCATTTCTGCATCCGGTTGACAAGTGCAAAATTACTTAAAAATCCCGAATTGACAAAATCGCTCCGTAAAAAGTTGGCGGAGTGCAAAAAATTCCGTAACTTTGCACCGCTTTTTGACCAAAGATGCGTCGGCGTTGCTGCCGAGTGGCTCTCGCAAGTGAGTGCGCAGGCGTTATTTTTGTCAGGCAAAGTTCACGGTCTTAGGTACGATAGTTGCCAAAGGCTTAATTTATAAACAATTTTAAAATTTTTCATCATGCATCTCAGCACAGAAGAAAAGAAAGCCATTTTCGAGAAGTACGGTCAAGGTCCTACTGATACCGGTAGCCCCGAAAGCCAAATCGCTCTGTTCTCAATCCGTATCAAACATCTTACAGAGCACTTGAAGGAGAACCACAAAGACTACACTACCGCACGTGCACTGAAAGCACTTGTAGGTCAGCGTCGCAGCCTCCTTGACTATCTCATTCGCAAGGACATCAACCGTTACCGCGCAATCATCGCCAAGAAAGAACTCGGTATCCGCAAATAATTGCACCGCCTTAATTGTCGCGCAAGCGGACAAATCCCACAAAGCCGAAGCATTCCCCCTCGGAATCGCCTCGGCTTTTTTATACCATATCAGCAATGCGGCAATAGCTATGACGGCACAAGACCGGCAAGCCTCCGCCTCGCAATAAATGCACCCTATTGAAATATGCTATATGAGTTTGAATCAAGATTGATTAAAGGCAAACGCAACTCTTGCCATAAGACAAGAGTCTATGCGGATAACGCGGATTTTTTATTTGGCATTGAATATCAACGGTTTTAGCGGATGTCAAGTGATTTTGCCTCGGTAAAATCACTTGACTGCAAATAGGAGTGGAACTGTGATGACTGACAATATTATTGAAGAAGCAAAAGCTGACATATAAATATCCTATACCATTCGCAGTTTAGCGATTTCGCAGTAGCGAAATCGCTAAACATCAGCTTTTTGAAATTAAAATGAATTAAAGACCTGTGCTATCAGCGCTCATGAAGTTGCCGCAGACAAGAGCTCTTAGAGCTTGTTTAATAAAAAATGTGAACGCATCGCAGAGCCCGGTCAAGGGCAACGAGGGTAGGCTGCAAAACATACGAAAAGCGTTTACTCGATGTTACTTCTTGGCTTGTTGAAACTTCGCAAATTTATAATCGTAATCAAGAATGCAGCAAACGGTAGATGCCAATGTGGATATGTATAATACGTCCCACTCCGTGCGTGAGTACTAAGTGGAGGCATATATCATATTCTGCGTGAGGCTCTGCGCGTTTGCTCGTTCAGCTACGATGGGCAATGCGAAGGCCTCAACAAGCGTGAACGAGCAACAAGTACGGCTCTCACGCTTTTCTTTTATTAACGGTCAATCGCCGGCGTGGAGAGCCTGCACGACAAACAATAATGAACAAAGTCTTTTTCAAACCTTGGATAGGTAAGGACTATGACACCGGCGGCATATTCGGCAAAAAGATTCTCATCTTAGGAGAGGCTTATATTTGCGGAGGATGCAAGGACTGTGGTCATATTGAAAATGCAGAAGAGTGTGCAGACTTTACTTCTCAAAACTGCATTGACATCCTTTTAAGTGGGAAAACCGACTCATGGACCGGAATATTCCACAAATTCGAACGTTCGCTCGTAAATCACGACACCGATCTTGAAGAAAGCTGTAAAATTTGGAACTCACTCGCTTTCTATAACTATGTACAGAAAGCAATGGACGGATCACGAACAGCTCCCCTATGGGTCAATTTCCGCGATTCCGAAGAAGCATTCTTCGAAGTAATTGACGAACTCAGGCCTGACTTGATTATCGCATGGGGTGTAACACGAATGTATGACCAACTACCCGGCGGAGAACGTTGGAGGGAAGGCGAACCTCTAATTATTGAAAACCACAAAGTAAAAAACGGCTACTACCGTCTTGCAGATGGAAAAGAGACGAGAATCCTTTGGGTGTACCATCCCTCGACAGGATATTCATGGGATTGTGGCATAAAGTAATAAAAATAGAATTATGAAGAAAGTAATCTATATAAGTACAATACTCTTGTGCATGACGCTGTTCTCCTGCAAAAACAGCAAACAAAGCGCAGACAAAGACGACACCGAACCCTTTGTAACAGAGACCGAAACCGACTTGGACGATGACACAGATAATTCACTGACACTCGTACCGATAATAGAAGAAGGCTTAACATTGGTAAATGTTGGGGACACATACAAATCCCTGTGTTAAAAATTTTATGTTTAGGGAGGATATAACA
>JAMPIK010000006.1 GCA_023662865.1 Prevotella sp.
TTACAATATTTACAATCAAGAAGCAGAAGCGGAAGTAGTATCCTACACACTATTTAACATAATATTGATTATGTTGCAATATGGATTTGATTTTGGATGTCAGCTTTTCCACCGGATATTCTTTTTGATTTTTACTATACGTTTATCCAAATGTTTGGAGTCCATACAAATAAAAAAGAGCAAACTATTAAAGTCTGCTCTTTTTTATTTGTATGTGCGTTGTTGGTTTACTTGGCGGCTTCAGCGGGTTTGGCGGGCATTACACCATCCATTACTACGTGAATGCGGTTCTTGCCATCGTACAATTTCTTCATGAAGGCGTTGAGATCTTCAAGTGTGATTTTGGCTACTGCATCGCGATAAGCTGTAACATCAAGACCCATTGTTGCGTACTCTGTAAGGCGGCTCATCCAGTATCCGTTTTTCTTCTTGTTGAGATCTGACTGTGTAAGTTCAGCTTCTTTCACTTTGTTGAAGTCATCGGCGGAAGCACCGTTCTTCATGAGGTCCGTGAGATCTGACACGGCGCGGTCATCGAGAGCTTGACGTTGTGCATCGTTGGTGTCGTATACATAAAGCAAAGTCCACTGGTTAGTGCGCGGGCTGATAGAACCCATAACAGATGCGCCGTAAGTACCGCCGAGTTCTTCGCGGAGTGTGCGGATATAAATCATATTGAGGATTTCGCCCATAAGCGACATCATGGCATCATTTTCAAGGCTATATTGGAGATTGTCGCCGGAGATGGCTACGAACTCTTTTACGATGTCGGACTCTACTTCCTGTTCGAATTTGTTGTCTACCTTACCGGGAGTCAATTTGATAAGCTCATTGGCGAGCTTTGCAGTCTTTTTGGGATTTCCGGGCAGAGCGGCGATGTATTGCTCAAGGAGCGGTTTGAGGGTCTGAGCATCAATATTACCTACAAAGATGAAATCGTAGTCGGCAGCATTCTGAAGATACTGTTTTGCGATAGAAAGCATCTTGTTGTAATCGGCTGAAGTAATGTCGGCCGATGTGAGCTGGGTAAGCATCGGGTTGTTATTGTAAAGAGATTTCTGATACTCTTTTGCAAAAACAAAATTTGGGTTCTTTTCATTGTTTGCGAGCATAGCAGCATACTGACCAACAGTAGCAGCATACATTTCCGAGTCGGGCTGTATGTTTGTGAACTGAAGGTAGAGAATCTGCATAAGAGTTTCAAGGTCTTTTACAGAAGATTTACCGCTGAATCCTGCAGTATAGTTGTCAAGCATGAATGAGCTGCTTACGCGTTTGCCTGCTAGAGCTTTTGAGAGCTGCGTGTTGGAGAAGTTGCCGAGTTTGCTAACCTCAACAGCAAGAGGAAGGACTTTTGCCTCGGTAGCATCAGCTGCATTCATTGACATTTTACCGAAAGGCAGAACAGCGGAGAACATGATTTCATCAGAAGCGAAATCAGTAGTTTTCAGATATACATGAGCACCGTTTGAGAGTGTGAACTCAGTAGCTCCGAATGCGGGAATTTCTTTGGTTGATTTGATTTTGCCTTTCTTGGGGAGTTTGGCGAGAATAGGCTCATCAAGCACATCATCAACATATGCTTCATATTGAGCACCTTCAACGTTGCTTACAATTGCAAACATTTCCTCTTTTGTCGGGAGTGTCTTACCTTCAGCCTTGGGCTGAGCTACAACCATTACCTGATTTTCCTTAGTGATAAACTGATTAAGAACAGGATTGATCTGGTCAACGGTGAGCTGCGGCAAAATCATCTGAATAAGTTGCCATTCAGCCTCAATACCGGGGTTGGGTTCATTGTCAATGTAAGTGCGGATAATTTCTTTTGCCAAAGCGGCAGTGTTTGTTTTGTCGCGCTCGTTGTATGCACGTTCGTACATAGCTTTGAGTTTATCCTTTGCACGTTCCAACTCACTTGCAGTAAAGCCGGTGCGGAATGCACGAACTACGGCTGAATAAACCTCGTTGAAGGCTGCCTTCACATCATCTTTTGCGTATACCGTTACGTCCAAAGCGTCTTTTGTTTTGGCAATCATGAAATTGTCGAAGCTGAGGCCGGCGTTGGTGAATGTACATTCGGGGCTTTTCTGCAGTTCGTCAAAGCGTTCGGACATCATAAGCTGTATGAGCGGCTGTATAACGCTGGTAGCTATGTAATAATCCGGAGTGTTGCGCAATTCAAAAGGAGTTGTATCGCTCTTAATCATGAACATCACCATATGTTGCTGCAGCTCGGGATCTTCAAAAGCGGCGTAAATCGGTTCAACGTTGTCGCTAACGGTCGGATATGTGCGGGGAGCTGCATTTTCGGGCATTACAATGGGGGTGAAGAGTTCAACAATCTTCTTCTCCATAGCGTCAACATCAAAGTCACCTACAACTACAATACCCTGCTGGTCGGGACGATACCATTTGTGATAGTAATCGCGGAGAGCTTTATAGGGGAAGTTTTTCACCACTTCCATTGAGCCGATAGGCATCTGATGGTATTGGTATTCCTTGAACACGAGGGGAAGTATGGTTGTAAACATACGGTTGTTGGCATCGTTGCGTTGGCGAGCCTCACCTTGGATTACACCGCGCTCGGCATCGATTTCAGCGTCTTCAAGAAGCAAATCGCAGCTCCAGTCGTGAAGCACAAGAAGCACGGAGTCCATCAAAGCCTGATCGTTGGTGGGAACGTTGTCAATATTGTAGACTGTTTCATCAAAGCTTGTATAAGCGTTGATATCGGCACCGAAGCGAATACCTTTGTGCTGAAGATACTCAAGCATTGATTTGCCGGGGAAGTTTTTGGTACCGTTGAACGCCATGTGCTCAAGGAAGTGAGCAAGACCAAGCTGTTCGGGAGTCTCCAGAGTAGAGCCTACTTTCTGCGCGATGTAGAAGTTGGCT
Organism: Prevotella sp.; assembly: GCA_023662865.1. Taxonomy (GTDB): domain Bacteria; phylum Bacteroidota; class Bacteroidia; order Bacteroidales; family Muribaculaceae; genus Lepagella. The sequence goes on from JAMPIK010000006.1 coordinate 2,896, forward strand.
CGATCTTTGGGTTCTTCATTGTGCATCACATAATAGTTAAGCCCGTTTGCGAGCTTGCCGTGACGCACTTTCGGATTAAGCGGGAGCTGCTGCACTTCTTGTGCTCCCATGACGAAGATGCACAAAAGCATCATTGTCAGACCGATGAGTCGTTTTACCATAGGTTATTAGTATTTAGATTGTTAGATATATTCTTGGGTTATTCAAGATATTGGACGCATAAATACAGGGCAAAGTTACATAAAAAAACGGATTGTTTCTGTTAAATCACGTTAAAAATCAATGAAACAGGCCGTGTACCATAGCAAAATGTGTTATTGCACTTACGGAATGAAGTCCGGTTTTTGCTGCAATATTTTTTCTGTGAGTCAATACTGTGTTTTGAGAAATGCAAAGTGTATCAGCAATTTGCTTGGAAGTTGCACCGGAAGCGGTGAGCCTCAACACGTCTATTTCTCGCGAAGTGAGCAATTTTGGCGAAGGTTGCCGGCAAGGCAGGTTCTTTGATTTATCAAACAGCGAAGAGAGCGCGGTGAGTAACTCTGTTTCGTTTGCCAGAGGGGAAACCATCTGCATAGGCGATGCCGTCTGCGCAGAGGTAGTAACCAGCAGAACACGGTCAAGCCGGGGCATCAGGAAGCGAGCCATGACTGCAAGTGCCGCCGCCGATACAATATGGCAATCGGCTTGCTGCCACCCGGAGGCGGAGGGCGTTTCATATATTGAAACCTCACAGTCCGTATACTCCTTGTTTATCAGAGCGTACAGACCATGAGATTGCAGACAGTTTAATCCGATAAGGGCAACCTTCATTGCTCGGAAGTAATGTAAACGGCTTCGTCTGTAATAACGATGTCTACCGGTATATCGTGAGGCTCTATTGGTATTTCATCAAGGAGCTGAAAATGATATGCCACACCAACCTTAGTAGCTTTTGTCTCGGCTAACAAGCGGTCATAGTACCCCTTGCCACGGCCAAGTCGCGCTCCTTTTCTGCTGAAAGCGACTCCCGGAGTAACGATGAGTTCAAGAATTGAAGGGTCGACCAAGTCATCTCCTGCCGGCTCTTCAATGTGAAATGACCCGAGTTCCAAACGAGACTGTTCATATGGTAAAATCTCAAGGTTCACTCCGTTTACTCTGGGTAGGTAGAAGTGCTTCTTGTTTCCCCATTTTTTAAGGAAAGAATGAGTGTAAAGCTCATCGGGGAGTGAATGATATAGAAGTATATGGTTTGCCATGAGAAAAGGTGCGCTTTTCTCCAAACGTTCAAACACACTTTCGGCAGCACGCATCTTTTCTTTTTGTGTGAGGACAAGACGCATATTCTTAATTCTTCTTCTTATTTCTCTTTTGTCAATCATTTCTGTATCGGTTTTTGGGGTAACTTGCCATTGTTAAGAACGTCAAATGCTACCTGAATTGTTCGGTCTGTTTCATTATAAATCTTATAAAATTCGTTGAAGCCGAGCAGGTCGCGCACTATGAAAGCTTTAAGCTGATTTAAGAGTAAAGGTCTGGAGATGTTTATATAATACCACCTTGAGGGAATACCTTTTATTTCAGCGAAATTAACAAAGTCTTCAAGTAAGGAGTCATCGCCCGGGAGAATGTGAAGCACTTGCTTTGTGTCGGTCATTCCTTTTGCGAGTGCACGATATTTGTCGGCCACGGAGTATGCGTATTGAGGAATTAAACCGGAGTTGTTTACATTGATGTAATACGAAGTCACAAGAGTAGTGTCGTCCGGCACAAAGTAATCAGGGATAATACCGCCGCCGCCGAACACGGTCCTCCCCCCTACTGTCTTAAACCGTTTTGTCAAGTCAAATTGTATTGAATCAAGATGATAGAATTCTCCTCTGTTATAACGGTTTAATATATCTATTTCATACTCAACGCTCTCCCCTATTTTGTACTCTTTCTGAATACTTCTGCCGGAGGGCGTGTAGTAACGAGCTACTGTAAGCCTGACGGCGGATTTGTCAGGGAAAAGCATTTGCTCTTGCACAAGGCCTTTGCCGTATGAACGTCTGCCTATTACCGGTCCGCGGTCATTGTCCTGTATAGCACCGGCTATGATTTCAGAAGCCGAGGCTGAATATTCGTTAATCAGAACGGCTATCGGCATTTTTTGGAACAAGCCGGAACCGTCTGCTACGGCATTCATACGGTTTTTGTTATTTCGTGCTTTCGTAAACACAATTTTTCTACCATTGGACAAGAATTGGTTGGCAATGTCAATTGCTTGATCCATAAATCCACCGGGATTGTTACGCAGGTCAAGCATAAAACCCTGTGCTCCTTCCGCAATCAACCGGGAGGCTGCAACCATAAATTCGGAGAATGTATTTCGGTTAAAGGAAGAGAGCTTGATATATCCGGTTTTCCCGTCATCCATAAGATAATATGAGTCTACGGATTTTACCGGAATATCATCTCTTTTCAAGGTGTATTTACCTATCACTGTGGAGTTAGGGCGTTTGATTTCAAGTACTACTTCAGATCCTTTCTTTCCACGCAAGAGTCTGAACACGTCATCGTTTGTAACCTCGGAGCCTGCAAGGCTTTCACCGTTGGCCGAAATAACACGGTCGCCGGCCATTATTCCCATTTTCTCGGCAGGACCACCGGCTATGGCCTCAACCACAGTGACGGTATCCCCTACTATTTGGAACTGTATGCCCACACCGGAGAAAGACCCTTCAAGATCATCGTTTGCGCTCTCAAAGTCTTCTTCAGGTATGTACACTGAATGAGGGTCAAGGCTTTGGAACAATGCGGCAACAGCCATTTCCATCAGTTGCTCATCGCTGACAGAGTCAACATATTGCTCACGAATGAGCTGAAGCGCATGCGCCAATTTGTCATCTTGGATTTCCCGGTTAATAATCAGGCTTTTTCTGCCAATCAGGAAACCGAGTCCGGCAATCAGCAATGCCGTTACCGGCAAGAAAATAGCAAGAAGTGTTTTACGATTCATAGTCAAGAGGAAGATGCAGAGTCTCGATACCCGCAGCTTTTAGTAAGTCCAAACCGTCTGTGAGGCGGTATTTTTCAGCATAAACAACACGGATAATTCCGGCTTGAATAATGAGTTTTGAACATTCAACACAAGGAGAGGCTGTTACATATAATGTGCTGCCTTGGCTGGAATTGTTACTTCGAGCCACCTTTGTAATTGCGTTGGCTTCAGCATGAAGTACATATGGAAAGGTAACACCGTTCTCATCTTCACATATATTTTGGAAGCCTGAAGGAGTACCGTTAAAGCCATCGGATATAATCATATTATCCTTAACCATCAAGGCTCCCACCTTACGCCTTTTGCAATAGGAGTTTTCGCTCCAAATCAGAGCCATTCTCAGATAGCGAGTATCAAGCAGCAGCTGCTTGTTTTCCGATGTTGTCATGTCATAAAATTATAAGAGCTTGTTTAATAAAAAATGTGAATGTCGGGGAGGTGTATTTTTGAGCTGATTTGGCTTGTCTTGAAGGGAGCAATGCGAGCATTCTGACCGAAAGAACGAGTCAAAGCAGTCAAAAAGCACCGGACATTAACATTTCATTAGTATTCATAGTTATTATTTATTTAAAAGAGCTATGTCAATTTGGAATATTCAGAGATTGTCTCGCAGCTGCACCTCATCTTTGAGCCTTTGGTTCAGTCGCATAGCCCGCTATGCTCCCTCACCTGCAGCCGACCCTGACATTCACATTTTTTATTAAACAAGCTCTAAATGTAAGTGTTGAGAAACAAGCTCTGAATTAAGCTTGTTTCTCAACACCGCGAGAGGTTATTAATGTTCGAGGAGGAAGCGCTCCACATCAATTGCAGCTTTGCAGCCCATTCCGGCAGCAGTGATAGCCTGACGGTAACGTGTGTCGGCTACATCGCCTGCTGCAAACACGCCTTCCACATTTGTTGCTGTGGTGTCGTTGAAAGTTTTGATATAGCCGGTGTGGTCTGTTTCTATAGCGTTGCCGAACACTTCCGTGTTGGGACGGTGACCGATTGCGAGGAAAAAACCGTCAATGGCTAAATCGTACTTTTCTTCTTTGTCAGTGCCTTGGAACATAACCAGATGTGCACCTTCAACACCGTCTTCGCCATACAGACCGAGAGTATTGGTGTTGAACAAAATCTTGATGTTCGGACGTTCCATAACGCGACGTTGCATTACTTTGGAGGCACGCAGGTGATCTTTGCGTACTATCATGTACACTTGCTTTGCCAATGTGCTCAGGTAGAGCGCTTCCTCGCAAGCGGTGTCTCCACCTCCAACAACAGCCACATCTTTCTTGCGATAGAAGAAGCCGTCGCAAGTAGCACATGCACTCACGCCCATGCCGCGATATTTCTCTTCATCGGTAAGGCCGAGATATTTGGCTGATGCTCCGGTAGCAATAATGATTGTGTCGGCCATTACAACATCGCCGTTGTCTGCCACGCAGCGGAACGGACGAGCGGAGAAGTCTACCTCGGTGATGATGTTCGGACGTACCTCTGTACCATAGCGAAGTGCTTGCTCTTTAAATTGACGCATCATTTCAGTACCGTTGATGCCTTCTACATATCCGGGGAAATTCTCGATATCAGTAGTTATGGTGAGTTGTCCGCCGGGCTGCATACCCTCAAAAAGGATTGGATTGAGGTTTGCACGAGAGGTGTAGATGGCAGCAGTGTAGCCTGCAGGTCCTGAACCTATTATAAGGCAACGTGTTTTAATTGTTTCCATGATATATATAGTTTGTTATCTTAAATCAATGAGTTTAACTCCGGGATGAGCCTTTGCGTTATATACAAAGGTTGAATTGTTAAATTTCTGAGCGGTGCGAACATTTGTAACTATAATGGAGGCCTTGTTGTTTGAACGGTCTGTTACATCAAGGCGTACCGGCATATAGTTAGACGAACGAATACAGATAGTAGCTGACTTCACCATATTGCTTTTATTTACGGGAATAAGCAGAATGTTATATGTACCCTTAATTGTTCCGGTGACGAGTTTTGCCGTGTACTCTGTCTTATAGTTTGAAACGAGCATATACGGGTTGAGAGATGAGGCTTCTGCTGCAGTGGGAGCAGACAGTGTTACTTCCTTCTCATCAGGGTTGAGAGTCCATAAAGACTTTCCATCGTACCATATTGAACGTTGAGGTGAAATCAAGGAGAACATTTTGCCCTTTGCACTAAGTGTACCGCTTTCCGTGTAATTGCCGCTTTTGTATGTATATGAAGCTGAAATTCCCCCACTTTTAAGCAGAGCTGATGAAGATTTCTGCAAAATTTGTGCAGCTGTGGGAGACGCTGCTTCAAGCATTGTTCCGGTCAGCAACAATGCAACGAGCAAGACTAATCTGTATATATGTTTCATTGTTTCAAAATTAAGAGTGTGCCTAAAAAGATTGGAGGATTGATTCAAGGGTAATGGAGTCTACGAGCACTTGCCTGGGCTTGCCGCCGGTAGCCGGTCCTACAATTCCGGCAGCTTCCATTTGATCCATAATTTTTCCGGCACGATTGTAGCCAATAGAATAACGTCGTTGCAACGAAGAAGTTGACGCGGTGTTGCTTGTCACAATCAAACGAGCTATCTCCTCAAACAAGGGGTCGCGGTCGCCAAATTCAGCACCCGAAGCATTTCCGGAGCCCTCACCTACTGCCAAGGGCTCGGGCAGGATATATGGTGTGGGATAACCAACCTGCGACTGGATATGCTTACAAATGGCAGTGACTTCCGGAGTATCGATAAAGGCGCATTGCACGCGCTCCATTTCTGAATTGTTGCTTATCAACATATCGCCTCGGCCTACAAGATGCTCGGCTCCGGTAGCATCAAGCACTGTGCGTGAATCCACGCCGGAGGCTACTTTGAATGCTATTCGTGCCGGAAAGTTAGCCTTAATCACCCCCGTGATTACATTTGCACTGGGGCGCTGTGTTGCCAGTATGACATGTATACCAATGGCTCGTGCTTTTTGAGCAAGACGTGCTATCGGGGTCTCAATCTCTTTACCGGCGGTCATAATCAAGTCTGCAAACTCATCGACTATCACCACAATATAGGGCATGAATCGATGTCCTTTCTCAGGATTGAGTTTGCGTTCTATAAACTTGGTGTTATACTCCTTGATATTACGAACTTCGGCCGCTTTCAGCAACTCATAACGTGCACCCATTTCTACACAAAGGCTTGAAAGAGTGGCAACTACCTTCTCGGGGTGTGTGATAACAGCTTCATCTTCACCGGGTATTTGCGCAAGATAGTGTTTTTCAAGAGCTTGATAAAGAGAGAACTCCACCATTTTGGGATCGACAAGCACAAACTTCAACTCAGCCGGGTGTTTGCTGTAAAGCAAAGATGCGATAATGGCATTCAGACCTACCGACTTACCCTGACCGGTAGCACCGGCTACAAGCAGGTGTGGCATCTTGGCCAAATCAGCTATATATACGCTGTTATTTATTGTTGAACCTATGGCTAAGGGGAGCTCGCATTTGCTTTCCTGATAAGCTCTTGAGGTTATTATAGTACGCATTGAGACCGTTTGGGGGTCTTTGTTTGCCACCTCAATACCCACTGTTCCCCTACCGGGAATAGGCGCAATAATTCTGACTCCGACGGCAGCCAACGATAAGGCAATATCATCGCCGAGATTGCGGATTTTTGATATCTTGATACCCTTGTCGGGGCGAATTTCATAGAGAGTAACCGTGGGGCCGACAGTTGCCTTTATTTCAGTAATTTCAATTCCGAAATCGGCAAGAGTAGCGCGTATTTTTTCCTGATTTTCAAGTTGCTCGTTTTGGTCTACACTAATACGTGAAACTGACTCGCGAAGCAGGCTGTAAGTCGGGAATTTGTATCGAGACAATTCAGCTGTGGGATCATATACGTCAGGCGTGTCATCATCGGCTACGGCCTTTCCAATTTCGTTGGTTGTCACTGTCATTACACCGGATGAAGTATTAATCCGAACCGGGTCAGAATCTTGCCGGTCGTCTTTGTTTAATTTTTCAAGAAGATTTTCGGAGATGTCTTCGTCTTCTTCAAGAGCCTTGTCTATATCAACTTGCTCTTCGGCTTTTGTATTTATACCGGCCTCATCGTCTGCATTCTCAGCTTCTTTATCTGTAAAAATCAGATCATTAGCCGGCAAGTCGGAGATACTATCGGCTGCTTCGTCTGTGTCCGAGTTTGATTTCTCTTCTTCAAGAGCTTGAAGTTCGGCTATTTTACGTTCGAGTTCTTCGCGTTTACGTTGTTCCTCTTCAATTGCCTCACGCTCCATTCTTCTTTTTGTGGCAATCCCCTTAAAATATTTATATATATCATAAAGGCATATGGCAAAGAATATTGCAACAAGTACAACACAAAGCAAGGCAGCGCCAATCCAACCGACATAGTGGATTATGCGTTCGTTAATCACATATCCGTGGGCTCCTCCCCACAAGAAATGCGCATCCAGCGCGATGGTGGTCAGGCCGATAATCAGAGAAGTTGTAATAAGGGCAACAAGACATTTAATTGTGAAATTCACAACTTTAAATCTGAACAACCCGAAGAACTTGAAAGCCAAGCCCAAAGCCCATATAATTATGACACCGGAAGCCAAGCCGAAAGATTGGTTAATCAGTATATCGGAGAGTCTGGCCCCCCCCTCTCCGGCAATATTTTCTACATTGGCAGCAGTTCCGATTGCAACATTTTGTATTTCGCTTTGATCATGAAAGCCATTCATTACATAGGAAATGAATGCAATTGCGAGATACGAACCAAACACCAACATAATTACGCCGAGCACGCCGCGGGTACGCGCTTCGCTCAAGAACTTGTTAATCTTGACTTTGAGTGGTACAGACGACATTGTCGGCTTTTTGACGGTTCGCCTTGTTCTTGTTTCGCCGTTTTGTCTTGCATTTGAAGATTGGTCGCCACGTCTGCGGCGAGGTCTTTCCGTAGAGACATCATCGTATGTAAGGTTGTCCTCCGGTGAATATCCGTGTTCAATATCGGGACTGAATGTATCGTAGTTTGACATTGAGGTCTTTTTTCAGTTGCTTTTATAGAGTATTCAAGTGTGCAAATTTAGCATTTTTTTGGGAATAAACAGACTCTTCATCTCATTATTTTTTCCAGAATGTTTTTGTAAGCAACAATAAAATTGTGTATAATTCAAGTCGTCCGGTAAGCATCACAGACGAAAGTACCCATTTGGCACCTAACGGATAAGCCGCATAGTCGGTTGGTATACCCTCCAAGGATACCGAAATTCCGGTATTGGAAATAGACTCGAGTGTTGAAAAGTAAGCATCCTCCATAGGTATATCCATGAATACAAGCAATGTACCTCCCACTCCGATAACTATGACGTATATTATAAGAAACATTATTGCTTTCTCAACCATTTGGCCGGAAGTTCCTTTGCCGTTCATGCGCACGGTGAGAACAGCATTAGGGTGCATCATTCTATAAAATTCGTTCTTTATATTCTTCATGCAGATTACGAAGCGATCGATTTTAACACCTCCACAGGTACTGCCGGCGCAAGCACCGACAAACATCATGAACACAAGCAACGAAATGGCCGGTCCTCCCCAGCTGGCGAAGTCAGACTCCGTAAGTCCGGTAGAAGATATAATCGAGACTGCTTGAAAAAGCGGATCAAGAGTAAAGTCGTCTAATGTATCCCCTAAATTACTGACGTATATACTTAAGCTCATTACTCCGGTTGCAATAACAATAAATCCGCAATACCAACGGAATGCGGTGTTTTGAACTATGGGCTTGATGCGTCCTCCGGCTGCTTGAACAAGCAATCCGAAGTTAACACCGCCGAGAAACATAAAGAATGTCACTATAATCTTTATCCAAGGGGTGTTCCAAGCTCCGATGCCGGCATTTGTAGTGGCACACCCGCCGGTAGACACAGTAGTCAATCCATAGCATATTGCATTGAAAATGTCCATTTCGGTAAGGGAAAGCAAGCCGATAGCAGCACCGGTTATACAGAAATACACAGCCCACATACTCTTTGCCGTAGAACTCACACGCGGGCGCAGTTTGCTTCGTGTAATACCGCTGACTTCCGCATTGAACATCTGCATACCGCCTTGATAATTAAGCATCGGTATAATGGCAAGTGTAAACAGAATAATACCCAAACCGCCAATCCATTGCATCACGCAGCGCCATATGATGATACTTCGAGGCACCTCATCGAGCGATGGCATAATAGACAGACCCGTAGTGGTGAAACCGGACATTGTCTCAAAGAAGGCATCGGTGAAATCAAGATACGGTTTACCAAGAGAAAAGGGAATAAGACCAAACAAAGAGAATATTACCCAAACCATGGCTGTGAGCAATACGGCTTCGCGCTTTCCCATATCACGGCTCCGCGGTTTGAGACTCATCATCACCAGTCCGGCGCTGACAGTTATGCCCACACCGGTAATAAAGGGAACCGGAGTCTCGCCAAAACAAAATGCCGTAACCAACGGTATAAGCATAAAACCGGCTTCCACGAGCAACAGCCAACCCATTACTCGCAGAAGCATAACAATGTTTATATAACTTCTATGTACGTAAATAGCCATTGTTCAGAGTCTAATTGAACCAATGTTCAATTTTGTGTAAAGAGCCTGTCAAGCAGAACACCACTACAATGTCGCCGGGGTGTATGTGAGTTTGACCAGTTACCAGAGAGCAGTGTCCGTCGTGAGTTACGGCAGCAAGTGTCATGCCATAAGGCAAGCGCAAATTCTTAACTTCTGATTTTGTGATTTTCGACTTTTCTTTCACCTTGAGTTCCGCCACTTCGGCATCGGCCAATGCAAACGTTTTGGCATTATGCTCATCTGCATCAAGAAGCAATTTAAATATGCGCGATGAGGCTATCAACTTTTTATTGAGAATTGTGCCGATATTCAGATTTTCGGCTTGACCTACAAATTGCAGATTTTCAACATCTGCAACAGTTTTCTTGATACCGAATTCTTTGGCTGTCAGGCACGAAAGGATATTTGTTTCAGAAGAGTCGGATAATGCTACAAAGGCATCGTATTGATCAATGTTGTTCTCCCGGAGGGTGTCAATATCGCGTGCATCTCCTTGTTCCACATCGCAGTCGGGCAGTCGCGTAGCCAATCTCTCGCATATGGCTCTGTCAGGTTCGATAATCTTAATATCAAACTCGCCTTTACTTTCCAAAGCGAAGCGCATGGCAATTCGTGTGCCGCCCATTATCATCACTCTTTTAATCTGAAATTCCGTCTTTCCACACAATTCGCGTATGGTGTCAGCATCAGATTCAAAGGTTACGAAAAACACAATATCACCTTCCAGAAGTTCGTCATCACCATTAGGGATAATTGTTTCATGGTTTCGCTTTATAGCCGCAATATGAAATGTGTGTGTCTGTATGGGCAAATCGCGCAACAAGTGATTGACAAGCGGTGAATTTCCTCTCAACTTCACTCCGATAAGCAGCATTTTGCCATGAGCTATTTCCGCCCAATGGCGAGCCCAGTTGTGTTCAAGAGCTGTAATCAACTCTTGTGCCGCAAGATGTTCCGGATAAATCAACCTGTCGACACCTATGTTTTGCAGTATTTTGGAATTGTTTTTCTCAAGGAATTCAAAATTGTCAATTCGGGCAACGGTGCATTTTGCCCCAAGTTGTTTGGCTATGGTGCAGGCCGTTATATTCTGTGTTTCATAAGGAGTAACAGCTACAAACAGGTCTGCTTTTGATACTGACACATCTTTCAAAGATCGGAACGAATAGGTGGAACCGCAGTATGTCATCAGATTATAATTATTGTCAATCAGGTTGAGTTTCTCCTGATCCGGGTCAATAAGTATAATATCTTGATCTTCGTTGGAAAGCATCTTTGCCAAATGGCTCCCCACCTCGCCTGCACCTGCTATTACAATTTTCATATTTAATTAAGATTAAGAATTTTGTACAGGGTTATTTATAGTATTGCTTGAAAGATTTTTTACAGCATCAACAATTGCCCGGACGTCATAGTTACACTCCGAGCGCAATTGCGAAACAGTGCCGTGGTGCACCCATTTATGGTCTGATACTCCTAACTTTATGATTGGCAAATCCGGGTAATTCTGTTTGAGCCATTCTGAAACCGCACTACCCAAACCGCCTCTCACCGAAGCATCTTCCACTGTTATAAAAGCTTTAACTCCTGCTTTAACAGCTGACTGCAATAGATTTATATCCAAGGGTTTTAACCATATCATGTCATAGTGAGCTACGGCAATCCCTTCTTTTGACAAAAGCTCGACTGCTTGTTGCACATCATTACCCACCGGGCCGATACTCAGAATTGCGACGCTGCCGGGACAAGGCTTTGAAAGACATCTGCCTCTCCCATTTTCAATCTGTTGCATGGGGCTTTGCCAGTTGACACTGACAGCTTCTCCTCGCGGATAACGAATAGCCGTGGGCGAAGCGTATGAAAGAGAGGAATACATGAGATTTCTTAATGTTGCTTCATCCATTGGAGAAGCGATTGAGAGGCCGGGGATTACTGACAAATAAGCCATGTCAAAAAGGCCGTGATGAGTAACTCCGTCATCGCCGACTACCCCGGCTCTGTCTATACAGAAAGTCACCGGTAATCCCTGAATGCAGACATCGTGAATGATATTATCGTAAGCACGCTGCAAGAAAGAGGAATAAATGGCTACAAACGGGTGTTTCCCGGCAGCGGCCAGTCCGCCTGCAAAAGTTACTGCATGACCTTCCGATATTCCCACATCAAAAGTTCGTTCGGGGAATTTCTCCATCATCAAGTTCATTGATGTACCGGAAAGCATGGCTGCCGTAATTCCAACTACCTGAGGGTGAGTCTCGGCCAATTCCACTAATGTGTTGCCAAACACTTCCTGCCATTTGAGCGGGTGAGGACCGGACACCGGCTTGTTTCTCTCTCCGGTTTCAGGATTGAATTTGCCGGGGGCATGCCAGGTAGTGGGATTCTTTTCGGCCGGCGCATACCCTTTCCCTTTTACGGTGCATATATGCAGCAGCCGAGGGCCTTCCATATCTTTTATCTCGTTCAGAACCTTCACCAGATTTTGGATATTATGCCCGTCGATAGGTCCGAAGTATCTGATATTCAGACCCTCAAAAATATTTTGACGATGCGAGATAAGGCTTTTTACTGAATTTGTAAACCTGATAATTCGTTTTCGACCTCTTTCGTTGATAATGCGATGACGCTTCATAAACTTGTAAGCCCTGTAACGCATTCGGTTATACCCGGCCGAAGTAGACATTTTTGACAGATAACGATGCAATGCGCCGACGTTATTGTCTATGGACATATCATTATCGTTAAGGATAATCAACAAGTTATTGTCATTGTTAGATGCATTGTTGAGTCCTTCAAATGCGAGCCCTCCGGAAATTGAGGCGTCTCCGATTACGGCGACTGTCTTTCTATCGTGATTTTCAGGTGTCAGCCTGTCGGCAATAGCCATACCCAAAGCGGCTGATATGGAATTTGAAGCGTGGCCGGCAGTAAAAGTGTCGTACTCACTCTCTTTGGGGTTTGGGAAACCGCTCAAACCGCCCTGTTTCCGAAGGGTGTCGAAACGATCTTTGCGTCCGGTAAGCAGCTTATGGGCATACGACTGATGACCTACATCCCATACGATACGGTCTTTGGGAGTGTTGAAAACATAATGCAAAGCAACCGTGAGTTCAACAGTACCCATTGATGAAGCAAAATGACCCGGATTGCTGCTAAGCGTCTTAATAATCAGATCGCGCAAATCTTCGCATACTTGCGGCAGTTTATCCACCTCAAAGTTGCGTAAATCTTCGGGCAGATTTATGCCTTCCAAAGGAATTCTTTTATTTAATGCTTTGCCTTCTTCTTTCATATCGGTCATTTATCCGAATTGTTCCATTTTTTCCATAACGGAAGCAAAATAAACGCACCCGCCAACAATACCCAAATTATATTGAGCAATGTCACACCGCTCAAATCAAGCACAAGGAAAGAGAGTCCGAGCCATAACAAGGTCAGAACGGTAAATGCTATTTTGTGTGCTGTTGTCATTGCGTATCGTTTGTAACCAAGGCACAAAGTTACATCTTTTTTTTCAAAGTAAGACTTCATTCCATAAAATATCCCTGTTCAAAATGTTTGACATCGGTAAAATTTGCAACTTCCACAGCTTTTTTGTAATTTTGCCCCATAATTATATCTATAACCTTAAATTTAAGTTATGAACAAATTGTTAACCGCTATGTCTGCCTTGGCAATCACCGGCACTTTTACTGCCTGCCAGTCCGGCCTCGACACAAAAGGGGAAGTGATTGAAAAGCCTGAAGTCCAAGTGATTGACGGTAAAATCACTCCGGAAATACTTGAGTCTTTCGGTCGTATCAGCGAAGCTGTAGCCTCCCCGGACGGCTCTTTGGTTGCCTTTACTCTTGCTTATGAAAGCATTGAGCAAAACAAATCCAACGCCGAAATTTATGTAATGAACATTGACGGCACAAATATGCGCCGTCTTACTAAAACTCCCGGCTCGGAAGGCAATATCCGCTGGCTCGACGGCGGTAAACTGCTCGCTTTTATTTCTACCGACTCGGAAACTCAGAAGCCGCAGATTTTCACCATGACTCCGGACGCAAAGCTCGTTCAGAAAATCTCAAATGCAGAGAATGGTGTGCAGTGCTTTGAATTCGCTCCCGACGGTAAGCATGTAGTATATGCCTCAAACTTCAAGCCGTTTAACCAAAATGATGAGCTGCTTAAAGACCTGCCCAAGACTACCGGTCGCGTTGTGGACGACCTCATGTACAAGCATTGGGACGAATGGGTGACGGAAGTACCCCACCCCTTCGTGGCTGAATTTGACGGTCAACAACTTGTTAATGCCAAAGACATACTCGGTGAAGAACCTTATGAATGTCCGATGAAGCCTTTCGGCGGTGCAGAGTCTTTCGCATGGAGCAAAGACGGCAAGCAGCTTGTGTACGTTTGTCGCAAACTCACCGGTCAGGAATATGCATTCTCCACCAACTCAAACCTTTACCTGTATGACCTTGAGAAAGGCACCACCGAGGATTTGACTGAAGGCATCGGTGAAGGCTACGACACCAACCCGCAATTCTCACCCGACGGCACTCAACTCGCATGGATGAGCATGGAAGAGCCCAAATACGAAAGCGACCAAAACCGTCTGCGTATTATGGATATGGCTACTCGCCAGGTGCGCAATGTTACTGCCGAAGCCAACTGGGATTACAGTGTGGAAGGCTTCTCATGGGCTCCCGATGGAAAAAGCATCGTGCTCAACGCTTACTATCAGGGTACTGAGCCGATTTTCCGCGTAAACCTCAACAATCCGCAATTCAACATTATAGCCGAAGGTGTTTGGGATTACGAACACGTCCAGGCCCTCAGCGACGGCAAAGTGCTTGCACTTCGCCACAGCATGAGCCGCCCCAACGAAATTTGTATGGTGGGTGCAGACAAACAAGTCATCGACATTACAAGTGTAAACGCCGAACTCCTCTCTCAACTCAAAATGGGTAAAGTGGAGAAACACATGGTACCTACAACCGATGGCAAAGAGATGTGCACATGGGTGGTACTTCCTCCTGATTTTGATCCCAACAAAAAATATCCCGCAATCCTTTATTGTCAAGGAGGTCCGCAGCAGGCTGTCAGCCAGTTCTGGAGCTACCGCTGGAACTTCCAGATTATGGCCTCCAACGGGTACATCGTTATTTGCCCGAACCGTCGCGGCCTCCCGGGCTTCGGTACTGAATGGAATCACCAGATTTCAAAAGACTACCCGGGTCAGAACATGCAAGACTATCTCTCGGCTGTTGACTATATGCGCGAAAAGCCTTATGTAGACCGTGACCATATCGCCGCCATCGGTGCAAGCTACGGTGGTTTCTCCGTATATTGGCTTGCCGGACACCATGAAGGTCGCTTCGCTGCTCTCATAGCTCATGCCGGTATCTTCAATATGGAAGCTCAATACATGGAGACAGAAGAAATGTGGTTTGCAGACTATGATATGGGCGGTGCTCCTTGGGATTTGGACAACCCGATTGCTCAACGCACATTCGCAAATTCACCTCACAAGGCTATCAACAACTGGACAGCTCCTATCCTCGTGACAGTTGGCGAACTTGACTACCGCATTCTTGCCTCACAAGGTATGATGGCATTCAACGCAGCCAAGATGCGCGGTCTGGAAGCCGAAATGCTCGTGTTCCCCGATGAGAACCATTGGATACTTAAACCACAAAACGCAATCTTGTGGCAACGCGTCTTCTTCCGCTTCCTCGACAAATACCTCAAGCCCAACGGTGCCGGCTACAACAACAAGCAAACAGCCAAACCCGCCCCAACGGTAGATGCTGTTGCAGAAGAAACTCCGAAACAGCCGGAAGTTGAAACGACAGAACCCCAATCCGAAAACGTATAACCAAAACAATAATGCCCCGGTCTTGCTTCAAGACCGAGGCTTTACAATTTAATAAAGATATAACAACAATGGCACTTACACTTCCGGCCATACTCCCTGAATATCCCACATTTGTGGAGGGGATACGCCGCGCTCCGGACCGCGGTTATACTCTAACTCCGGAAAATACAAAAGTTGCGCTCCGCAATGCGCTTCGCTATATTCACCCGAGCCTGCACGAGAAGCTTGCCCCGGAATTCCTTGAAGAGCTGCGCACTCTCGGTCGTATCTACGGCTACCGTTTCCGTCCGCAGGGCGACCTGAAAGCAAAGCCCATTGATGAATACAAGGGAAAATGCCTTGAAGGCAAAGCATTCCAGGTGATGATTGACAACAACCTCTGCTTTGACATTGCTCTTTATCCGTATGAGTTGGTAACATACGGTGAGACCGGTCAAGTTTGTCAAAACTGGATGCAGTACCGCCTCATCAAAATGTATTTGGAAGAATTGACCGAAAATCAAACTCTCGTAATTGAGAGTGGTCACCCACTCGGACTCTTCCCCTCACGCCCGGACGCTCCGCGTGTAATCATTACCAATGCCATGATGGTGGGTATGTTCGATAACTTGCACGACTGGCATGAGGCTATGCAAATGGGTGTGGCCAACTACGGACAAATGACAGCCGGAGGCTGGATGTACATAGGCCCGCAGGGTATTGTCCACGGCACTTTCAACACTTTATTAAATGCCGGACGCATGAAACTCGGTATTCCCGAAGAAGGCGACCTCCGCGGACACTTGTTCATTTCTTCCGGTCTTGGAGGTATGAGCGGTGCTCAGCCCAAAGCTGCCGTTATTGCCGGTGCAGCCGCCATTATAGCCGAAGTTGATGCTTCCCGCATCAAGACTCGCCATGATCAGGGTTGGGTGCAGGAAGTAACCGACGACATTAAAACAGCCTTTGACCTTGCCCACAAAGCAATGGAAGCAAACGAGCCTATATCAATTGCTTACCACGGCAATGTGGTAGACTTGCTTGAATATGCAGTGAAGAACAATGAGAAGGTGGAATTGCTGTCTGACCAAACTTCATGTCATGCAGTTTATGAGGGAGGCTACTGCCCTGCCGGCGTTTCTTTTGAGGAGCGCACCGCCCTTCTGCACGATGACCCGGAAAAATTCCGCAAACTCGTTGATGAGTCGCTCAAACGTCACTTTGAGGCTATCAAAGCTCTCGTGGCAAACGGCACTTATTTCTTTGACTACGGCAACTCATTTATGAAAGCTATTTACGATGCCGGCGTCAAAGAAATCTCTCGCAACGGTATAGATGAAAAAGACGGTTTCATTTGGCCCTCATACGTTGAAGATATCATGGGTCCGATGCTCTTTGACTTCGGTTACGGTCCTTTCCGTTGGGTATGCCTCTCCGGCAAACACGAAGACCTCATCAAGACCGACAAAGCTGCAATGGACTGCATTGACGTGAACCGCCGTTATCAAGACCGCGACAACTACAACTGGATTCGCGATGCTGAAAAGAATGCACTCGTAGTAGGCACACAGGCTCGTATCCTTTATCAGGACGCAGCCGGACGTTTGGCTATTGCCTTGAAATTCAACGATATGGTACGCAAAGGAGAAGTCGGCCCCATCATGCTTGGCCGTGACCACCACGATGTGAGCGGTACAGACTCCCCCTTCCGCGAGACTTCAAACATCAAAGACGGCTCCAACGTAATGGCCGACATGGCAATCCAGTGTTTCGCCGGCAACTGCGCTCGCGGCATGAGCCTTGTAGCTCTCCACAACGGCGGCGGTGTGGGTATCGGCAAATCCATCAACGGAGGCTTCGGTATGGTATGCGATGGTTCTGACCGCGTTGACAACATCTTGAAGCAAGCTATGCTTTGGGACGTTATGGGCGGTGTGGCTCGTCGCTCATGGGCTCGCAACGAAAATGCAATTAGTACTGTAAACGATTGGAACAAAGCGCACGAATGTGACGGCTTCATGATTACCGAACCATTCCTCGCCGAAGATTCTCTGATTGATAACCTCGTAAAATAAGTATTTGGAAAATGAAACAAATTATAGAATGTGTGCCCAACTTCAGCGAGGGCCGCGACAAGGCGGTAATTGATGCAATCACCGCCGAAATTGAAAAACTCGGCGATGTAAAACTCCTTGATGTGGACCCCGGTGAAGCTACAAACCGCACAGTAGTAACTTTTGTAGGCGAACCCGAGCCGGTTATGAATGCAGCTGTTCGTGCTGCCAAGAAAGCTGCCGAACTGATAGATATGCGTCATCACCACGGCGCTCACCCCCGTATGGGTGCAACAGACGTTTGCCCGCTTATCCCCGTGAGCGGTATTACTCTTGAAGAGACAGCCGACCTGGCTCGCAAGCTTGCCGAACGTTTCGCTACCGAACTGAATATCCCGACTTACTGCTACGAAGCATCAGCATTTACCCCGGAACGCAAAAACCTCGCAGTTTGTCGTGAAGGTGAGTACGAGGGTCTGTCTGAAAGAATGGGTACTGACAAAGGCCCCGACTTCGGAAACCGTCCTTTTGATGAAGGTGTGGCTCGCACCGGCACAACAGCCGTTGGCGCTCGCGACTTCCTCATTGCCGTGAACTTCAACCTCAATACCACTTCCACACGCCGCGCAAACGCAATTGCTTTCGATGTACGCGAAAAGGGTCGACCGGCTCGCGAAGGCGGCAAGCTCACCGGCAAACCGCTCAAAGATGAGAACGGAAACCCGATAATGATTCACGGCACACTCAAAGGAACCAAAGCTATCGGTTGGTTCATTGATGAATACGGTATTGCACAGGTATCAATGAACATCACAAGCATGGCCCAAACTCCTCTTCACGAAGCTTTCGATGAAGTAAGCCGTGCCGCTGCTGCTCGCGGTATTCGCGTTACCGGTACCGAGATTGTAGGTCTTCTGCCCAAGAAAGCACTTATCGATGCCGGCAAACACTACCTGCGCAAACAGCAACGTTCACTCGGCCTGCCCGAAAGCGAAATCATTAAGATTGCCATCAAATCAATGGGTCTTGACGAACTCAAACCCTTTGTAGCCAATGAAAAGGTAATTGAGTATATGCTTGAGAATGAGAACAAGAGCAAGAAACTTGTAGACATGACTTGCGTTGAGTTTGCAGACGAGACTGCAAGCGAGTCTCCCGCTCCCGGCGGTGGTTCAATTTCTGCTTATATGGGTGCTCTTGCCGCTGCTCTCGGCTCAATGGTTGCCAACCTTTCCGCACACAAAGCCGGTTGGGACGACCGTTGGGAAGAGTTCTCTGACATCGCCGAAAAAGGCAGAGAGATTCAAGACCGACTGATTCATTTGGTAGACGAAGACACAGAAGCATTCAACCGCATCATGGCTGTCTTTGCCATGCCCAAAAAGAGCGATGCAGAGAAGGCCGCTCGTTCAGCCGCCCTGCAAGATGCAACACTTTACGCTACACAAGTGCCTCTACGCACCATGAAAGCCGCTTACGAAACATTTGATGTGCTTGAAGCTGTGGCAACAAAAGGCAATCCCGCATCTGTCAGCGATGCCGGTGTAGGTGCACTTGCCGCGCGCGCAGCTGTACTCGGTGCGCATCTTAATGTGCGCATCAATGCTGCCGGACTCAAAGACCACGAAAAAGCTGATGCCCTGCTTGGCGAGGCTGCCGAAATTGCAGCCAAATCTTGCGAACGCGAAGCTGCAATTCTGAAAATCGTTAACGAAGTAATAGATAAATAATGAGTAAGAAACTCGTTATAACAAACGCCACCATCACCACACCCCACGGCTCAAAGGCTCTGAAGGGTGAGGAGATGGGGCATTTGCATACCATTCACGGCGGCACTATCATTATTGAAGATGATATAATCTCATTTGTAGGCAAAGCTGAAGATGCTCCGGCATTAACTGATGCAGAATACATTGATGCAGAAGGCCGTGCCGTTCTCCCCGGATTTGTAGACTCTCACACTCACCTTATTTTCGGCGGCTATCGTCCCGATGAATTCGAGTGGCGACTAAAGGGCGACTCCTATATGAGTATCATGGAGAGAGGCGGTGGTATTCAAAGCACCGTCAATGCCACACGCGGCGAGTCTGTTGATAACTTCGTGACCAAAGCTCAGTGGTTCATAAACCGTATGAGCGAGATGGGTGTCACAACCGTTGAAGCAAAAAGCGGATACGGCCTTGACACCGCAACCGAGGTAAAAATGCTTGATGCCATAGACCGCCTTGCGAAAAATCCGGAACAAAAGTTGCGAGTTGTCTCCACATTTCTCGGCGCTCATGCCGTACCCAAAGAATATGCCGGACGCACAAGCGAATACATTGACTTGATGATTGGCGAAATGTTCCCGGCTGTAAAAGGTAAAGCCACTTTCTGCGACATCTTCACAGAAAAAAACGTGTTTGAAATTGAGGACTCTCGCCGTTATATGCAAGCTGCCAAGGACGCCGGTTTTAAACTAAAATTCCATGCCGATGAGATAGTTCAACTCGGCGGTGCGGAACTGGCTGCCGAATTGGGAGCCGTCTCCGCCGACCACCTTCTCCATGTGAGCGATGAAGGCATAAAGGCCATGGCAAAGGCCGGCACAGTAGCTACCTTACTGCCCCTCACTGCATTCACCCTCCGCGAACCGTATGCTCCGGCACGCAAGTTTATTGATGGCGGCGCAGCCGTAGCTCTTGCCACGGATTTAAATCCCGGCAGCTGTTTCTCCGGCTCAATTCCGCTTACAATCGCCCTTGCTTGCATCTACATGAAGATGAGCATTGAAGAAACAATAACTGCTCTCACTCTCAACGGTGCAGCTGCTCTTGACCTTGCCGCCGAGACAGGTTCTATCGAGAAAGGCAAGTCTGCCGACCTTGTGATTCTTAACTACGACAACTATCGTATGCTCCCCTACTATGTGGGCATGAACTGTGTCAAAACGGTAATAAGCCATGGACGCGTAGTTGCTGAAAATGATTAATCAAAACAGAAGATAAAATGTCAAAACTTGAAATTTACGAGATAGGCTCAAGCGAGCTTACCTACGACCTGATTGAAAAAATACTCAAAGACGGCACTAAACTGGTGCTCTCAGAGAAAGCAATAGCTAAAATTGAGCATTGCCGCAACTACCTTGATGTGAAGGCTGTAGAAAGCGACAAGCCGATTTACGGCGTGACTACCGGTTTCGGCTCTCTTTGCAACCGTTCAATCACCCCCGAACAGCTCGGCACTCTTCAGGAAAACCTTGTAAAGAGCCATTCATGCTCAATAGGTACTCCGGTAGCCCCCACAGTTGTAAAGCTGATGCTTCTGCTCAAGGCGCACGCCCTTTCATTCGGCTTCTCCGGTGTGCAGACTGAAACTGTACAGCGTATTCTCGACTTCTACAACAACGACATTCTGCCGATAGTCTATGATCGTGGTTCACTCGGTGCTTCCGGCGACCTTGCTCCCTTGGCAAACCTCTTCCTCCCCCTAATCGGCGAAGGCGAGGTGATGCACGATGGCAAACATTTCAAAGGTTCAGAAATTCTCAATATTTTCGGTTGGCGTCCCATCAAGCTTAAGAGTAAAGAAGGTCTTGCCCTGCTCAACGGCACACAGTTCATGAGCGCAAACGGCATCAAAGCTCTCATTGACGGTTGGCACATGGTTCACACATTCGATGCAATGGGCGCACTCAGCCTTGAAGCTTTCGATGGTCGCATTGAGCCCTTCATGGCTTGTATTCAAGACGTTCGCCCTCATCGCGGTCAGAAAGAAACCGGCGAGGTATTCCGCAAAATGCTCGAAGGCAGCGAAATCATCAAGCGAGAGAAAGCTCATGTGCAAGACCCCTACTCTTTCCGTTGCATTCCGCAGGTTCACGGTGCGGTAAAAGATGCAATGCACCATGTCACCGAAGTGCTCCATACGGAAATCAATTCCGTAACTGACAACCCCACCGTATTCCCCGACATGGACCTCGTAGTCAGCGGCGGTAACTTCCACGGTGAACCACTTGCTCTTATCTTTGACTACATGGGAGTAGCTCTCCATGAGCTTGGCAACATCTCCGAACGTCGTGTAGCTCAGCTCATTCTCGGTCAGCGTGGTCTACCTGAATTCCTTGTGGCAAAACCGGGTCTGAACTCCGGCTTCATGATTCCACAGTATGCCGCCGCAGCGGTTGTAAGCCAGAACAAGATGTACTCATGGCCCGCTTCGTGCGACTCAATCGTAAGCTCAAACGGTCAGGAAGACTTGGTATCTATGGGTGCAAACGCAGCTACCAAGCTCCACAAGATTATTGACAATCTGAAATACATCGCTGCCGTTGAGTTGATGAACGCTGCTCAGGGTCTTGACTTCCGCGCTCCCTTGAAGTCTTCTCCCTATTTGCAGAACATCAAAGATGAATACCGCAAGACAGTTCCGTTCGTTGAAGATGACGTTGTAATGCACGACTACATCAACAAAACAATGGAATTCCTTGATAACTTCGACATCAATAAACCCGAATAATCCCTGTGAATATAACGCTTGACACACTGCGTTCACGCAAGTCTGTACGCACCTTCTCAGCACCGTGTGATGCCGCGCAAATCAAACGGCTGAATGCCGTAATTACCGACATAAACACACACGGTGCCGGAATGCATTTTCAACTCGTAACAAATGAACCCAATGCTTTCGGCTCATTTTCAAAGAGCTATGGAATGTTCAAAGGTGTGACGGATTATGTGGCCTGCGTTGTAGACACTTCTTTTGCCAATTGGCTTGCGCGTGCCGGATTTTACGGAATGCAGATTGTATGCGAGGCCACAGCCATGGGGCTCGGATCTTGCTTCGTGTCTGCTACATATTCGCAAAAAGATGTAGGTGCGCGTGTACGTGTGGGGCAAGAATTGGTAATGCTTATTGCGCTTGGCCAAAAAACTGAAGTTGAGAAAAAAAGTTTTGTCGCAAAACTTTCATCGGCCATGATGCACAGACATAAACGTCTGACACCTATGGATTTCTTGGACACAACCTTGCCTTGGGAAAAGATTTGCGCCGCATTCCCGAAACTATATGAAGGTTTGGAAGCAGTTTCATACGCTCCCTCGGCTTACAACAAGCAGCCGGTCGGAATTTTCATTAAAGAAGCTGCCGACCCGGCCAATCCGGTAGCAGAGAGTGTAAAGTCCGACAAATCTGCCAAGAAGTCCGAACACGCGCAGGAATTATCTTCAAGATATGACGCTCTGCTTCACCCGAAGGTTACAGCATCTGCTGACACTCAATCGGCAAACGGCGAATACATTCTTCAAGCATATGTACCGCCGAAAAATCGCCGACAGCTGATAGACTTGGGCATAGCCATGTACAGTTTTTCATGCATATATCCTGGCACTTGGGACTGGGGCAATCCCGCCACATTCCTACCCTATTGACAAATCTTTCCAAATAAAAAATGCTGTCCGAAACCGGACAGCATTTTTTATTTGGAGAAGTTGTTTATTAAACAGGCTCTTACTTTCTGGCAATCTTTTTGTAACCGTACTGAGCGGCTGCACCGAGTTGTTCCTCAATGCGGAGGAGCTGGTTGTATTTAGCCATACGGTCTGAACGAGAAGCAGAACCGGTTTTGATTTGGCCGGCATTGGTAGCTACTGCAATATCGGCAATTGTAGCATCTTCCGTCTCACCGGAGCGGTGTGAAATCACGGCGGTGTAACCGTTGCGCTGTGCCATCTCTACTGCACGGAGAGTTTCTGTAAGTGAACCGATTTGGTTTACTTTTACAAGAATTGAGTTGGCACAACCCTCGGCAATACCGCGTTCAAGATATTTTACATTAGTAACGAACAAGTCATCACCTACCAACTGGCAACGGTCGCCGATAAGGTCGGTAAGGATTTTCCAACCTTCCCAGTCGTTTTCAGCCATACCGTCCTCGATAGAGTCAATGGGATATTCGTCTACGAGCTTTTTGAGATATTCAGCCTGTTCGCGGCTTGTGTAGACGGGACCGTCTTCCTGTTTCCAAGTATAGTCGTATTTGCCGTCTTTGTAGAACTCTGAAGAAGCGCAGTCAAGGCCGATTGTAACATCTTTGCCCGGCTCATAACCGGCTTTTCGGATAGCCTCCATGATTACATTCAGAGCATCTTCGGTGCCGTCAAGTGCAGGTGCGAAACCGCCTTCATCACCTACTGCTGTGGAGAGACCGCGTGCTTTGAGTACACTCTTCAGGTTGTGGAACACCTCTGTACCCATACGGATGCCTTCGTGATAGCAGCATGCGCCAATCGGGCGAATCATGAATTCCTGGAATGCGATAGGTGCATCAGAGTGAGCACCGCCGTTGATGATATTCATCATCGGTACAGGCAACACGTAAGAATTTACGCCGCCGATATATTTATAAAGAGGTTCACCGAGATAGTCGGCAGCTGCCTTTGCTACGGCGAGCGATACACCGAGAATGGCATTTGCACCGAGATTGCTCTTGGTGTCGGTACCGTCGAGTGCAATCATCTTCTCATCTATTGCAATCTGATCCAGTGCACTCATGCCTACAAGAGCATCGGCAATGGGACCGTTTACGTTAGCAACAGCTTTGAGCACACCTTTTCCCATGTAGCGGTTTTTGTCACCGTCACGAAGCTCAAGAGCTTCATTTACACCGGTTGATGCACCGGAGGGTACGGCAGCGCGACCGAAAGCACCGCTTTCCAAAGTGACATCTACTTCTACTGTGGGATTGCCGCGTGAGTCAAGCACCTCACGACCAACGATTTTTTCAATCTTCATAACTAAATTTCTATCTTTATTTTTATAGTGTTAAGTATTATTCTAATCGCGTACCTAAATCGGGTTGCAAAATTAGTAAATTTTGATGAAATCTGCAATTAAGTGACTTGAAATTTCATGCCTTCAAAATATATAATGCGATTTTGAGAAAATAGTTTTAACGGTTAAAACATTTATAGTCTAAAAAATGTTAATTTAATAAAAACAGAAGGTTATGAACATTATTCGAAAGGCTATTTTATTCTCAACAGCGGCTCTGCTATGCACATTCAGCGCGAAAGCTCAATACTATCAAGCTATAAATCAAGCTACAAATATGCTGCAAACTGCCATACAAGGCGGCTTCAACTATCGCGGTATGATTGATGCCTCTTACACTACCGGCATCGGCACCAACGGTTGCAGCTCATTGGAATTCTCTACTACCCAGGGTTTTAAATATGCAAACTGGTTCTTCATGGGTGTTGGAGCCGGTGTGAATGTGGCGTTTGCCGGTGAGGGAGATGATAATCACACATATAATCCCGGAGGTTGGGGAAACGGTTACGACCCCTACCGCAGAGTGAAAGATACAGGTGTTATTATGCCTCTCTTTACTGACTTCCGTTTCTATATCGGCAACGAGCAAGATGTAAACCTGTTCATTGGAATGAAAGTGGGAGCCTCATTCCTTATCGGGAAAAACTATCTGCGTACCCCCGACGGATACCTTGACAACAACGAAGGTTTCTACTTCAAACCTACAATAGGTGTGCGCGTGCCGTTAAGCAGCGACAATCCCAAATATGCAGTCAATTTCGGTGTGTCGTATCAATTGATTACCAACTCCTATTGGAACTGGGGCGGATATTATTCCAACACCACCGTCAATTCGCTGGGCGCAACCATCGGATTTGAGTGGTAATCACTTGTTTGCTGATTTTTCATGACTGTAAATTTGCCATGAATTAAGCAGATTTTGCCATATGCTGTAAAAGGCCAGAAATGATGAAGCAAGCGGACTAAGGTAAGTATTCGCCATCCAAATGCCCATTGCCGAATTTTTCTGTCCGAGCAATTGCTGTCCGGCTACGGCATCTCCGCATTTGCGACCAATCATTCTCCCTATCAGGAATTGAAGGGGACACATCACACCCGAACCCACTCCGAGAATGATAATGGCAATCCAATGTCCTTGGCCGTGCAAATAAATGAAATCGATTGTTTGTCCGAGAGTGAGGAACAAGGCCATGGCCCACAGATAAAATGAGCAGGAGCTGTAGCGGCTGATTGCATCTGAAACCGGTTTTGCCCATAGCTGAATTACAAGCATTATGAAAAACGGCAGTCCTATCACCGTACTGATTCTCCCCAATATTGAGAAAAACGAGTCGGTAATGTCGGAGGGCTGACTGTTACCGATAAATACAAATATTGCCGGAGCAAGTACACAAATCAGAAGATTACCCACAATAGTATATGCAATCGTATTTTCTCGCTTGGCACCAAGCATCATGGCAACGACTGTAACCGAACTCGCCACCGGACACAAAGCCCCCATCATAATACCCTGCGCTATGGTTACATCTCCAAGCAGCAGTCTGAACACCGGATACAACAGCAAGGAAGCTCCGGTCTGGCACAACATAAGCCACAAATCAAGCTTCTCGAATTTTAAACTCCGCAGGCGCGTTGTGGAAAATGTAAGAATGAGAATAGAAAAAATCAAATAAGGTATGAGAGCCGAAAGTTGCTCACAAAAATTATGAAATATCAAGCCGAGGATAATGGCTGTCGGCAGAACGTATGGTTTGATTTTTTTAGTCTGAATACTCATTTTAATCAATCAAATTTGCGGGTACAAAATTACCGGTTTTTTCTCAATTGTAGCTTAAAAAGATTCGCATAATTTGATTGTATTCAGATATTCCACTATCATTCAATCTGTTAAGACACTATCAATTAGAAGGTGAAATGTAATTGCACCCTCACTCCGGATTTATCTACATTTGGAGTGTCGCGGTAAGTTAGACGCCATACATAATCCACTCGCAATATCGTGAGAATATTATCTATACCAACTCCCAATTCCATATACGGCTTACTGCCCATGGGGGCTGTAAAAGCATCAAATGGAAAACGGTACAGATTATTGTTCAAAGACGGATTATTCTTATCGGAAAGCGAACCATACAGTCCTCTGAATGAGACCACTTCGCGCAGACGCAAATATTTAATGAGAGGCAGCCGATTTAACAGTGCGCCGTTAGCCCAATATGTCAAATCCCAACTTACATACTGATCATTTGCAAACTCCATGGCATTCATTAACGGGTAACTCTCCGGTTGTATCGTGTATGAGAGATTGGCATTTGGCCAGCAAAGTGCCGGATATTGAACTTGGCTCCAAATCTTTCCGCCCTTAATCAGTACATCTGTATAGCCGAATGCCGAGAACCAGAAGCGTTTCTGAATTGAAAGCTCTGTCTTGTTAGTTGTAAATGCTGCTCCCAACATACCTTTGGGTCCATACTCATGAGAGAGTTGCACCACCCAGGCATCCATATTTATAGGTATGCGGTGTGTTTTAGTCTGATAAAATGTTTCGCCCGGGGCAAAGCGCAAGGAGATACTGAAAGCTGACTGTGAATAGTGCTTGAACACATCTCCGTAGCCGTTTTCAAAAGGCAACCACCGAGTCGGTTCTTGAATTTCATGTTTAAAACCGATATCAAACGAGAAGCCTCCCGGACGTTCCATTTTATAATTCAGCGTAGTCTTGCGGCGATACGTTATCTTGTCGTCAGGCTTGCGTTTTAATGACAAAAAGATATTGTCGGCATTCGTAAACAAATAATGCTGACCGAGCTGATCCAAATCGTATGTATGATTAAGGAGCAGCGAATGTATAGGGAACTCACGTGAATGATACTTCTTTTCATTAAAGGAATATTCCAATTCAGCCCCATATTTAAACTTTCTGTCGCGAGTGCCGTATGCCACGTATCCACGCGAAAACCAGTGTTTTGACAAGTTTGCGGTTGTCATTCCTCCGACTCTGAAACGCGCGCCCTCAGCCGTATTGGCGGATATAGTGGTATTCATAGGGCCTAAATCAAACTTGGAGTCAGTCTCACGAGTCGGAATATAACCGCTTACAAGCACCTTCACAACCTTCTCAAACCAATAAAATGCAGGCACTTGGCGCAATCGTGCCAGCAATTTTTTCATTGCATCTTCATTCTCCTTAATTGGTATTTGCCGATTATCGTGCCAGAATTGTTCCGGTTGGAGTGCGGCATGAATGTCAGTGAATGTATGCCCCTCTTTATCCAAATATTCGGCTATTTGAGGGTCGGACGGCGCGGCGAATGTGTGATTGGTGTGAGCGGTTTGTCTGCGTGCGTAAAAACCGGGAGTCCCGGGCAAAATTTGCAATTCCACCGTCATATCATCGCTCACCTTCATTCTCGTACCGTCTTCCGCCTGCTCATAGTTTTGAACTATATATATGTTCTTCACATAATTCAGATTTATTGCAGCCGGCACTCTCATTACTATTTTTTTAATAAACAAAGTGCTGTCAGCAAGAGGAATATACATTCTGCCGTTAAAACCGAACGACTCGGGATTGTGGGGAGCAAAAGAGAGTTCCAAGCATTTTTCACCCGGCAAGGGGACGGTGTCAAGATAAAATTTGTAATAATTGGCGGCAATATTGCTCAGAGGACTTACAAACTTATTCTGCATTATGGTAACGTCGTTTTGGAATATGTCAATCTCTCTGAACACATCTTCCAGAAAGCGTTGCATACTCTCTTGATCCATAACCTGATCCAAACCTCCACGCCTGAAGCCGGTAATGTATTCCTTCTGCTTGTTGCCTCGCTTACGATACAGAATTTTGGACGCCTTTTCTTTCACCGAAAGCGGCAGAATTGTTTTTCCGGAAATCTCACTCGTATCAACATATTCTTGTAAAAAGACGAATTTCTTGGTAAACCAATCTCCCTGAGTGGCCGGATTAAAATCGTTCAGGGCCAAAACTATTTTCTCGTATTTGTCGTAATTGAAAAAATCGTGATTTTTCGGGCAGTATTTGGGAGAAGTCTCCCTGATACGCTCCATGAGCTGCACAGCCGGATTGTTCTTTTTGCTATATTTCTGTTTTTTAGGGTTAACCACAATCTCTTGAAGTACAGTTTCAGAGGGTGATAGCCTTATTTGCAAATTATTAAACTGACCGCGTTTTATGGGAATATCTTTTGTATTGTAACCTACAACACTGATTCTCAAACCATTGAACTTCTCGGTAGTTGAAAAAGAAAATTTACCGTTTATATCAGTGGCTATACCGGAAGAGGTTCCTTTAATGTAGATACTTGCATAAGGCAAAGCCTCGCCCGAGATTGAATCAACAACTATACCTTTAATTGTTGTGGCCGCTTGATTTGAGGCATACAGGTCTGTATGCCAATTAATAAGAGAGGCAATAAACAAAAAAATATATTTTAAGCGAAAGCTCGCCATCATTATTTTAATATTATGAAATATTTTTGTAAATTTGTGGGTGCAAAATTACTGCTTTTTACGCAGTTCACGTTGTTCTATTTTTCGTAAATGATAGTCTGATGGCTCTTGAAATTGAAAGAAAATTTATTGTAATCAATAATGATTATCGCCGTATGGCCTCGTCCGGACAGCGTATCTCGCAAGGTTATCTTACGCGCAGAGTGGAAGGCACGGTAAGAATTCGCACGTGCGGCGGCAAAGGCTGGATTACTGTTAAAGGTAAAAATTCCGGAAATGTCCGTGAAGAGTTTGAATATGAAATACCGGTGCAAGATGCAGTTGAACTGCTGAAATTATGCGAAGGGCATATTTTGGAAAAGACTCGCTACATTGTAAACTATTTGGGCTACCGTTGGGAAATAGACAAATTCCACGGCGACCTTGCCGGATTGGTTATAGCTGAAGTTGAACTCAAAGACAGCGCCGAAGAGCCGCCACTACCCTCTTTTGTAGGTGAAGAAGTGACCGGAAACCCCATGTACTACAATTCTTCGCTATAAATAGCATACTAATACTCAACAAGATATAAAATATACGGAAAAGAATTACCCTATTTGTGATTTTTTTTGTAATTTTGACAATTAGAAATCGTTAAATTAACCTATAAATCAATACTCAGTCATGTACACTGATTTCAAGGAACATCTTCAAAAAGAGTTGCAGGACATCAAAGATGCCGGACTCTACAAAAATGAACGTATCATCGTAACTCCCCAAAAAGCCGATATCGCAGTAGAAGGCACTCCCGGCGAAGTTCTCAACTTCTGCGCCAACAACTACCTGGGTCTTTCTGATGACCAAGATTTGATTGATGCTGCAAAAGAGGCCATGGATCGCAGAGGATACGGCATGAGCTCCGTTCGCTTTATCTGCGGCACACAAGACCTTCACAAAGAGCTTGAAAAAGCTATTTCAGACTACTTCAAGACAGAAGACACTATCCTGTATGCAGCTTGCTTCGATGCCAACGGCGGATTGTTTGAACCGCTGCTCACTGAAGAAGATGCAATCATCTCCGATGCCCTTAATCACGCCTCGATTATTGACGGCGTACGTCTTTGCAAAGCAAAACGTTATCGCTATGCAAATGCCGATATGGCCGACCTCGAACGTTGTCTGCAAGAAGCTCAGGCTCAGCGTTTCCGCATTATCGCAACAGACGGCGTATTCTCAATGGACGGCAATGTGGCTCCCATGGATAAAATCGTGGAACTCGCAAAGAAATACAATGCACTGGTAATGGTAGACGAAAGCCACTCCGCAGGTGTGGTTGGTCCTACCGGTCACGGTGTTGCAGAACAATTCAACGCTTACGGCGACATTGACATTTTCACCGGTACACTCGGCAAGAGCTTCGGCGGTGCAATGGGTGGTTTTACTACCGGTCGCAAGGAAATTATCGACATGTTGCGTCAACGCTCACGCCCCTACCTGTTCTCAAACTCCGTAGCTCCGGCTATTGTAGGCGCAAGCATCGCAATGTTCCGCAAACTGAAAGAGAGCAACGAACTGCACGACAAGCTCATGCAAAATGTGGAATACTTCCGCACCAAAATGCTCGAAGCCGGCTTCGACATCAAACCCACACAGAGCGCGATTTGCGCCGTGATGCTCTACGATGCAAAACTCAGTCAGGACTTCGCTGCCGAAATGCAGAAAGAGGGTATCTATGTAACCGGATTCTATTACCCCGTCGTACCCAAAGGTCAAGCTCGTATCCGCGTACAATTGAGTGCCGGCCACGACCGTGACCAACTTGACCGCGCTATCGCGGCCTTTATCAAAGTCGGCAAAAAGCTCGGAGTCCTCAAATAAACATATATAGTTCATTACTCACTATATACACTAACATTCTTCAGCATCCTCCAATCTCCGGATGCTGAAGAATTGTAATTATTAAACCAAAAAGACAGAAATTTCAAGGCGAAACTCAAAGCGAAAAAAATTAACATAGCGTAAAAAACAGGTTAAAAACTTGGTGGAGTCAGAAAAAAAACGTAATTTTGCACAGTTTTTGTGGCACATCCTTTAAAGCCGCTGAGAATGATGCACTTGGCGGTGATATGAGAAATGAGATGGCGGCCCTCAAGCGATTAATTTTTTAAGTTAAAAAACAAAGCAACATCAACAGCCATGTCAAAAGTTTGTCAGATCACAGGCAAGAAACCGGCGACGGGTAACAACGTTTCCCACTCAAAGCGTCGCACAAAACGCAAATTCAACGTCAATCTCTTCACAAAAAAATTCTATTGGGTAGAGCAGGATCTTTGGATTCTCCTTACTGTATCAGCTCGCGGTCTGCGCACCATCAACAAAATGGGTTTGGACAACGCACTGAAAGAAGCCGAAAAGAAAGGCTACCTCGATTTCAAAGACATCAAAGTTCTTTCATTCTAAATAAGCAAGATATATTATGGCAAAGAAAGCTAAAGGTAACAGAGTGCAGGTAATTTTGGAATGCACAGAGCACAAAAATAGCGGTATGCCCGGTACATCTCGCTATATCACTACCAAAAACCGCAAAAACACTACCGAGCGTCTGGAGTTGAAAAAATACAACCCCATCCTCAAAAAATACACTATCCACAAAGAGATTAAATAAGGTCAATACCACACCTTTTGTTCCACAATATAAAACACTTTAAATTATGGCTAAAAAAACAGTAGCATCTCTGCAAAAGGGTGAAGG
The DNA here is from genome assembly GCA_023662865.1 of Prevotella sp. Lineage (GTDB taxonomy): Bacteria > Bacteroidota > Bacteroidia > Bacteroidales > Muribaculaceae > Lepagella. The sequence goes on from JAMPIK010000006.1 coordinate 34,431, forward strand.
CCGTACTTACAGCAAAGTAATCAAAATGGAGAAATCTCCCAAAACAGGTGCATACATCTTCAAAGAGGAAATGGTGCCCAACGATGCTGTAAAAGACGCTCTTAAGTAAGATACGACATCGCCTCAAGCGTTAAGACTCCTTTTATTAGGAATTTACGCAGACAAAGAATACACTGTGCGTTGGAATGAATATCTACATTCCGACGCACTATTTATATATTTCATGCTTTACAGCCCCAATATGATAAACATAAATATTTGATTGTCTGTGTTTGGGTGCACGGCACGTGCCTCCAAAATGGTAAATCATGCTTATGTAAGCGGACGCACCATGGTGCGTCCCTACTATTCAATAACTTAGCATACATTAGTAGTTACTTTGGTATGAATGATTATGTTAACAAATGTTAATTATTAGTACTATGTTTTGCATAGTACTAATTTATTTGTAACTTTGCAGTGTGGTTGATGGGCATTGATTAATCTCAACTCATATTTCCTGAGGTTGCCATTTTCATTATTACCGAGGTTGTCTTGTTCATTTTCCCATGGTTGGCATATTCGTATTTCCCGGGGTTGTCATTTTCATCTCTGATAACCGGGACAAAAATAATAGTTACGATGACAGAAATTAATGTTGAAAATATTAAGTCGCAGATGCGCAAAGGTATTCTGGAATTTTGCGTTCTTTTAATCTTGAAACGCCAACCGGCTTACGCATCGGAGCTCATCTCGACTCTGAAAGAGGCTGATTTGATTGTTGTGGAGGGTACGCTCTATCCCCTGCTTACACGCATGAAGAATTCGGGACTGCTCGCATACAAGTGGGTTGAGTCTACCTCCGGACCGCCACGAAAGTACTATGAGTTAACCGATGCGGGTTGCACTGCATTACATGCTCTGCATACCTTGTTCAGCGAGATTTCCCAATCTGTAATTTTTTTAACCGATGCAGACAACGCATCATAACAAGCAAAGAATATGAAACGTACATTTACCATCAGCATATCCGGGCGACTTTTTACGGTAGAAGAAGACGCATACGCATTGCTGCTTGATTATCTTGACAGCCTGTCGCAAACGTTCAAGGGAGTTGACGGAAAGGAGATTGTAGACGATATTGAGGCTCGTATCAGCGATTTGCTGCAAGATGAGGCAGACAACGGCAAGATTGTTTTTACTCTTGAGGATGCCGAGCGTGTGATAACCTTGATAGGTAACGCACAAGAGATTGCATTGGAAAGTGATGAGCAACCAGTCACCGGCTCCACTGAAAACGCATCTGAGTCAGGCTCGAATCCCATGTCGCCTCCTGCCGTGCCGCCTTTGTGTGCTCCGCATAAGAAGTTCTATCGTTCGGCAAGAGACAAGGTGATGGGCGGTATAATTGGCGGGCTGGCCATTCGTTTCGATGTCAGTGCTTTGCCAATACGTCTTCTTGTAGTTCTTGCAACGTTGTGCGTCGGCTTCTTCCCGATGTTTATCGCATACTGTATTGTGTGGACAGTAACACCGATTGCCGACACGCCGGAGAAAATGCTGGAACAAGAGGGGCGACCCGTCACGGTGGCAAATATCGGGGAGATGAGTATGGAGGCCTCGCGTACATATAATGCCAATACGGGCAACACGTTTCTCAACGTAATCGGCGCATTGTTTATGGGGTTTATCGGTGTAATAGCCGGCTCTGTCGGTATAGCCTTGACAGTAGGTTTTGTGGTTCTTTTTGTTTGTGGCTTAGTTTCACTTTTCAACCCTACTGTTTTGACATACTTTATGAACCCGGGGGAGATGGCAAAGCTTGCTGATGTTGCCGATGGCTCAATGGTGCTGTTTCTCATATCAATGATATGCCTCGCGTTTCTGATGCCGTGCATCGCTACAGTATGGGCCTCATGCAGCGTATTGTTCAAGACTAAGGGTGCAAGCCGCAACATATGGATTACGGGCGTAATGATTGAGATTGTTGCTATCATATGTATTTGCTGCTTGGCTATAATATTGTAAAACAGTTTTCTCGGCAATTGATAAGGGCGGCGGTTCAATAAGTAGAACCGCCGCCCTCATATTTTATATCGGGAAATTTCAGAATTTGAAACCCATTGAGATTACTATCTGATTATTTACATTAGTCATTTCGGCCTGTGCGCCGGAGTCTATTTTGTAATCGGGATCGGCAGTAAATGCGTGCCAGTCAGCGCTTTGATGACGATAAACGTATGCTGCATCCATATAGAAATGCTTGTAGTGATAGCCTATACCGGCAGTGACATAATCTGTTGTATTGTCAAGCTGATATGAGGGGTCTGTTCCGGCGGTGGTTATTGTCATCCGATTGTTTTTAGCCGCCTCTTTCACCGGGTCGGATATGTGTGCGTATCCGGCGCGAAGGCTGACGTATGGACTTACGCGATATTCAAGGCCGGCACGGAATGTTATTTGGCTTTTGTAATAATCCTTCACCTGCTGATTTGTAGTGGCAAACGGGTCGCCGTAACCGTCTACATAGCCGCCGTTGTAATACGGCGATGATAGGTGAATATACTGATTGTCAGTAAAATCTACATCGGCACTGATTATAAGCTTGTTCTCAATCACACCGGCAGCACTGAACATAAAGCGCCATGGGGTGCGAAGATTATATTCGTTATAACCGTCAAAGCCTTCGTTCGTTTCTTGCGAGCCGTTGCGTATGTCGGTATTGGGATATTCATACTTTGTACTTGCGTAGTAGTATTCGTCAAGGCTGTACCATGTCGGGGTGTGGAATGCGAAACCGATGCGCAATTCCTGAATAGGTTTATAGATGAAACCTAGTTTGTAGTTGAAACCGGTGCCGCTTACACTGTAAAAGTTGTACAGATTCCAAAATGCATCTGTTATTGTGAAGTCGGGTTTGTTCGGTTCAAGCACGTATGCATTTTGCAGCGACTCTCCATACATAGCTTTACGAGTATAGTTGATATCAAAGATACCAAAGTCCATACCCCAATAGAATTTATCTACGAAATTACCGCCGAAGGCGAGGTTGTATTCATCTATCCCGCCTGTTTCCTCCACAGCTATGGAAGAAGAACCGGTAGTTCCGTCACCATAGAGACCGTACCAGTTTGTGCCATCGGAATATTGGATTGGTGAAATCAGATATGAATCGTAAGCGAGCACATCAATCCATGGGAGTAAGCTGCTATCATACGGATAATCGGTATTGAAGTCAGCTTCGGTCAAGCCATAGTCGTTTGCCACACCGGCCATGAAGTTGCTCATGGAGTTGGTGATATTGTTGGCAAAGCCTTTATATCTGCGGTTGAAGTTTGCACGTCGGTTATAGGTAAAACCCCAGTTGAATGTACGCAGTGTGGAAGTGGGCATGACGGCAGAGCCTATGTAACCGCCGTTATTCATCAGGAAGTTAAGATGATTTTCGGAGTTTTTGCCATTTCCGAAATCAAGGCCGGTGTTTTGAATATCAAAGTTGATGGTGGCACCTATTTCGGAGGAGCGGTAAACACCAATACCGGCGGGGTTGAATGAAAGTGTGGTCATGTCGCCGCCGAGAGCACCGAAAGCACCGCCCATACTCATAAATCGAGCCGTGCCGTACAGACCCGGTTGGGAGATATGATAACCGTCAAGCGCACTTTGCGCAAAGGCAGTTGCTGCAAACAGCAATGCCGATGAAATTAGTAGAGATCTTTTCATATCTGTTGTAATTTATTTCAAATAAAGAGCATACAGGCTCCGTGCTATGAGCCTGTATGTAAAAGTTTTATCTGCGATGACCGCCGCCACCACCGCGCATACCGCCTCCGGCACCGCCGCCGCGTGTACCGCCGCCACTGCGGAAGCCTCCACCGGAGCTGCGGTGTGTGCTGCCTCCGGTATTAAACGAGCTGTTGGAACGTGTGGTGTTCATACTCGGACGTGTAGTGTGGTTCGACGGGCGAGCAGTTGTTGTAGTACTCGGTGGGGTATTAGTGGTTGTTGAAGGTCGGGTAGTGGAAGTACTCGGACGTGTTGTTGCAGTGGAAGGTCTTGTTGTGGGAGTAGTCGGGCGCAAGTTTGAATTTCCGGTTTGATAGTGCTTCTGAGTATCCAAGCCGGGACGCGAGGTTTGGTAATTGTTGTTCATCGTGCCGCGATGAGTATAGCTTGTACCGGGCTGTACATAACCGGGGCGAGATGAAGAGCTGCCGTGGCTGCCTCCTCCCGAGACGGCTGCCGTGCCGGGACGTGTGGCTGAACCCATACCGTTGACTACACCGGGATTACGATGACCGCCGCCGGTGCCGGGACGTGTGTTGTGCGCCCAACCGGGGCGTGTGGTATTTCCGGGGCGCGGTGTGCTGTAAGCCCAACCGGGGGTGTTCCACACCCAACCGGGTCCCCAGCTCCAGCCCCATGAAGGTCCCCAGGCAAACCAGGGGTCGTACCAGCCGCCCCAGCCCCAAGACCAACCCCAATTCCAACTCCAACCGGGACCATAGCCCCACCCTAAGTTCCAATAGGGATTCCAACACCATGTTGTGCCGTAGTAAGGGAAGGTACGGGTGTACCACGGTGAAAAGACCGGATAGCCGTAATCATAAACTATATTGATATTGCCGTAGCTGTTGTTGATTAGATCGGAAAGAACCGACATATTATCAACAACGATAGTGGGGTTATAGTATTTTTGGATTTCTTGAGTATAGACAAAATCTTGCGAATTGGCAATGGCATCACCGATAGTATCAACCGCGCTTTGATAATAACCGCCGTAACGGTTATACTCGTCTATATCACGATTTTCTTGATATGCACTTTGTGGATAGTAATAATAAGTCTGGCTCTCGCCGCCATAAATTGTGGCACCGGGAACAGGCTGATTTTTAGTTTGTTGTTTCTGTGTTTGAGTCTTGGCCGTTTTGGGGTTGTAATAGATATCGTCAAACTCCTCCTGAGCAACCCCGGATAAAGTAAGACACAAGCAAGCAGAAATCAAAAGTAACTTCTTCATATCTGTAAGGTCATTATTCGTTTCTAATTTTAGACAAATTGCAACTAAAAAGGTTTAAACCGATTCCCGGTAAAATTCCATAGCATACAATAAGCATGTAAATATAACAATAAATTTTCAAATAAGGGCAGACTGTTAAATTTTATTAAGATTTTTTAACTGTTGAGATGGAAATCTTTTGTCAGTTTTTTGTATTCCGATGAGTACTCTCCACCCTGCGCATATATCCGCAATTTCATGATATCGCAATCGCAATAATGCTTTGAGAGCTGCATCATTACTCTTACCGGAGCCTCTTGGTTACGGGAAAATACCCGGCAAATGCGCCTTGCAAACAGACCAACGCCATTTGCAATATGCAGCAGAGCAAGCTCTTCCTCCGGTGGGAAAATCAATGCAATACTTCCTTTCTCGGACAGCGATTCAGCACCGTGCGTTATCAGACTTTGCGGACTGAATTCAGCGGCATGACGAGCCTGCAAACGAGCATTTTCATTTACTTGCTTTACTCCGGCATTAAAAAAAGGAGGATTGCTGATTATCAAGTCAATACCCCTACCCTCTTTTGCCAATAAATTAAAGTCTGAAAATGAAGCTGTGAGTCTGTCTGACCAAGGAGAATTTTGAAAATTATATTCAGCTTCAGCCACAGACGGAGCATGAATATCTATGGCATGAATTATTGCGGATTGATTTTTTTGAGCGCACATCAGAGCTATTACACCGCAGCCGCAGCCCACGTCCAATATGCTTTCCGCGCCGCTGACATCTGTCCATGCTCCCAATAAGACGGCATCAAAGCCCACGGGCAACGAACTGCACCCGTGGGCTACGGTAAACTTTTTAAATTTAAAAACTCTTTGCTTCACTTCCGCAGTCGGATTTTGCCGCAAAGTTAACTAAATTATTTGGAAGAGGCCGCTTCTTTCCGTTGTGCCATTTCCCGGAAAAGTTCGGGAGTCAACACCGTGTGCTTATTATCCGGACGCATGCCATTCAGTTGCAACAGTGTTAACCGAGTTGCTTTCTCCAGTTTGGGCTCATGTATATTTTTTACTTTAACTTTCATTTTGTTTTTCCATTAACGGCATAATTGCATTAATTCCGAGCATTACTGCTACATACGTCACGCCTAACACGAAAAAGTCCATACTCAACGGCCATGCATATTTAATGTAGCCGCCCCTCAGATAGCTAAAGAACAACAACCACAAGGAGGCTTGCACACATACGCACAGAGTACACCATTTGTGGGCGCGAAATTTTTGATACCAAATACTCCAAACGGTGAATGGCAAGCAACATACATTGCACAGAGCAAGCCATGGAAGCATATCCGGAAACATCAACAAAGTGAGCAGACTCACGGAGAAATAAGAAAATCCCACTTCACTCCAACCGAACAGTCCGAAAAATTTAGATGCTTTGAGCTCAAGGATACTGTCGCACCCACCGGCTTGAAGCACACTGCATACGCTGTCGGCCGCCGGATTATGTATTTTAACTGACTTCTGCACAAGCAAATATGTAAAATATAATCCCACAATATCAACAGCAGCCACCAATATGGTTGAAACGCTGTCATAAAGTCTGTTGGAGATAAACGCATAAAGAAACAAGAAAATCGCGCAAAGATAAAGCACCCTTTTTTTCGTGCTTGTTAAAAACTCCAAGGCGCGGTGCTTTTCATATTCCGGCTCTTTTGCCATGGCAGTCGGAAATGATAGAATCACATTTCCATCCCATGCATTTTGAAATTCCAAAGCCGGGACTGTCTCCCGGACGCCCTGCGACATATATGTGACATTTCCTCCCGATTGGTTTAAAACAATTACAAAACCTTTGGGAGTGCGAGCCAAAAACGGCGGTGTGAGTTTAGATATTTCACACTTGTCAGACAATAGCCACCCCTGACTCTCCACACCATATTCTTCCAATAATTTTATCAGACCGAACATGGTGCGGAAAGGCATATCGTCAAAACGCTTTGTAGTGTAAGCATCTGTGTGACTTACACCCAATGCAGTAAGATAATCGCCCGCGAGGGTCGGTTTGTAATTCTGCGTTGACATAACTACATATAAGATTGAATCTTATTGAGCAGGAACTGGCCGTCCATCTCTCCGCTTTCACGCCATACCGGCTTGCCGTCTTTATAAATAATGAACGTAGGAGTGGAGTTAACGCCTTCCGTTTCGGAGAGTTCCTGATTCAAATCAATATCCAATTGATATATGTCCACTTGACCCGCCAGCATTTCCTTTATTTGCTCGATTACGGGCATCATTCTTTGGCAGTGAGGACACCAAGTGGCATAAAATTCCACCATTACCACGGGGGTTGAGTTAATAGCTTGTGTATATTCCATAGTTGAATTAATAAATTGGTTTCAGTACTAAAACAAAATGAATTGAATATTGTTTAAAAAACAACGAAGCTACCGTTAGCAACTAATTTTGCATAATTCGGATTAATTGCGTAATTTTGCAGCGGTATTAGATAGAAAAGAAAAACATTCAATTGATTCTGCATGAAAAAGAGTGCACTACAAAGAGTCAGGGCAGATTATCAACCCAAACTGCCCTTTGCCCTCCAAGGCCCGGTAAAGGTAAAATTCGGTGAGAAAACACGCTCCGTGGCTCATCAGGAGGAAATACAGCAGCTTTTCCCGAATACATACGGTATGCCTGTAGTTGAGTTTGAACGCAATGAAAATCCCGAAAGAGTAGAAGAGCCGTTTAATGTAGGCATTATCTTGTCCGGAGGTCAAGCCCCGGGCGGTCATAATGTGGTGAGCGGCATTTTCGACGGTATAAAGAGCTTGAACCGCGAATGTCGCCTATATGGTTTCCTAATGGGACCCAGCGGCTTTGTGGATCATCAATATATGGAGCTCACAGCAGGTATAATCAAAGATTACCGCAATACCGGAGGCTTCGACATAATAGGCTCCGGACGCACAAAGTTGGAAACACCCGAGCAGTTTGACGAGGGTCTGAAAATTCTTGAAGAATTGAATATCAAGGCATTGGTGATTATAGGCGGCGATGACTCCAACACTAATGCCGCCGTACTTGCAGAGTATTATAAAGCAAAAGGTGTTGATATTCAAGTAATCGGTGTACCTAAGACTATTGACGGCGACTTGAAGAACAAATGGATTGAGACCTCATTCGGATTCGATACCGCCTGCAAGGTTTACAGCGAGGTAATAGGCAACATACAGCGCGACTGCAACTCCGCCAAGAAATATTGGCACTTCATCAAGCTGATGGGCCGCTCCGCCTCTCATATCGCATTGGAATGTGCGCTTGAGACTCAGCCCAATATATGCATCATTTCAGAAGAAATTCTTGCAAAGCGCATGACTCTTGACAATATTGTCAGCCAGATTGCATATGTGGTAAGTGAGCGCGCTCGTCTGGGTTGGAACTTCGGCACTGTGCTTATACCGGAAGGTCTGATTGAGTTTATCCCCTCCATGAAAGCACTTATCTCCGAGCTTAACGATGTACTCGCCGAACATTCAGAAGACCTTGAAAGCCTTGACGAAGACAACAAACTCATCACTATACACTCATACCTCACCCCTATCAATCAGGAGCTTTACAAGAGTTTGCCCAAGCAGATTGCCCTTCAGCTCTCAATGGACCGCGACAGCCACGGCAATGTGCAGGTAAGCCTTATCGAAACAGAGAAGCTCATATCGGAAATGGTGGAGAAGCGTCTTGAAGAAATGAAGGAGCAAGGCCAGTATGTAGGCAAATTCGCCACACAACACCACTTCTTCGGCTACGAAGGCCGCTGCGCCGATCCCTCCAATTTTGATGCGGATTACACTTATGCCCTCGGCTACAATGCGGCAATGCTCATCAATGCCGGACTTACCGGCTATATGAGTTCGGTAAGAAACCTTACCGGACACACGGAAGAATGGATTGCAGGCGGTATTCCAATCACCATGATGATGAATATGGAAAAACGCAACGGCAAACTGAAACCGGTAATCCAAAAGGCATTGGTAAACCTTAACGGGCGCCCCTATCTCAAATTCGCTTCTCAACGAGAAACATGCTCGCTCAACACTCTTTACCAGTATCCGGGTCCCATTCAGTACTTCGGTCCGGTAGAAGTGTGCGACCGCCCGTCCATGACACTCTTGTTGGAACACAACAAAGAAATTTATTGATAATACCACTATCCCAAGCAAGGACCCCGACATGCGCCGGGGTCCTTGCTTTTTATATCACTTACTCGCGTTTCGCATGTTCTATATACATTGGCTAATTACAGTAAATCGGTGTCTTTCAGACACCTTTACAGACTCTCTTGTAGCCCCAAACACCCACGGCTACGCCGCGTGTGTTTGGGGCTACAAATAATCACTGTGCTTCGCACACTACCACAATCTATAAATATCAATGTATTGTAACTTGCGAAACTTGAATCACTTAATTACTTTGCGGTGACCGACGTTGGTGATTTACGATGCTTCTTGCCGATGTTTGTGAACACCATACCTATGATTATTATACCCATGGCCACTACTTGCATCGGTCTTAGTTGGTCAATGCCCATTAGCACTGACGCAATTGTGGCAAACACGGGCAAAAGATACTGATACAGTGATACCAATTCGCTGCCTATATCTTTCACGGCGGGTTGCACAAGGAAGTATGCCAAGAAGGTTGGACAAAGCAGAATAAAGCCGATTTCCAGCCATGGTGTCAACTCTGTTGTATGCACTATGGGTTCGTTTTGCATACCCGGCAATAAGAAAAGTGCGGGAATTGCCGCAAATAAGAATACCCATCTTAACAGATTGATAGGCTTATACTTAACTGTGGGCTTCTGCAATATTACCAAATAGAACGCATAGCAGATTGTTGAGGCAACTGCCATGAGGTCACCGAGCATATTGTCGCTTCCAGCTTTGCCACTGCTTCCGTCCGCTATTACGATAAACGCTCCGACAAATGATATAATCACACCCAAGTATTCAATCCACGAGGGACGCTCATGTAAGAAAATTATGCCTATCAAAATTACAAACATGGGCGGCATCGTCATAATAATTGAGATATCAATAGGATTGCCGTAGCGTAATGAGTTGACAAACAGGAATATAAAGCCGAACAAACCGATTGTGCCGCCAAGCACAATCTTTAGCCAATCACTCCGGTCAATACTCTTTGTCTGCACAAACAAGGAGACAAGCCAAAGCAAAATACACCCGCCAACGAGCCGGACGGCTGAAATACCGTTGCCGGTCATCCATTCGGGAATTAATACCTTAGTTATCGGCACATTCAATCCCCAAAATATAGCGGCAATCAAGATACAAAGATTGCCGATTAAAAATGTACTTCCTTTTTTCATAATTAGTGTTTGCGTAAATTAAAATACATTAATTTAACACAACACCGCTTATGATTGTTTATTTGTCCAGATACTGTAAGCCATTAGAGCTTGCGCGTGCAGCATGGGTAAACCGTTGATTGTTTTTGCACCATGTGTGGCAGCCGCCTCCATAAATGATGTTCGTTCGGGGTTGTACACTAAATCATAAATGTAGTGAGACGGAGTGAGATATTGGTATGGGATATCAGGCTTTGTTTCTATATTCGGCCATGTGCCTAACGGCGTGCAATTTATAATCAATCTATGTGAAGATAAAATGTCTTGTGAAATTTTGGAATAGGTAATACGCGGAATTTCCCCCGACCTTTTTGCATCCGGCCACCTTGACACAATGGTACAACTTACTCCTCGTTTACGCAATACATAAATCACTGCGGCTGCGGCTCCTCCGGTTCCTCCAAGTATTAAAGCCCTGTCAGGCAACTCATTTCTACACAAAAGTTGAAGTCCCTGTTCAAACCCGTACGCATCGGTATTATAGCCTGTCAAGAATGGTTTTCCGGCACGGCGTTCAATCTTAATTGTATTTATCGCACCTATGCTGGCGGCTTCTTCCTCTATTGCATCTAAGGTCTGCATATATGCCTGCTTATAAGGGATAGTTACATTCAGCCCCATAAGATTTGGGGTTGAGCTAATCAAGCAATGCAAATCAGAAGGCACGGACAATTCAAAATTTTTATAGCACGCATCAATGCCCTCTCGCGTAAATTTATCATTGAAGAATTGAGCGGAAAAGGAATGGCCTAATTTCTTGCCGATTAATCCGTAAATTACCATTAGTTATGAACAAGAGAGCGGATGCCAAGACAGGTATCCGCTCTCCTTGTATTAATTGGTTTTAATTACTTGTTAACCTGAAACTTGTTCCAACCGTCTTTGAGATAAGCTACAGACTGTTCAGCTGCGGCTACACCTGCATTGAAGTTGGCTTCAGCAGTCTGCGCACCCATCTTCTTGGGAGTGAAGAATACACGAGCGGCAAATTTGCTTTCAAAGTCAGCTGCTGCATCGGGCTTGATGTCAGAAACATAGCGCAGGTCGGGACGCTCTTCAAGAGCTTTCACCAGGCCGGCTTCGTCAATCACTTCCTTGCGAGCTGTGTTTATAAGCACACCATTCTTGGGCATTTTCATTACCAAGTCATAACCGATGCTGCCTTTTGTTTGGGGAGTTGCGGGTATATGAAGTGATACATACTGATTTTCAGAGAAGAGCTCTTCGGGAGTGTGGAGAGGCTTAACGCCTTCACATTCCATAACCTCGTCTTTCACGAAAACGTCAAGAGCTGACACCTTCATATCAAAGCCCTTGGCAATGCGAGCTACGTTGCGACCTACCTGACCGAAAGCGTAGATACCGAGAGTCTTGCCTTTGAGCTCTGAGCCGGAAGTACCGTTGTACTGGTTGCGGCACATCATCACTACCATACCGAAAACGAGTTCGGCAACGGCGTTTGAGTTCTGGCCGGGAGTGTTCATTACACAGATACCGTGAGCAGTAGCGGCTGCGAGGTCAATGTTGTCGTAGCCGGCGCCGGCACGTACAATCACTTTCAGCTCGGGAGCAGCATCCATTACTTCTGCATCGATTTTGTCAGAGCGAACGATTAGACCGTTAGCTGTCTTTACAGCTTCAAGAAGGTCAGCGCGAGTACCTTTCTCCACGAGTTCCATTTCATTGCCGGAAGCATTGATAGTGTCCTCAATAGCCTTTACAGCTGCGGGAGCGAAAGGTTTCTCTGTGAAAACTAATATTTTCATGTCTTCTGTAATATCTGAGAGTGGAAATTATTTGAGGTTTGCAGCCTCGAACTCGTTCATGCAAGCGATGAGAGCCTCTACGCTTTCCATGGGGAGTGCGTTGTAGAGAGAAGCGCGGAAACCACCAACATCACGGTGTCCCTTGATACCCATCATACCCTTTTCAGTAGCGAAGTCGATGAAAGCCTTCTCAAGGTCTTTGTATTCTTCGCGCATTACGAAGCATACGTTCATGATAGAACGATCTTCTTTACCGGGCACGGTAGCTACGAACATCTTGCTTGCATCGATAGCAGCATAAAGCTTTTCTGCTTTTGCGATGTCCATCTTCTCGATTTCGCGAACACCGCCGAGGCTCTTGTAATATTTGAGAGTCTGGAGAGCTGCGAAGATGGGGAGTACCGGGGGAGTGTTGAACATTGAACCCTTGTCAACGTGAGTCTGATATTTCAGCATTGTGGGGATAACGCGGTCTACATGACCCAGAGCGCTGTCTTTTACTATGACGATAGTCACACCTGAGGGAGCGAGGTTCTTCTGTGCACCGGCGTAGATGAGGTCATACTTGGCTACATCAATGGGGCGAGAGAAGATATCGGAGCTCATGTCGCAAATCATGCGGCAGGGCACATCGGGATCTTTGCGGATTTCAGTACCATAGATTGTGTTGTTTGAAGTATAGTGGAAGTAGTCCACATCAGCGGGTACTTTATAATCTTTGGGGATAACAGTGTAGTGAGTGTCTTTGCCGGAAGCGACAACGTCAACTTCGCCGAAGAGTTTGGCTTCTTTGATAGCTTTGGAAGCCCATACACCGGTGTCGAGATAAGCTGCTTTCTTGTTGAGGAAGTTCATGGGCGCCATGGCAAATTGCAAGCTGGCACCGCCACCCAGGAAGAGCACTGAATAGCCTTCGGGCACTTCAAGAAGTTCTTTAACGAGAGCTACTGCTTCGTCTACAACAGCCTGAAATTGCTTGCTGCGGTGTGAAATCTCAAGAATTGAGAGACCCATGTCAGCAAAATTGATTACAGCGTCAGCTGTATTCTTGATTGTGTACTGGCTCAGAATAGAAGGGCCGGCATAAAAATTGTGTTTCTTCATGAGAAATTTGGTATAAGTTATTGTTAATATTTGTCAAATTACTGCAAATCCGCATCATTCTGCAACTTTTGCGGATTGAATACCGAGTTGAACCTTGGTTTTCAGTTGCGAAATTACAACTTTTTATTTATATTTCAATACTTTTTAAAAAATAAATTTTCAATCCTTGATTTTTCCCTCTTTCAGCAGAGACTCCGCACGTTTCAAATCAGCGAGAGTATCTATGCCTACTCCGTTCAGTCGAGTTTGAGCTGTTCGTATTGTCAACCCGGCTTGGAGCCACCGGAGTTGTTCCAAGCTTTCGGCCTTCTCCAACTCACTCGGCTGGAGTTGTGTAATGCGCTTCAGCACATCAAGACGATAGGCATAGACTCCCACATGGGCATAATATGTATGACGAGAGGCCCATAGTTCGGGCTCCACTCCTCTCTGATACGGAACGGGAAACCGTGAGAAGTAGAGAGCTTTACCGTCGTCGGCCACCACAGCTTTCACCACAGCCGGATCGGTGAGCTGCGCATAGGGTGTGTCGCCCGGCAGCGGACGTACCAAGGTTGCAATATCAGTGTCGGGATATTCCTTAAACAGATTTTGCAATGCTTTCAATTGATTGGGGTGAATAAAAGGTTCATCACCCTGAACATTTATAATCACATCAACATCATCAGGCAGGGAGTCTGCCGCCTCGCGCACTCTGTCGGTACCGCAAACATGGTCTGCACGCGTCATCACCGCATTACCTCCGGCAGCTTGCACACATTCCAGAATACGCATATCATCAGTGGCAACAAGTCCGTATAAGCCCGCTTCCGTCACTCTGCCTACAACTCTGTTTATCACTTCAACCCCGGCAAGCTTGGCCAGAGGCTTGCCCGGAAAACGTGATGATGCCCAACGTGCCGGGATTACAACTGCAAATTTCATTTCTGTTTTTTTGAAAAACTGTCTCTTAACCATTTGGGCAGAATGCTCATACCTATGATTAAGTATATATAATATGATATAATACGCCAACAGATTGCCATAAATAGAGCAAGGGCTACTGTGGGTATCATTGAGCCATAAACTTCAGTAAACAACCATTCGCTTATACCGGATCCTCCGGGCGTCGGACTCACAATCAGGAGTACCCATACTATAAACTGTCGGGCAAGGATTATCCATTGTTCGGGCAAACTGCTCGTTACGAAAGCAAGGAACAGTGCATTGACTACCATATATCTTGACAACCAGGATATTACGGTAGCTCCGAATACTCTTATCCAAAAGATTACGGGTTTCTTCCGAAGTATGGCAGATGTTGCTACCATATTATCGCCCATAGCCTCTACCCTATTCTTCCACCGGCGCAAAAAGCGTATTGAAAACAATGTCAGCAATAGCCTTCTGATGCCGTTGGGATATAATATTATTCCGCAGAAGAGGAAAAGAGTCCAAAGTACAATCCCGGTGTAAATCAGCCAAAATGCCACTTCCAAACCCGTGCCGAACACCTGATTGCTCATAGTGAATAATTCACCGGAGGGAGTAAGCATAACAAAAAGCGGCGCCATAACCACAAGATACAGTTCATCGAGAAATAATGTAGTGAGCATCAATGTGGTAGCCCGGCCAAGTTCTATACCCTCACGATTAAGATATATCATACCGAAAGAGCTGCCACCAACGGTAGAGGGTGTAACGGCCGATGTAAATTCGCATAAGAAATTCACCCGAATTGCTTGCTTCCACTTAAGCTCTTTATCAGTAAGAAGCCGGAAGCGCCAACTAAGGCCGAAATCGCGTCCACACATGAAGAGCCAACCAAAAATCAGACATACGATCACATGTGGCGAGAACTGAATCTTAGCCCATAAAGCCTCAATATCACTACTTTTGGCATCGCGCACAAACATCCATACCACTACTGCAATTCCAATGGCTACGGGGAGTAAAATTTTCCACAAAGCGAACTGCCTGCGTGTCTTTTTATCCTCCTGCTCCTCAGTCATTCTTATTTCTCGATCGGTGTTCATCTGTGTGCAAAGTTAAATTAAATAATTGATTTGCACAAACGGTGTAATTGTCCGAGATAAAAACGAGCATAGATAATGGAATTTTATTATTGCTTATCTTTCTGATTTACAAACATATGAAATAATCTCAATAAAAAATATCAAAAAAATGATAAAATTATTTGGTGGATTAAACAAAACATCGTAACTTTGCACTCGCAAAAGCGCGAGAAGCGTGGACATTTTATTCATACTACAAGGTTTTTTTCATATTATTTGTTTGGCGGGATAGCTCAGTTGGTTAGAGCGTCGGATTCATAACCCGGAGGTCTCGAGTTCAATTCTCGATCCCGCTACAAGGAAGTTCGGAACGGCTGTTTCGAACTTCTTTGTTTTATTTCCGTCTTTTCTTACAAAACTTCCGGCAATGTAAATCTGTTGTATTGGTATGGGAAATATGATTGGTATTACGGTTGAGGGGTTTAATATCGGAAAGTTACAAGTACATTGTGCTATCAATCCCGATGTACACAAAATAGCATACATACTTTATCCGAAGGACGTGTTGGAAGAGTGGTTGCCCCATGCCTCGGCAATATACGGGGTATCAATTGTCGCAATTACCAACATGGATTGGGACAACGACCTCACGCCGTGGCCGGCACCGGGAGAGCCGCCCGGGTGTCCCGACTTCAAGGGCGATGCGTCGGAGTTTCTGGATACGCTTGCCAACAGTGTGTTGCCCACGGTGGAACGATGTTACGCTATGGGAAAAGATATTGAAAGGACTCTTGTCGGCGTTTCCCTATCGGGATTGTTTACTTTGTGGCAATGGTCGGGTTGCAATCTGTTTACCAATATAGCCACCCTATCCGGCTCATACTGGTATGAAGGATTTGAGCAATGGATTTTCAAACAGTCTTTCGCAGAAAAGACCGGTAAATGCTACATGCTGCTTGGAATAGACGAGCCTCATTCACCGATAGCAGCATTTCGCAAAGTCGGAAAATGTACTGAAAATATTGTAGGTCATATGAGACGCCAAGGCGTTGATATAAAATATAACACCGTACCCGGCAATCATTTTCAATTTGGAATGGGAAGGCTTGACAAAGCATTTTCCAATATATATAAGAAGTAAAGAGAGCGTGCCGCAATGGTACGCTCTCTCATAGTATTCAGAGTTTGGTATTAGTCAGCAAGACGCTTTTCAAGGTTGGCACGGATGGCCAAGAGGAAGTCGCGCGAGTTTACAGCTTTGGCTTCAACACCTTCCATGAGTTTAACAAGGTCCTTGGTTACGATGCCGGCATTGAGAGTGTCAAAGCAAGCGTCTTCGAGCTGGTCGGCAAACTTCACGAGTTCGGGCAGACCATCGATTTCACCGCGTTTGCGCAGAGCACCGCTCCATGCAAATATAGTAGCCATTGAGTTTGTGGAAGTTTCCTCACCTTTAAGGTGCTTGTAGTAGTGACGAGTTACAGTGCCGTGGGCAGCTTCGTACTCATAATTTCCATCGGGAGAAACGAGTACGCTGGTCATCATTGCCAATGAACCGAAAGCTGTACTTACCATGTCGCTCATTACATCGCCATCGTAGTTTTTGCAGGCCCAAATGAAGCCGCCTTCGCTGCGCACTACGCGTGCTACCGCGTCATCGATAAGAGTGTAGAAATATTCAAGGCCGAGACGTTCGAAGTCTGCTTTGTACTGTTGGAACACCTCATCGAAGATTTCGCGGAAACGTGCATCATACTTCTTGGAGATGGTATCTTTTGTTGAGAACCATACATCTTGCTTGGTATCGATAGCGAATTTGAAGCAAGAATGAGCGAAAGAAGTGATTGACTTGTCGGTGTTGTGCATACCCTGAATTACGCCGGGAGCTTTAAATTCATGGATTATTTCTTCCTGACGAGTGCCGTCGGCAGCTTCAAATACGAGTTTTGCAACACCGGCCTGATCTGCACGGATTTCAACATTCTTGTACACATCGCCGTAAGCGTGACGAGCGATTGTGATAGGCTTGCGCCAGCTCTTTACGGCAGGCTTGATTGAAGGGATGGTGATGGGAGTGCGGAATACGGTACCGTCGAGCAGTGAGCGGATTGTACCGTTGGGGCTTTTCCACATTTTGTGCAGGTTGTACTCCGTCATGCGCTGTGCATTGGGAGTGATAGTTGCACATTTCACGGCAACACCATATTTCTTTGTAGCCTCGGCAGCTTCCACTGTGATTTGGTCTTCAGTGGCGTCACGTTTTTCCAGACCGAGGTCAAAATATTCTGTTTTCAGGTCAACGAAAGGAAGAATGAGTTCATCTTTAATCATCTTCCAAAGGATACGGGTCATTTCATCGCCGTCCATCTCCACGAGGGGAGTGGTCATTTTGATTTTTTCCATGTTGATTTTCAGGTATTTATTTATTTGTTTTGAGCTGCATAATAGTTCATCAAGCAACCGTCTGCGAGGATTTGACGTTCATCGGCAGTGAGGTTCTTGAAGTAGAGAGTGATGTCTTTCACTTCATCAGCTGTGATTACCTTAGCATCAATTTGCTCCTTACCTTCGAGGATAGCCTTGCGAATGCCGGGCACATAAACGAAGTCGCCGGGGAGGTAGTTGAATTCAGTGTCCTTGTCGATTGTGAAAGGCACGATACCCCAGTTGATGCAGTTTGAACGATAACGCTTGGTGGCGTATTCGTAGCAGATATTGGCATCACCGCCGAGTACTTTCTGGCAGCTTGCAGCTTGTTCGCGTGCGGAACCGTCGCCCGGACGATTTGCGAATACGCATGAACCCAGAGAAGTGTCTGCGATGGGAGCACCTACACGTTCCATTACTTTCTTCACGTTTTCGGGACATTTGCCGTCGCGACGCTCAAGGTCTTCAGCCTGAATGCGTTTTGAGATGCCAACATATTCCGGCACACGGCGAGAGAGTGCGAACTCTGAGAGTTTCAGAGGGTTGGAACGATAAGAAGAAGTTTCGCCGGAAGGAATAAGTTCATCGGTAGTGGTCACAGGGTCGTGTATCACGGCAGCGAGTTCGAGGAGCATATTCTCCTGCATTGCGTACATCTTGGGCCAGTCTTTGATATTGGGGCCGTAGCGCAGTTCCTCATCAAGATTTTCTTTGCCGAAGCCGTTGTATACACGGTTGCGGTAGATGCGGCCGTCATACTTGTAGGGGTTGTGCTCGTTGGTGTATTCAATATCGGTAGCCGCAGTGATTACACCACCGTTGGCAGCGGTTGCAGCGATTGAACGAGCGTCCATGAGAGCAACCAATGAGATTTGACCCTGACCCGGTTTTGAACCTTCGCGGTTGGGGAAGTTACGAGTAGTGTGGCGGATAGACAGGCCGTTGTTGGCCGGTACATCGCCGGCACCGAAGCAAGGACCGCAGAACGCCGGTTTGATTACTACGCCGGCTCCGAGCATTTCGGAGATAACTTCATCGCGAGTAGCAGCCATATAAACGGGTACTGACTGCGGATAAGCGGAGATTGTGAAGTAGTCGTTACCTACTGATTTACCCTTGAGGATAGAAGCGGCTTCGGCAAGGTTGTCGTAAGTACCGCCCGAGCAGCCGGCAATGATACCCTGATCGGCCATTACCTTGCCGTCTTTGATTTTGCTTACGAGGTCAATGTCAATCTTGTCGCCGAAACGTTTGCGAGCATCTTCTTCCACTTCGCGCAGAATGCGTTCGGGATCAGCCTGAAGCTCGTGAATGGTATATGCATTTGAGGGGTGGAAAGGCAGTGCAATCATTGACTCCTGCTTGGAGAGGTCAATCTTAATCATGCCATCGTAGTAAGCCACCTCACCGGGGTTAAGCTCCTTGTAGTCTTCCGGACGTTCGTGCTGCTCATAGTGTTTGCGCACTTCATCGTCAGTAATCCAGATTGAGCTGAGGCAAGTGGTTTCGGTAGTCATGATGTCTATACCGTTGCGGAAGTCAATGGGCAGATTTTTCACGCCGGGGCCTGCGAACTCAAGCACTTTGTTCTTCACGAAACCATTGTCGAACACTGCTTTTACAAGAGAGATGGCTACATCGTGGGGACCGATACCTTTGCGAGGTGCACCTTCCAACCATACGAGAACCACTTCGGGAGCTTTGATGTCCCAAGTGTTGTTAAGGAGCTGCTTTACGAGCTCACCGCCGCCTTCGCCTACACCCATATTACCGAGTGAACCGTAACGTGTATGAGAGTCGGAACCGAGAATCATGTTGCCACATTTCACCATAGCTTCACGAGCATACTGGTGGATAACAGCCTGATTGGCGGGGACATAGATACCGCCGTACTTCTTGGCAGCTGAAAGACCGAACACATGGTCGTCTTCATTGATAGTACCGCCTACCGCACACAGAGAGTTGTGGCAGTTGGTCATGGCATAAGGAAGAGGGAATTTCTTCAAGCCGGAGGCGCGTGCTGTCTGAATAATGCCGACATAAGTAATGTCGTGGCTCATCATTGCATCAAACTTGATACGCATGTCATCTCCTTTTGAGCCGTCAACATCGTGAGAGCGCAGAATAGAGTAAGTGATAGTGTTTTCGCGAGCCGCATCGGGAGCGGGCAGACCGACAGTGTCTGTGGCAATGGTGCGTCCATTGTCTACCAAATACACTCCTTTGTCAAAAATCTCTACCATGATAAAATAGATTTATGGGGTTAATAAATGTTATTTCGAAATTAGTGATGATTATTCAATAGATTATTTACAAAAATTGAGAGAGCCAGCATATCGGCTGCTCCTCCGGGAGAGAGATTGCGAGCTGTCAGGTCTCGGTCAAATTCAGCCAAACCGACTTGGTCAATCTTTCGGTTTAGCATATTACCGGCTGCTTCTCTTACATAACCGGCAGCCTCTTCACCGCCTCGATAATATATATTGCTGTCATGCAATTGGCTCATTATCAAGAGCAGACGTCGATACAAGTCCGGCTCATGTCGATGTTGGCGAACGAGCTTTGAATACCCTTTTTTCGCTGCTTCCAATGCAGTTGGTATATGATACTTTGCTGACACCGCCGCACCGTGACTTCCGGCTACTGTGGGGAATGTGTTTGCAATCTTTGAAATCGTTGTGATTAAAGTGTCTTCAGAGAGAGAATTGTTGGCTATCAGCTTTGTAGCTGCGCATATACAAAGTCCGAGCGAGAATAAAGCACCGCGATGAGTGTTAATATTTCCGGTAGCCTCAAACATGGCTTTCTCCGCTTGCAAACCTATCGGTTGTAAAACAGCCGCATTTACTTCATCGTTCAATAATGAAGCCCGGGAGAGCTGATAAAAATATGGTCTTAATGCATCAATGCTGCGACTCATCAAATTGTAATCCATATCTTTGTGTGCGCCGCAATTGGATTGATCCACGAGTCCCGGCTTAGGAGTAAGATTCAGTTCCGTGTGCAATGCAAGGCAGGCTGAATGAGCCAACAGCATTGGCAGACTTGCCAACGGCACCATTTCAACTGCTTTACTCAAAGAGCCTGACTCTAACAGTCTGCGAACATTGGAGGCTGAAACGGGAATATTTTCCGCATCGTTTAGACGTGGGAATTCTTTATATACTATCTCATAACCTTCAAGAAGCCTTTCCATCCAAACATTATAAAGAGATGTGAGTTCATCTGTAGGTTCTGTGCCTACAAAACGAATTTCGGCTTCAAGGCTTGGTGCGATATGCTTTCCGAATATGTTTATATCCAATTGGATATGCGTTTCGGTGCACATTTCCACACTTTTAATAAAATATGAGGGGAAGGTAGTAGCGCTTATGCAGTAGGGAGAGGGGTCGGCAATGGTGACATTGGACATACTTGCCGTAGCGAGACGTAAAGATTCAATGCGTTCTTCTGCCGGAAACAGTGTATGCGGATTGTCACTCAATGGAATTACGGTAAGGCAATCCACTTCGGCAGCAGCTCGTTCAATCAGAGATAAGTGTCCCTTTGTGGCCGGGTTGGCGTTCATAATTATAACGCCGTTATGTTTGCCGCGAGGCAGAGTGTTCAGATAAGCTTTATACCGCTCCAACCCATGACGGTCACTCTCAAGCTGAGCTGCAAGACCGGCCATTCCTATAAGATTGAATCCGAGAGATTCAAAAGTCGGAACGTATATCGGCTTGGTATATATGAAAAGATTGGAAATACCTCTTTCGTAAGCCTCGCTTCGCAGGCGAGAAATCAACTGATTGAGAACAGCCTGACCGCGCACAGCCTCCGACGTTGCTACGAATTTAATTACATCGCCGCACAATGAGGCAGTTGCTTGCAGCTTGTCCTCAATGTCGAATACTCCGAGAGTAAAGTCCGGCTCCTGCTCGGGGACAAGGTCATTCTCCGAGAGCAGGTTTAGCCATTCCCGGCGCAGACGGCCAATGCCGAGCATTATTTCCCGAATCTCATAACCTTCGAAGGTATTCATCAGTGAGTCCTTTGATTTTAGCTGTTAATTCTTCAACCGAATGTTTTTGAGAGCGCATACAGGCGCGTGCATCGTCATCGCATATCAGACATCGGCGAGAGGGCATCCCATCAAAACGGCGAGACAGCGGCACGCCGTCATTGCCGATTACGTCAATATCCATGAGTCTGCCCAACGGATGACTGTTTTCAATATCAATGGCAATGGTTTTGGCTTGTTCAGCCGATAATTCCGTGAGGAAATATGACTCCCAACCGGTGGGAAGGTCGGAATGTTCTTCGTGTATGAGCTTGTCGCCTAAGGCTTTGAGAATAGCCTTATGGCCGGCGCGAGCAATTACAAGCGAAGAGTCCGTACGTTTCTCGGCTCCTGGAATATTGATTGTCAGAACAATCAGCGACTTCTGCGGAAATTGAGAAAGCAGACACAGCTGTCGCTCCCGCCGGTTGTCGCGGGATTCCAACAGCTGTGTCAGTGTTATGCCCATAAGGGAGTCCTTTGGAGATTTGTTATTCTACAACATTGCGAATCACGTCCATTACGCTGCCGTCGCGGTTCATTACTACTCCCACTACCTTGTCTCCGAACGGAATGGGTTCGAGATCGCCGATAATGGAATGAGCTTTGTCGCGAAGAGCGTGGATATCCACCACATTCAGACCGGCGGCTTTCAGTTTTTCCGCCAATTCCGGACGACGCGGATTTACGGCGATGCCGTATTCTGTGATAATTACATCAACTGTGCTTCCGGGAGTGATGTGAGTGGTAACCTCATCTACAACGCAGGGGATACGACCGCGCAGCAACGGGCAAACGATTATGGACAATGCAGAGTCAGCGGCAGTGTCGGGGTGACCGCCGATAGCACCGCGGATTATACCGTCGCTGCCCACCAAAACGTTCACGTTGAAGTTTACATCGGCTTCCAGTGCAGAGAGAATTACGATGTCAAGGTAATGAACGGCTGAACCGGGCTCATCGGCTGCGGCATACTCGTAAGCAGCCACTTCCTTGTGCATCATGTCATCGCGAAGAGACATAGCAGCCACTTTGTCGAAGGACTGAACATCTATAAGGCGCTCGATAAGGCCTTCTTCATGGAGCTTAACCATGTGAGCTGTAATGCCGCCCAATGCGAACGATGCTTTTACGTTCTGCTCTATCATGCTCTCGCGCAGATACTTAACGGCTGCTAGAGAAGCGCCGCCGGTACCGGTCTGAATGGAGAAGCCGGGCTTGAAATAACCGCTGTTGATGATAACCTTTGCTGCCTGTTGAGCAAGAAGAATGTCTCTCGGGTTTTTGGAGTCGCGGATTGCACCGGAAGAAATTTTGGAGCTGTCGCCTACTGAATCCACTACCACCACATAGTCAACATCATGTTCGGAGATGCTGTTGGGAGTGTTGGGATAGTCTACCAAGTCATCGGTGAGAATAACCACCTTGTCGGCATAGCGGGCATCGGGAAGAGCGTAGCCCAAAGAGCCGCAAATTGATTTGGCATTCTCGGAGCGTGAATAGCCGCAAGCATTACCTAACGGGTCAGCGGAAGATGCGCCGAGGAAAGCAATATCAATATGCAAATCGTCGTTGGCAATGGCACTTCCGCGGCCACCGTGGCTACGGAAAATAACCGGCTCGTTCATCAGGCCGTGAGAAATCTCGTTAGCCAATTCGCCGCGCAAACCGGAGGTAGATATGCGAGTTATAACGCCATTGCGGATATGCTCTATGAGAGGCAGATGCACATCTGAGAGAGAAGAAGCCGCCAAATGCAAATCTTTGTAACCCATTTCGGCAAGCTTTGCCACTACCATGTTGACCACCTTGTCACCGCCGCGGAAGTGGTGGTGGAAAGAGATTGTCATTCCGTCTTTAAGCCCGGAGAGTTTGATGGCATCTTCAAGGCTTACCAATTTTGAGCTTTCTTTTTGCAGTTCGCGTCTTTGTTTTGGATTTTTTGCAAAGGCAGTGGGGTCGTAAACCGCTTTGCCCATCTGTTTTGCCGCATCGGCAATGAGCTGTGTGCGCTCGTCTATATTGTTCATGTAATCTTCAATTTTTTAACGGAGTCCTTGAAATCCAATCAAATATCTTCGGGGCTGAGAATGCCGGAGGCTATAGCCAAGTCTATTGTGCGCTGTGCGCGGATTACCACCGGACGGTCTACCATCTTGCCGTTAACTGCAATCACACCGGAACCTTTCTTCTCGGCCTCCTTGATGGCGGCAAGAATAGTGCGTGCCTTCTCGATAGCTTTCTCTGTGGGAGCGAATACGCTGTTAACCACTTCAATCTGACGGGGGTTGATAATTGACTTTCCGTCAAAGCCGAGGCGGTGTATCAGCTCAACTTCTTTGCGGAATGTCTCCATGTCGTTGAGGTTGGAGTATACTGTGTCCAAAGCATCGATACCGGCCGCACGAGCAGCCACAACGATAGTTTCGCGAGCGAGCAGCAGTTCATCGCCGCCCGGAGTGCGCTGTGTCTTCAGATTTGCGCAATAGTCCTCCGCACCGAGGGCAATACCCATCATGCGCTTTGAGGCAACGGCAATAGCATATGCGTTGACCACACCTAATGCGCTCTCGATTGCAGCCATAATTTTAGTACGGCCCACACAACCAAGCTCTTTCTCCACACGCTCGATTTCGCGTTCCACCTCAACAACCTCTTCGGCGGTTTCGGTTTTAGGCATACGAATTACGTGTACACCGGCTTTCACCACAGCCTCGATATCCTTCTTTCCGTAAGGAGTGGAGAGCGGATTGATGCGCACTACCATTTCAGTGTCGCCGTAGTCTACACTTTTGAGTGCGTTGTACACCAACAGGCGTGCAGTATCCTTTTCAGCCATAGTCACCGAGTCTTCCAAGTCAAGCATAATGGAGTCAGGACCGTAAATATGCGCATCGGCCATCATGCCGGGGTTGTTGCCCGGCACAAACATCATAGTTCTTCTAAGTCTTTCCATATCAGATACTTCTTAATCTTTCCACACATCGTTGCCGGTAGCGCGTACAGCCGCAGCGGTAGCGCGAGCACGAATTGTGCAGTCCAGAGCCCCCTTGTCGTGGGCGTCTACTTCCACATCTGTTAAATTCAATCCCTGAAGTGTTTCGCAAATCACTTCCTTAATACGCTTGCCGAAGCGGCTACCGACAGTGCTGTCAAGATTAACAGTCAGCCCCGAACCCGGTGTTCCCGGCAATATCTCAATCATGATATCGCCTGACTCCAGAGTGCCGGCTTGAGCTCTCTTAATGTCCATGGTTTTATATTTAGGTATTTGTTTATATACTCGTATATAGATGTGCATTCCGTAATAGCACCGCGCAAAATTAATCAATCTAAATAATATGACAAAGCAATTACGGAAAAATTTCCGTAATCTTGCAATTTTTTTATTTTGCTCCTCCCGAGATGAGGGGAACTTATCTGCGTTTCAAGGCGAGTATCTCGCCGGTTATCTGCCGAGTAAGGGCTTCGGCGCCTTTCGAGTTGAGATGTGATGCGTCCCAATACAGTGTAGTGTCGCTTAGATATGCCGCATCGTTAAAATGGTCTAACACAGGCACATTGTATCGAGACGTAATATTCCGCAACTCAGCCGACTGATCGCCCATATCGTTGTTGAAATAGGGAGAGATTACAAAGTACAGGTCAATCTTGTTTTGCTTGCAGAGCTTGATGAATTGTTCTACCTTAATGAGCTTAGCCGAGTCGGGAACCATCTTGGCATGGGGTTGGAAATCAATTTTCAGTGTGCCGTTGAGGGGGGCATATCCGTTGAAAAACTTTTCGGTATTGTCCTGATCGGCCATATACTGTTTCATCTCGCCGTGGAAACGATAGGTTGCGCTGTGGAGCTTTATCCATTCCTTGACATCAAATTCCATAATTGCGTCGCTCACTATCGGGTCATGGAAATAGGGTTTGAGGCGTAAGATGTTTACATTCTTGCTGTTGGATTGCATCACATCGTATAGCGGTGTAATGTCGTATATTATCATTTTGGGAGTGTGGCGCGAGAGGATTTGTTTCAGACGCGGATAGAAGAATTCGATTCCCATACTGTTGTAGCCGCAGTTGAAGGCTGACATACCCAGTGAGTCGGTAAGTATGCGTGTGTCATAATGTCGGCGTGCACGGCTTGAACCGAAGACAAGCACATCGGCTTGAGTCTCATACACGGCGATATTGTCCAAACGGGTCATTCCGGCTTTCACATCGCGCCGATAGCTGCGCACCAAATATCCGTATGAGATGTCTATACACACCACTATCAATATGAATATCAAAAGTTTGAGAGCAAATCTTTTCATTAGAGCTTGTTTAATAAAAAATGTGAATGTCAGGGCGGTGTATTTTTGAGCTAATTTGGCTTGTCTTGCAGGGAGCAATGCGAGCATTGTGACCGGAAAGACGAGTCAAATCAGCCAAAAAGACGCCGTGATTTAACATTCTTACATAATTTATAAATTATCTTTTTACTTCATTAAGAGTCTTGTTTCCCAAAATTACCGTTTTGTCTCGCAGCTGCAACTCATCTATGAGCCTTTGGTTCAATCACATAGCCTGCTATTTCCCTTCACCTGCAGCCTCAAACCTGAGGCACATCTGCGACTCTGACGTTCACATTTTTTATTAAACAAGCTCTTAAAATCCGGAGTAAATAAATTGTTCGCCGTAAACGGCAAGAATCATGATGCAACCCATTATCACCGAGTAGCTTGTCCAGCGCAACAGTGTGTACTTCGAGTCAAGCACCTGAAGATGCGTCCATTCAAACTCATCGGCAAGGTCTTTGAGTATAACCACACCGGCCAAAATAAGCGGAAGAGTAAGATCAACAGTATGCTTACCGGCTGAAGAAAACATTGCGTAGAATGTCTTGAGAGAGCTGTTGATGTCAGGGTGTGCAAAAAAGACCCATGCACAGGTTACTACAATGAATGTAGCCACACACATGATTACGCCGAGCAAGGGGCGGGGCTTAAGCTTGTTCAAGCCAAAGCGCTTCTCCCCTATTTGCACGGCGCCGTGCATTCCTCCCCATAGAATGAATGTCCAGCTCGCACCGTGCCACAATCCGCTGACAAGGAATGTGATAAGTATATTCAGATATGAGCGCCACCTGCTGCAGCGGCTGCCACCCAATGGTATATAGATATAATCCTTGAGCCAAATAGACAATGAGCGATGCCAACGATGCCAAAATTCTGTTACGGACTTGGACAGATACGGACGCTCAAAGTTATTGATAAGCTCGAATCCCAGCAGTTTTCCTATACCTACAGCCATATACGAATATCCGGCAAAATCGCAATAAATCTGCATGGAGTAAAGAAGCACCGCCGCAATAACGGTAGGTGAAGTGTAGGTAGTACTCTTCATCAACGGATTGGTAATCACATCGCCGATATTATCGGCCACCACTACTTTCATAAACATACCCCAAAGCAGGAGTTTCAGACCTTGAGTTGCTCTTTCCGGATTAAAATTTCGCTGACCCTTAATTTGAGGCATGAGGTCTCCGACTTTGCTTATCGGGCCGGAAACTATTTGCGGAAAGAATGCAACAAACAGCATATAATCCAACAGATTTCGCTCTGCCGGGTGCTTTCCTTTCACCACATCTATGAAATAGCCGATAGCCTGCAGGGAGAAAAAGCTGATACCAATGGGAATGGCTAAATTCAATCCGGGAAGGTTTAAATTCATACCTCCCAGAGAGAACAGGCCGGTAAGGTTGAGGTTCAGAAAGTTATAGTATTTAAACGCTAACAAAGGCAATGCCGCGAGCACCACGGTGGTTACTGTCACGGCAGTACGTCTTCTTCTCTGAACGGCTAAGGCAGCGAGCCATGTTGCCAACGTAATACCGACAAGGACTAATGTGAGCACCTTGTTATAATACCAATACAAGGTATATGAAGCGAGAAGCAAAAAAAGATTGGCCGGCCGATAAGAACGCCCTCCTCGAAACACCTCAATGGCTGTGTATATCAAAAATATAACGGGAAAAATCCACAAAAAGTCAAAAGAATTAACTATCATCTCTATAATTAAAATGCAAAATTACATAATCCTATTGAATAAATCACAATTTGATTCCAAAAACATTTTGTGCAGACAGTGAATAATTTTTTTGCTATGTAAAAAAAAAGATGTAATTTTGCAGCAAATAAGGAAAGGGACACTTTCCCTTAGAGTGGACAAATTTGGCTGCTTGCAACCACTATAAACAATGCTAAAACTGCACACTTTTAAGGCGAACATTTTCGGTTTGTGATATATAAGTACGCACGAAAGCATTGCACCGCAAGCATGCTTTCGTTTTATTTTTTATTTAAACTGAACATGAGTTACTTATTCACTTCCGAGTCCGTTTCTGAAGGACACCCCGATAAAGTTGCCGACCAGATATCAGATGCGCTGCTCGACAATTTCCTCGCTCACGACCCCAAAAGCAAAGTTGCCATTGAAACCCTGTGCACTACCGGGCAGGTGGTTGTGGCCGGCGAGGTAAAGAGCGAGGCATATGTTGACATTCCGGCTGTGGTTCGTCAGGTAATCAACAAGATAGGCTACAACCGCGGCGCATACCGTTTTGACGGTGACAGCTGCGGCATTTTCAGCGCAGTACACGAACAAAGCCCGGATATAAATCAAGGCGTTGTGCGTGAGAGCGATGAAGAGCAGGGAGCCGGAGACCAAGGCATGATGTTCGGCTACGCTACCGATGAAACAGACAATTACATGCCACTGACCCTTGAACTGGCTCACCGTTTCATGGTGGAATTGGCCAACATACGCCGCGAAGGCAAGCAGATGACGTATGAACGCAAAGGAAAGACTGTGTCATATCTGCGCCCGGACTCCAAAAGCCAGGTGACGGTGGAGTATGATGACGATGGCACTCCACTGCGCATTGACACTATCGTAATCTCTACACAGCACGATGAGTTCATACGCCCGGCAGATGACACCTCCGAGGCGGCTAAACAGGCTGAGTCAGAAATGCTTGAAATAATACGCCGCGATGTTGAAGAGGTTCTCATACCCCGTGTCAAAGCATCGTTGCCGGAACGTCTGCAAAAGCTTTTCGACACAAACTACAAGCTTCATGTCAACCCGACAGGCAAATTTGTGATTGGCGGTCCTCACGGTGACACCGGCCTTACCGGACGCAAGATTATTGTGGACACTTACGGTGGTCGCGGTGCACACGGCGGCGGTGCATTCTCCGGCAAAGACCCTTCCAAGGTAGACCGTTCGGCAGCCTATGCCGCTCGCCACATTGCAAAAAACCTTGTAGCTGCCGGCGTGACGAAAGAGGCTCTCGTTCAGGTTTCGTACGCTATTGGAGTAGCCAAACCGGTGAATATTTTTGTCAATACTTATGGACGTTCATTGGTGCCGTATACTGATGCACAAATAGCCGCAAAGGTTGCCGAAATTTTCGATATGCGTCCTTACGCAATTGAGAAACGTCTCGGTCTGCGCGCTCCCATTTACAGCGAGACAGCAAGTTACGGCCACATGGGACGCACTCCCCTCACTGTGACAAAGAGCTTTGAGTCTTCCTACGAGAAAGGACACCCCATTACCCAAACAGTCGAGCTCTTCGCTTGGGAGAAACTCGACATGGTTCCGGCCGTAAAAAAAGCTTTCGGACTGTAATATAACCTTCTTTAACAACTTTTATATTTCCATAGTGTTATAACATAAACAAATCTTATTAACACTATGGGAACTATTTCTGAATTAAAAGGAAGACTCCACCGGCTGTGGTGGATTCCATTGCTCACCGGCTTGTTGAGTATCGCATTGGGCGTTTGGTGCTTCTGCTCTCCCCAAACCTCGCTGCCGATTTTCGCAATA
Organism: Prevotella sp.; assembly: GCA_023662865.1. Classification (GTDB taxonomy): domain Bacteria; phylum Bacteroidota; class Bacteroidia; order Bacteroidales; family Muribaculaceae; genus Lepagella. The sequence goes on from JAMPIK010000006.1 coordinate 64,050, forward strand.
TGTTTTTCTGTTATACTCGTTGTAGCCGGAGTGCTTAACTTGAGCTATGCGCTCACTAACCGGGCTGTAAACACCAACTGGGGTTGGTCTCTCGCGCTTGGCATACTGGAGCTGATATGCGGTATCTGGCTATACTGCATGCCCACTTTCCAACTGACAGCCGTATTCGTCTATGCAGTAGGCTTCTGGCTGATTTTTGCAGCGATAAACTCTATCAGTGAATCGCTTACGCTTGCTCGCTTCGGTTGGGGTTGGTCTGTGTTTATGGTTATCTTGCTGGTTGTGACAATCATTTTCGGTTTCTTCTTCATTACCGACCCGTTGTTCGGAATGGAAGCCGGCTGGTTGTGGATTGGCATATCGTTCATCACTTTCGGTATTTACAGACTGAGTCTGGCCTTCATGCTCAATTCCATCAACACCAAAGTAAAGGAATGACAAAAGTTGTTATACCTCTTATTAAGGGAGTTTGCGCCACTCGTACGCAGACTCCCTTAAACTGTGACACGGAACCTTCAGCTCATTGCATTTGGCAGATATTTCATCTTGTATATTGGAATAGGCTCTTGCTGAAAGCACTACACATCGGGGGTGTATCCGGGCAATCAAAGCTTCAATATCCCCTTTGAAGTTTTTTCCTATTATCAGGATATGTTCTTTTTCGGGGACATCGGGCAATATGTCAACCTCTGTGTCGATATAAATTCCCGACTCGCCTTGTACTTCAATGTAAGATACACTCCCGTCTTTGAGGGCAACTGATTTCGTTTTACCGTTTATACGCGTATACACACTCAGGCCATAGTAATCAGTAGGTATGGCGGTAATCGCCTCGGAAGCCTCGGCCGGCATATAAATCAAGGATACGAGTAAGGCCGTATAAGCTCCGGCGGTGAAACATTTGCGTGACATACTTGCGCGACAAACAGTGTAAAGCAATCCCAGTGCAGCTACAATTGCCAATCCGACAGCCATCTTCGGCAATGGCGAGGTTTGAAAGGGATCTGTATAGGCGGCAATCGTATGAACCCCTCCGGCAAGTAGGGAATATGCCGAGTCCAAGGCATCGCGCAGCCACACGATATCCATACCAAGTCCGGTGGTGAGAAGGAAAACCAATACAAAGAATATAAAAGCCGGCAACAGTGGCACTATAAGCAGGTTTACCGGTAAGGAAATTAAGGGCAAGCTCCTGAAACATACTGCCAACAGAGGCCATGAAACAAGCATACAGACCGCCGGCACAGCTATGGCTATCAGCAGTTTATTCTTTAATGTGCCTTGTTTCACCTTGATGTTAATCTCCCGGACGGCTACCACAATGGCAATTGAACACAGGAAACTTAGTTGAAAGCCTATGCCGAACAAGGCGCGGGGAGTGAACAGAAGTATGACACAGGCGGCTACCGACAATGCGTTTACAGCACTGTGTGGTCGCTGCAGCAATTTGGCTCCAATAAGGCACAAGCCCATAATTACGGCTCTCACTACCGTCGCACCGAGCCCCACCACCACTGCAAACAGAGCTATGCCGACGGCCATGAGTATCCACCGGAGGTTATACAATCCGCAAAGGTTAAGCGGCAACAGTATCCACCCTAAAATCATGAGTATGATGCCGACATGCAAACCGCTTAATGACAGTATATGCGACAGTCCGATATCAGCGAAATCCGCTTTGAGTATTGCGGACAACTCAGACCTGTCGCCAAGAATCAATGCGTTTATAAAACTTTTGGTTTCGCGGCTCAATGAGGTATCTTCTACAAAGAGGCTTAGCCGGTCGCGCAAACCGGTTGCCCGAGTTGTCAGGTCGTCTGAACTACCGATAATCTCAATAGTACCGACAAGCACATTGCTTTGATAGTCTACACCGTAGGCATATAGCCTCACGGCATATTGAGAACTTTGCTCCACTCTCCTTAGATTTGCTCTGTATCGGATTATATCTCCGGGCTTTACTACCGTGGCGGCTGTATGCAGCAATGCTTTTACGGGAGTTATGCTGACAGCTGTACCCGTGTCATTGGCAAGCCGGGTGATTTCCACGGTCAATACATCGCCCGAAGTCGTATACAGGACATCTCTTACTATCGCCGTGTTATACGGATAATTTTCAATGTTGGCCGGGGCTGTTTGAGTGTTGCGCAGCAATATGTTTCCGGCAATAAAAAACATCGGCAATACAATTAGCCATACCGAGTTCTGACACTTGTATTGCAAGGAGAGACGCTTTGCTTTGTCTTTGATGAAAAAAGGATATAAACTTAACACAACACCGAGCAACAGCCCCCCCGCTGCGATATATACGGGAAGCCGACAGTCGAAATAACGGCCTGATAAAATGCCGAGGGCAAGCACACATGCCGGCATGACAAACGGTGTTGCGGCCATGTCAGACAGAATCTGCTTCATGGGCTATCTTTTTACACCGGGCACACGCCCGAACCCCTTTATCCGTCTGCCCCACCACGGGCTATTCAGGGGTGTGACTATAACGCCCTTGCTTGATGAGGAATGTATAAACACCTCCGAGTTAAGGAGCAAACCTACATGGCTCACCTTGTCCGGGTCGGAGCCGGTTGCGAAAAACACGAGATCGCAAGGCCCGGCCTTACTTTGCTTCAGGTTTTTGCAAAAATCAGCCTGCTGTGCGGAATTGCGCGGAAGCTTTATGTCTGTCACATCTAAAAAAACTCTCAATATCAAGCCGGAGCAATCTGTTCCCTTCCCCTTCTCCGCTCCTCCATACTTATACGGAGTGCCCTGCCAGGAGCATACCTCTTTTATAATCTTTTCCTGAACTTTGCTCAAATGCCGTCCGTTGATATAATCAGAGGCTTTGAAGCGGGTTTGAGAAGCTGTAAAAGATGAAGCCGGTGTCTTTGCATTGTGCTTATGGGTAGAGCAACTGCCCCCCATACCCAATACAATGAGCGTTAGTAATATTATAAAGTTTTGTTTAAACCTATTGATTGACGATTTCTTCAAAGCTCAAAATTAGAGTGTAGCAAATTTTCTGATGCAAAAATAGCTATTAATTTCAAAATATTAGCTATTTTCGCTTAATAAAAAAGCATTGATTATGATTTTGGATACAGGATTATTAATAATCGGGCTGACACTTATACTTGTTGGTGCCAATTATATGACTGACGGTGCCGCCGCATTGGCCAAACGTTTTGGTATGTCAGATTTTATTGTAGGTTTGACAGTAGTCTCCATGATGACCTCCGCCCCGGAGCTGGTCGTGTCTATAATGAGCTCTGTCAATGCCTCGGCCGAAATGGCTATTGGCAATATAGTTGGCTCAAATATCTTCAATATACTTATTATTGTGGGAGTAGTCGCTCTGATTAGTCCGATTAAAGTAGGCAAAGGGCTGTTGATAAACGAACTGCCACTTGTTATTTTATCATCGGTCGTGCTTTTGATAATGGGGAATGCCCCCATGCTTGACGGCGGTGCACACATACTTACACGCGTTGACGGATTGATATTGCTCTTGTTCTTCATCATCTTCATGCGCTATACCATCAGTTCTGCAAAGAAGACACATACTCCCGATGATGCAATGCAAGAGAATGCGGAAAACACCAAACAGTTACCATTGTTTAAGTCAATAATATTTTTGCTTGGAGGCCTTGCGGCGCTTGTGTTCGGGGGTCAGTGGTTCGTAAACGGCGCGAGCGGCCTTGCACGTTCATTAGGTTGGAGCGAGGCCCTCATAGGTCTGACGATTTTGGCTGCCGGAACTTCTCTGCCGGAACTTGCCACATCGGTTGTCGCCGCACGCAAAGGATTGTCAGGCATGTGTATAGGCAACGTTATCGGGTCAAACATATTTAATATTTTCTTCGTACTCGGCATCACTGCCTCCATATCACCGCTTGATTTCGGCTCTATCGGCAACATTGACTTGCTCACACTGCTCGGAGCCTCGGTACTCTTTTGGATAGTAAGCCGTTACTATAAAGACAAGACTATCAGTCGCGCAGAGGGAGGGCTGATGGTAGCCCTGTATGTAGGGTACATACTACTGCTCTATTCGCAGATATAAAATCTAACTGCTATATATGAAACGTCCCCCGGATAGTTTTCTCTAACCGGGGGATAATTTATTGATTGTTAATTATGATTACCAGATAATGATGCGTTCAGCTTCGGGACGGAACATGGGGTCGCCGGCCTTGATACCGAATGCTTCGAAGAAGGGAGCGAGGTTACGCAGAGAAACGTTCACACGGTTCTCGCCGAGAGAGTGAACATCACCTGTAGTGAGTGCTTTGATTTCCTCATCGCGGATATTCTGAGCCCAAAGGTTGGCATAGTTCATATAGAATACTTGCAGGGGTGAGATACCGTCAATGAGAGCTTCTTCGCTTGTCACATCAACGCCTTTCTTCTTCTGTGAATCCATGAAAGCTGTGTAAGCCACATTCAGACCGCCCTGGTCAGCGATGTTCTCGCCGAGGGTGTACTGGCCGTTGGCGTGAATGCCGGGGAGAACTTCCACTTCGTCAAATTGAGCAACGAGGCCCTGTGTTTTCTCCTTGAATGCAGCGGCATCTTCGGGAGTCCACCAGTTAACCATATTTCCGGCAGCGTCAAAGTTGCAGCCCTGATCGTCGAAACCGTGAGTCATTTCATGACCGATTACTACACCGATACCACCATAGTTCTCAGCATCGGAGGAGTTGATGTCGAAGAAAGGAGCCTGAAGAATACCGGCGGGGAATACAATCTCGTTTGCCATGGGATTGTAATAGGCATTGATTGTCTGGGGAGTCATGCCCCATTCGGTCTTGTCTACCGGTTTGCCCCATTTTGAGAGAAGTTCTTTCTGATGCCATTGTGCGGCAGCCTGCATATTGTCATAATAAGAAGCATCGGGATTGATGTCCATAGTGGAATAGTCTTTCCACTTGTCGGGATAACCTACCTTTACAGTGAAGGCATTGAGTTTCTTGATAGCGTTGAGTTTGGTTTCATCGCTCATCCAGGGGAGGTTGATGATATGCTTGCCAAGGGCGGTGCGCAAGTTTTCAATCAAACCAATCATATAGTCCTTGCTTTCCTGCGGGAAGTATTTTTCCACATACAGTTCGCCGATAGCTTCGCCGAGAGTACCCTCGGTAGCAGCAAGGGCGCGTTTCCAACGTGGACGCTGCTGGCTCACACCGCTCATCACTTTGTTGAACTCAAAGCTTGCATTGGTGAAATCATCGCTCAAATAAGGAGCGCCGTTGCGTACAAACTGCCAAGCATAGAGGTCTTTTTTCTCACGGTCGGTGAGTTTCTTATATAGGTTGTCGCCTTGTTTTACAGTGTTGAGCTCGGTTACGATGTAGTTATCAGGAGTCTGAATACCCATTGTCTCAATGAAGAAGCGATCCCAAGGAAGGTTGGGATAAAGAGCTTTCACTTCGGCAATTGTACGGGGGTTGTACATTGCCGGGAGGTTACGGCTCTCCTCGCGTGTCCAAGTAGAGTCTGCAAGCAGTGTTTCATACTTGATAACGTTCTTCATTATGCGGTTTGCGTCCTTCTTTGAATAGCCGGCATTCTGCATCTGGGTAACGATGAGCTTCTTGTAAGCCTCAAGAATTTCTTTATTGCGAGCGTCTTTTTTCAGATAATAATCACGGTCGCCAAGGCCGAGGCCGGCACCGCCGATATACATGGCATAAATGTTTGAGTTAGCCATATCTTCCATCGGGCCTCCACCGATAAAGGGGCTTGAATAGTTCTTGTGCATCCACAAGAAGAGGTCTTCCATTTCGGCGGGTTTGGCATTTTCAATCTTCTGTAAGCCGGCCTGCAGAGGCTTGTTGCCAAGCTCGTTGCGGTGTACAGAGTCCATGGCCTGTTCGTACAGAGTAGACACTTTCTGAGCCACGGTGCCGCGAGCGGGGTTGGTGGCGGCAAGCCCAAGCACGATGTTCTTTACGCGAACCTCGCTTGAGTCTGACAGAATGTTGAACTGGCCGTAGCGTGCATGTTCGGGAGTGAGGGGGTGAGCCTCCATCCAGCCCTTGTTCACATGCTTGTAGAAGTCTTGAGAAGCCGGCGTTTCACGGTCTATATAGGCCGGATTCAGGCTCTTCAGATGCTCCTCGGCGTATGCGGATACGCTGATTGACAATGTCAGCGCTGCCGAGAGAAGAACTTTACTGTTTAACTTCATGATAATTAATATTAGTTATTTTAGTTTAGTTTTTATTTAGTTTTATACCTAATGCAGAGGATAATGTCGAGGCTTTGATATTCACTTCCCGCCATTCGCTCTCAGGATTGGAGTGGGCCGTTATCCCCCCTCCGGTGTACAGTGTGCACTTGCCGGAGGGTATGTATACCTTCATACAGCGCAGGGTGACGAACAGTTCCGACTCTTCCGGGGTGATTACTCCGGAGTATCCGGCATAATACTCGCGGTCAAAATCTTCCAGCTCGTTTATCTCTGCGAGAGCTTTATCGCGTGGCAAGCCCGATACTGCCGGGGTTGGTGACAGCTCTTTCAAGAATGAGCCGTGGCAGAAGTTGTCGGGAATATCGGCTGTGATTTGCGTACATATATGTTCCACCGGCCCGGCTTTCAGGGTAAAGGTAGACGTCTCGTTTATTGAAAGGTTATTGCTGTTCAGCTTATCTACAATAAAGTCGCGCACCATTTCTTGTTCAGCAATATTCTTGTTATCCCAAGGCATGGCAGCAGTTCCCGGTTTGCGAGTTCCGGCCAAAGCCATTGTGGTAAGCGAATTTCCGTTAAAGCGTGCGAGCAATTCGGGCGTAGCCCCTATCCATGCTGCGGAATCGGCAGCCAATTTCCAACAAAAGACGAAAGCGCCGGGGTAAGCATCTGCCAATTGCATAAAGGTGTCATACAGACTCTGTTCGCACTGCCCTTCATGCACGGTTGCAAAAACAGTCTTGCCGCCTTCTCGTATTAGGCGCTGAATTATTTTCAATACTTTGGCTTGATATGCATCGGGAACAGGCTTAATATGATTATCGGAATTAATCTGCGGTTTACGCACTTTCACAAGAGGAAATTCTCTTGACCAATCTTCAGACAAAAAATTAATATCATCATTCTTAAAGGGAGCAATCAGAAAACCGGGGTGCTTAAAATCGCAATCAAGCCACAGATTGGCAGATATGATGCACTTTGCATTATCGCGGCCGGGCAAGTGATAAAGTGCAAAGTTCAAGCCATGCACCAAGGCATACTCAATAACGCGGCTGTCAGTCAGAGAATTCAGCGAAGAGGTCGAAAGCATCTGCATCTGTGATTACAACATTAATATACTCGCCGGGAGACACTGCGTCTCGTCCTTTCGGAATTGAGACATGTATTTCGCAATCCACCTCCGGACTATCCCACTGCGTACGCCCGCACATTTCGTCGTCTTCAACAGTCTCCACAAGCATCTGCACTCTCCGGCCGATTAAATTTCTATTCAGCTCCCTGCTTATCTCCTCTTGCAGTTCAAGGATATAATCTCGACGTTTATCCTTAATCTCCTGAGGTATTGTGTCTTCCAAGTGCTTTTGCGCCCATGTATCGTCTTCCTCGCTGTAAGAGAAAGCACCCATGCGCTCAAAGCGCGCTTCTTTTACAAAGTCTGTCAACTCCCGGAACTCGTCTTCACCCTCTCCCGGAAAGCCGGTCATGAGAGTTGTGCGCAGGCATATGCCCGGCACGGTTTCTCTTATACGCTTTATAATATTGAGAGTCTGAGGCTTGTCGATATGCCGACGCATATTTTTCAGAATCGGAGTGGAGATATGCTGCAATGCAATATCAAGATAGTTGCAGACATTTTCTCGCGTACGCATTACTTCAAGCACGTCCCACGGGAAATCTACCGGGTAAGCGTAATGGAGTCTAATCCATTTTACTCCGGGAATATCGGAGATTTTTTCAATAAGTGTTGCCAATCCGCTCTTTGAGGAGCCATCGTTGGTAAAACCGATGTCTGTGCCATAGGCTGAAAGATCCTGTGCGATAACGTTAAATTCGGTAACTCCCTTGCATACCAAATCTCTTACTTCATCAAGAATTTCATCTATCGGGCGCGAGTGGTGACGACCTACAATAAGCGGTATGGCGCAATATGCACAGAAGCGATTGCACCCTTCGGAAATTTTCAAATATGCAGACCACGGGTTTCCGGTAAGGGTTCGTTCCCAGTTTCGAGGCTTATTCTGCTCTCTCAAGTCCGGCAACTGCTCAATGAGTTCAACCCAATTAAACTTACCGAACCAGCTGTCTACTTCGGGGATTGCTTCGGGCAGTTCGTCCATGTATCTCTGAGCGAGACACCCCATTACCATCAGCTTGCCTATCTTGCCGTTGCGTTTACCCCGAGCCAGTTGCAGTATCATGTCAATACTCTCTTGTTTGGCATCGCCTATGAACCCGCAGGTATTCACCACCACTACCTCGCCGCAGACATCTTCACTGTCGTGGTACACTGTATATCCTCTTGCTTCCAGCCTCTTTATAAGACGCTGGGAGTCAACAAGGTTTTTCGAGCAACCCATGGTAACTATGTCAATACGCGAATGTTGCATTTAACGTAGCTATTATTTGCAGAAACTATTTAAGGTCTTCTGCGGAGAACAGAGTTTTTACAAATTCCGTGCTGTTGAAAAGCTGAAGGTCTTCCATACCTTCGCCGATACCGATATATTTAACCGGAATTTGCAATTGGTCGGATATACCTATTACAACACCACCCTTTGCTGTACCGTCAAGCTTGGTTACCGCCAATTGGTTAACCTCGGTTGCTTCAACAAATTGCTTGGCTTGATTGAAGGCATTCTGACCTGTCGAACCGTCAAGCACGAGAAGGATTTCCTGAGGAGCGTCAGGTACAATACGCTTCATCACGTTCTTGATTTTGGTAAGCTCGTTCATAAGGCCGACTTTATTATGCAAACGTCCGGCAGTATCAATGATCACGACATCGGCACCGGAGGCCTTGGCATGCTGCAGAGTGTCGAAGGCAACAGCTGCCGGGTCGCTTCCCATTTTCTGTTTAACAATAGGCACGCCTACCCTCTCGGCCCATATATCAAGCTGCTCAACAGCGGCGGCTCTGAATGTATCGGCAGCTCCGAGCACAACCTTATATCCGGCAGCCTTGTATTGATACGCTAACTTGCCGATTGTGGTAGTCTTGCCCACACCGTTTACGCCCACTACCATTATTACATAGGGGTCGCCGGCATTCTGTACGGGAGGCACCTTGAATTCTTCAAGGTCTTGCTGTCCCTGAGTGTTTTCGGCCAACATACCGGCAATCTCCTCACACAAGAGATTGCTAAGTTCTTGGGAATTAAAATATTTATCGTGGGAGACACGGTCTTTTATTCTGTCTATGATTTTGGTGGTTGTATCTACACCTATATCGCTGGATATAAATGCTTCAATAAGATTGTCGAGCACATCATCGTCAATCTTACTTTTACCGGCAACAGCGCGTGTGATTTTGCTCCATACGCCTTCCTTAGTCTTCTGCAGACCGGTGTCTAACTTCTCCTTTTTCTCGCGAGAAAATAATTTTCCAAAAAATCCCATGGTCAGTATTTGAATTCTTTGGCAAAGTTACTGCTTTTTTTCCTAATAACCACAGATTTCACCCTCAAATAATCAAATTCGGTTAAAGAAGAGAGAGTACTCGGTCTGTAAAATCGCTTTCGGATAAATTCCAGGGAACAGGGTGCAAGGTAAAGCCACGACGAATCATGCCGCGAAACCAAGTCATTTGTCTTTTGGCAAACTGATGTATGGCAATCTCAAGGTCATGTCTCATTTGTTCTCTTGATATTTCTCCGGTGACTGCTTTTGTCACAAACTTATATTCCAGTCCGTAATATTCCAAATCTTCGGGCTTTACTCCGGCTTGCAGCAAAGAGCGCACTTCTTGCTCCATACCTTGAAGCAGACGTGAGTCCAAACGCCGGGTAATTGATTGTCTGCGTTCTTCTCTGGGTATATCAACAAGTACAATCAGCGCCTCACGCGGAGATGCCTTACTGCGGTCAGTAAGCAGGGTTAATTCGGGGTGTTCCTCATAATATGTTTGTATTTCAATAGCTCTGACAGCGCGCGCGCATGTGTCGACATCTGTGGTGTTATGAAGTGTTTTTTTTGCAGAAAGGATTTCAGCAAGTTCTGATAAAGATTTATCTTTCAGCTCATTGCGCAATTCACTGTTTTTCGGTACATCGGGCAAGCGCATACCGGAGAGTACAGCCTCGACATACATACCGGTACCGCCGCAGAGGATTACGTTGTGACCGCGTGCGCGTATTTCACTCTCCGCTTTTTCATAATCTCGCAGATATTCATGGAGGTTGTACTTATACCCCGCCGGACAAATGTCAATAAGATGAAAGGGAACATCGCCGTACTCTTCCAAATCCTTTCCGGTACCGATATCCATTCCTTTGTAAACCTGACGAGAGTCTCCGCTTATTATCTCTGCATTAAGAGATTTGGCCAATGAGACTGCCCGGCGCGTCTTGCCGCTTGCCGTTGGGCCGACAACGGCTATAAGAGGCAACGTGCCGCGGTTTACCTTATCAAGAATGTCGGGACTCATCTTTGGCCGGATTCTGAATATGAGTTGCGGAAACGGTTTCTCCACCAACGTTTCAATTTGAAGAAAGATGTGTCGGAGTTGAACATTGACACTCTTATCCAATCGTCCTTCTGAAAATCAATGTCATCGGTTTTCACTTCGCGCAGGGTAAACGAAGGGCGATATTGCGTGAGCTTGTTTCTCCGCTCACCGTCTATTTTATAGATTTTTCGTGTGACTATGATTCGAGCCAAACGCGAGATGTCGGACAGGCAGATGGTTGACAATCTGTCGGGGGTATTGTTGTAAATTGTCTTGAGCTTATCAGAGCTTACCCACTTTCCACGCACTTTCAGTTCGGGGTATTCTTCTGTTTCACCGGGAAGGAAGTAGAAGTAACGAAGCACTTTGCGGCCGGCGGCATCGGCTACCTTTCTCCCATAGAAGAAGCGCAGTTCACCGTTTTTCACTCCGGTCTGTTCTTGTATGAATTGTTTTATTTCATACTCCTGAAATCCGCTTACATTGCGCCTGATTGTAAAGGGGGTGTCGATTATGTCGGAATCGGCATCGTATTTATTGTCAAGATTAGTAGACGACATATACAATGAATCATCACAAATCACGTAATAACGCAAGTATGTACGTGTACCCATAGCGTTCAAGTCGTCCGGGGAGATGAGCTCATCGCTTTCTTTCAGGTCAAGGAAGAGGTTGTAATATCTAACACCAAAATATGCTACATCAAACAGATAAATCAATATAGCCACCCCGGAGAAAATAAAGCGATCACGCTGGGAGATGCTCAAATCTACATAATCAGTAAGATAATATATATAGTTTACAATAGTGATAAGCAAATAGATGAAAATTAGATTTTTCATCTGCAAGGAGCTCTCGTTGCTGTAAATCAGCCCCACATGTCCTCTTTCAAGCGGCGTTCCGGCTGTTATTTTGCAATTTATACAAAGTGTCAGTTTCTTGCGATTAAGATACACAATAATTGAGGTGACAAGACCTACGGGCGCCATTATAAGCCCTTGAAGGTATTGACCATCAAAGAAAATAAATTCATCGGGAAGGTTGAGTATACCCCATATTGCCAACAGATTAATAACAATCAATACAATTGTGTAACTTACTACAATCAAGAAGAATATGTAAGGTACAATAGCGCATGTTTCAATCTTGCTGAAAGCATTGGATACTACCTGATAGTATAAGAATATGGCAACTAATGTGGAAATAACCGGAGCAAAAAGAGGAGAAAACAGTGAAGTAAGTACATGAAGCAAGATGATGGTCAATATGGGAATAGCCACATTGCGCCACATCTGGAATATCTGTTCTGTATTTACTTTCCTTAACTCGTTATGCATTTTCTCTTTTGCAACCTGTGATTAGACTTTTGCGTACTGTGTTGTATTCGTTTAGGAGAGGTCTTTATATAGTAAACAATCCAAACGGGAAAATTACCGCTGAAAATACCATTATTTTCTACTTATTTGTATAATTCATTAAAATTAAACTTATAATCAAGTGATTACAAGTTTAATAAAGGCAGGTCCGAAATTTTCTGAACCTGCCTTTATTGGGTTTGATGTTTACAATCTTATATTCAAGAAATCGAGCACTTTGCTATAAAGCATGACACGCGCGTTGCACATACGCAGGGAGTGTTCGAAATTTGTCCAGGCAACCATATCGAAGAGTTTGCCTTCGTGTGTGAGTTTGGCAGTATACTTCAACGTGTTATAGAAATGCACGTTATCATCGCTTGTGCCGCTCATTATCAAGAGTTTGCTTTTGAGATTACTTGTGCGATCCAATGCTGAAGCTATATTATAACCGGCTTCGTTCTGTTGCGGAGTGAGCATATATCGCTCCGTATAGATTGAGTCGTAAAAGCGCCAGTCGGTGACGGGAGCCATTGAAACACCGGCCTTGAACGGACAGGTCGGGTCTGTGAGTTCCATGAGTGTCATATAGCCGCCATAGCTCCAACCGAAGCAAGCCATTCTCTCTGAATCTATGTAAGGAAGGCTTTTGAAATATTGGGCGGCCGCTATCTGGTCGGCAGTCTCGAATTCACCGAGGTGCTTATATACACAATCACTCCATTGACGAGAGCGGAAGCCGGTGCCGCGTCCGTCTACACAAGCTATCACATAGCCCTGTGAGGCTATATAGTACAAACCGTCCATAGTCCAGCGGTTTCTAACTTCCTGACTTTCCGGGCCGTTGTATTGATACATAAGTATCGGATACTTCTTTGAGGCATCAAAATTTGCAGGCTTAATGATATACGCGTTCATCATTTCGCCCTGCGCATTGGGCACGGTCAGGAATTCTTTTTGAGGTGCACCGGCATACTTGGCCGCATAATCCTTATTCAGTTCAAGGTCTGTAATTTTGCCCTTCAATGAATGGAGAGAATACTGCGTGGGGGTAACGGCATTACTGTAAGTACGCACATAGTATTGGCAATTTGCGCTGAATGCGGCACTCTCCCACCCTTTGCCGGGATTCAGGAGCTTGAAGTTGCCGGCTGCATTCACAGTGGCTATGTTGCGCTGACCGGGTCCTTCGCTTGTAGTCTGGAAGAAGTATTGCTTGGTTGTGGGGCTATAACCATAGTAGTCGGTAACATAGAATTTGCCGGAAGTGAGTTGGCGAAGTTGCTTGCCGGAGTAGTCGTATTGATACAAATGGCGATACCCGGAGCGGTCGGAACCTATTATGAAGCTGTTGGAAGAATAGTCTACCATTTGGTAAGCGGCGGGACTGAGCCAAGCCTGCGAAGTTTCCTCCAAAATCATCTTGGCAACAGTGCTTTTAGGATTTACCGCGTAGAGTTTCAGATTGTTTTGGTCACGATTGAGCACCATTACCATGAGTCGGTCTGCCGACCCGCCATATTCCATAGAGGGAACATAATCAGTTTCCGCCATGGGGATATCCATTACCTTGGTGAGACGAGAGTCAATATGGTAGGTAGACACCTTTACCACAGAATTGTTGTCTCCGGCCAACGGGTATTTATATGTATATTCACCGGGGTATTTGGCATATTCTTCAATGGGGTCGCAATAGCCGGAATAGATATCAAAGTGATAGACCGGAACTTCAGACTCGTTGAAGGTAACGTATGAAAGAGAAGAGTCATCGGGAGCCCAGCGCATCGTGTTCAATATGCCGAATTCCTCTTCATAACCCCAATCCGGCGTGCCGTTAATGATTTTTCCCTCTGCACCGTCTTTGGTAATCTGCACCTCATTGTCAAAATCCAGATTGGTAATGAAAAGGTTATTGTCGCGCATAAAGGCCACCATAGTACCGTCATGGCTCAACACGGCACCGCGCTGCTTGCCGGCGTTGCGGGACACTTTCTGCATTGTGCCGCGCATTATGTCGTACACATAATATTGTGCCTTGAAAGAATAACGATAAATACCCTCGCTGTCATTCCAAAGCAGAAGCATGCGTCCGTTATCGGAAATCTCGTAACCATCGAACTCATTGATTTTCACATCGCCTTTTATAGCGTTGACATCAAACAGGGTCTCAACCTTTTTCCCGGTCTTATAGCTGTACTTATCGATAGCCTTGCCTCCCTCGGCTATACAAAGATAGTTTTCGCCGTCCGCCATAGGCTTCATCTCCTTTACAGATTTGGGAGTATTGACTGTGATGTCGCAATAATCAGTAGGGGTCAGCGATTGGGCTGTCATTGCGCCGGCACCCAAAATCGAGAGTCCGGATATAAGTAATACAATTCTTTTCATGGTAATAGCTGTTGAGTTAAGAGTGTGACTAAAAGGGGATACATCAATAGCTGACGTATCCCCGATAATATTTTAGTATGCACGTGCAAATATCACACGGCGATGCGAAGGCTTGCCGGTAAGCATGTCAACGCCCTCTTCTTCAGGAGCATCGAGAGGTATGCATCGGATGGTCGCTTTTGTCTCATTCTTGATGCGTTCTTCTGTCTCGGGAGTGCCATCCCAATGGCACAATAGGAAACCGCCCTCTTCTATCTTCTGTTTGAATTCTTCGTAGGTGTCAACTATTATTGTCTTTTCCTCTCGATAATTCAAGGCTTTGCGGTAGATATTTTCTTGAATATCTTCAAGCAACTTGGCGATATGCTCTTCAATTCCGTCAAGAAGCAAAGTTTCTTTCTCCAAAGTGTCGCGGCGCATAAGTTCCACAGTGCCGTTGTCGAGATCGCGTGCTCCAATGGCAAGACGCACCGGCACACCCTTCAACTCATAGTCGGCAAACTTAAAGCCGGGGCGGCGGTTGTCGGCATCATCATATTTCACGCTGATACCCGACTTCTCAAGGTTTTCTACTATAAGTTGCACTCGCGCTGAGATTGCATTGCGCTGCTCTTCATTTTTATATATCGGCACGATAACCACCTGAATGGGCGCCAGATGAGGAGGCAGTACAAGGCCGTTATCGTCAGAGTGTGTCATAATCAGCGCACCCATAAGGCGAGTTGAAACACCCCAGGAGGAGGCCCACACATATTCCGGCTGATTCTCCTTATTCATAAAGGTGACATCAAATGCCTTGGCAAAGTTCTGGCCGAGGAAATGACTCGTGCCGCTTTGGAGAGCCTTGCCGTCCTGCATCATTGCTTCAATGGTATATGTGTTGAGTGCACCGGCGAATCGCTCATTCGGGCTTTTTACACCGACAATAACGGGGACAGCCATGAAACGGCGAGCGAAATCGGCATACACATTAATCATCTGCACTGTGCGCGCTTCTGCCTCATCGGCGGTAGCGTGTGCGGTATGGCCTTCTTGCCAAAGGAATTCGCTGGTGCGCAGGAACATACGAGTACGCATCTCCCAACGCATCACGTTGCACCATTGGTTGCAAACTATCGGAAGGTCGCGGTATGAATGGATCCAATTCTTATATGTTCCCCATATGATTGTCTCGGAGGTAGGACGAACAATCAGCTCCTCTTCAAGACGTGCTTCCGGGTCAACAATTACTCCGTTGCCCTCGGGGTCGTTCTTCAAACGATAGTGGGTAACAACAGCGCACTCTTTGGCAAAACCCTCAACGTGCTCTGCTTCTCTGCAAAGGAACGATTTGGGTATAAGCAACGGGAAATAAGCATTTTGCACATCGGTCTTTTTAAACATTTGATCCAGCGTCTGCTGCATCTTTTCCCAAATAGCGTAACCATACGGCTTAATCACCATACAGCCGCGCACTGCGCTCTGTTCCGCCAAATCAGCTTTGACAACAAGCTCATTATACCACTGCGAATAATTTTCGCTTCTCTTAGTCAGATTCTTAAGTTCCTTTGCCATTGCAAAATCATAGTTGTTTTCAAAGTGCAAAATTACAAAATCTTCCTGATTCCGCAAAAATGAATTTAAAATGTGTCATCATAATAGATGCACCGGGCGTTTAACTCCCTTTATTTTATGAGATTTGGCCGTTCTTACAATCTGCATTGCGACATCTTCCGGCAAACTGACAAGACTGTAATGGTCTGCAATATAGATAGTACCGACATCCTTACCCGGTATATTAAGGTCTTTTGTCAGCCATCCGAGTATATCACCCTTTGATAACTTTTCGCGCTTGCCGCCACTTATGGTCAGGGTTGCAAGCCCGGTTGCAAGATTAAGCTCATCAATAGGCTGCAATGTCAGTTCAAAGTCCGGCTTTATAAATTCCGGCAGCCTCTCCTCCGGACCGAGCATTACATACACCGAACCGAATGCATCTACACGCGCTGTGCGGCCATTACGATGAGTATAAGCTTCTTGGGTGAGCGGTAAATGATAATGTATCACATTGTGCACGGCTTCTATATCAAGTCCGCGAGCACCCAAATCCGTACTGACCATAACATTACGCGCCCCGGAGCGAAATGACGCTACTGCCTTCTCTCGTTCTGTCTGATCCAACGCACCGTGGTAAAGTACAGCCGACACTCCTTTTCTTTTAAGATAAGAGTCTACTCGCTCAGCGCTCTCCCGATGATTGACGAAAACAATAGTTCGTCCTAATTTATCGGAAGACTGTGCGGCTATGTTGCGAAGCAATTCTAACAGGGAGTCAAGTTTGTCGGTTGCATCGCTTCTCACCAAATTCACCTTCATGCGTTTCTGTAATGCCTTATTGTCAGACAGAAAGTTAAGTGTGAGCGGATTATTCAGTTTGATGAAATTCGGCAACGAGTCAGCCGCGGTTGCAGATGTCAAGATTATGCGACTTAAGTTTTTAAGTTGTTTGAAGATTTTAGACACCTCTTGCTCAAAGCCAAGCTCGAGAGTCTTGTCAAATTCATCGAGTACACAAATTCGCAAGGGCCAAAGGTCGATATTACCTCGCTTGGCATGATCAAGGATTCGGCCCGGCGTGCCGACAAGCACGTCGGGGACTACTTTCAGTGAGTTGACTTCGTCTTCCACCTTATGACCGCCATACACTTCTACACATCTCACTGATGGAGCAGTCTTCCTGAATATCCCGGCAATCTGGATTACAAGTTCTCGAGAGGGGGCAATTACCACAGTCTGTATGCGTCCTGTTGAAGGACGCAACAGTTTTAATACCGGCAAGACAAAAGCCAATGTCTTGCCGGAGCCGGTAGGCGAAAGCAAGACGATGTCGCGGCTTTGGGCCACGACATCGAGCATACGTCGCTGCATGAGGTTGAGGCTCGCAATGCCGAGAGCCTTCTCCACATACGGCAAAAATTCTTTTTCTTTCATGATTACATATTCATGCCGCCGTCTACTTGTATCACTTGTCCGGTGACATATGAGCTGAGATCTGAAGCAAGGAACACGGCTACATTGGCAATATCCTCTACCTGACCGCCGCGGCGCAACGGAATTTTCTGACACCATTCTTTGCGAGTAGCCTCCGGTAGAGCAGCCGTCATTGCTGTCTCTATAAAGCCCGGGGCAATTGCATTGGCGCGAATAGCGCGGCTGCCTACTTCCTGAGCAATGCTCTTTGCCAAAGCGATAAGTCCGGCCTTGGAGGCTGCATAATTGGCCTGTCCGGCATTTCCGTGTACACCAACCACTGAGGCCATATTGATGATTGAGCCTCCGCGCTGACGCATCATGATGGGAAGCACTGCGTGAATGAAGTTGAAAGCAGACTTTAGGTTAACGGCTATCACGGCATCCCACTGAGCCTCGCTCATGCGAAGCATAAGTCCGTCTTTGGTTATTCCGGCATTGTTGACGAGAATATCTATTGAACCGAAATCTTCATGTACTTTCTTTACTACTTCCTCTGTCTCTGCAAAATTCGCTGCATTGGAGGCATAACCTTTCACCTTCACGCCGAAAGCTGCAATTTCTTCTTCGGTCGCTTTGCCGTTTTCGTCTATTACGAGGTCAGTAAATGCTATGTTGGCACCCTCGGCTGCGAAACGCAGTGCAAGAGCTTTACCGATACCGCGTGCGGCACCGGTGATTAACGCTGTCTTTCCTTCAAGAAGTTTCATATATTTTGTTTTATTGATTATTTAAGGCTTTTCAACTATGAATGTGCCGCAACTGTAGCCGCCGCCGAATACGGTCAGGGCTACCTTGACTCCCGATTCAATTTCTTCCCTATGCTGGCTGAGCACAAGAGGTGCTGAAGCGGAACCGGTGTTTCCGAATTCCTCAATGTTGTTTATGAAATCGGTCAGTGGCTTGTCAAGCTGGTGAGCAACCTGAGCTACAATGCGCTTATTGGCCTGATGTGTTATAATTTTAGATATATCCGACATCTGCATACCTCCCTGTTCCAACGCCTTGTTAAGGGCGTATATCATATATCGGCAGGCATGTATAAACACATCGCGACCATCGGGCATTGTGATGCCGTCTTCCTTCGGACGAAGTTTCACTCCCTCGGGGCCCTTGCCTATATTGCCGAGCCCTTCGGTAAAGACTGTCTTCACTTCCCAATCAGTGGGAGCGATGCGCTCTTTCGACACGAAATATGCCACTGCGGCATCACCCCATAAATGGCCGTCTTTGGGCGAAGACTCGTTGGAGTAATATGTATTGTGTTCGCTGCAAATAAGCAAAGCTTTTGTAGCTTTTCCGGCAGCGAAATATGTCTCGATTACTTCAAGACCGTTGATAAAAGATGAACATGCAGAAGTTACATACACCACTTTGGCGTGGTCAATATCATATTCTCTTTGGAGGACATGTCCCACAGTTGCCACGGTATCGTACGCCGCATAAGCCGCCCCTACTATCAAATCCACATCTTTTACTGAATATGGCAAACGCTTCATGGCATCTTCCACGGCATCAAGTGCCATGGTATACTGGTTTTCTCCCTCCGCACACTTACTGCGCGTATGAATTCCGGTACGCTGGACTATCCAATCAGAGGTAAGACCATTTACGTTCAAAAAATGGTCATTGTCCACTCGCAGAGAAGGTACATAATGACCCATGGCGTTGATATACATATTCTTATCTTAATTAGCGGTTCTTTATTTTAATTTTAGGAGAGAGCAAGAGAAATGAATAAGGGCATTAATGCGTTTCTATGGGAATGTCACAGGGCAAACGCTTTCGTATACCATTGAGTATCATACTCGTAAGCGATTGCATTACGGTGTTTTGATCAAGACCGTGCTCTGCAAGATTGTCGCGAATAAACGGCACATCAAGCCCATGAATACAATGCACAATCACAGTAGCCGTATGTTCGGGGTTGGCTTCGGCAAACTGTCCCGACTCAATACCCTGACGCACTATGCGGCTAAGTATCTCTATTTCAGCTTCGGAGATTGTCTTTCGAGCTCGATCTACTTTGCGTACATCGCGAAAGAAACCGGCTTTCAGCGAACCGTTGCGGCTCACAATCTCGCGCATAGTCTCAAAACGACACACCATGTATTGCTCAATCTTCGCTGCCGGAGAAATATCCTTGTGTTCTATTTCTGTAAGACGGTTCAACAGAGTTTCCGTCTCTTGTTCTACCACTGCATTGAATATGTCGCGCTTATTCTTAAAATAGGTGTAAATGGTACGCCGCCCCTTATCTGATGCTGAGGCTATATCATTCATAGTCGTGTTCTCAATACCCTTGCGAGCAAAGAGTTGACGTGCTACTTCTATGAGTCGGTCTCGGGTTTTTAGTACCATACATTATATATTAAGCAAATTCAATTCAGAATTGCACACAAATCATAATTTTGAGCAAAATTAGTTAAAACTTTTGATGTGCGCAACTCTTACGTGATTTTTTTGCACAAAACAGCAAAAAAAGTGCATTAATACTCCTTATTAGACCAATTTCTAATTTAAGCCACTTCGCCATGGGTATAGAGATGTTAAATGAACCAAAGAACCGAAATTTGAATTATGCAGAAAGAATCATCTAAATATCAAATTACTGTCACTCAATCACTTATAACAATCTATTCGCGGATTTATAAAATTTCTTTGTAAATAATTTGGTTATTCCAACTTTTCGCCGTAACTTTGCACTCGCAAATCGGAGCTAACCCGATTGCTTACATCGCGGGGTGGAGCAGTAGTAGCTCGTTGGGCTCATAACCCAAAGGTCGCAGGTGCGAATCCTGTCCCCGCCACTAATTCAGGCTTCGGTACTTACCGAAGCCTTTTCTATTATGACTCCCATTTACGAGTATCTGCGTTATCATTCCTAACGGACTAACTCTCAACTAAATATACTGACATCTAAATCATTAGACTAAAATCCACCTTACTTTTGCGTCCTTTTCGGTTGTCTGATTGTTGTCCGACGCTAAACCTACAGCTGATTATTGTCGTTTTATTGTCGGAAGAATGAACATCAGAATTGTAATACTACCATTAAAAGTGCTGGCCGACGGCTCGCATAAATTTAGGATTGCTATCAGCCATAATTCACAAACGCGATACATCCCCACTCGGTTTACTGTGCCAAGTCCGAAGAACCTCAAAAACGGAAACGTGGTCGGAGTGCCAAATGCTCAATACATCAATCTACAACTCCGCACCAAAATGAATGACTTCTATAAGGCTTGCGATGAGTTGGAGGATATTGATTACTACACTTGCGCCCAACTGGTGAATATGCTCACCAAGCGTTCAGAGCAAAAAAACGAACTAAAGGTAAAGGTATCGGCGATGGCGCATTGACAGGGATTGCGGATTGATGTAATTTTGCAGTCAAAAAGGCAAATGGCAACAAACACACATCACCACGAGCGCGACTACAGAGGATTCTGCAAGGCGCTTAAAGAAAACCCCTCCATCACATTCAGGCAATATTGCGACGATATCGGAGCCAACGCCACGGCACTGTACCGGTGGATGCAGCGTCGCCACATATCGTTGAAGATATTATACAAGGGAGCCGGACGCAGTTTCTCATCCTCGGAGGAGTCCGACATAGTTCCCTTGCAAGAGGTAGCCAATGGGTCGGCAGGTGGTTTTCTCCCCATATCGGTGGACATGTCCGGCAGAGCCGCAGCCACGGAGATATTGCGCGGCATCAGCATGACGTTGCCGTCGGGAGTGCACATCTCGATTGACAAGTGTCCTTGCAGGAGTTTCATGTCGATACTCGGAGGCCCCGTGATGGGGAAGGCAGATGTTTGAGCTCACCGAGAAAATGCGCTTCTGGGTAAGCGCCGAGACACCATGTCGATGAGATACGGGATAAGGGGTCTGGTCAACAAGGTGATGTCGTGGACGGACATGTCGCCGATGTCGGGCGACTGCTTCATGTTTTTCTCGCGTGACCTCAGGCAGCTAAAGCTTCTGCGCTGGGACGGCGACGGTTTTCTGCTGTATCAGAAACGTCTTGTGAAAGGCCGTTTCCGCATGCCCTCCTATGACGCCTCTGAGGGCTGCTGCGCCATGTCGTGGGACGATTTGTTTTTGTTGATGAGGGGACTCTCGGCTGTGTCGCTCAAGCGTGAAAAACGCTATGGCAGAGACTAATTCATCGGTTTAATATTTTGGCAATCAGCAAAATAAGTGTATTGAAAATTTGCAGACCTCGCTGTTTCTTACTAAATTTGCACCATGAAAGAGCGAGACATAATACAAATTCAGGCCAGGGAGATTGCACGGCTGACAAAGTCTTATGAAGAACTTGAAAAGAAGTTTGACAAGGCCTTGGCAAAAATTGACTCCCTGCTTGAAACCATAGCCTCGCTTGAAAGCGCACTTCTAGCAAAGGGCAAGTCCCTGGAAAAAGAGAAGAACATCAACAAAGGGCTGCGGAAAACCACACGCAATGAATCCGAGAGGCAGAAACCCAAGGCGCCGCAGAAAACAGAGGAGGAAATAAAGGCCGAAAAGGGGCGCCGCAAGGCCGAGCGCAAGGCCAAGGGCAACTACGGGGCCAAACGCAACTCACACTACGAATGTGAGGAAAACGTCATACATGTCTATCCCGACACGGAGGGTGTGGAGGCCGAACGCATCCGCGATATTGGGGTGGAGACCGCCAGCCGTTACCGATGCGAGCCGATGCGCATAATCAAGGATGTCTATATCCTGCACACGCAGAGTGTCGACGGAGAGGTGCGGGTGCCCCCGACTCCGCCGTCGGCCTTTTACAAGTCCAACTACGACGCATCGTTTGTGGCCATGCTGCTGGAGCTGCACCACTGCCATCAGATGCCCGTGGAGCGCATTGTCAAATATGTTGCCTCCAACGGCTTCGAGCTGTCCAAGCCGACTGCCCACCACCTTATAAGGAAATCGGCGGAGCTGATGGAGAACCTCCACACGGCGATGCGACAGTCCATAAAGGAAGACAACTACATGGGATGCGACGAGACCTACAGCCTTGTGAAGCTCGACATGCCCAATCCCAAGGGAAAGGGGAAATATGTAAGGAAAGGCTATATGTGGGTAGCCGTAGGGCATAACACGGGACTTGTCTACTTCTTCTATGACGACGGCTCCCGCAAGGAATCAGTCTTCGTCGAGTTCATAAAGGGATATTTGGGAATCATACAGTCCGACGGACTTAAGATCTACCGCAAGACCGGCGACGACCCCGACAACGGCATAACACGCATAGCCTGCATACAGCACATCAAG
>JAMPIK010000007.1 GCA_023662865.1 Prevotella sp.
AATTACCGTGAATCACGGAGTTTCTGCGACACGCTTTATTTAACAACCCAACTGCCTTTATCGTTTGCGTAACTGCACGATTGGCAGTAAATTGTCAGCATCTTGTCAATTCCGCGACAAAAAAACGAAGCCGACCTCCCCGAAAATACGGAAAGGCCGGCATTAATTTATGGAATTATATCTTACGGCGCAGGAGTGAAGTTTATATCTCCAAGAGAGTTGATGGCATCTTGTTTAAGGCTGTCGATTACCCTTAGATAACGCTCAGTCATTCTAACTGAGGTATGGCCAAGCAGGTTTGATACTGTCTTTATGTTCGCTCCTTTGCTCAACACGTTTACTGCAAAGCTATGACGGCAACAGTGCCAAGTTATCTTTTTGTTTATTTTAGCTTCCTTGACCCACCTTTTAAGATGGTGTGTACAGCAAGTGAACGAGGGCAAATCGAAGATTCGACTATCCATATTGCCGTTGGACGGCTTGCCGATAAGTGCAATTAAACTGTCGCTTAATGGTATCACCACACCGCTAAGTCCACTATGTCCTTTGGTCTTTTGTTGTTGGAATCGGATTGTTTTAGTTGAAAGGTCAACATTGCGGTATGTCAGTGCCTGTGTATCACACCATCTTACACCCGTGAATAAACCAAACATAAAAGCACGTTGCACCTCACGATGCTCACCTTCGTAGTGGGTACTGCCGAGAGTCTGTATTTCTTCCGGCGTAAGAATGTCCTTTTGTAGAGCCATATTGTCGTACTTTATGGAGAAACCGGCGCATGGATTTTTTCGGAGCAGTTCTTTTTCAACAGCAGCATTGACCATGTGCTTAAACCATCTGAAATATCCTTTTGGCCCATCCCCGGTTCCGTTTGCTTTTAGATACTCTACAAATGCACCTACCAATTCAGGGGTGAGCTGTGGCATCAACAACGATTTCTCATATCGCTTGTATTTGGGAGATTCTTTCAGAAAGCGGACGAACTTTTTATACACCTTATCCATGCCGATTCGGGCAGTCTCCGCTTTAGACGGAGAAGTCATAATCTCCTTGCAGAATTGATGGAAATCCTGCTGCTTGTCTTTCTTCAGACGATACCCTTCACGGTCTTCCAAAAACTCCTGTTCACGTTCAAAACGGAGTTTTTCAGCCAATGTAAGGGTATTCCGATTCTGGACTCTCTCTTGTTGGCTACGAGGATGCAACCACACATAGAGATTAAGATTCTCTTTTTTGCGGGTATGTTTGATTTTGTACTTGGGTTTACCGGCCATTGCTCCCTCCGTGTAGAACACTTGATTACCCTCATCATCAAGGACAGGTGTTTCAGTCCTTCCGAGATAGTATTCAAGATAGAGGCTGGCACGACCATCGCTGAGCTCAGATTGCATGAGCTTGGGATTTTGTTTTTTGCGACTTTCAATTTTTGCCATAATGAAGTGTATTTGCTATTTTGTGCAAATATAATAAGTGGGGAATGTGTATGAAAATCGCCTTATACACTTGTTAACATTTGACCTACCCCAATAGTTTGAAAAAGGGCGTACTAAACGTGTACTTTTTGCGAAAATAGAGGCAAATCAAGAAAAATCATGATTTTCTAAATCTTTATAACACACTAAAAATCATACTATTTATCTTTCTTCATTATTTACCCGAAAACATATTAAGGTAATTCGCAACTACTTCGTAAAAATAAGTAGTGATATTTTCCGGCTCGGGGAGTGTCTCGGTAAATGATGTTTCTTTGGTGTCGGCAAGTACAACATTGCCGCCGGGGAAACGTGTTACAGTATAAGTTACTTCTTCCGGATTGAAGTAGCCGCCGCTCACAGGCTTGTCTACCGGCTGCCACGAAAGAGACACTTGTCCGTTTGAGTAATCAAGGCTTACCTGAGGAGAAGCAGGTACACCAACACCAATGTAAAGAGAGGTTGCAGCAGC
Organism: Prevotella sp.; assembly: GCA_023662865.1. Classification (GTDB taxonomy): domain Bacteria; phylum Bacteroidota; class Bacteroidia; order Bacteroidales; family Muribaculaceae; genus Lepagella. The sequence goes on from JAMPIK010000007.1 coordinate 1,945, forward strand.
CGGAGACAATATGCCGGAATCATTGCGCAGTCTTACCTCTACCGTGTATGTACCGCTTGCTTCCACATTCATGGGAACACTGACCTTTGAGCCATATGTGGTGTTGCCGGTCAGAGCTTCGTTGCCGTTGAGGTAAATTATATATTCCACATTGCCTGAAACCGGAGAGCCGGAAAAGTTGACAGACGGCACGTTGAAGGAAACAGTACCCTCAAGGCTGCCGTTCGGGAAGTCAACGGTAAGCTCTTCAGGAGACGCCGGTGCGTTATCGTCTGCACTTGAGGGTGCAATGCTGAGCCCGATGATGTTTTCGCCCGATTCATATATAATGATGGGAGAAGCCTTGCCTGTATTTACATCTATCTCAGTAAGTGTAGTTGTGTCATCAATTGGCGAAACAGTCCAGAACATACGACCTGTTTTGGTATCAATAACAGCGCCTGACTCATACTCCGGGGCATAACCGGTTTCTCCGACTACGGTAATCGCACCTGTGGTACGATTAATTTTGCATAGATTAGAGCCTATAACATCATCATCATCGTTTGTTATTTTGGTGATGACATAGAGCTGTCCGTCCGGACTGCAAGCTATTGTATTGACGTCCTCTTTAATTTCCGCAATCGCCGTAGTAACCGGTTTTGAAGAAGAGAAGTCGATGGTGGCGAGCTGCACACCCATATTATTGGGAGTACGAGTTACACCGTAAATGGTGTTTGTGGCAGGGTCTACACACATACCGTATGTGATATTTTCGGTTGACCCGGAGCTTGAGTATACGCAATTTCCGTTTTCTATGTCGTATCCATACACGGAAACGTCATATGTACCCCAGAAATCCATATAATAGATTGTGTAGAGTATACCGTCATGCACTACTGCGCCGCCATTTGCATTAACGGGAGTGCAAAGAGCTTCAAAGCTTTGTCCGGCAGCAGTGGGGAGTTTATACAGACCATTGCCTAAATTGGAGGACCACACAACCGTACCCCATATTTCAGGGACATTGGCAGCCGCCTTTTTCAATAAGGTTTTGCCTTTCAGAGAAAGATTACTTTTTGTTTTCTGCAGTCCGGAATTTGCGGCTGAGTTGCGAAACTTCGGCATAGGTCTTTGCGACCTCTTGCTTTCTGACCTCTGAATTTCAGTTTTTGCTGACACTGCTTGTGGGGTATCTGTTGCAGATTCAGATAACAGCCGTGCTGCCGCGGGAACATCAGCACTTGCTGCAGTTGCAGTAAGCAATGATATACCCGCGATTAAGGATTTTAAGTGCATCATGTAATATTAATTAGTGTTTAGTGAGGTTACATAATTTGAACATTAAACAAGCTCTTATTTTTCTTTAAGCGAATAGTTATGTGTAGTGCTTATGGTCGCAAATTTACATTAAAATTAGTAAATTACCCCCCCGAATTGTTAAATAATGTTAACAAGGTTTATATTGCGAAAATTTGTGTTCAATGTCAAGTTCTTTCTAACTTTTATCCACAGAATATTATGCTGTTTCCCGGAAAATTTCCACGCTGAAATTTTACTAAAAGTAACAATTTGGGGTTGGAGTTGTTGTTACTATATAGAATTTTAAAATGTTGATTATGAAAAAGTATTTAGCTGAGTTTTTCGGTACCATGTTTTTGGTGCTGTTGGCATGCGGAAGTGCCGTGTTGGCGGGGCCTTCAATCGGCGGTCTGGGAATAGGCTTGTGTTTCGGCCTTGTGTTGGTATGTCTGTGTTATGCTATCGGGGGTATCTCCGGGTGTCATGTCAATCCGGCGGTATCGTTTGCCGTGTGGATAACGGGCGGTATGAAGATCAAGGACTTCTTCTTTTATGTTATAGCGCAGATGTGCGGCGCGGCGGTAGGTGCGGCTTTCCTGTATTGGGTGGTTATTGACAACCCGGATTTCAATTACGGCGGCACTACGGGCGACTATTTCCTCGCCACAAATGTGTTGCAGCCGGGAGCTACACCATGGATGGCTCTCATGGTTGAGGCTCTTCTCACATTCTTCTTCGTGTTTGTTGTGCTCGGGGCCACCTCGAAATGCAACAATGCCGCATTGGCCGGAGTAGCCATTGGTTTGGCTCTCGGTCTGGTGAATATTGTCGGTATTCCGGTAGACAATTGCTCTGTGAACCCGGCACGTTCGTTCGGCCCGGCACTTATGGATCCGGCTGCATTCAGTGATTTCTGGATAATGTGTGTAGGCCCATTGTTCGGAGCTTTGGTAGCGGCGGTAGTATGGCGGGGCATTGTTCCCTCAAACAAGAATGAAGATCTTACCGCGTAAAAGCAACTGTAAAAAAAAGAGGCGAAACTCATGGTTATCGCCTCCTTTTTTTATTGAGCCGGACGGAAGGGTGGTGGTGTACCCGGATCTTCATCGTTCTCGTCTTTTTTCTTGTTTTCTTTTTTATCTTCGGTCTTGTCTAATTTGTCAGCCTTGTCTGATTTGGCTGAGTCTTCTTTGTTATCGCCTTGCTCGAGTTGCTTTTGGCGGTGCATCTCCAGAGCCAAGTCGGTGTGAGACTTCCATGGGCGCGGACCTAAAACAGCCTCGACATCATCGTGATAAATCACCTCGGTCTCAATGAGCATATCGCGAAGTTTGTTGTGCTGCTCGGCATGTTTGCGAAGTATCTCTTTGGCCCGTTCATACTGTTCGTTAATAATGCGCGCCACTTCTTCATCAATTATTTTGGCGGTAGCTTCGCTGTAAGGCTTGTTGAAGCCGTAAGCCTGCCCGGTTGAGTCGTAATAATTGATGTTTTTGAGCTTATCGCTTGCGCCATAGTACATTACAACGGATAGTGCGAGCTTTGTTGCGCGTTCAAGGTCGTTGCTTGCACCCGTGCCCACAACTCCGGTGAATACTTCTTCGGCGGCACGACCGGCCACGAGGGTGCAGATGTTGTCAAGGAGCGACTGAATGGGTGTGTAATGCCTTTCTTCCGGAGCATACATGGCATAGCCTCCGGCGCGTCCGCGCGGCACTATTGTAACCTTCACAAGAGGATTACCGAATTCTATAAGCCAGCTTACTGTGGCGTGTCCGGCTTCGTGTGTGGCTATTGCCACTTTCTCTTCTTTTGTATATACGGCAGATTTCTTTTCAAGGCCTCCGACAATGCGGTCTATTGCCTTGCGGAAATCTTCCATGTCTACACTCTCGGCGTTTGCACGGGCTGCAATCAGGGCGGCTTCGTTGCACACGTTTGCCAAGTCAGCACCGGAGAAACCGGCTGTCTGGCGAGCAATGGCTTCCACGTCAAGCGATGAGTTTACCTTTATGTTGCGAAGGTGTACGTTCAAAATTTCCACACGGTCCGTGAGCTCGGGTAAATCCACATATATCTGTCTGTCGAAACGTCCCGGGCGCATTAACGCCTTATCCAGCATATCGGCACGGTTGGTAGCGGCGAGTATAATCACACCGTTGTTTGAGCCGAAGCCGTCCATTTCGGTAAGCATCTGATTGAGGGTGTTTTCGCGCTCATCATTGCTTCCCATGTTCGGATTTTTCCCGCGTGCACGTCCTACGGCGTCAATCTCATCAATAAACACAATACACGGGGCTTTCTCCTTTGCTTGCTTAAACAAGTCTCTCACGCGAGCGGCACCTACACCGACAAACATTTCAACAAAGTCGGAACCGCTCATTGACAGGAAAGGCACATTGGCCTCACCGGCAACGGCCTTGGCTAACAGTGTTTTACCGGTGCCCGGAGGACCTACCAAAAGTGCACCTCGCGGTATTTTTGCGCCCAACTCCGTGTAACGCTGCGGATTTTTAAGAAATTCTACAATCTCTTCAATTTCCACTTTTGCTTCGGCCAACCCGGCTACGTCTTTGAAAGTTACGTTGGAACCGTTGTTTTTATCAAACACCTTGGCTTTGGATTTGCCAACGGAGAAGATACCGCCGCCACCGCCGGCGCCACCCATTTTGCGAGAGAGGAAGTACATGAGCAGCACGAACAGAAGAATCGGACCGAAGTACCAGATTATCTTCATAAAGTCGGAACCGTTTTGCACCTTGATTACAATGGGGCTTTTGTCCTCCTTCTTCAGTTCTTCGTTTACGGCCTCAATGGTTTCTTCATATTTTTCGGCGGAAGTAGCCAATGTCTGTATTTTCGCGTCCACGTCCGGCCGACCGCCGTCAAGCTTCAGCTCTTTGGCTCCTTCCTTCGTGAGCAAACCGGTAATTTCCGCACTCTCGCGATTGATTGCCACTTCCTCAATATACCCTTTTTGGGCATATTCGGTGAATTTATCTACTGACACTTCCTCTATCACGGAATTGTCTTGAAATTTATATAGCGCAACCAATGAGATAGTTATAAGCACATACAGCCACAGCATATTCATGCGCGGTCTGCGAGAGTTTTGTCGGTTGGGGGTGTTGTTTGTACGTTGATTGTTAAATCCCGGAAGCATAGATTATTATGTTGTTGTCAGGAGAAAGTGTCAAAGATTTTTGTGAATAGCTTAGTCAATGTCAGCTACATTAGTTATAACGCCGTCGCACCACAATTGTTCTATATCATAGAAATTTCTTGCATCGGGCACAAAGATATGTACCATCACCGAGCCATAGTCAATCACAATCCAAGTGCTGTTGCGATACCCGTCGTAATTGAAAGGCTTCTGCCCGGTGTCAGCCTGCACTTTCTCGCGCACGGAGTCGGCTATCGCGCTCACTTGTGTGGGAGTGCGGCCTTCACAAATTATGAAGCTTTGGGCGTTGGCTGTTTCCAGATTGGAGAGGTCTATGATTGTAATGCCGGTGCCTTTTCTGTCTTGAATGGCATCAACAATTGCATCGCGCAGAGTTTCCACGGAGGGGAACTCGCGCGCCGGCGTCTGTCCGCTTAAGAATGAGCCGGACTCATTCTCGGTTGTTTCAGTTATTATATCAGTTGTCAAGTTAATATATATGTAAACATCCTCGACACACACAGAGAGTGCATCGGGGACGTATTGTTATTAGTAATAATGTCAAGCATTAGAAGGGGAGATCGCCGTCGGCATCGGCTGTATTTCCGGCAAACGGGTCGGGGAAGCCGGGAGCTTGAGTGGCATCCTGAGGCTGTGGAGCTGCTGTGGGTTGTCCGAAGCCAGGAGCCGGACCAACGGGTGCTTGTCCGGGCACTCCTTTCTCGGCTTTCCAACCATGAATGTCCGTGTACCACCGACCGTTAAATTCGCGGCTTTCAATGTCAAATGAAATTGTCACTTCATCACCGATTGCCATGGGATACTGATCCACACGATCGCCGAAGAAGTCAAATTTTACTTTGCGGGGAAAAGAGTCGTGTGTTTCAAGCACATATTCCTGCTTTTTCCACTCGCGTCCCGCCTTGCTTACTCCACCTTGGGGAGGCAATACAGCTATGATTTTTCCGGATACTTCCATTTAAAATTTTAATAAGAGCGGATTAAACGTAAATCCACCTTTTGATAGTTGCAAAGTTACAAAAAAAATCGCACCTGCCAAAATTCAATTTTGCGATTCCTCCACATTTTGCCGATTTTGCGGCAGCAATGATGCGTGCTTCTTGCGATGATTGGTAATCAACGATGTTATATACACGGTAAATATCGGAAACATCATCATGCCCAAAGCTGCCAATACAACTGAGACCACTCTCCCTTCGGGAGTCGTTGCATAGATATTCGAACCTACCGTGGTAGTGTCCATGCAGGCCCACCAAAGGGCGTCTTGATATTCGCTGATATTCGGGTTGCATTGTTCTTCAAACATATAGAATACCAGCGAGCCGAAATATACCATAGCCATCAGTGTGACAAGATATGTCACAAAAATCCCCGTCACCTTATTATATGTAAACCAACCGACAACCACCGCCAATGCGTAACCGCCTCTCACCAAAGGAATGTATTGCACCAGATATGCAACATTCGGAGAGAGTGTCAGCTTCAATTTATATATAATAAACAGATAGGGTATTGACACAAGGAAGAATACGAAATGAGTGGCGAAATAATGCCAACGATTCTTTGCATAAAGCAACTCCATGAAGAAATCAAGCATGAAGAAAGCGCATATCCAAGTCTGCAGCTTTACAAACCGAGGCGCATCATAAAACTCTATACCTCTGAACGTATCAATCGAGATGCTGATAATCAAAAATATGGAAAGAGAGAGCATTAACAAGTGCATAATAAAATGCACAGTATGCGCCCACCGGGCAGCCAGTATGTTATCCAACCGTGTTTTCATAGCCGAGAGCTGTTTTCTGTTAAACGCGACTCTCGCCTTTATGGTTCAGCTCTATTTAGCTGCTTGTTTGTGAGCGAGAGCCTGCCACGTCTTGGGAGTCAGCCAGTTTGCTCGCTGGCAAGGTCGCAATCTGACAAAGAAAATTATGGTAAAGCAGTAGAAATAAATACAGTAAATAGTAGTAATGAGAACACCCGGATTCGCGAGAACCCGGGTGTTGTTTTGGCACCTATTCAGATATGCCGAGTAATTGAATTGTAGGGACGCACGGCTCGTGCGTCCGCTTGTAACATTAATTACCGAAACAATGATACATCATCTAATCTCCGACATCAACAGTTACATTGAATCAACGGGAGAAGATTATCGTTAATTGCCCAAAGACTGTAATGATAACGCAGAGAGGGGTGTCGCATTGCGACACCCCTCTCTTAATGAAGTAGATACATTCGTATTTATTTTACAATCACTTTTTTAACGGTGTTGTTAGTTTTTACTATGTATGCGCCGGGTTGCAGGTTTGTCGGGTCTGCTTTGATGCCTGAAAGGGTATAGATTTCAGCATCTGCGCCGAGTTCGGCTTGAATCTCTTCAATTCCGGAAACGACATTGAATGTTGATACTGCGCGTTCGCTTTCGTCCATTTCCGGGGCAACGGCGTATGCTGACACTTTTACTGTACCAATGGGAAGGGTAAACGGTGCGATGTAAGGTTTCTCCTCACCGTCATTTACAGAATAGCGAATCTCTGCATTTGCATCGGAGCAGGTTATCGTGAGTTCTGTTTCATCGGTGTTTACCGAACCTTCAATGAGCGAGAATTTCGGCGTGGCCGTGATTTTTGCCACTCTCACCGGGATAAGTTCGCCGGCTTCGGATATACCGTTGATGTTGAAGAGACGTCCTTGTTCAGCGCCAAGGGTTATTTCGGATTCATATCTGTTGCGGAGTTGTACACCGGCTTCGCCGTCTGTGGCAATGAAGCTGTCGGCCATATCGATGATTGAAACAGAACGCAAGCCCATGAGAGTGTAATGTGCGGCATTTGTTACTTCGAAGGGTTTTGCAACTGCAAATTCGGGAGCATCGCCGAGAGTCAATTCTTCGGGAAGTTCGGCAAGTCTGATTTCGGGAGTTGCAGCGTCAAGCACAACAGTTGCTTTCAAGCCGGTGAAAGAATGTCCGGCTTGCAGCTCGCCAAGTGCTTCATCATTTTCAGCCAAAAGGCGTACGGCATTCTCTCCGTCGGAGAGGTAAGCTTCTCCATTAGCGCGGTAAGTGACTGTAAGCGGAGCTGTTACTTCAATCGGCATCAAATCTTCTTTACTTTCAATGAGTGCCTGAATATCGGCAACGGCAGTGGGAACCACATGGAATATACCTTCCACCGTGTCGCTGTCCGGGCAACCTTCTTTGGTGGTATAGGCAGTTACCTTTACTTCTTTACCCACCGGGAGCATCAGACCGCTTTCCGGATTGTATTCTACTTCTTCGCCGTTTACGGTCACATGATATTCAGCGCCGTCGGTAATGCAGTCAAGCATCAGAGCATGATTGTTGTAGAATTCAGTTTCTCCGAGGAAAACGGGTTTCTCGCATTTCTGATTGGGAGCAAGCCAGTCAAATTCCACCTTATATGGCACAATGGCTGTGTAACCGCCGGCTGTAATCAAAATTTTGTCAAGGGGCGTTGCAAATTGCAGAGTAGTAGGTTTACCGGCATCAATGTCGGCAGTGATTTGTTCTTTGGTAATTGTGGCAATTCTCTTAGTGCCGCTATAATGGGTAAATGACATGGATTCGCCTTCTTTCCAGCCGACAAGCATAGAACCTTGTTTCACATTCGGCCATTTATCGGCATTGTGGTATACACGTACTTCTGTCAGATTGCCGGAGGATTTGCCGACCATGATACCGGCACTCATGTCGTACCAACTCATATAATTGTCATTCGGATATGCCCGACCTTTTATGGTGTATTCAATGCCGGAAGTTTCAGCTACAACAGTATGGTTACCGGGGCTGCTCGGCAACTGAGCCACTTCAATTACGTCTGTTACAACCTCCGGAATGGAGAATACTTTGTATTCCACGTTCAACTCGCTGTCTTGTTTACGGAAACGACGAGCTGTGATTTTTACATTATGGCGACCCCAAGGGAGCAATACGGGTTCATCAGGTTGAACCTCAATTTCCTCACCGCCGTCTACGCTGTAATAAGTTTTTGAGCCTAGGGTCTTGCAACCGAAGAACAGTTCTGTATTTTCATATATCTCCGGATTGTCTGATTTGGTTGCTGTAGGTGTTTTGCAGGGGCCTTCGTCAAACTCCCATTCAAGCTCGATGCGTTTTACTTTCGCACCTTCCGTCACACCGCAAGAGAAGTATACATAGTCTTCTCGTTCTTCACCTACGTATGAGGTGCCGGTGCCGTGATAAGGGTAATGAATATTTTCAGATTTAGTCATTGTGGAACCGACAAGCACAGAGGTGTTGTTATTGAACGGAACGGTGCTGTAGCGAGCGGTAACACAGCCTTTGGAATCATCGGCCATTACCAAAGTGACACGACGAAGCAAACCGCCGGTGACTGTATTGATAAGGTTTGTCTGCCACGGCATTGTAAAAGTGCCGTCTTCATTTACTGTGATAGCTATATCACCGGTCTCCTCGGCAGTCAGATATGTGTTTTTGAAGTGATATGTAGCCGGAGATTTGATGCCGGGATTTCCCGATGCTTCATCCATATATCCGACAGTCACTTCACCGACACCGCTACCTCTGAATGTCTCGGCTGTAATAATGTCGACGATGCGATTCTTTTCGGGTAGTTTGATTCTAAAACCATCGTTCTCGTTAGCATTGATAGTGCCGTTGGGTGTACGCAGATACAGTACCGGCCGTTCATTTTCCTCTTCTCCATAGGTGCTTTGAAAACGCCATGAGCTGTACTTCAAATAGCCGATTAAGTTTGTGTCGGTGATGTCTTCATAGCTCACACCTTCATCAAGAATCATGCGGGAGATTGTTGAGAAGAATTCGATTTTACCGCCGTACTCGGTAGATGAAAGTCCGGTGTCGAAACTTTCAAACCACGCGCCTTGGTTCTCTTCGCCTTCAATATGGAGAACCAAATATGTGGGGTTCTCATCGGTAGCCGTGCGCGTAACGCCTTCTCTTACAGGCATGTCGGCGAAAGGATTTTTCAGTCGGTACACATTGGGGCGAGTGGTGCTCTGCTCCGTGTAGACATAGAATGTGCGAGTGCCGTCCTCATACATTAGTTGAGGAAGCTCGCTGCTGAAGGAAGAGTGGCCAACGTATTTCCATTCTTCCGCATCTTGAGCATTGACAGCAAAGGACGTTAATGCCACAAGACAAGATGTCAGAATTTTCTTCATTGCTGATTGTCGGTTAATATGTTAGTTAGTTTCAGTTGTTATCAGAAGGCTACCGCCACATCATCGTAGGCAAAATAAGCCGGGGTATTCAGACCCCATTGCCCCGAGTCGCTGCCCTCAAAGTTGAAGCGCACGGAGTTGACTTTTCCGAGTGAGGAGAGGTCGAAGTAAGTCCAGTTGGTAATTCCCGATTTGCCTTTGCAAAGCATTATCGTGGCAGAGCCGGTGACGTTTCCGGCAGTGTCGTAGCCGTATGCTATTAGTTTGAAATATGAATTTGCATTTGCGGCAACAGAGAATTGGTTCCCGTTCAGATATACTCCGTACAGGTAAGTGGTGCAGCATACATACATTCCGGTGACAATATGGCTTGAGCCGTCTTTAAACTCAAAGCCTTGAAGTGACTTCTTGTATGAACCTCCGTCGGTATATCCGTTGTGCACACAGAAATTTTTCGAGCCGTTGTGGCCGGAAGTTTCCCATACAGAAAGCTGGTGAGTGTAGTCGGCATCGGCATAATTTCGTGATGTGTAGTTCGACACGGCCTCGCCTCCATTCCAATATTCACCTATGGTTTGAGTGAACAAGCCGGTGTTGCCTTCATCATACCAACCCCATGTGCTGCCGTTTGTGTAGAGAATCGGACCGCCGTGTTGCGGTGAGTCTATTTTGCTGCTCCAATAAGGGCTGCTTTCCGAGCCCTTGTAGTCAGAGTCTTCAAATGTGAGAATACGGCTGTCGCGCATATAAAATGAGAAGCGGAACACACGGACATATCCATAGTTGTTAATACCCATGAGCATAACATCGCATACGTTGGAGGCTTCGCTCCAAGTTTGCGGTGCACGAACGGTCAATTTATTGTCTGACGACACATCGGCGCTCCAGCCCTGTGCCGATACCTTGTATACATCTATATCCATGATGCCTGTTGTAGAAAGAGCAATCGTAATCGAGCCGCCCTCTGCTACCTTGCAGGATACTCCCGCCGGTAATGATATTGAGAAATTGTCGTGTCGAGCTAAGGAAATTACAGTACCGTCCATGAGTGTCATTACTACATTTTGGTCTGTTTGGGTCACGCTTTTAAAGAACGAGTCGCCATCAGCGCCGGTTGCTTTCACCGGTTTGCCGTCAGTACCGAGTATACGAGTGGCGCCCTTGCCGGTGTCAACAGTCCAATAGCCTTCGGAGTCAATACCCATTGTAGGAGTGACTCCGTTCTTGCCCATTGCGCCGGGTTCGCCGGTATTGCCTTTGTCACCCTTGTCTCCTTTCTCTCCGGGGTCACCTTTGTCTCCCTTATCTCCCTTGTCTCCGGCGGTTCCGGAGTCACCTTTATCTCCCTTGTCTCCTTTCTCTCCGGTGTCGCCCTTGTCTCCTTTGTCGCCCTTCTCACCATCGGCACCGTCTTTGCCGTCAGTGCCGTCTTTACCGTCATTGCCGGTTACGGGCAGACGATTTCCTTCATCGTCAAGAAGCCATGAAGTTGTTCCCTCGCAGGTAAGTGTCCAATAGTACACATCACCGTCTTTGGCTACACCAATCAAGGGTGCTTTGTCAGAGTCAATACCGTCGCGGCCATTGTGGAGTGTGAGGGTTTCACCGTTTGACAAAGTAAGTGAATAGCCATCGGCAAGAGTGGTAACCTTAGTGATGTATGCTCCCTGCTGAAGAGCACGCACTGCCGTTTGCATGGTTGTGATGTCGGAGTTTAACAACGAAATCCTTTCTTCGATAGTTGTCACACGGCCGTCAAGATTGTCAACGGCGTCCCAAAGGTCGTCATCGTTGTAGCATCCGTTGAGGCACAACAGAATAAGAGCCATCAACGGACATAAAAATGTTCGTTTCATGTAAAAAAATATGTGTTGGTGGAATATTACGGTATAAGTACCTTGGCACGGACTGCACCAACGCGTACAATTGCCAAGCCTGCCGGCAGAGAGGCAAGCGACAGAGTGTTATTGCCCTCACGGACAGACTCTTTTAATAGCAATTTGCCATCAGATGAATAAACCTCGGCAATTGCCGATTTGTTTGCATGAATATTCAAATTTGTACCCTGTTGTTTGATTGAGAATTCGGGTGAACAAACATTAGCGATGCCGCTGTCATCAGCTTGTGCTTCGGGGTGCAAATCGCGTCCTCCGCAGATTTCAGTAGATGTCTCACCGAGCTGACCGCACATTTGATTCATTGCGCAATAGACCTTAATAAAGTCTATCCGGTCGAGCTTAACTTTGTTGCCGTCCGAGTCTATTGCGTCTTCGATATTAAATCCGGGATTATTGGGATTGGCAATGTATCCTTCCTCCGGGTCTTGAATAAAGTCCGGCAGATTGTCTACATAACCGCCGCCTTGAAAGAATCGCTGCACCCAGTAACTGCCGTTGCCCGATTGGTCGTAGGCATTGTCGGGGAGTCGGGTGCCGGTAAATTCAAGTACTTCTGCATCTTTCAGCCATACGGGCCAATACGGTTGTGTATGAAACTTGTTTGAGTTGACTGTGCCGGCAGGGCGTGAAGCATCGTTTGAAGTCCACAGAATGTCTTCGGCTTTGTCAAGTTGCGAGGGCCGCTTGTAGGTGATTGTGTAATTTTTGTATGTTTCGGGATTATCGTGCTCGCTCCCTTTCAGTTCATACCATGGGTCGTTGGGAATACCGTCACCGTTTTCATCAACGCTTACCATTACGATACCCGGTTCGGAGCTTCCGCCGTCGGCAGCTTGATTGGCCGCGAATGAGTTGCCGAAAATTTTGAAATCGTACTGACCGGCTACATTTACAATGGGATGGTCGAAGCTGAAAATTACGTAGCCGCCGAATGCGCCGAGCGAAATCATGCCCGGGCGTTCATCGCCGGCAATCTGCTCTTCAACAGCGGCAATCACATCGGCCTCCAACATGTCGGCTGTCACCTCGGGCAGGGTGTTGATAAACTGGCCGGGTGCGGGGCAAAATTCGTGCACCTTGGCAATGAATGGGGAACCGGCAGTCAGTGTAGCTGCCGAGGCTAATGTAAGCGTAAATGTAAAAACTTTTTTCATACAGTCAGACCTGTCCGCGCAGGTTACTTTAATTGTTACAAGTATTTCGGCAGGCAGGTTTTCTGACTTATTTCTTTTCCTTTGCGCCTTCCCGGAAATGAACAACTATTTTCCAGTGACATAATGCAAAGGCATTTTGAAAAATACAGCAGCGGGACTGTTGAAGATTCGCACTCCATTCCCTATTAAGTCGGTATGACACCTTCCACGCTGCAAAATTAGTAAAGTTTTTTAATATGACAAAAATATGTGCATTTTTTTAAACCGGGGCACCCATATTTTAACAAAAACGGGTGCTTCGGTTATCAGTAGGGGAGTATGTCAGCGGATAAAGAGCAGCTCGCGGTATTTGGGCAGCGGCCATATCTCATTGTCGACCATCAGCTCGAGCTTGTCAATATGATTGCGGACGGCTTCCATTTTCGGCAATACATTGTCGTGGTAAGCTATCGCCTTTTCTCTCACGCTGTCAATGCGATTAGCCACTTTACGCGCTTCTACCATGGCGGCTACTTCGGCGCGTATTGCGTTCATGTGCTCTGCCATTTCCCGTATGGAATTCAAATCCGGCGCGGCAATTGCCCCGGCCTCTTCTGTGGGGAAGAGTCGCATTATTTTGTCGGCATTATCAAGCAAGGTGCTTTGGTAGCGAGTGGCAGCCGGGAGGATATGATTAATTGCCAAATCGCCCAACACACGCGCCTCAATCTGTATTTTCTTTGTGTACATCTCCCACTTCACTTCATTGCGGGCTTCAAGCTCAAAGCGGCTGAACACACCGGTGTGTGCGAACATCTTTTCCGTTTGCTTGCTCAAGTAAGCATCATACATGAGCGGTGCGGAGGTTTCAGTATCAAGTCCGCGCTTTGCCGCTTCACGTTTCCACTCATCGGAGTATCCGTTGCCGTCGAAGTGTATCGGGTTGCTTTGGGCTATGAGCAGACGGATTTCATCAAGCAGAGCTTGTTCGAGAGTCTTGCCTTCTGCCACTGCCGCGTCAACCTTTGTCGCAAAATCGTTGAGTTGGTCAGCCACGGCGGCGTTCAGGGCAATCATTGCGGAGGCGTTGTTGGCCGATGAGCCTACCGCGCGGAACTCAAAACGGTTGCCGGTGAAGGCGAAAGGCGAGGTGCGGTTGCGGTCGGTGTTATCCATGAGAATTTCCGGGATTTGCACCACATCAAGTTTCAGTCCCTCCTTGCCGCTGAGGTCGAGCAGGTCGGCATTTGAATTGCTTTCAATCTCTTTGAGCACATTTGAGAGCTTTGTGCCGAGAAACATTGATATGATAGCCGGGGGAGCCTCATTTGCACCAAGACGGTGGGCATTGGTGGCGGAGATGATGGAGGCTTTGAGCAGCGCGTTGTGCTTGTGTACGGCTGCCATTACGTTGACAACAAATGTGATAAACTGCAGATTGTCGCGTTTGGTTTTCCCGGGGCCGAACAGAAGTTTGCCGGTGTCGGTTGAAAGGCTCCAGTTGTTGTGCTTGCCCGAACCGTTAACACCGCTGAACGGCTTTTCATGGAGCAGAACGCGGAAATTGTGGCGGCGAGCCACTTCATTCATCAGCGACATGAGCAGCTGATTGTGGTCGTTGGCAAGGTTTGTTTCCTCAAAGATAGGGGCAAGCTCAAACTGGTTGGGCGCCACCTCATTGTGGCGAGTTTTCGCCGGGATGCCGAGTTTGTGACATTCAATCTCCAAATCAAGCATGAAGGCCTCCACACGCGAGGGTATCGCTCCGAAATAGTGGTCTTCAAGCTGCTGGTTCTTTGCGCTTTCATGCCCCATGAGTGTGCGGCCGGTCATCACCAAATCCGGGCGTGCGGCATACAGAGCTTCGTCTACAAGAAAATATTCCTGCTCCCAGCCAAGATTGCTGATTACATGGTTCACTGCCGGGTCAAACATACGCGCCACACGAGTTGCAGCTTTGTCAACACTGTTGAGAGCGCGGAGCAGAGGGGTCTTGTAGTCAAGGGCCTCACCGGTGTATGAAATAAATATTGTGGGAATACAGAGAGTGCCGTCAGTGATAAATGCCGGGGAGGATATATCCCATGCCGAATATCCGCGAGCCTCAAACGTGTTGCGTATGCCGCCGTTGGGGAAGGAAGATGCATCGGGTTCTTGCTGCACGAGCAGTTTGCCGGTGAATGTTTCAAGCACCCCTCCTTTGCCGTCGTGCTCTATGAATGCATCGTGCTTTTCGGCTGTGCCATCGGTCATGGGCTGGAACCAATGAGTGTAATGGCGAGCACCGTTATCAAGAGCCCATCGCTTCATGCCGCGAGCTACGTCATCGGCCAAGTCACGAGAAATGGGTTGCTTCAGGTCAATTGCTTTAACCAAAGCATCGTATGTCTCCTTTGAGAGGTATTCAAACATTTTTTGGCGGTTGAACACCTTTGAAGCGTAATACACTTCGGGCCTCGCCGCCGGGATTTCCACAGCTTTCGCTTTGCGTGAGGATGCCTCTTCCACGCTCTTAAATCGTAAAGATGTTGACATAATTTTATATTATTGCGTAAAACTATATTGCAAAGATAGTATTAATAACTCAAATAACAAAATAAATGCTCCGCAGGTTTGTGATTGCAGAGCATTTAGTAATGTTTTGTAATAATTTTATGCTTTTGTTAAGCGCAATGCGCACCAATTGTCGCGGCTCTTGCTGTCTGCAACAGAGAGCCCGTGCATTGCAGCGGCTTCGCTCAACAATGGGACGTCTTCGGTATAGAAACCGCTGAGAATCATTATGCCGCCGGGCTTTAATGCTGCTGCGTATTCTTTCATGTCGGCGAGGATTATGTTGCGGTTTATATTGGCAAGGAGCAGGTCTGCATGTCTGTCCGGCGTAGTGTCCATTAAAGCAAATTGAGTAAGTGCACGCGCATCGCCGTGAATCATGTACACTTCTGCGGCATCGTTGAGAGCCGCGTTTTCAACGGCATTTTGCCATGCGCCTTCATCAATTTCAATCCCGGTAACGGACTTGGCACCAAGTTTATGACACAGTATTGCAAGTATTCCTGTACCGGTTCCCATGTCGATTACGCTTTTTCCTGCCGGACACATTTCAAGCAGGTATTCAATAATCAGCGAGGTAGTGGCATGATGTCCGGTGCCGAACGCCATTTTCGGATCAATCACAATGTCGTATTTGGCTTGCGGCACATCTTTATGGAATGATGAATGAACCACACACTCGCCTCCCACGATAATCGGTTTGAAATAATTCTTTTCCCACTCTGAATTCCAGTCCTTGCCTTTGACAAGCTCTTCGCTTACCGTGGCCTCGATTTCCATGGGAAATTCGGCAAGAATATTCTCCACATCATCAAGAGAGAAAGCATCTGCGGATATATAGGCAGTCAATCCTTCGTTGTCAGGTACAAACGATTCGTAACCGACATCTGCCAAATACGCGGCGAGCAGGTCGGTTACGGTTTCATTGCAATCTTTTATATCAATGCGCAATTCTTGATAGTCGGTCATTTCTTTTTCTTCTTAAAAAATGAAAACACGTTTTTCGTAGTTTTGAACACGGAAAGCCCCATCATGATATAGTCGGAATAGCTCAATCCCTTCAATATAGTACCTACAACAGGCGAAACAAAACCGCCGGCACCGCCACCGCCCGACTTCTTGCTCCACGCCGCCCGGGACAGAGTAGTGTGGCATGTGTTGATAAGCTTCTCCTTACAGAAATCTTTTTGCAAGGTGGCGAGTGCTATCCGGTAACGCAGTTGGTCAATGCCGTACCCTTGTTTCTTTACCGGTTCTTCGGTTAATGCCATAACGGCTTTTTCTTTTTCTTTACTCATGGCATAGGGGTGTTATGGTTCTTTCGGGCAGAACAGTTTGGTAATCATCTTGGCAATCGGGTTTATAATCAGCACCTTGCGGAATACTAACAGTATTGCCACAATCAGCAGCAGACACCCGGCGACACACAGATATGCCAGCCACGGCTCCAAAAATGTGCCGAAAGCACACACAGCGGCCATAGCCAAAAGTACAATAGTCAGTGCACCGACTAAGATACAAATCAAGCCTATTGCCAAGCCTGAAATGAGAAGTGTGGTTTTCTCAGCCGCCTCCAAACGAATACAGTCTGTCTGCAACTTCAAATACCGTTTGCCCAGCTCAATCAGCTCTTTGAGCTGATCCATGAATGTCGTCTTCATATGTAGAAAAAATAATGCCGGAAAGCGCGAAGCTGAAAGCTTCACGGCTCTCCGGTTAGTTCTGATATGGGGGAGAAGTGTTTACTTCTCAATTGCACCGGAAAGCTCAGCTACGAGTTGGTCTACTTCCGAGTCGCTGATTTTCACGCCTTTGCGGCGAAGTATGGTGCAAATTTTCTGACGCAAGTCAGTGCCTTTGGTCGGTGCGAAAAGTATGGCAGCTCCGGCTCCCACTATTGCTCCGCCAAGGAATGCGTATAATAATCCGAGATTTCTCATTGTCTTTGTTTCTTTAATGTGATTTATACATTAGCTTCGATTTGCTCTTCGATTTCGTCTACGAGCTCTTCCATTTTGTTCTTCTTCAGGCAGATACCTTTGCTGCGGAGTACTTCAATTATTTTGCTGCGTGTGTCCTGTCCTTTTTCGGGGGCGAAGAGGAGTCCTACTGCAGCGCCCGCAATGGCACCGCCTATTACTGCACAGATTACGTGAATGGGTTTCATAATTTAATCAATCTTTTTTATGGTTGTTAATAATTTTATTTCACAGTTGTATTTCTATAACGCATTACCACCTCAATTAGTTTTCAGTCCTTAAAAATTTTTAAAAATAACGCTGCCGTATTGGCGGTTTTAAAATTTGGTATTATATTTGTATTACGAAAAATTACATGAAAAAGAATTCTTTGACAAACGAAAATATAATAGTTAAAGGTGCACGCGTCAACAATCTCAAAAATGTTGATGTGGAGATACCTCGCGGAAAACTCGTAGTGGTAACCGGAGTGAGCGGCAGCGGCAAGAGTTCCCTTGCCTTTGATACCTTATATGCCGAAGGCCAGCGGCGATATGTGGAAAGCCTCTCGGCCTACGCGCGTCAGTTCCTCGGCCGTATGAACAAGCCGGAATGTGACTATATCAAAGGCTTGCCGCCGGCTATTGCCATTGAGCAGAAAGTGAACACACGCAATCCGAGAAGCACCGTAGGCACCGCCACCGAGATATATGATTATCTGAGAATGTTGTATGCTCGTGTGGGACAGACTATCAGCCCCGTGAGTGGGAAGCGTGTGCAGCGTTACACCCCCGAAAGCGTGGCGAATTCTGTGGCCGGCCTTCCCGAGGGAACCCGAATTGCAATCCTTGCCCCCATTCACAAACCCGACGGCCGTACTGATGCACAGCAGCTTGACATTCTGCTCAAAGAGGGCTATTCACGCCTCGAACGCAACGGTGAGTTTATCGACATCTCCGACTTGCTGCAAGAAAAGAAACCGAACATCAAAGGCTGCAACCTGTTAATAGACAGGCTCGCCGTGAGCAACGACAAAGACGAGGCGAGCCGCCTTGCCTCATCGGTGGAGACCGCCTGGTTTGAGGGCAGCGGCACTTGTATTATCAAAGCGTGGGAGAGCGATGGCGTCAAGGAGTATGAATACACCGGCGGTTTCCATGCTGATGGTATTGACTTCCGTGAACCCACAGATCTCATGTTCAACTTCAATAACCCCTACGGCGCATGCCCGGAGTGCGAAGGCTTCGGTAAGGTAATGGGCATTGACGAAGACCTCGTTATTCCCGACAAGACAAAAAGCATTTACGAAGATGCCGTGCAATGTTTCAGGGGTGATAAAATGGGGGAGTGCAAGCAGGATTTGATTAGAGTGGCAGCCAAATACAAATTCCCCATTCACACTCCGTATTGCGACCTCAAACAAGAACAAAAGGATTTTCTGTGGCATGGCGCTCAAAATGGCAAGACGCTTGATGAAATGTATGCCACTCACGACTGGTATGGCATTGACGGCTTCTTTACGTGGGTAGACCGCAATCAATACAAGATTCAATACCGTGTGCTCAAAGCCCGATACCGTGGTAAGCGCGTCTGCCCCTCATGTGGTGGCAAACGTCTGCGCCCGGATGCGGAGTATGTAAAGGTGGGCGGCAAGAGTATTACCGGACTCGTCACCATGTCAATCACTGAGCTGCAAGCCTTCTTTGAGAACCTTTCTCTCGACAAGAGCGAAGCGCTCATTGCCCGACGACTGCTCACTGAAATCCGCAACCGCCTCTCGTTCCTTATAGATGTAGGCCTGGGTTATCTACGCCTTGACCGCCTTTCGTCCACACTCTCCGGCGGCGAGAGCCAGCGCATTAATCTCGCTACCACTCTCGGCAGCAGCTTGGTGGGCTCTCTTTATATTCTTGATGAACCCTCAATCGGACTGCATCCGCGCGACACTGACCGTCTCATTAAGGTGCTCCGCTCGCTTCAGCAGCTCGGCAATACGGTGGTAATTGTGGAGCACGATGAAGAGATAATGCGTATGGCGGACTATATAATAGACATCGGCAAGGATGCCGGACGCCTCGGCGGCAACCTCGTTTATGCCGGGTCGATGGCCAATGCGCTCAACCCCGATGTAAAAGATGAAGACAGTTATACTCTTAAGTATCTGCGCGGCAAGCTCCACATTCCGGTGCCTGAACACCGCCTCCCTTGGAAAAAATATATTGAGGTGCAAGGCCCGCGGCAGAACAATCTCAAGGGTATGGACGTGAAATTCCCCCTCGGCGTGATGACGGTAGTCACCGGTGTTAGCGGCAGCGGAAAGTCCACTCTGGTAAAAGATATTCTCTACAAGGCGCTCAAACGTCACCTTGATGAACCGACCGATGCTCCGGGCACGCACCGCGCTCTTGCCGGTGATGTCGACTCGGTGAAGCACGTTGAGTTTGTAGACCAGGACCCCATCGGCACCTCAACGCGCAGCAACGCGGCCACTTATCTCAAAGCTTACGATGAAATCCGCCGTCTATTCTCCGAAACTCCCCTCGCACGTCAGTTAGGCTTCACCCCGGCCTATTTCAGTTTTAATACTGACGGAGGCAGATGCGATGAGTGTAAAGGCGAAGGCATTATTACCATTCCGATGCAGTTCATGGCAGATATCTCCGTGCCTTGTCCCTCGTGCGGCGGCAAACGCTTTAAACCCGACATCCTCGATGTGAAATACTGCGACAAGAATATCAACGACATTCTTGATATGACGGTAAATCAGGCTATCGAGTTTTTTGAGCAGTCCGGCACAGTCAGCGACAAAAGAGTGGTACGCCGTCTGCGACCGCTGTCCGATGTCGGCCTTGGCTACATAAAGCTCGGTCAAAACTCATCATCTCTTTCCGGCGGTGAAAACCAGCGCGTAAAGCTCGCCTATTTCCTCTCGCAAGAGAAAACGGAGCCCACACTCTTTATCTTCGATGAGCCTACCACCGGCCTGCATTTCCACGACATCAGCACCCTGCTCAAATCGCTTCGTGCCTTGCTGGAGCGCGGCCATACGGTCTTGATTATCGAACATAATTTGGAGGTAATCAAATGTGCCGACTATATAATCGACATAGGCCCGGAGGGGGGCGATGCCGGAGGGCAAATAGTTGCCGTTGGTACACCCGAACAAGTGGCCGAATCTTCCGCTTCATATACCGGTAAATTCTTGAAAGACAAACTGGCAGAAAAATGAAATCAATATCAGGAATAATCGTTACGGCTTTTGCTTTGCTTTTGGCGTCTTGCCAAAAGCCAGAGCAGAGGAAAGTAGACACAGCACAAGCAGATGCAATGTATGCCGAGCTTCTCGCCACCTACAAAGCATATGCCGACTCGCTTCAGACAGTCGCCGCCGCCGATACGTCCGGATACCTTAACCGCTTGATTAGCAACTTTGAACAAACAATGCTGGAAATCAGCAAACGTTATCCGCCGGAGCTGGACTACAAGCTCACACAGCTCCAAAACGATTCCCTCTATCGCTATTTCCACGTTTATATCAAAGCGCGTTCACGGATCCAAACTCCCCCTCCTGTCTCTCTCCCTGATTCTCTAACCCTCGATTCCGTTACAAAAGATACCGGTAACTGAAAATTCCCCGGTTTATTGTGTGACAATTAAACTTTCTTTCGTCTTTTTTGCACTTATTCACCAAATAAATTTGGCCGAACCGGAAAAATATGCTAATTTTGTAATCACAAAAATCAATAACACTAATCATAACCCTAAAAACTTATAGCCTATAGCACATATCTACTTAACAAAAACTAAGGATATAGAATGGTAAATATGTTAAGCATGAACGACGAACAGTTGGTCAAGGCTTATGCTAACGGCAATAACGAGGCATTTGACACTCTCCTCCAAAGACATCAGGACAGAGTCTTCAACTATATTTTGAGAATCGTTAAAAACGAAGATCTCGCCAACGATATTTTTCAAGACACTTTTGTCAAAGCTATTACGAACATCCGCAAAGGTAAATATACCGACTCCGGTAAATTCCTCGCCTGGATTTCGCGTATTGCCCATAACCTCATAATCGACTACTATCGTCAGGAGAAAGCTGAAAATCTCCAAAGTTGCGATTCTGATGATGTTGACCTGCTCAACAGAAAAGAACTCAGCGAAGCGACTATTGAAGACATGCTCGTGAACGAGCAGATTCAGGAAGATGTGCGCCGTCTTATTGACGAACTCCCCGACTCTCAGCGCGAAGTCCTCGTAATGCGTTATTATCGCAACATGAGCTTCAAAGAAATAGCTGAAACCACCGGTGTAAGCATTAACACCGCCCTCGGACGTATGCGCTATGCGCTGATGAACATCCGCCGTATAGCCTCCGAAAAAGACATTGTACTAAGCGTATAAAAAAGATGAAAATATACCGAGTGGGGGCGTGATATTTCACGCCCCCACTCACTTTAGAATTTCTTATCTTGCAGATTTACTGCATGTTGCTAACCTGCCCGTCATTAAATTCCTTGGCCTCAACATCATGTTGCATAACCTCACTTGATGCCGAAAACCAGCCATATACCCACATTGCAAGTGCCCATACGGCAAGTGCGAACAGAAGGAACATCCATACTCCCGATAGTGACAAGTCAAACAGCTTGCAAATCAGTACGGTTGCTATTGTTAAGAAGAAGAACCCTGCACCCAGCATAGCTCCGGTCTTCACCGTCTTCATAGCTTTGATGTTAGTGTTTTCGTTTAATCCCTCACTCTTTTTATAGATCAGCACTACCATTGCGATTGTGTAAACACCATACACAAAATAGAAGAAGCCGGTGAAAATTGCACTGCCTACCGCGTTGCCCGTTGCGCTCCCTCTGAATGATGAGTCATATATGGTTCGGGGTTGAATCATGTGCGCAATTGTCGAGTATGTTATAAACGAAAGAAGCAAACCGACTAATGCGAAGATAATTGAAATCTTGAACAATGATTTCATCGTTTTGAACGAGGACGCAGCCATTGTACCTGTAAACATTTCTTCACACTGTTTGCAGCTGAACCATGAAATTCCGTAGCCGGCCAAGATGCCGAGGATTGAGAAAATCAAAGGTGCCATGATTGAAGGTGCGGAGCTGCCGAAGCTGCTCAGCGAACTTGAAATGGAAGAAACCATCCAAATTGCACAAAGCACCATAACACCGATTGAGATGAGCGGTGCCACCCGATTTGCTTGAACGATGCGCTCAAAGCTGATTTGTTGTCTAATCTCTTCATATGGATTTATTTGTTAATGATTTGTTCATGTATGGATATGCGAAACCTCCACACATCATAAACGATATGTGTTTGTCAACTACCAAGTAAGTATTAATACTCAGTTCGCGGGGTGAAATTTCCGGGGGGTGCTATGCAATTTATTGACCTACAAATAGTTAGGTCAGAACCAAGGCGGTATTTAGAAATATGTATTTGCATTGCCGACAACTTTATCAAAAGCAAAAGTAACAATTAATTCGTATTTTCCAAAGCCTGTCTTACTAATTTAACAAATTTTAACAAAAAAATAACAAAAGAAATTAAATCCGCCCTGTACGGGCGTAATATATCACGCCCCCACCCGTCAATCCCCGGAAACACGCGCAAATAACAAAATTCCGAGCAGGGGCGTGTTATATCCCTCCCTACCTGGCGATTGACAATGCACCTAATACAATTACAATTCAATGATTCTTGCAGAGGGTGTCAGCATATCTATGAGCAGCAATTTACCGAATAGGGGAGTACCCGCACCTGTCAGTATCTTGATTGCTTCCGATGCTTGCCACGATGCCACAATGCCCGGCAACGGACCTAACACACCGCCAAGGCTGCAAGGGGTATACCCGCCTTCGGCTGCCTGTTCAGGGAATATCTCGGAGTATGTCGGATGGCCCGGACTCCAACACATTACCTGTCCGTTGAACTGAGCCACACCCCCAAGCACACATGGTACCCCATGTTGTGAACATACCTCTGTTACAAGATATTTCGTAGCCGGATTGTCCGAACCCTCGATTACCAAATCGCAATCAGCAATGTATTCACCGACATTCGCTTTCGTGAGCATTTTGTTGATTACCGACACCTCTATTTCAGGGTTTATGGCGAGCAGTCGGTCACATAATGCTTGTGCTTTGGGGCGGCCGCAGTCTGATGTGCTGAAAGAGAGTTGCCGCTGCAGGTTGGAGATGTCTATTGTGTCATAATCCGCAATTATAATGTGTCCCACTCCTGAGGCGGCAAGATACATGGCGCATGCCGAGCCCAATGCCCCGGCTCCCACTATCAGCATACGCGAAGAGAGCAGCTTGGCCTGCCCGGCACGTCCTATCTCCGGAAGCAGGATATTGCGGCTGTAACGGAGACGTTGTTCCTTGCTCAACTCAATTGTGCCGGTATTCATTTGCGGTATAGACTCCTGATTATGTTGCAGATATATTCAACATCTTCATCTGTTACCCATGGGCTGTCCGGAAGACACAGTCCCTTGCCGAACAGCCCTTCCGATGTTCCGTCTGTATATGCCGGGCAATCTGCAAATACGGGTTGAAGATGCAAGGGTTTCCACAGCGGACGACTCTCCACGTTGCCGGCCTCAAGCGCAAGTCGCAGTTCTTCGTGGTCGAAACCGGTCACTTCCTTGTCTATCAATATATTGCAGAGCCAATAGTTCGATTCGAATTCTGCTGAGGGGTTGGTATGCAAGGTGATCCCCGGCATATCGGCAAATTTGCGTGCATACACTTCGTGCACATGGCGGTGGTGCGCGATATGCTCGTCTACAATTGTCATTTGTCCGCGACCTATGCCCGCGCTTACATTGCTCAGACGGTAGTTATAGCCAATCTTTTCATGCTGATAGTGAGGGAATGGTTCACGCGCCTGTGTGGCGTAGAACATCACTTCCTTCTTTTCTTTCTCGCCGGGCACGATGAGTGCGCCGCCGCCGGAGGTGGTAATCATTTTGTTGCCGTTGAATGAGAGTACGCCGTATGCGCCTAACGTACCGCACATTTGCCCTTTGTAACGCGAGCCCATGGCTTCAGCTGCATCTTCAAGCACCGGAATGCCGTACTTGGCCGCAACTGCCATTATCTCGTCTATTCTGGCCGGCATGCCATACAAATACACAAGCACAATGGCTTTCGGATACTTCCCGGTTTTTTCTTTGCGGTCTATGATGGCTTTCTCCAACAGTTCCGGCGACATGTTCCATGTCTGCGGTTCGCTGTCTACAAACACCGGTGTGGCTCCCTGATAACAAATAGGGTTGGCCGATGCGCAGAATGTGAAGCTCTGGCAAATCACTTCATCGCCGGCTGTTATCCCCAGCTGCACAAGTCCGAGGTGAATTGCGGCTGTCCCGGCAGAAAGTGCCACAACTTTCTTGTTTTGTTCCTTGGCCGGCGGAACACTTCGGTTTACAAAGGCCGCCACCTCTTCTTCAAAGGCGTTGACATTCGGCCCCAAGGGTAGAACCCAGTTCTCGGCAAAGGCTTCTTCTATGAATTTCATCTCATTGCCGCTCATGTGTACCAGACAAAGAAGTATGCGTTGCTTGCTCATCTCACTTTCTGTTTTTGTACATTTTGTCGTAATACTCGGAATATTCACCGTTCGTAATTCGGTTTACCCAATCGGGGTGATCAAGATACCACTTCACCGTCTTTTCAAGCCCATCTTCAAACTGAAGTGACGGCTTCCATCCTAACTCGTTCTTGAGCCGGGTGGAGTCTATCGCATATCTGAGATCGTGACCTTTGCGGTCGGCCACGTGGGTGATAAGACGCTCCGAGGTGCCGGAGGGTCGGCCAAGCAGCCGGTCAGTTATCTTTATCAGCAGGCGAATAATGTCTATATTGCGCCACTCGTTGAACCCTCCGATATTATATGTGCTTCCCGGCTTACCTTTATGGAAAATCAGGTCTATGGCGCGTGCGTGGTCTTCTACATAGAGCCAATCGCGAACATTGAGTCCTTCGCCATACACGGGCAGAGGCTTGTTGTTGACAATGTTGTTGATAAACAGGGGTATCAACTTCTCCGGGAATTGGTTAGGGCCGTAATTGTTGGAGCAGTTGGTTACCAATGCGGGCATGCCGTAGGTGTCGTGCCACGCTCTCACAAAATGATCCGAGGCGGCTTTCGATGCCGAGTATGGCGAATGGGGCGAATATGGCGTAGTCTCTTTAAACAGCTCGTTCCCTTCTGCCGGCAAGGTGCCATAAACCTCATCGGTGGAGATATGGTAAAACAGAGTGTCGGCGTATACCTCCGGGCGCGTCTCCCAATTCTCTCGTGCTGCCTGAAGCAGATTGACGGTTCCCAATACGTTTGTTTTGGCAAAAATGGCCGGGTCTTCTATAGAACGGTCCACATGGCTTTCAGCGGCAAGGTGTATCACACCGTCTATGCCGTATTTGGAAAACACTTCCCGAACTGCCGGCAAATCGCAAATGTCAACTTTTTCAAATCGATAATTGGCTGCTCCTTCCACATCCGCGAGATTTTCCAAGTTGCCGCAATAGGTGAGCTTGTCGAGGCAGACTGTCAGATAATTCGGATAGTTGGTTACAAATCTGCGGACTACGTGCGAGCCAATAAATCCGGCGCCTCCGGTAATCAATATTTTCCGTTTATATTCTGCCATACAAATTTCCGTTAAAGGTGAGTGTGTTTTTCATTTCTGCAAGGCAGGGGTGTGCGAGATCCTTTTCCGATAAAATCGCCTGCTCGCATTTTATGCCCCAGTCAATACCGAGAGCGGGGTCAAACGGATTGATTCCCCCTTCGGCTTCGGGGTGGTAGTAGGCATCGCATTTATATTGGAATACGGCGTAGTCGCTCAATACGGAATATCCGTGGGCAAAACCGCGTGGAATGAAGAACTGTGTGCCCTGTTCGGCAACCAGCACCACCGACACATGTTTGCCGAAAGTGGGCGAGCCTTCGCGTAAATCAACGGCCACATCAAGCACTTTGCCTACAATGCATCTCACCAATTTGCTTTGGCTGTGGGGCATCTGTTGGAAATGCAGTCCGCGCACCACTCCTCCTGTGGAGGCACTCTCATTGTCCTGCACAAAATCAATTTCCCCTATATGGCTTAGGAATTCATCGTGCCGGAATGTCTCCATGAAGTAGCCGCGTGTGTCGCGAAATATTTTCGGCTTGACTATTACCAATCCCGCTATTTCTGTCTCAATATACTCCATCTCGATCAGGGTCAAATTCTGTAATTAATTTCTGAAGGTATTGGCCGTATTGATTGGAGAGCATCGGAGCCGCCAAGGCTATCATCTTGTCTTTGTCAATCCAGCCCTTGCGGAAAGCTATACCTTCCAGGCAGGCTACCTTCAGCCCCTGCCGCTTTTCAATCACCTCAACGAATATTGATGCTTCGGCAAGCGAGTCGTGAGTGCCGGTGTCGAGCCATGCAAACCCGCGCCCGAGGGTAAGCACATCGAGCCGCCCCTCTTCAAGATATGCTTGGTTTACGGAGGTTATCTCCAATTCGCCGCGTGCGCTCGGCTTTACCTCTTTTGCTATTCTGATTACATCGTTGGGGTAGAAGTAAAGCCCCACCACGGCGTAGTTGGAACGCGGCACAGCCGGTTTCTCTTCAATAGATACACACCGACGGTTCTCATCAAACTCAACTACTCCGTATCGCTCCGGGTCGTTCACCCGGTAGCCGAACACGGTAGCGCGGTTTTCATTCTCGGCATTTGCAATGGCTTTGGACGTGCGGATATCCATACCCTCACCATAGAAAATGTTGTCGCCCAACACCAGTGCCACGCTGTCTTCTCCTATAAATTTTTCGCCGATAATAAATGCTTGTGCAAGACCGTCGGGCGTAGGTTGCTCGGCATATTCAAATCTCACTCCATAGTCGGAACCATCGCCGAGCAGACGCTTGAATGCCGGTAAATCAACCGGGGTGGAAATGATGAGGATTTCGCGTATGCCGGCATTCATCAGTACCGAGATGGGGTAATACACCATCGGTTTATCGTATATGGGGAGCAGCTGTTTGCAAATCCCTTTGGTGATAGGGTAGAGGCGTGTGCCGCTACCGCCGGCAAGTACTATTCCTTTCATTCAATTACACAGGTTTTTGATTGCACTCTATTTGCCGAGTCCATAATAAGTAAACCCGGCGCTTTCAAGCTCCATGCGGTCGTAGATGTTGCGGCCGTCGAAGATAGCCGGTGCCGTCTGTGCGGAGTTCATTGCTTTGCGAACCACTCCCCATGAGGGCATTCGGAATTCTTTCCATTCGGTGACAAGCATTATGGCATCGGCATCAAGAGCCGCATCGTAAATATCCACGGCATATTCAATGTCATTGCCGATGCGGCGGCGACTTTCGTCCATGGCTACCGGGTCGTATGCCTTCACTTGTATGCCGGCCTCTTTCATCGCTTTTATAAGCTCCAATGAGGGTGCCTCGCGCATATCGTCTGTCTCCGGTTTGAAGGAGAGTCCCCAAAGAGCTACTCGCAACCCTTTCAGATTGTCGCCGAAGTGTTTCCTAAGCTTGTCGAACAAGATGAGTTTCTGACTCTTGTTCACCTCCTCGACTGCCCGGAGCACTCGCATATCATACCCGTATTGGCGAGCTGTCTTTATAATTGCCTTCACATCTTTCGGAAAACATGAGCCGCCGTATCCGCAGCCCGGATAAAGGAATTTTGTTCCGATTCGGGCATCCGAGCCGATACCTTTTCGCACCATATTGACGTTTGCGCCGACAAGGTCGCACAGGTTGGCAATTTCGTTCATGAATGAAATGCGGGTGGCCAGCATGGCGTTGGCTGCATATTTAATCATCTCGGCTGAGGGAATGTCGGTGAAGAGAATGCGGTCCGACGACACGAGGAAAGGCCGATAGAGCTTTTGCATGAGCTTGCGCGCACGTTCGGAATCAACACCAACCACCACGCGGTCAGGGCTCATAAAGTCTTTGATTGCCGCTCCCTCTTTCAGGAATTCCGGATTGGACGCAATGTCAAAGTCAATACTTCCGGGGGGGCCGGGGGCTATGCCTCGCTTGTCGAGCTCTTCCCAAATGGCATGTCTCACTTTCTCGGCTGTACCTACCGGCACGGTGCTTTTGGTCACGACAAGTTTGTAGCTGTTCATGCAGCGGCCTATGGTGTGTGCCACATCAAGCACATAATGCAGGTCGGCGCTGCCGTCTTCGTCCGGCGGTGTACCAACCGCGCTGAAAATCACCTCCACATCATCGATAATTTTCTCAAGCGAAGTTGTGAATTTCAGTCTTCCGGCCTTCACATTCTTCTCCACCAGCGCTTTGAGTCCCGGTTCATATATGGGAATAACTCCGGCACGAAGACTGTCTATTTTTGCTTTGTCTACATCAACGCATACCACATTGATGCCCATGTCGGCAAAACAAGTTCCGGTAACCAAGCCCACATATCCGGTGCCAACTATTGCTATATTCATCGTGAGTCTTTTTTAGAGTGTGGTGGTGAAACGAACTTTCAAGCTTCGTCGGGAGTATTGTTCAGCTCCTCTGATGCTCTGTGATCTCTTGCATCATCGTCCATAATGTAGTATCCTCGTGAGCCTTTTGTGGAGTAGCCGTAACGATGGTGATAATATGAGTTTTGAGGATTGACGCCATTCAGAATAATAGCCATGTGCGGCAACTTGTTCTCTTGATAAATAGTCTCCAAGTCATTAAGGTCGGACTTGTTGAAGAGGCCGGAGCGGACTATGAACAGTGTCAGATCGACTACTCTTGAAATAATCGAGGTGTCGGCCACCAGGTCGTATGGCGGACAGTCTATCACTATATAATCATAGTGCTGACGCAGAGTGGCAATCATATCTTCAAATCGTTGGCTGAGTATAAGCTCTACCGGGTTGGGCGGTAATGCGCCTACGGGGAGCAAATCCACTCCGGTGTTGCGGTTGTTGGTGCGAATGATATGGCTCAAATCCGGGGTCATGCCGGTGAGGTAGGAGGAAACGCCTTGTGCCGGATTGCCTCCGAAGTGAGACATGGAAGCACGGCGCAAGTCCATGTCGATAACAAGCACTTTCTTGCCCTTGAGTTGCAGCGACTTGGCAAGATTAAGAGCAATGAATGTCTTACCGGAGCCGGGGTTGAATGAGGTGAGCATAATCACTTCGCAGCCGGTAGATGAATGGGAGAGAAAGTCCAGATTGGTGCGAAGCATGCGGAATGCCTCGTTCATATAGGAGCGAGAACGGTCGCGCACCACGAGTTTGAGCTCGCGGTCTGTCACTTTGCGCGAATTGGGATGCAGCAGGTGGCGCACAAAGCGTTTGAAGGTGCGACGTGTCGGGCTTATAGGCATCTCGCCGAGGAAAGGTATCGAGAGTGCAGACAAGTCACTTCGGCGGCTCACCTTGGTATTGAATTTGAGCATCATGGCAATAATGCCGAACGGAATTGCCAAACCAACAATTAAACCGATGAGCAAATTGCGAATGAGTGCCTTGGAGATGGGCCCGTTGCCTTCCGCCGCGTGTATTACACGAATGTTGTTAACGTCTACCATTCGGCTCAGTTCGTTCTCTTCGCGCTTCTGAAGCAAGTATAGGTATAGGTTTTCCTTTACCTTCTGTTGGCGTTCGATTGAGAGAATTCTCTTTTCCTGTTCGGGCATAGAGCGCACCTTTCCGGTGAAATCGCTCTTGCGGCCTTGAGCACGGTTTACTTCAATCTGATAAGTGGAAATAATGTTGTTGAGCGAGGAGAGAATGAGTGCCCGGTTCTTTACCAAGTCAGAGTTCATTTGGGCGATTACCGGGTTGGCTTCCGTACTGTTTTGTAGCAGTTGGTCGCGCTTCACCAACAGTTTGTTGTATTCTTGAATTTGCGACTCGACCGCGCCGTTGGTGCCGGTGTTTGCCGGGATAAGAGCATCCGCGTTGCCGGAGTCGTTGATATAATCGCGGAGGTATTTGGCAATCTGGAGTTGAGTGTTGGCCTCAAAGGCGCGGTTGTCATATTCCATTGATTGTCCGTAGTAGGTAGTGGCGGCTGAGGAGGGATCCACTACCTGGCTCGAACTCTTTACCTGCGAGATGTCTGAATCAATGCCGTTCAGCTCTTTCTCGATAACCGACAGTCGTTCGTTGATGAAACGAGAGGTGTTGGCCGAACTTCGTGTCTTTTCTTCAACCCAAAGGTCGCTGTACGCTTTTATCACGCCGTTTACCACATCAATGGCTCTTTGTTGTGAGACATCGTTGTAGGTTATCACGCCGATTGAATTGTATTGGTCTTTTCTAACTGTGGCAATACCGTCGGAGAGTTCGTTGGCCACACCTTTTACGGATCTTTTTGTTACATCGATAAATTCCGGGAAATTGTTGAAAGCGGCAGTGGCTGAAATGCTTAGAGTGCCAATCGGGGTTTCAACTACGGTACCCGGGATAATGCGCAGCGGCTTGCTTTGTTTTTCCATGCCGTTCAGCATAAAGCGAGTGGCAATCAGGTCGCCGCCGCGAGTTTTGTGTAGTCGCATTGAGGCGGTGGTGTCCGGCTCAAGGTTCATGAAGTTTACGAGTACCGGGGCATTTCCGTACAAGTCGATAGAATGTCCGAAGCCTTCGGTAGTGTAGGTAGTGGCAAGGTTGAGTTTTTCCACTACGGAGACGAGCAGCTCCGGGGAGCGCATTACTTCCAACTCGTTGTTGATGTTGACGTTGCCGGAAGTGGCCACACCGTTTATGTTGGCGAGCTCTTTTAGAGCTGCTGATGCGTTTGCACTCTCTTCATCGCCGAAAAGGAGCATCACTTCCGCATCTGAACTGTACACGATAGATTGACGCTTGTATACAAAGTAAGAAGCGCACATGCATATGGCTACAGAGAGTATGATCAAATATTTGGCGCGCCATGCAATCTTCATCATCTCAGAGATGTTGAAGGCGTTGGTGGCCGCTATCTCCGGTTTGGAATTGGACTCGGCTGTTTGTTCGTTTTTCATTTTTTAAATTCGGGCGATTAGAGGTTATTTTGTAATGGCGATGATAATGCTTGTCATGGAGGCGAGGAAAGAGGCCAAGCCCATCCAAGTGCTCACTTGTCGCCATTGGTTTGTGTTCAGGTCGCGTTGTGCCGCTTTCACATCATTGGGGAGCACATAAATCAAGTCGTTCTGCTGAAGATAATATGCCGGGGAGTCGAAGAGAGAGCGGCTTGTGAGGTCTACTTTGTAAAGCTCGCGGCGTCCCCCTTTTTCGCGCACTACCAAGACTTCGCGTTCGGCTGTGATGTTGAGGTCTCCGGCATCTGCAATGGCCTGGAGTATAGTGTATTTATCATCTCTGAAGTCGTAGTTGCCGGGACTGGCCACATCGCCGAGGATAGAAATTTTCGAGTTTTGAAAAGAGACAGACACGGAGAAATCTTTGAGCAAGCCCTCTTTGATGATGCGTTGTTTAATCATGTTTTCCAACTGGCGACGGTTAAGGCCGGCTACATGAAGAGTACCCAGTTGGGGGAATGTGATATTTCCCTGCTCGTCCACACGGTATCCGAGGTCTATTTTTTCGGTTTGACGTGTGTTGCTGGTTGAATTGAAGTCAGATGTAAGAGTACCCGGTTGCAAATTGAACATGCCTCCGAGTTCGGGGTTTTTCGTTGAGATTATAATGCTGAGCAAGTCGTCCGGCTCAATTATGAGGCCGGAGTTTTCCATAGTAGCTTCAACGGTATTGGGCATTAAATCTTGAATATATTGCACATCTTTTGTAGTAGTGCAGCTTGAAGCAGCCAACAGGAGCAGGCCTCCGCATATAAAACTATATCGAGCTTTCATTATCGAAAAAGTCGTGTAAGTACTTAAACTTCAGTTAGATAATACATATAAACAAAGACACTCGGCAGTACCCCCACGAGTGAAGTGAATGCCGTTAACATGTTTTTGCAGCGCAAAATTACAAAAAAATTGGAAATTTTAGCTAACTTTGCTCTATATTTTAAACACATCATTATGAAAATTGCTTTTGCATCTGATCATGCCGGATACGCGCTGAAGAAACATATCAAGGCGTATGTAGAGAAAAAAGGGTATGATATTAAGGATTTCGGAACATATTCCGAGGAGAGTTGTGATTATCCGGATTATGCACACCCGGCGGCATTGGCCGTTGAGAGCGGAGAGTGCGACTTCGGAATAGCCATGTGCGGAACGGGCAATGGCATACAGATGACTCTGAACAAGCATCAGGGTATACGCGCGGCTCTGTGTTGGCAGCCCGCGTTGGCATCGTTGGCCAAGGAGCATAACAATGCAAATGTGTTGGTTCTGCCGGCACGTTTCATTACCGAAGAACTTGCTGAAGATGTGGTAAAAGCATATCTGGAGGCCAAGTTTGAAGGTGGCAGACATCAACGTCGAATAGACAAAATACCTGTTGAAGGTTGTGAGTGTAAATGATGAGATGACAATCTCGCTCGAAGGGGTGCGCTTGTACGGTTATCATGGGGTAATGCCTCAGGAGCGCACCGTGGGGGCGGAATATGAGCTTGATGTTTTTCTGAGTCTTGCACCTGTAAATGGCTGTGAGTCAGACAGCATTGAGGATACTCTCTCGTATGCGGATTTGTATTCACTTGTTCAAGAGGAGTTTGGCAAACCTCGCAATCTGCTTGAGAGCTTGACCGCCGCTATTGCCCGATGTGTATTGAACCGTTGGGAGGAAGTGAGAAGTGTCACGGTGAGAGTGTGCAAGGCGGCGCCACCCATACCGGCGTTTCGCGGCCGTGCATCTGTGACGTTGACCTTACACCGCTGACAAACTATTTGCTGTCTGCAATGTTACAAGAATAGAATGTAAGTGGCTGCTCAATTTAAATTAATCTTTATGCCGAGCGAATTTTTGAGCAGATTTTGCAAGTTTAAGAGGGAGTTATGCGATCATAACGACCGATGAAACTTGGCAAAATATGCCAAAATTCGCCGGAATTGTAATATTTGATTTATTTTGAGCGCAGCCACATAAAGTTTAATTTAAATTGAGTAGTCACTTATGTGTCTGTCCGGTATAATCGGGCAGACATGTGAAAATCCAGATTTTAAGAACTATGATAAGCGAAAAACTTCATCAGGCAATCAATGAGCAGATTAATGCTGAAATGTGGTCTGCGTATTTGTATTTGTCCATGTCCATGAATGCTGAAAGCATGGGACATAAGGGTGTGGCAAACTGGTTCTATATCCAGTATCGTGAGGAACTTGACCATGCCCGTATCTTCATGAATTATCTCAACGCACGCGATTGCAAGGTAGAGCTTAAGGCAATCGCCGAAGTGCCGACAACGTGGGATACCGTGCTTGATATGTTTGTTCAGACACTTGCCCATGAGCGCAAGGTTACTGCCATGATTAACAATCTTGCTGCCATTGCACACGATGACCGCGACTTCGCCAGTTCAAACCGTTTCATCTGGTTCATCAACGAGCAGGTTGAAGAAGAAGAGACGGCACGTACAATGATTGATGCGTTCAAGGCTGTCGAGACAAACAAATACGGTATGTATATGCTCGACAAAGAGCTTGAGGCGCGTACTTATACCACTCCGGCACCTCTCGCCGCCGGCGAATAAATCAGCACTAATTCAGGAATTCTCCCCCGGACATACCGGCATCAGCCGAGTATGTCCGGGGGAGTCGTATTTTTCGGGGTATTCGCCTGATGCGTCCCCGGGGAGTGTGCTTACCGGTGCGAGATGTGAGCGGCGAGACGCGAAATCAGGGTTACGAGCAGTCCTACAGCTATGGCAGAGACTAATGTGCCTTCATGTACTCCATCCACTTGTCGGGCAAATAAGAATGAGGCAACCAAAGCCATGGCCACGAGTGCCAAATCAAATATTACTTTGATATTCCCGAATTTACGATTATAGCGCAATGAAGCGTAGTTTACAAATCCTTCCGCGCTCATTTTTACTACATTAGGCTTAATCTCCATATATACTCCCGTGGCCTGCAATATGCAGCCGCAAATCAATATCACAACGCAATATACATATTCAGTAGGTTGAAGTCCGGACATCAGCCACATATTGAAGTCTATAAATAAGCCGAAAAGAACTGAAAAGGGTAACTGCATTAGAATTTCAATTGTGTCTTTGCGGGTCATTCTGTCGCGTATAAACAAAAACTGACCGAATATCAAGAGTATATTAAGCAAAATGGTTGCCATGCCCAATGTCAGGGGGGTATGAAGGCTTAAAACGTACGTAAAACTTGAAATGGGTGATGTGCCCAACGAAGCTTTGACAATCATAACCACTCCGAGGGTGAGGACATATAGTCCGACAATAAATATTCCGTAACGCTCTAACGGTTTAGTCATTTAAAGTAAAGTTTTATATGTTGCGATATCGGCGCAAATGCCGATGTGCCATAAGAAATGTGACTCCCCTTAAAAAAGGAGAGCCACACATGAATTATGAAACAATATCGAATTGTTATTGAAAGGCGTTGTCTCAGCCGATAAGGCCGAAGAAGCCGTTGGCTGTTGCCATGTCGCTTACACAGTAGATGTAACCGTAGATGCAACTTACAAGGCCGAGCAATACAATGCCGAGTGTGCATATCCACAAAGCAACTCTTTCATTGCAGGGACTCTTGAATGCGGCAATTTTGGGTTCGTTCGGACTAATCCACATTGCTTTGACCACGAGCAGGTAGTAGTAAAGCGAAATGATAGTGTTAATCAAGGCTATCAATACGAGTATGTAAAGCGCAATGCTGCCTGACTCCAATGCACCGGTGAATATAAGTATCTTTGAGAAGAATCCGGCAAAAGGAGGTATACCGGCAAGGGAGAAGACTGCCAATGTCATGGCAAATGACAGCCAGGGGTTAGTCTTGTGCAGGCCTTTGTAGTCGTCCATGCTTACCATGCCGGTTTTGTTCTCAATAGCTTGGATTACGCCGAAGACACCGAGGTTGGAGAATACATAGACGAGGATGTAGAATATCATGGAGGCCATGCCGATTGTGTTGGCAGCAATAATGCCGAGCATGATATAACCGGCTTGTGACACGGAGGAGAATGCCATAAATCGCTTCATATCGCGCTGGCGTATTGCGAACAAGTTGCCGACGGTAATAGTGAGTATAATGAGAGCATACATCATCCATTCCCAGATATCGGCATATACAGCGCCAAACACTTGGCAAAGCACTACAAGGAATGCAAATGCGGCAGAGCCTTTGGAGATGACTGACAGATATGAGGTAACCGAAGTGGGTGCACCTTGATATACATCTGCTGTCCACAAATGGAACGGTACCAATGAGAGCTTGAAACCGAAGCCTGAGATTAAGAATGCCAGGGCTACAATAAGCAATGCGCTGTTTTCTCCGTTAAGCACTGACAGAGCTATATCTTCAAAATACAGTGAGCCGGTTGAGAGTGCGTAAACGAAGCTCAAACCCATCATCAGTATAGCGGAGGAGAAGACAGCTGTGAAGATATATTTGATAGCTGCTTCGTGGCTTTCATATTTGTTTTTGTTGAAGGCAACCATTGCGGCCAAAGGCAGTGAGGCGCTTTCCAAACCGATGATGAACAGCAGAAAGTGGCGTGCTGAAATCATCAGGTACATACCGAACAGAGTAACAAGCATAAGTTCGAAGAATTCACCTCTTCTTACAGCGGCTTGCTCCGAGTCAATCCATTTTACGGCTTGCAGGAACACAATGAATGTACCGACATTCAAAATGGACTTCAAGCATGAGATTACGGGAGAGGTTTCGTACATTCCGGCAAATGCTTCACCGGTGCAGTTACAGAAGAAACCATATACGGTTGCTGCTCCGAAAAGTACGATTGTGAGAGGAGTTACAATCTTACGCTGACTCTTACCGCAGAAAGTATCGAATAAGAAGACGATTAGGAACACTGCCAAAACAAGCAGCTCCATGCGCATCGTGAAAAAGTCTGAATAATTTATTTCCATGTCTGTAATATTCAATACCGATTTAAATTACTTTTGTAAGGTTCTCGATTATGGGAGTAAAGCTTGCCTGAATTGTTTCGTTAATCCAGTTGGGGAAACAACCGATAGCAGCAATACAAACGATGAGTGTCACAGTGGAGAGGCGTTCCCACCAAGCGGCATCGGTGAGTTGGCGGTGGTGTTCGTCTTGCACAGGACCGAGCAATAGCTTCCCGACTACACGCAGAATGTAAACGGCAGTAATCACGATTGAGCAGGTTGCTGCAATCACGAATATGCGGTGGAACATATCTGCATCTTGGAAAGATCCGAAAAAGATTGTCATCTCAGCTACGAAACCGGAAAGGCCGGGCAGTCCGAGTGAAGCGAAACCGGCAATCATATAGCAGACACCCAAGTAAGGCATTATCTGCATCAATCCTCCCATTTTGCGAATGTCACGAGTGTGAGTACGACCGTAAATCATACCGATGAGAGCAAAGAAGAGGGCTGTCATCAAACCGTGAGAGAGCATTTGCAGAATTGCACCGGTCATTGCTGTTGTGTTGAGCATCAGGATTGCGAACAATACCATACCGCAGTGTGACACTGATGAGTAAGCATTGATGTATTTAAGGTCGGTCTGTACGCAAGCGGAGAATGCACCGTAGACAATACTGATACCGGTGAGCACTATGAAAATCCATGCGAGTTCGTTGGCTGCCTGAGGCAGAAGGTAGATAGCAATACGGAAGCAGCCGTAACCACCGAGCTTCATAAGCACGCCGGCGTGAAGCATTGACACGGCGGTGGGAGCACATGCGTGACCGTCGGGGCTCCATGTGTGGAAGGGGAACATTGCACCAAGCACACCGAAACCTACGAATGTCATCGGGAAGAGGAAGTATTGCCAACCTGCGGGGATTGCGCCGTTGCGGGCAATCTCAAGTATATTCCATGTGTGAGCCGCACCGTCTGCGCTCGGTCCGGAATGCCAGTAAATACCGAGCAAACCGAGCATCAGGAATGCGGATCCGCCCATGAGCATAAGGGTCAACTTCATTGCGGAATACTCTTTGCGGCCTGTGCCCCACACACCGATGAGCAGATACATCGGGATAAGAGCAACCTCATAGAACATGAACATTGTGAAGATGTCTATGCAGATGAAGAAGCCGAACACACCCATTGAGAGCAGAGCGAACCACAAGAAGAAGTTGCGGGGCAGCGGGTCAATTTTCCAAGAAGCAAATGTTCCGGCAAATACTATAATTGAGGAAAGCATCAGCATGAGAACTGAAATACCGTCTACACCTACTGCAAGGTGAATGTTGAGAGGGGCATACCACATCCAACTTCCGGTGTAGAGCATTTCGGCGGCGTTGCCGGCAGCCCGTTGGCCGAGGAAATCAATGCAAAGGTAGCCGGAAAGAATCAGAAGCGCGGTAGAGAGCACTACCATGACAGTGCGTATCTGGTTCATATTGCGGCAGATTGCCAATCCCAGAAGCATAAGCATCGGGAGTATGACAAACCAAATCAATATATTAGAAAGTATCATAGATAATTGTTGATTTTAGGTCTTCTGATTCTTATTAAAGTACTACCCACATTGTAACTGCGGCAAGCGCGATTGCACCGATAAAGTACCACCAAACGTAAGCCTGAATATTGCCGCTTTGCAATCCGCGAATAGCATAGGAGGTTTTTTGCGTAACTTTTGCAAACATATCCATTGTGCCGTCGATAATGTGGCGGTCAAACCATGCAATGCTGCTGCATATTACACCGAAGATTACTTTGTGTGTAACCCACATATAGATTTCGTCCCAATAGAAGCGACGGTGTGCCGCTTGCCATAGTCCGGGCCAAACGGCGGCGAACTTGTCGGGCAGAGAGTTCTTTTTGCGGTACATTACGGTAGCCAATGCAATAGCTGCAATTGCCACTATCAATGAGGGAACTGCAATTTGCGCCCATTCAATGTGAATGTCGTAGGATTCATGGTTCCATGTCACTAAATGTCCGAAAGGAATGAAACCGGCTACGCAGCTCACAGCGGCAAGAATAATGAGCGGGAGACTCATCTGCCAAGGTGCATCGTGCGGTTTGTGGTGTTTGTAATGAGGATTTTCCTCCCACCAGAAGATGAGGTAGTAGAGACGGAACATATAGAAAGCTGTAAGGCCGGCTACACATGTCATCCATACACCCCAGAAGGTAGAGTAAGCGTACATTGCCGCGAGCATTTCATCTTTTGAGAAGAAGCCGGCAAAGGGGTAGATACCGGCAATTGCAAGACAGCCGATGAGGAATGTCCAATGGGTAATCGGCATGTATTTGCGAAGGCCGCCCATGGAAGTATAGTCGTTGGAGTGAACGGCGTGTATCAAAGCACCTGCACCGAGGAAGAGGAGCGCTTTAAACATCGCGTGTGTGAAAAGGTGGAACATGGAGGCCATGTAACCGAGGCCATGGTGTCCGGGTTCGCCCATACCGTTGCCGGCACAACCTAAGGATACCATCATGAAGGCAATCTGGGAAATGGTTGAGAAGGCGAGTACACGTTTGATGTCAACTTGTGCACAAGCTACAACCGCGGCGTACAGTGCTGTTATTGCACCGACAACTGTAATGAAGTCCATTGCGAAGGGCTCCAATACATAGAGAGGGAACATACGCGCTACGAGGTAAACGCCGGCTACCACCATTGTGGCTGCGTGGATAAGTGCAGAAACCGGTGTGGGACCTTCCATAGCATCGGGCAGCCAAATGTGTAAAGGCATCATTGCAGATTTACCCATACCTCCGGTGAAAATGAGAACCAATGCCCATGTCAGAACGGATCCACCGAGGAATGTGGCGCCGCCGGTGCTGAGGAGTACCTGCTGAGGTTCGCCGGTGAGTTCGATGAAGTTGAATGTCGGCATATAGTAGCTGAGTACCAAAATACCAATCAACATACCGAGGTCGGCAAAACGTGTAACGATAAATGCTTTTTTGGAGGCTGAAACTGCTGAGGGCAACTTATAATAGAAGCCGATGAGCAGATATGAGCTTACACCCACAAGCTCCCAGAAAATGTACATTTGGAAAATGTTGGTTGCCACAACCAAGCCGAGCATTGAGAATGAGAAAAGAGACAGAAACGCATAAAAGCGTTGGAAGCCTTTTTCTCCCTCCATGTATCCCCAAGAGTACAGGTGCACGAAAAATGATATTGTAGTAATAACTACAAGCATCATGGCACTGATGGGGTCGAGCAGGAAGCCGAGTTTTACGACAAGTCTTTCTGTAAAGGCGAGCCATGTGACATCAAAAACTTCAAGCTGTTGGCGAATGCCGTCCACAATGAAGGCGGCATCTCCGCTGAAGAAGTAAGTGAACGCCACTGTGTAGCAGAGAACCATGGTGGTACCCATACCGCAAATACCGAGGATACCGGCCAGCTTGTGGCTCATCTTCATTCCGAGTAGTCCCAAGATAAGGAACATCGTAATCGGAATCGCGAGGATTAAAATCGGAAGTGTGATATCCATATCTTAGAATTTCATTTTATTTGTAGCGCTGATGTCAACATTTTTAACGGCGCGATATATGTTAATTACAATAGCTATTGCCAAAGCCGTTTCTGCTGCAGCGATTCCGATTGAGAATAGAGTAAAGAACATACCCTCAAGCGAGCCGGGGAACAAGAAACGATTGAAGATTACGAAATTGAGGTCGACGGAGTTGAGCATCAATTCCAAAGAGATGAGTATGGCAATTAAATTTTTTCTGGTAATAAAGCCGAAGACACCGCAAGCAAACATAAGCAGACTCGGCACCAGATACATAAGCATATTCAGTTCCATAGGTCTATAATATTATCTATCGCGGGCAATTGTCACACCACCAATTATACATGCAAGTAACAACACACTGACTGCCTCAAAGGGAAGCAGATAACCGAACTTGTCTGTGCTCAACATCTTGGCACCGATTGTGTGCATGTCAAAATTGTCTGCGGCAATCACAGTAGAAAGGCTTATGCCTTCTGCAAACTGCATATTGTACAGAGCAAATCCGAGCAGGAGGACGCCGAACACGGCGGCACTAACCCCCATAAGCTTACGGTGAGAACCCGGCATGGAGGCATCTTGATCGGGACGATGCGTCAGTAAGATGGAGAACACAAAAAGAACCAATATACCACCTGCATAAACGGCTATTTGCACAGCTCCAAGAAACTGGTAGCCGAGTTGAAAGTAGACTACGGCTGTTCCTATCAGAACAAAGAGCAAATAGGTAGCTGCACGCAGTATTTTGCGAGTGGTGACAGTCATCACCGAGAAGATGATGATTATCAGCGACACCACGAAATACAATACGATATTTCCTATAGATTCCATTATGTAGATTATTTATTATCAGTTTGAGATGCCTGTGGTTTGGTCGGGTCGGCACTTGCCGGTGTCGTTTTTTTTGTATCGGCATCTTGTTTGGGTGCCGGGGCTGCCGCCGGTTTGGGAGCCGGTTGCGGATCAGGAACTTCCGGTTTATAGTTCAGAGTCTTTACCAAAGAACCGCGAGTGAACACTGCCTGCTCAAAGTCGTTTGAGAATTCAAGAGCATCTTGAGGACAAGTGGTGACGCAAAGCATACAGAATGTGCAGCTTCCGAGGTCGTAAAAATACTTGTCAAGTTTGCGTTTCTTTTTGCCGTCGGGGAGCTCCACCATTTTTGTTTGGAGCTTAATGGTGCCGTTCGGGCAATTCATCTGGCAAATACCGCAGGCGATACATTTGTGTCGACCTTCGGCATCGTATTTAAGTGTCAGTTCGGCACGAAATCTGTCGGCGATTTTTAATGTGTCGCGGTTTTCGGGATAACATTCAGTTACTTTGGGTGTAACAAGCTCCTTGGCGGTAACTTGCATACCGTTTACAAGGCTCTTGAGACCATTACCTAAACCCGAGAAATATTCTTTTACACTACCCATGAAAATATTCCGGTATTATTGTTCGACTTGTCCACCGAGAATATCAAGCAGCTCGGTGGTGATACTTTGTTGTCTGAGTTTGTTATATTCAAGTTGCAAAGATTCAAGAAGTTTCTTCGCATTGTCGTTGGCACTCTGCATTGCCATGATGCGTGCGGCCTGTTCGGAGGCGCGGTTCTCAATGGTAATCTCCTGCATGGTACTCATTATGAACATGGGGAGAATTTCGTTGAAAATGCGGTTGGCATCCGGCTCGAAAAGATAAGGTTTGTTGCCCCCTTTCGAGTCAGCACTGTCGGTCAACATTTCGGCCAATATGGGGAACAGTTGAGTGTCTGATACTCTCTGACGGCTCAATGAGAGGAAGTGCATATACACTACGTGCAGTTCGTCTAATTCGCCGGTACTGAATTTGGTTTCAAGATTTTTGGTAAAGTCGTTTACTATCTGACCTTCCATCTTGGAGTCAATGCCGGATGTTTGCGGAGCAATCAGAATATCTTTTGAGGCCAATTTCTCAACTGCTCTGCGCATCTTCTTGCCTATGGGGTAAAGCTCAAATTCCAATTGCTGACCGGCATATTTGGATTTGAGGGTATTGACGGTGACGAGGAGGTGCTTGAAAATATTCATATTGTAGGCACCGCACAGACCGTCATCGCTACCGAAGACGAGAATTCCGATTTTCTTTACTTCAGCGTGAGGTTCAATCAGAGGGGAGGAGAAAACAGCATCAGCGTCAAGGAGATGCCCCATTATGGATTGTATCCGGGAGCGGAAAGGCACGAGACGTTTGAGCGCCTGCTCGAATTTACGAACCTTCGCAGAAGAAATCATCTTCATAGCTCCGGTAATTTTCTCGCTGGAACTTACAGAGCCAATACGCGTCTTTAATTCTCTTAATGTAGACATTCCTTATATAGTTATTGTCAAAGAGTTACTAATTTGTTTATTTGTTGCCGACCGGGTGATCAAGCCCAATCGGCATTGTTATGCTTCTATTATCAAGCTGTGTATTTACTTGCCACTTCGGCGGCACATTTTTTGAGAATGTCTTCCACTTCCGGAGTGAGCTTGCCGGCTTTGAGTTCGTCAAGCACTTCTTTCTGATATTTTGCTTTGAGAAGTTGTAGGAACAATTCTTCAAATTCATGTACTTTGTCAAGAGGAACGTTCTCCAACAGACCGTTCACACCGCAGTAAATCACGGCTACTTCATCTTCCACGGGCCAGGGTTTGTATTGAGGCTGCACAAGGAGCTCCTGATTTTTACGACCGCGGTCAATAACCTTTGCTGTTACGGGATCAATATCACCGCCGAATTTAGTGAATGATTCCAACTCTCGGAACTGAGCCTGTGCAATTTTCAGTGTACCGGCAACTTTCTTCATAGCCTTAATCTGTGCATTACCGCCTACACGGCTCACGGAGATACCAACGTTTACTGCCGGGCGAATACCCTGATTGAAGAGGGCGGATTCCAGATAAATCTGACCGTCGGTAATAGAAATTACGTTTGTCGGAATATATGCGGATACGTCACCGGCTTGGGTCTCGATGATAGGGAGTGCGGTAAGCGAACCACCACCCTTAACCATGGGTTTCAGGACATCCGGCAAGTCGTTCATTTGTGAAGCAATCTCTTGGTTGTCAATGATTTTAGCTGCACGTTCCAAGAGACGAGAGTGAAGGTAGAAAATATCACCCGGGTAAGCCTCTCGACCGGAAGGACGTTTGAGGATAAGAGAAATCTCACGATATGCAACTGCCTGCTTTGACAAATCATCGTAAACGATTAGGGCATCACGACCGGTATCGCGGAAGTACTCACCGATGGCTACACCGGCAAACGGGCTATAGTAGCGCATAGATGCGGAGTCTGAAGCAGATGCAGCGACTACTACTGTATAGTCAAGGGCACCATATTTTTCCAAAGTGTGAACAATGGAGGCGATAGTGGAAGCCTTCTGACCTATGGCAACGTAGATACAGTAAACCGGTTTGCCTTGTTCGTAGTTTTTGCGCTGGTTGATGATTGTATCAATGGCAATTGCAGTTTTACCAATCTGACGGTCACCAATAATAAGCTCGCGCTGACCGCGACCGATAGGAATCATTGAGTCGACAGCTTTCAGACCGGTTTGTAGCGGTTGGTTCACAGGCTGACGAAAAATAACGCCGGGCGCTTTACGCTCAAGGGGGAGCAGGATACGTTCGCCTTCAATGGGACCACGACCATCGACCGGCTCACCGAGAATGTTTATGACGCGACCGAGAAGTCCTTCGCCTACGGGAATAGAAGCAATCTCGCCGGTGCGGCGAACAGACATATTTTCGGTAACCTTGTTTACATTGTTAAGGAGGACGACACCTACATTACTTTCTTCGAGGTTGAGCGCGACACCTTTAACGCCGTTTTCAAACTCAACAAGCTCATTTGCCTTAACATTTTCAAGGCCGTAGACGTGAGCGACGCCGTCGCCCACGGAGAGGACGGTGCCTACCTCCTCGAATTTAGCCTTGGAGCTGACATCGGCCAATTGCTGTTTTAAAATATCAGATATCTCGCTTGGGTTCAGCATCTTCTGTTAGTTGTTTAAAAGAGTTAAACGTAATTGTTCAAGTTCGTTGCTGATAGACGCATCCATGCGCACAGAGTCAACATTAATTACAAAACCTCCAATTATATCGGGGTTGATGGAGAAGGCGTATTCAAGCGTGTTGCCTTTAAAAGACTTTTGCACAAGACCTACAAGCTTTTCCATTTCAGACTTACCCATTTTGGCGGCGGTAATAATCTTCACCATGGAAATGTTGTTGGCTTTACGATAGATATCTCTGTAGGCGAGAGCCATCTCGTAAGCATACATTTCTCTGCGATTGTCAGTGATAAGCCTTACAAATCCTTTGTAAGCATCCTCAATATTCGAACCTGCAGCAGAAAGTAGAAGTTGCTTTTTGTCTTTATTGTCAATAAAGGGATTTGCGAGCACTTTTGAAAAATCAGGGTTTGTTTCAAAAGCAGAAACAACAGACTTCATTTCTTCGTACACTTGCTCGGCGCAGCCTTGCTGAAGTGCGAATTTATAAAGTGCTTTGGCATATCGGTTGGGAATAAGACCGCCGTTCATTATAATTTTCGGTTTTTAGTCC
Source organism: Prevotella sp. (assembly GCA_023662865.1). GTDB lineage: Bacteria > Bacteroidota > Bacteroidia > Bacteroidales > Muribaculaceae > Lepagella. The sequence continues at coordinate 46,276 of JAMPIK010000007.1, forward strand.
GGCGAGATGAACAAGAAGTCATCTCGCGGACATTACACATTGTAAATTTAATTTTTCTCTATATCATCAAGCAACTTGTTGACAAGTTCCTTTTGAGCAGCATCGGAGGACATTTGTTTTCTAATCATCTTTTCTGCTATCTCAATGGAGACTTTGCTCACTTCGTTTTTGAATTGTAATTCAGCTTCCTTACGTGACTGTTCGATTGATACTTTTGCAGCGTCGATAATTTTTTTAGCCTCAACGGAAGCTTCGTTGCGAGCCTCCTCAATTATTTGAGATTTAATCTTAGCTGCGTCACGCAATATTTCGGCCTGCTGTTTCTGAGCTTCGGCAATATAGTTTTGTGACTCTTTGCGAGCTCCTTCAAGTTGTTCTTTGGCATTTTGGGCATACTCGACGCCTTTGTCAATCAAGTCGGCACGGTCTTCCATGCTTTTGATTATAACCGGCCAGGCCCACTTCCTGAGTGCCAAGAACAGCAACAAGAAGGCGACGAACATCCAAAAAATCAAGCCAAAATCAGGCGTGAATAGTTCCATGAGTCAAAGTTGAAATATTACTGGATGAAGATAGCGAGTGCAGAAACAATCACAGCGAAGAGAGCAACACCCTCAACAAGAGCCGCGATTACAATCATATTGCTTCGGATGTCGCCGGCAGCCTCGGGCTGACGTGCAATTGCTTCCATGGCTGATGCGCCAATCTTACCGATACCGATACCTGCGGCGATTGCTGCCACACCGGCGCCGATAGCGCCACCGAAGTTTGCAAGAGCTTCTGCTAAAATCATTGATAACATAGTTGTAGATTTTTTTATTGAGTTATTAATATTTTTTTACTGTTTGTTTCTTTTAATTAAGCCTCCACCGATGCCGGTTCTGACTTGGAATGGCCTTCTTCGTGGCCGTCTTCCTGAGCCAGAGCGATGAACAGGGTGGAAAGCATTGTGAATACGTATGCCTGAATGAAGCTTACAAGCACGTCAAGTGCAAGCATAAATATTGTAAAGGCAATTGAAACTACCGTTACACCGGAAACTGCCGCCATACCGAATGCACCGAACACGAATATCAGCAAAATCAAGGTAATGACAATCATGTGACCACCCATCATGTTAGCAAAAAGACGAACACAAAGAGCTGCCGGTTTTGTAAAGATACCGAAGATTTCAATGAACTGCATGATGGGGAGCGGACATTTCAGCCAAATAGGAACATCGGGCCAAAAAATTTCTTTCCAATAATGCTTCTTGGCTTTGACGTTTGTCATAATCAATGTCATAACAGCCATTACAAGTGTTATGGCAATGTTGCCGGTAAGGTTTGCACCGCCCGGGAAAATGACAATCAATCCCAAGAGGTTCATGACAAGTATAAAGAAGAAGGCAGTCATCAGGTAGGGTGCGAATTTTGGCGCATTCTTGCCTAACGTGTTCTTGATTACACCGTCGTATACAAATTCAACTATCAATTCTAGGAAACCGTTACCTTTGCGCGGCGCTTTGAGCGGATTTTTCTTATACCAACGTACAATGCACATCAGCATCAAAGTTACCACGATAGCCGATATAAACAATGCGAGCACATTTTTGGTAATGGAAATATCAAAGGGCTTGTATTCGGCATAAAATTTGCCGTCGCAGTTTATATAGCCTTCAACATTAACATTTGCCATGGCTATCTTTTCAGCCTTTGATAGAGAATCGGCTTCCAATGCCACTTTTGTGTTTTCTTCGCTTGTCAACGGCAGGAGCTGGACAATTTTGTTTTTGTGAGACCCTTCGGTAGCCAACATGAATGTATAGCTCTTGTCACCGTCTTTGATTTCTACGGGAACCGGTACGGGGTGTTCACCATGGAGTTCGGTGAGTCGGGCAGAGGAGAAGCAATGCCATGAACCATCTTCTGCACGCACGATTACGGGCAACGGTATTCTGTATTGGTGTACGAAAGGCACTTCCCAACCATAGCCATCGCCGAGGTGCTCGAATATAATCTCTTTTACGTCCAGCTTTTCTTCCTCTTCTTTCACCTCATTGGCAAAGGCCGCAGAGGGCACAGCGAAGGAGAACAGCAGGAGTAACGGAAGTATATGTGATTTTAAAAATTTGCTCATCTCGGGTAAATTAGTAAATGCAGACTGAGACTACATTGTTGTCAATATCGGCAATTCCGCCTTTTACTTCCTTGGTATGTTCTTGACCGTTTTCGTCTTTATACACGATGTTGCCGGGTACAAGAACTGAAATAAGAGAAGCGTGATTTTTCAGAACGGTGAAAGAACCGAGTTCGCCGGGCAGTGTGACGAGAGTCACTTCGCCTTGAAAAAGCACCTGATCGGCTGATATGATGTCAAGTCTCATTATTATATCTTTGTTTATGAAAACTTATTAATGTCTCGCAATCTGCAGAGTTAAATTACTTTACCTCTTCAAGCATTTTCTTACCCTTGGCAATGGCTTCATCAATTGTACCAACGTTGAGGAAAGCTTGTTCGGGATATTCGTCCATCTCACCGCTGAGAATCATCTTGAAGCCACGAATAGTTTCAGCCAGAGGCACCATTACGCCGGGCAGGCCGGTGAACTGTTCGGCAACGTGGAACGGCTGCGACAAGTAGCGCTGAGCACGACGTGCACGAGCTACTACGAGTTTGTCATCATCGCCAAGTTCGTCTACACCGAGAATTGCAATGATGTCTTGCAGCTCGTTGTATTTCTGAAGCAGTTGTTTTACTTGCTGGGCAACATTATAGTGTTCTTCACCGATTACGTTCGGGTCAAGAATTCGAGAAGTGGACTCGAGTGGATCCACGGCCGGGTAAATACCAAGCTCGGATATCTTACGCGAAAGTACGGTGGTGGCGTCAAGGAATGAGAATGTGGTAGCCGGAGCCGGGTCGGTCAAGTCATCGGCAGGCACATAGATTGCTTGTACAGATGTGATTGATCCCTGTTTTGTAGAAGTGATACGCTCCTGCAAAATACCCATTTCAGAGGCAAGTGTAGGCTGATAACCCACGGCTGAAGGCATACGACCGAGAAGTGCAGACACCTCTGAACCGGCCTGAGTGAAACGGAAGATGTTGTCGATGAAGAGAAGCACGTCTTTACCCCCGCCGTCTTGATCGCGGAATTGTTCAGCCACTGTCAAACCGGAGAGAGCGACACGCAGACGAGCACCGGGGGGTTCATTCATCTGACCGAAGACGAGAGTACTCTGTGAGTTGTTGACCTGTTTCATGTCAACATCGTGGATATTCCACTCACCTTTTTCCATACCCTCTTTAAACTTCTCACCATATCTGATAACGCCGCTTTCAATCATTTCACGCAGAAGGTCGTTACCCTCGCGAGTACGTTCACCCACACCGGTGAATACGGAGAAACCGTTATGTCCCTTTGCGATATTGTTGATAAGCTCCATGATGAGCACCGTCTTACCTACACCGGCACCACCGAACAAACCGATTTTACCACCTTTTGAATAGGGCTCGAGAAGGTCAATCACCTTAATACCGGTAAACAGGATTTCAGTAGAGATGGCGAGGTCGTCAAAAGCCGGAGCCGGCTGGTGAATGGGACGCATGTTCTCACGTTTGAGTTCGGGAAGACGGTCGATGGGCTCGCCGATTACATTCAGAAGACGTCCCTTTACTTGGTCGCCGGTTGGCACGGCAATAGGATGGCCAAGGTTCTCAACCTTTACACCACGACGGAGACCGTCGGTACTTTCCATAGCAACGCAACGTACGGTATCTTCACCGATGTGCTGTTCTACTTCAAGGATAAGAGTTTCGCCATTGTCGCGCTCTACTTTGAGAGCGGAGTAAATGGGAGGGATATTGTCTTTGCCACCCTCGAAGGATACGTCGATGACAGGACCGATTACCTGAGTTACAGTGCCAAAATTAGCGCTCATAAGTTTATTTTGTATGATGTACGTGTTAATATTTCAAGGTTAATTAGTCTTGGTTGCGAAGTGCAGCCTGTTAGAAGTGCCAGCCCATAGTGGAGCAGAGAGCCATGAGCAGAAGATTGCACAAAGCGATGGGCATGAGGTATTTCCACTCAAACGCAAGCATTTGGTCGATACGAATACGGGGGAAAGTCCACTTGAACCAAATAATTACGAATGAAATAAAGAATGCTTTGCCGCAGAACCACACTATGCCGGGAATGTAATTCATGATGGCGTTGAAGCCGTCCCAGCCGTTTACATGGAAAGGCATCCAACCGCCCAAGAACATGAGTGAGCAAATACCGGATACTATAAAGAGGTTGAGGTATTCCGCCAAGTAGAAGAAACCGAAGTGAATACCGGAATATTCAGTGTGATAACCGGCAACGAGTTCATGTTCGGCTTCGGGAAGGTCGAAAGGACCGCGGTTTGTTTCAGCTGTGGCTGCAATCACATATATTATACATGCGATAATTGCCGGCAGATGACCGGTGAAGATAAACCAGCCGCGATTTTGCGCTTCAACTATCTCTGTGATATTCATTGTTCCGGCGAAGAGTACCATGGTGATAATCGCAATTCCCAGAGACAGTTCGTAGCTAATCATCTGTGCACCGGAACGCATGGCACCAACCAAAGTATATTTATTGTTGGAGGCCCAACCGGCGAGCAATATACCCAAAATTCCGACAGAACTTACCGCCAAGATGAAGAATATACCAATGTTGTAATCAATGATTTGCATTCCTCTACCCCAGGGCAGGCAAGCTAACATGGTAACGGAAGAAGCAATCACGAGATAGGGTGCCAATTTAAACAGGAATTTGTCCGTACCCTTCAGAGAAATAAGCTCTTTGATAAGGATTTTGAACATATCGGCAAACACCTGAAGCACGCCCCATTTACCTACACGCATAGGGCCGAGACGGCACTGGAACCATGCGCAGAGTTTGCGCTCATATAATATATAGAACAATGCGAGGAGTGCATATACGGCAAGTACACACACGCCAATCAGGACACACTCTACAAGCACAGTAGCCCAACCGGGCAGAAAACTGATCAGCAGGTTGTTTATCCAGTTTGTCACTACGCTGAAATCAAACATAATTTCTTAGATAACTATTGATATTCTTACTTAGTTTCAGTTAATTATAGTGTGCCGACATTTTTAATGCGGCTGTCGGCTCAAATCCATCAGATTATCTGTCAATGTCAGGGATAACGAAGTCGAGAGCTGCACCGATTACGATGAGGTCGGCAATCATGTTACCTTTGCAAGTGAGGTCCATTACGCCAACAAGGTTGAAGCAGGGGCTTTGGAAATGCAGACGATAAGGGTTCTTGTTGCCATCGCTCTCAATATATACGCCGAATGCACCGCGACTTGCTTCCACTTGCTGATACCATCGACCTACGGGGAGCTTTACAATCTTGGGTACTTGCGCACGAACGGGGCCTTCGGGAATACGGTCTACGAGTTGTTCAAGAATTTTTACGCTCTCTTCAATTTCGCGCATACGAACCATATAGCGAGCGTAGCTGTCGCAACCGTCTTCAAGCACCTCTTCAAATTGCACATCAGCATATGAAGCATATGGGTGCTTTTTGCGAGTATCGCAGCTCCAATTTGAACCGCGTCCGGAGGGCCCGGTGATATCATAGTTTATTGCATCTTCTTTGGAGAGCATACCTACGCCAATCATGCGGTTTTTTGCTATGATGTTTCCGGAGAAGATTTTGTGATATTCTTTCAGGCGAGAAGGCATTATTGCGCAAAGCTCTTTTACATCTTTTACAAAGTCGGGATGCAAGTCAGCTATCACACCGCCAATCACATTATAGTTCATACTCATACGCGCACCGCAAGTCTTCTCGAAAATGTCGAGTACCATTTCGCGCTCGCGGAAGCCATAGAAGAAGCAGGTAGTTGCACCCATATCCATAGAGGTACAACCGAAAGCGAGCAGGTGAGAAGAAATACGCATCAATTCGTCCATCATTGTGCGGATTACTTGAGCACGCTCCGGCACTTCCAGTCCCATAGCTTTCTCAATAGTCATACACAAGCAATGGCGGTTCATGTGGGCGGACATATAGTCCATACGGTCAGTGAAATGCAGAGTCTGAGGATAAGTGAGGCTCTCGGACAATTTCTCCATACCGCGATGTATGTAGCCGGAAACTACATCAACCTTCTTGACAGTTTCACCGTCAATTGCAGCACGGAAGCGCATAACACCGTGAGTTGAAGGGTGTTGCGGGCCGATATTTACTACATAATCTCCCTCATCGAATACTTTTCCTTTTATCTTTTTTACAGTGCCGTCCGGTTGTTCCTGAAGAGTATAAGTGTCATCTTCGTGTTCCTCATCTTCCATACGAATGGGATTGAGTTTGGGGTCGGCATCGTAGTCTTTGCGAAGGGGATAACCCACCCAGTCGTTGCGAAGGAAGAAGCGGCGCATATCGGGGTGTCCGATAAACTCAATGCCGTAAAAGTCGAAAACTTCGCGCTCTTGGAAGTTAGCGACTTTCCATAAATCAGCAACGGAATGGATGCGCGGCTGCTCGCGGTCGGCAATCTCGACTTTAACGGAGAGCATACGCCAATCGTGAGATGTTGAAGTGAAATAGTAAATCACGCCAAGAGTCTCTTTCCAATCCATACCGATTACGGCGGTGAGCAAATCGTAGTCAAGTTCGGGATCTTCTTTTAGGGCTTTTGCAAAAGAATGCCAGTCCTTGTCGGGGACACAGACGAGTAGGGTCTGTCCCTCCTCGAAAGTAGCCGACGGACAAATTTTGCTGAGTTTATCTTGAAGATTAGCCATATATTTTTGGGTGGATTTCGTATTAGTTATTATCTGTCTTCAGATTTAAAATCTACTGAGTGTTTGAATGTTTGATACAATCAGCTTGATATGAGATTTCTATCAGTATTTACCCACTTCGGAGGCATTCTGACGGAAGAAGTCTTCAATTTTTTCTTTGCGGTTGTCTCCGCCGAAGAATTTTTGCAGTTTGATTTTACGTTGGAGCTGCATCAAACCGTAGAACATTGCTTCGGGTCTGGGAGGGCAACCGGGGATATACACGTCAACCGGAAGAATTTGGTCAACACCGGGCACAACGCAATAAGAATTTTTGAAAGGACCGCCGCTGACAGCGCAACCGCCGCAGGCAATGATGTAGCAGGGCTTTGCCATTTGTTCGTACAGACGGCGCATAACCGGAGCCATACGGTGAACAATTGTGCCTTGTACCATAATATAGTCAGCTTGACGGGGTGAGTTGCGAGCCACTTCAGCTCCATAGCGAGCCATGTCATAACGCGCTGCGCCAAGACACATGAACTCGATTGCACAGCAGCTTGTACCGAAACACAGAGGCCAAAGAGAATTGGCACGACCCCAATTGATAAGCTGATCAAGCTTTCCTACCACTACATTGGCACCGGTGGCATTGAGCTCTTCGACCAAGGATTCAATGTATTCATTGTCTTTGAAGTCTTCATGCTTCATGTTGCGAATATGCGGATTTTTTACTGCCATTTCAAAGCTCCTTTCCGCCAAGCGTAAGCAAGGCCCAAAATTAATATGAACATAAATACTGCAATACTAATCAAGCCGGTGGGGCCGAGAGCACGACAGATAACTGCCCAGGGATAGAGGAAGACTGTTTCAACATCAAAGACGAGGAACAATATAGCGAACAGGTAATATCCCACTTTGAACTGTAACATAGAGTCACCGCGTGTGGGGATACCGCACTCATACGGTTCAGACTTCTTGACAGAAAAAGTACGGGGTGAGATTAGCCGTGCTATCAGAAGGGCAGCAAATACAAGACCAAGACCCGTGATTACCGCGGTAATCGCGAGCTCTCCATTGCTGATGCCTAACAGTAGGTTCATATAAAGTATTCTCTATTAGTTAATTATATCGTTTCAGTAGTAGTCGGGCTATAAAATTACCCTATTTTACGAGGGCAAAGTTAATCATTTTTTTTGATATGGAAAACATTTTTAACACATTTCCCGAAAAATTGCGCAATTTTTATTTCCTGAAAAAATGTATCATTTTGTTATGCACAATGTTAGAGTATTATGATATTTGGAGTATCAAGAATTTCAATTTGATACGTAAGGTTATTCCTATTCAGCTGCCCCGTTTGCGTCAATGGCTATGTTCGGCATATGCTCTGAAAGAGTTTGCCGGAATTCCTTGTCAGCGGCTGTAAATGTGGAGTCGGAGAGAAGCTCTTGAATAAATTCGGGGTTTCCCATTCTCAGCTCATCAAGTTTTTGAGTGTACTCATTGTAATACTGTTCAGCATCGTTCGGATGCTCGGTTATAGATTTGGCCGCAGACTGCATGAGGCTGACTGCTTTCTCCTTGAAGGACTGAAAAGCGTCGGAACGTTCGTTTTCCAATGCCCGGAGACGCTCTTGCATAACAGCCGTGCTTTCAGCAGCCGAATCTTGATTTGACTGTGACTTTCCACATGAGGTAATGGTCAGACCGGCTGCCGCTACAATATATATAAGGAGTTTCATGATGTTATTTTTTTTACTGTAAAATTCACTGCAAAATTAAGTAAAATGTATTGAGCTGCAAAATATCAAAAAAAAATGCTAATTTTGCTGTCTGAAAAAATAGCCATGACTGAAAGCTCGCACACATACAAGGTAGGATACTACACGCTCGGCTGTAAATTGAATTTCGCCGAGACCTCGGCTGTGGGGAAACTGTTGACCGACAAGGGTTTCTTGCGCGCACAGCCGGGTCAAAAACCGGATATATGTGTGGTGAATACATGTTCCGTGACGGAAATGGCCGACAAGAAAGGGCGTTCGCTCATAAGGCGTCTGAACCGCCGTTGGCCGGAGGCGGCAATTGTTGTGACCGGTTGTTACGCCCAATTGAAACCGACCGAGGTGTCCGCTCTTCCGGGGGTGGTGTTGGTTGTCGGTAACAATGACAAACTCTCGATTGTAAAATATATAGATGAGTGGCTTCGCGACCATGAACCCAAAACAGATGTTTTGCCGGCAAAAGAGATAAGACAATTTACCCCTTCGTGTGAACGGGGCGACCGCACGCGCTGGATGCTTAAGGTGCAAGACGGTTGTGACTACTGGTGTACTTATTGCACAATCCCCATGGCCCGGGGACGTTCGCGCTCCGGCACGATTGCCGAGATGGTTCAGCAAGCGGAACATGCAGCTGACAGTGGAGGCAAGGAGATAGTTCTCACCGGAGTAAATGTCGGCGATTTCGGGAAAGATACTTCCGAAACGTTTTTTGACCTTATCCAAGCATTGGATAAAGTAGAGGGGATTGCGCGTTATCGCATTAGTTCGATTGAACCGAATTTGCTTACAGAAGAAATTATCCGGTGGGTTGCAATCGAATCTCGTGCCTTCATGCCGCATTTTCATATTCCCTTACAAAGCGGTTCTGATGCTGTACTTTCCCTGATGAGACGTCATTATAACACGGAGCTTTTCGCCTCGCGCGTACAATTAATACGTCAGCTGATTCCGGACGCTTTCATCGGGGTAGACATTATGGCCGGCACACGCGGCGAGACAGAAGAAGAATGGCAGAAGGGTCTTGAATTTGTAAAATCGCTTGATGTGCAACAGCTTCATGTGTTTCCATACAGCGAACGTCCCGGTACTCGCGCATTGAGCTTGGCTAAGCCCGTGAGTCAGGAAGAGAAGCATCGGAGAGCAACAATACTAATTGAGGAGAGCCAACGTAAATACGAAGCTTTCCGCACTCGTGCCGAAGGTGATGTCCGCAGTGTGCTGTGGGAACACCCGCATGCCGGCAGCGAGACGATGCACGGGTTCACGGATAACTATTTACGAATAGAAACCACATTCAATCCCCGCTTTGTTGACAATATCACCGAAGTGCGCATTGGCAGACCTTTGGATGAAGAAACTCTGCAAGGTTCAATTATTGAAATATGAAAAGGACAGTAAGAGATAATCATCTGACAATGAGGGAGCGTATTGCAATGGCTCCGCTTGGTTGCCTGCTTTGGATTATTTCAAAAATGCCGTTCTGCATTTTGCATTTATTGGCCGACATACTTGCGTTCTTGGCAAGAGATGTTGTCCGCTATCGCCGGCGTATTGTCCGTGCAAATATTCGCGACTGCTTCCCGGAGATGTCTGCCGAAGAACAACTGAAAACAGAACGCGGATTTTACAAACACCTTGCCGACTATTTCTTTGAAACGGTGAAATTCACTTCAATGAGCGTGCACTCACTGTGCCGACACATGGTGTTTGAAAACACATCGCTGATAGACAAAACATTATCTTCGGGTAAGGATATTATAATCTATACATCTCATTTCGGCAACTGGGAGTGGATTACCTCCATGGGATTATGGTGTAAGGATTCGGACGAAGCCACTTTCAGCCATGTTTACAGACCGTTGCGTCAGCAGTGGTTCAACAATTGGTTCTTTCGCCTCCGGTCGCGATATAATGTGAGCATCCCGATGCATAACGTATTTCGCACACTTTTGGAATGGCGTCGGGATAATCATCGGTGGATATGCGGTTTCTTGTCTGATCAGAAACCCTCTCACAGCGGCAAGGTTTACACCGTTCCATTTCTCGGCCGGGAGACCCCCTTTATCGGCGGTACGGAAGATTTGGCGCGAAAACTCAAGACCGTAGTAATGTATTTTGACACGGAGGTAATCGGTAGAAGCTATTATAAATCAACTATTCGCTTGCTTTGCGACAAGCCGACCGAGGCAGAGCCGGGCGAAATTACACGCCTTTATGCCGAAACTCTTGAAGCTCAAATAAGACGTTACCCACAGGCTTATTTATGGAGTCATAATCGGTGGAAGCTGAAAAAGTAATGTTAAGAAATGAAAGATTGCGCTGTTATCATATTGAATTGGAACGGATTGGAGCTGCTCAAGCAATTCCTGCCCGAGGCGGCACGACACACGATAAGCGAGCGAGCTGACCTTATTGTGGCCGACAATGGATCTACCGACGGGTCAGTGGAATGGATACGCGAGAACCACCCGGAAGTTATAACATTGTCGTTCAGCGAAAATTTGGGCTTCTCGGGAGGATATAACAAGGCCATCGAGCTGACAAAATACCCGTTGACCCTGCTGCTCAATTCAGATGTTGAGGTGACTCCCGGCTGGCTCAAACCGCTGATTGATTATATGGATCAACATCTGGAGTGCGGCGCATTGCAACCTAAAATCCGCAGTTTCAAACATAAAGAAATGTTTGAATATGCCGGAGCGGCCGGCGGGTATTTGGACAAAAACGGCTACCCGTTCTGCAGGGGCAGACTGTTTGACGTGTTGGAAAAAGACTCCGGGCAATATGACAGTGTAGCTGATGTGGCATGGGCAAGCGGTGCGGCTCTTCTTGTGCGTACCGATGCATATATCAAAGCCGGCGGGCTTGATGAGAAATTCTTTGCTCACATGGAAGAGATAGACCTGTGTCTGCGTATCAGAGCTATGGGTCGGAATGTAGTATGCGTGCCGACAGCAGTGGTATACCATGTAGGGGGAGCCTCTCTTGCCCAGGGAAATCCGAAGAAGACTTATCTGAACTTCCGCAACAACTTGTTGTTATTACATAAAAACTTGCCGCGCTCAAGCAGGGGAAAACGTTTGGTTATTCGCCGTTTGTACGACACTTTGGCATGGGGTATGTTTTTGCTCAAAGGGGATTTCAAGAATGCTCGGGCGGTGCTGAAAGCCCACAATGATTTCAGAAAATTGCGCAAGGAATATACCTCCGAACCCGCGACAGATGTGTTTGCATCTCTGCCCGGTACCACTCACAATATAATAACGGAGCACTACATTAAACGCAAAAACAAGATTATAATATGACACAAGCACCATATAGACCTTTGATATTGATTTCCAATGATGATGGCATAGAAGCTGCGGGAGTACATCGGCTGATTGACTTTTTGTGCGATTTTGCTGACATTGTATGCGTATGCCCGGACAGTCCTCGCTCCGGACAGAGCATGGCGTTGACCGTAAACGCCGCTCTGCATATCAAAGAGCATGAGCCTTACATGGGTACTAAAATGTACAGCTCAAACGGCACTCCGGTTGACTGTGTCAAACTTGCATGGCACACAGTTCTTGACCGCCGCCCGGACTTGGTTGTTGCCGGCATTAATCACGGCTCCAACGCCGCGATAAACGTAGTGTACTCCGGCACGATGGGTGCGGCTTTTGAAGGATGTGCCTTCGGTATTCCCTCAATCGGGTTCTCACTCACTGACCACAGCCAGGACGCTGACTTTGAACCATGCCGCCCGTTTGTGAGAGCTATTGTAAAAAAAGTTCTCGAAAAAGGATTACCCGAAGGTGTATGCCTGAACGTCAATATCCCGAACAGTGCCGTTCCACCTACGCAAATGCGACTCGTCAGGGCGTGCAAAGGCAATTGGAGCGATGAATACAAGAAATACACAGATCCGAGTGGCCGCCCGTTCTATTGGCTTTCCGGCAGTTTTGAGAATCTTGAACCGGAAGCCGAAGACACCGATGAATGGTGTCTGGCACATGGCATAGTGTCGGTTGTGCCCGCCATGTTGGATCGGACAGCCCCCCTTGCATCGTTAGATTGGCTTATCCCCCGGGAAGATTAATGAAACTCGTAAGGCATAGGGCATACCGAGTCAGTGCCGCAACCCGGCTCCGGATACAACATCATGGGGCGCTCAAGTCGCCAGCCGCGTGTCATATTTCGCACGGTGAGTCGCGCCAGGCCTTTTCGGGAGGGCGTCATGGCGCGCAGCAAGAGTAGCAACGAGGAAAAATCGGAAATCCTGTCGCGCGTAAATTCAGCTACTACTCTGCCGGCAAGTGTGAGGCGTGCATATACTTTATCAGTATACGAAATTTCATGTCCCCGATGTGTACGCGCACACCTGTGCCCGGCAGAATTCAATGGACGATATGTTGCGGTTGAAGTCATAATATTTGTTTTTAAACAATCAGCTATTAAACCTTGCATTTGCAAATTTAACGTCCACGCTATGCAAGCTTAATGCATAGCTATGTTAAAATGTGTTAACTATAAAATTGAGAAGTAATTGTCGGGAATACAGTCCCCATTGTGTTGGACTATGCGAGACTCAAATTTCGTGTTGATTAGGCAAAAAAAGAAAACGCAACCAACTGTTGATAGTTGATTGCGTTTGTTGATTTGTTGTCTTAGAAGGACTCGAACCCTCACTAGCGGAACCAGAATCCGATGTGCTACCATTACACCATAAGACAATTTAAAAGGTGGCGATTATATGCAACTCTTTACAAGCCTTGCCTTTCGTTTTACGAGTGCAAAATTACCGCTTTTTTTTCTACCTACAAAATTTTTCAATGATTTTTTGCTGCAATTTGTTTTAACTGACATTTTGGCAGAACGCTGACAGCGCAATTTTCAAACCTTTTATCACAGGCATGCCATATGCTTAGATTTTTATCCGGTGTGATTATACTCTAATTTTCAGTTTGTTAAGATTTTTTAATTTAATTTTCTTACTGTCGGTTAAAACTTTTCGCACGGAATTTGTTAATACAATAGCAAACGGAAGAAAAACCGTAAGATGATACTTGCGATTTCAATCGAATACTTCAACAATTGAATTATTAACTTATAAACACACATATATTATGGCAAAGATTATCGGTATAGACTTGGGTACAACCAACAGTTGTGTGGCAGTACTGGAAGGCAAAGAACCGGTTGTAATCCCCAACAATGAGGGTCGCAACACAACTCCTTCTGTGGTAGCATTCGTAGACGGCGGTGAGCGCAAGGTCGGCGATCCGGCCAAACGTCAGGCTGTCACCAATCCTACCCGTACAATATATTCCATCAAGCGCTTCATGGGCGAGAGCTGCGACAAAGTGGCTGATGAAATCAAACGTGTTCCCTATAAAGTTGTCTGCCAAAACAATATGCCTAAGGTAGACATTGACGGACGTGATTACACTCCGCAGGAGATTTCAGCTATGATTCTTCAGAAGATGAAGAAAACAGCTGAAGACTACCTCGGTCAGGAAGTGACTGAAGCCGTTATCACAGTACCGGCTTATTTTGATGACTCTCAACGTCAGGCCACCAAAGAGGCCGGTGAAATCGCGGGTTTGAAAGTACGCCGTATCGTGAACGAGCCTACTGCCGCCGCACTTGCATATGGCCTCGACAAGAGCCAAAAAGAGCAGAAAATCGCTGTATTCGACCTCGGTGGCGGTACTTTCGATATCTCAATCCTTGAACTCGGCGACGGTGTGTTTGAGGTGAAGAGTACAAACGGTGATACTCACCTTGGCGGTGATGACTTTGATAACGTAATCATTGACTGGCTCGCTGATGAGTTCAAGAAGAATGAAGGCGTTGACCTTCGTCAAGACCCTATGGCCATGCAGCGTCTGAAAGAGGCTGCCGAAAAAGCTAAAATAGAGCTTTCTTCTTCTACCTCAACTGAAATCAACCTCCCCTATATCACAGCTACCGCAAGCGGCCCGAAGCACCTTGTCACTACTCTGACACGTGCCAAATTCGAGCAGCTTGCCGAGAAGCTTATTGATGCAGTGGCTGCTCCTTGTGCCAACGCACTTAAGGATGCCGGGCTTACCGCAAATCAGATTGACGAAGTAATTCTCGTCGGCGGTTCTACTCGTATTCCCGCCATTCAGGCAAAGGTAAAAGAAATCTTCGGCAAAGAACCCAACAAGAGCGTGAACCCCGATGAAGTGGTTGCAATTGGTGCAGCTATCCAGGGCGGTGTGCTCAGCGGCGATGTAAAAGATGTGCTTCTGCTTGACGTTGTGCCTTTGAGTATCGGTATCGAGACCCTCGGTGGTGTGATGACAAAACTTATTGATGCCAACACTACAATCCCGACTCGTAAGAGCGAGACATTCTCCACAGCCGTAGACAATCAGCCTGAAGTTACAATCCGCGTACTTCAGGGTGAACGTGCCAAAGCAAGCGATGACAAACTCCTTGGTGAGTTCAACCTCGGCGGTATTGCTCCCGCACCGCGTGGCGTACCTCAGATTGAGGTGACATTCGAAGTAGACGCAAACGGTATCCTTAACGTTTCCGCAAAAGATAAAGCTACCGGCAAAGAACAAAGTATCCGTATTGAGGCATCAAGCGGTTTGAGCGAAGAAGAAATAAACCGTATGCGCGATGAAGCAAAGGCTAATGAAGAAGCTGACCGCAAATTCAAAGAAAGAGCCGACAAGCTTAACCACGCCGATGCAATGATTTTCCAAACCGAGAAGCAGCTCAAGGAACTCGGCGACAAGATTCCTGCTGACAAGAAAGCTGCAATCGAAGCCGGCATTGAGAAACTCAAAACCGCTCACAAAGAGCAGAACCTTGAAGCCATTGACGCTGCGGAGAAGGAAATTACAGACGCATTCCAGGCAGCAAGTCAAGACATCTACAACGCACAGAATGCAGCCGGAGCCGGTGCAACCGGAGCTCAACCCGGAGCAGGCACACAGCAAGCTCCCGACGGCGATCACGTGCAAGACGTAGACTTTGAAGAAGTGAAATAACTCGCATAGATTCAAATAGAAAAAATAGCGTAGCCAATCGGTTACGCTATTTTTTTGGTGATTTGTGAAATATTCGGGTTTGGAGGTTTGAAGTTTTTTGTCTAAATTTGCAGTTTCCTTTCTAAATTCACTAACTTATGAACGAGCAACTTTATGTACCGATGGTAGATACGCGAGCCGAAGAACTGTTTGCGGCTATGGCTCCGCGTATTAACGACAATGACCTGCTGCGCCTTAAAGAAGCCTACCGTTTTGCCAAAGAAGCTCACGGGGCGCAACGCAGAAAAAGCGGCGAACCATACATCACGCACCCTATTGCCGTTGCTCTTATTGCCGCCAATGAGCTTTACCTTGATGTTGATGTTGTGATTGCTTGCCTGCTCCACGATGTAGTGGAAGACACGCAATATAAATTTGAAGATATTCGCAAGCGTTTCGGCGATGATGTCGAAGCCCTTGTACGCGTTGTTACAAAGCCCGACGGCGGTAAAGAAAAGCGTTTTGAAATGAGCAAGCAGCTCGACAATTTCAAACACATGCTCGGTGCAATGCGCGGCGACATTCGAGGTATTCTCATAAAACTTGCTGACCGTCTGCACAATATGCGCACACTATCTTCAATGCGCCCGGACAAGCAGATGAAAATAGCCGGCGAAACTGACTATTTTTACGCGCCCCTTGCTAACCGTCTTGGCTTCTATGCCGTAAAAACAGAACTTGAAAATCTCAGTTTCAAATACCGTTGCCCCCATGAGTATGCCGATTTCGCCCGCATGATGGAGGCAGACAAACGTCGTAATGCCAGGCGAATAAGTATCTTTGAAAAAGAGATTAAAGACTACCTTGCGAAAGCCGGATATAATGTATCAGTAAAAGCCGTATATAGAGAACCTTACAGCTTGTGGCGCAAGCTCAAGAAAAGAAATACGGATTTTTGGCATCTCGACGGCAAACACTTCATTCAAATTATATTTCCCGATGACGGCCTGACCGATGAAAAGTCCAAGGCTTTGAAAATTTACGCAAAACTCACCGATATATTCAACGAAAAACCCGGTAGTATAGTAAATTACATAGACTCTCCCAAAGAGAACGGCTACCAGAGTTTCCATGTTAAACTCCTCTCGAAGGCCGGGATTTGGGAAGAAGTGCACATCAGTTCCGAAAGAATGATTGAGATGGCACGTCGCGGGTGTATGGCCGAAGGGAGCATGGAATTTTTCTCCTCATGGTTTAAGAAATTCCGTTCAACCCTCAATGAAATCATAGCTTCCGGCAATGACGCATACTTCATTGAGAATGTTGTTACGTCTTTCTACAACGATGATATTGAGGTGTTTACTCCTCAAGGACAGCCAATAAAAATGCCCAAAAAGAGTACTGCTCTCGACTTTGCTTTCGAGGTACACAGCAAAATCGGCGAATTTGCAAAATACGCGCGCATTAACGGCCGACTTGCCTCAATGCGTGCGCAGCTCAAACGCGGAGATGTGGTGGAAGTCTACACAGCCGAAGATGCACGTCCCAATCCCGATTGGCTAAATTGTGTAGTTACATACAAAGCTAAACGCTTCTTGCGCAATTACATAGCAAAACTTCCGAAGGTTCCTTACAAGCTGTGCGACCATTGCAAGCCTATGCCCGGAGAAGAAGTAATCGGCTTTCGTTTGCAGGACAGCAGTATTGAAATTCACAAACGCGACTGCCCGTTAGCTATCGGAGAAGCATCTCAGCACGGCGACTCAATTACACGTGTAGACTTTAAGGAGAATCCCGACATACTTTATCCGGCCACAATCCGTGTGAGGGGAGTGGACCGCGTGCATATGCTCTCCGACATGATTGAATGTATAAGCAGCAAACTCCGGCTAAGTATCAGAGGTATAAAGACATACACGGAAGACAATCTTTTTGACCTAAGTATTTCGCTAAGCGTACATTCATGGGACGAACTGCAACGCATCATCGGCGAAATCTACTCAATCAACGGAGTAGACGAAGTGACCCGCATCCCCGAAACCGCAGACTAAATCACTGTTCAAATTACCCGACACACTTGCGCGGAGAGCGGTCGGGAGTTTGAGGCAGTGGGTCAGGCGGGATCTACATCGTAGTGGAGGCGGAGGGTTTTCATGCCCGGGCTGGCGGCGGTTTGGGCGTAGATAGCTCGCAGGATTTGTTTTACTTTGGGCATGGAGGCTTGCGGCTCTATTTTGAGCATGAAGGTGCGTATGTGGTAGTTGGCTATGCGTGAAATGCCGGGGGTGTCGGGGCCGAGAAGGCGTGTGCCGAAGTATTGACGCAGGGTTGCCCCGTAGCTTGCCGTGATTGCTTCGAGTGTTTTTTCGTCTTTGTGGCGGAGATAGATGTTGATTATCTTGGCAAAAGGCGGATAGGAGAATTGGCGGCGCTGTTGCAATTCGGCATTATAGAATCCGGTGTAGTTGTGGTTTTTAACCGCTTCGATTACAGGATGGTCGGGCTTGTTGGTTTGTATCATTACGAGGCCATTGTCTTCATGGCGTCCGGCACGCCCGGCCACTTGTTCAAGGGTACAGAAGGCGCGTTCGTTGCTGCGGAAGTCCGGGAAGTTAATCAGCGCATCTGCATTCACTATTCCCACAAGTACAACATCCTTGAAATCAAGGCCTTTAGTTACCATTTGTGTACCGATAAGAATACGCGTGTCCCCCTTTGAGAATTTCTCGATTATGTCTTGATATGCGTCTTTGGCTCTGGTGGTGTCCAGATCCATACGGGCAATCGGCACGTCGGGCAGCATAGCTTGCAGATGGTCGGCAATGCGTTCCGTTCCGTAGCCGAAAGAGTAAATTGCGTTTGAGCCACAAGCCGGGCAGAGTGTTGGAGGGGTCAATACATAGCCGCAATAGTGGCATTTCAGCAGATTTTCACGGCGATGCAGCACAAGAGAAATGTCGCAATTGGGACATCGGGGAGTCCAGCCGCATTGTGAGCAAGTTACTATCGGGGCAAATCCTCGTCTGTTTTGGAAAATGATTGACTGTTTTTCGGCTTCAGCTGCCGAGCGTATTCGGGCAAGCAGTTCTGAAGAGAAAGCCCCGGTGACGCGTTTTTGTTTGCGACATTCTGTCATGTCTACAATCTGCACTGCGGGGAGCGAGACATCTGCGTATCGGGTAAGTAATTCCACGAGACCGTATTTCCCGGTTTGAGCCTTGTAGTAAGTGTCGACAGCCGGGGTGGCACTGCCGAGAAGTACCTTTGCACCGTGCATTGAGGCGAGCATAATAGCTGCATCGCGAGCGTTGTAGCGCGGTGCAGGGTCGTATTGCTTATAAGAGGACTCATGTTCCTCATCTACAATCACCAAGCCGAGCCTGAGGTAGGGGAGGAATACAGATGAACGCACGCCTAGAATAAGCATCGGTGAATGCGAATCGTTCACTCTCCGCCAAATATCCACTCTTTCCGAGTCGGAAAATTTGGAATGATACACCAACATTCTGTCGCCGAAAATTTTGTTGAGGCGAGAGGTGAGTTGAGTGGTCAGGCTGATTTCCGGTACAAGCATCAGCACATGGTCGCCATGTGTCAATGCTCTGTCAATCAGATGAGTGTATATCTCCGTTTTGCCACTTCCCGTTACGCCGCGCAGCAGGGTGACGGTATGCTCGGACATTGACAGACATATCTTTCGGAGAGCTTCGTTTTGGGCTGATGAAAGAGTAGGCAGCTCGCCCGGTTTTGTTCCCTCAATCGGAGAGAAGCGGTTGAGTTTCACTACTTGTTGGCGAAATATCCCGATTTTAACCAAAGCGTTGAATATGGCTGATGACACACCGGCGCGGTCAAGCAAAGTTTTTTTCTCCACGCGGTGCAGCGGTTCGGAGGTTTTCAGCCATTCTGAGAGGTCAAGATACGTAATCAGCAGTTTCTCCCTTTGTGCTGATTTTGATACCGCTGTCATTATGTCGTGAAGAGCCTGTTTGTTCTCTCGGTTGCATGATAGAGATACCAAAGTGGCTTTGCGTGTTACATATTTATTGACCACTTTTTCTGATATCTGAATTAATCCTTTGTCAATCAGTTGATTGATTGCAATTCGCGGATTAGGGATGTCAGTGTCTTTCTCAATCTCGTTTATCCGCGCCTTTTTTTTATGCGACAGATACGCGTAAAGAGCGGCTTGTGCATCGTTAAGAGACTGAATATCATCGGGGTCAATATCGCTTGCAAGCGATAAAATATTCTCGCTCTCCACTTTGAGTGCGGCCGGGAGCGCCGCTTTCATCACCTCGCCGGTGGTACACAGATAATAATCTGCGATCCATTTCCAGAATTTGAGTTGCTGCCGGCTGACGATCGGAGTATTGTCCAATAAAGACACAATCTCCTTAACCTCAATGCTTTCTGTCGGCTTGGCGGTGTGGATATTCTCGACAATACCAGTTTGGCTGCCGGTTTTGTTGAAGGGTACAAGCACGCGGCTGCCGATGCGTATATCCGCTTGCATCTGCTCCGGTATGGAGTAGGTAAAAGCCCCGTAAATGGGCAGCGGCAATATCACATCGGCATAACGGGTCATTTTCCGAAATGCTTATTTAAAAAAGTATGAGGCTTTCACTACCCACCCTTGGGGATGCTGACTGAAATTTTCAAGCTTCTTGGTGCGGGCTTCGTAAGTGAAATCCCAATAATAACCACCTGATATTTGGAACTTTCTGAACAGCTCCAAGCCGAGCTGAGTCTGCAAGCCTATGGAGCCGGAAGAATATTCAAGAGCCGGAACATTGTTGTTGCCGCAGCGGATATTGAATACCGGACCTACAAAAACGAAGGGGGCAATTTTCTGCTCAATGCCATTCAGCTTCGTATATTTAAATCGGAGGTTAATCGGAATTTGAATCAGGTGAATGTAGCTTTGCTCCGTGCCGTAACCTGATGATGCCCAGACTACTTGGTCGCCGAGGTGCAGCTTTGAGCCGTGCATCTCATAGTTAAGACCGAAGTCCATACCAAAGCCAATGCCGGGAAACATCAATTCGCCTATAATACCGGCAGAGAACCCCGGGGAAGCGTCTACCTGCATCAAATCCTGTTTGAAATGATATTTTTCATAGTTGAAACCGGCGGTTACACCCCAGCGGAATTGAGCAAATGCCGCCTGGATGCAAATCAGGGAGAGCAACAGCAGGATAATTTTCTTTTTCATCAGAACAGATATGCAGCTGTGATTGTCCAGTAGTTATTTTTGAGTTTGATGTCTTTGGAGGCATCCCACCCGGTTACGTGTTCCATAATGTTGTTCACACCGAAGCCGTAGGAGCCGGCAATTTGCAGGTGGCTGGCAAGTTCCACACCGATACCCACATTCCATGCGCATTGGAAAGTCTTGGTATGCAGAATATTATCATTCTTTCCAAGTTTGAATGCAAATGAGGGACCGGTGAAGATGTATGGGTGGATTATCGGCAAACCGAGCTTGTATTTGATATTGATTGGCACTTCAAGGAAGTCCTTTTTCTGCGACAGCAGTTCGGTAGCGTTTGTGTTTTCATCGGATATGGCATGAATGTCAGAGTCTCCGGACATATGAGAATACATAAGTGAGGCATCGAAGCACAGGCCAATCAGCGGCACTTGAAACTCGGTCATTATACCGCCGGTGAAGCCGCAGCCGTTGTCCGGTTGGAAAGTGTCCTTGAATGAGTTGAAGTGGAGCTTGTTGAGGTTTACACCGGCTTTTATACCGAAACGGAATTGAGCGTTGGCAGCCGAGCAGCCAAGGATAAGAGCCATCACCACAGCGAGAGCGGATTTCCAAAAAGTTCTCATAGTTTTGATTTTTAGTTAATTATATTTGCAAAGCAGCAACCAACCAAAACGGAGCTGCGTTGTTATGGATTACAAAGGTAATTATTTTTTTTGATTTAGAGGCTGCGAGCCGAAAAAATTGTTAATTTTGTACTTGCAAAACTATTGAACATGGAAGAGAATAACACTCAAAATAAGGAGCTTGAAATCACTCGCAAGGCAATAGATGTGCTTCGCACGGTTTACGATCCCGAAATCCCGGTGAATATCTATGACTTGGGTCTTATATATAAGATTGATTTTGACCCAAAAGATGAGATGCTGCACGTTGATATGACGCTCACCGCGCCGAGTTGCCCGGCTGCCGACTTTATCCTTGAAGATGTGCGACAGAAACTGTTGAGCATTGAAGGCACAAAGGGGGTTGACCTGCAACTTGTCTTTGAGCCGGTGTGGACACAAGACATGATGAGCGAAGAGGCGAAACTCGAACTCGGTTTTCTTTGATGACAAAGGCTCGCAAGGCTACATATTTTTTGAGCGATTTGCATTTAGGTGCAAAGTATTTTGCGTCCCCCTTGGATGTGGAGCGCCGCGTGGTACGCTTTCTCGATTCCATTAAGGAGAATGCCGAAGCTATATATCTTGTAGGCGATGTGCTTGACTATTGGTTTGAATATAAGTACGTTGTTCCACGCGGATTTGTGCGTTTCTTCGGCAAGCTCGCCGAGCTGGCAGATTCCGGGGTGAAAATTACATGGCTTATAGGCAACCATGACATTTGGATATTCGACTATTTGCCGAATGAGCTTGGTATAGAGGTGATTGACGGAGTGCTGACACGCGAAATTCAAGGCAGGAAATGCTTCATTACTCACGGTGACGGGGTAGGAGAATTACCTTGTATGTTCAGGTTTATCCGAGCGATGTTCAGAAATAAGATATGTCAGAAGCTATATGCCGGGCTGCACCCGCGTTGGAGCGTGCCGTTTGCTTACGGGTGGAGCAATCAGAACCGGGGTACTCACCCTGCGCCGGATCCGTACGAAGGGAAAGGACAAGAGGCATTGGTGAAGTTTGCAACTGATTATCAGACTACTCACCCCGATATTGATTATTACATATTTGGCCACCGGCACATTATGCTTGAAGAAGAAATACCCGGAGGCGCGCAAGTAATTATCCTCGGCGAATGGATTGACCAATGCTCATACGCCCGAATGGCAAACGGCAAACTTACTCTCCATTGCTATAAAGAGTTTAGTCTCTTTGATTAACTTTGACTACAACATAACCAAAATCGCCATGTCCGTGCAAGAAGCTGTTTTGTAGGTCTTTACACAGTTGTATTGTGATTTGAAAGTCGCGTCCGGCTTGTTTCTTGCAGTTTGATATATCAAGAAAAAACGAGTCTGTGTCTTTTGTAAAAGTGCCAAAAGGTGTTTAATACAAACCGTCCACCTTTTGCCGGAATGTATATATTGGGTACTCCATCCTCATCTGCAATCTCAACATTATTGTCAGCAGCCGAGAACAGATTATAATATTTCATGTTTTTTTCACCGAAAATGGTGTTAGTGTAACTGTCAGTTACAAAATAGTCATTGTCCAAGTCATTGCAACCCACTAAAAGCGCACACATAACCATTGTGAGCGTGGCTCTAAACAGCATGTTATTCATAATAGACTAATTTTGAATTTTATTAAATAAAATTTTCCCAATGAATGATACTATAATAATTTTATAAAGTTCTGAATATAAGGTATATCATTTTACAAAACATTGAATTTTGAATGATTTTATATAGTCTAATTATGCCGAATATCGTTTAATATTAGACTATAATTTCCGCTTTCAAACTCGAATTTTGTATTGTTTTTACCTCAATTCTATGCCGTCACAGACTAAACAAAGCATAATTTGATGGTAACAATTCTATGATTTTGCTCGTAAAACATAGAATATTATCATACAGAAGCTGAAAATATAGTCTCACTCATTGTGAAAGTTGTAATTAAAGTTACACCAAAAAGCAACGTCCATATATAATGTTTCTACCTTATCTTTACTATAAACATCGTCTTTATCTAATTTATCCGGTCTTGTTGAGCCAAAATTGAAATCAGATTTTAATAGAAAGTATCCATTACATTTCCCATACCAACCCCAAACGCAATATTTCGCCTTTGTACATTGTAGTGTCATCGCTACAAGATGTAACAAAAATTGTTGTCAATATTAACAACGATAGGATTAAGTAGATATATTCCATATATTGATATTATATTCTTTACAAAAAACAAATTAAATTTATAAAACAAGCAAATTATGGTTATAAAATTAACATTTTAACAATATTAAAAATTCCTCGGGAACATAAATTTTATTGTTAAACGAGAATTAAAATAATTAATTTTACTAATTTTGTACTGTAAAATAATGTTTCTATGTCTGAAGAATTGATACACGATAGTTTTGACCGGGAGCATTTGTGGCACCCGTATACTTCTACTCATAACCCTTTGCCTACTTACAAGGTGCGCGAGGCATACGGGTGTGTGATTACGCTTGAGGACGGCACGGAGCTGATTGACGGTATGTCCTCATGGTGGTGTGTGATACATGGTTACAATCACCCGCGGTTGAATGAGGCTGCCCGGCGACAACTTGACAAGATGAGCCATGTGATGTTCGGCGGTTTTACTCACGAGCCGGCTGTTGAGCTTGGAAAACTTCTGCTGTCTGTTTTGCCGCCGTCAATGCACTATATATTTTATGCAGACAGCGGAAGTGTGGCGGTTGAGGTAGCCATGAAAATGGCGGTTCAAGCGCAGAATAACCACCAACGCACTAATTTCGCTACCATACGCACCGGCTATCATGGCGACACGTGGAATGCCATGAGTGTGTGCGATCCGATCACGGGTATGCACGGTGTATTCGGCGGAGCTTTGCCGATACGCTATTTCGCCCCCTCACCGCAATGTCGGTTTGACGATGAATGGGATGATGCTGATTTTGAACCTATGCGCAAACTTTTGCATGAGCATAAAGATGAACTGGCCGCTGTAATTTTGGAGCCGATAGTGCAAGGTGCCGGAGGTATGCGTTTTTATCATCCTCAATATCTGCGCGAGCTTCGCAAAGAATGTGATGAACTTGGTATCTACCTGATATTTGATGAGATAGCCACCGGCTTCGGACGCACCGGAAAACTGTTTGCATGGGAGCATGCCGAAGTAGAACCGGACATAATGACGATAGGCAAGTCGATAACCGGTGGATATATGACTTTTGCTGCCGTGGCGGCAAACAAGCGTGTTGCCGATGCAATCTCTGTGGGCGAGGCAGGTTGTATGATGCACGGCCCCACTTTTATGGGTAATCCGTTGGCGTGTGCCGTAGCTGTTGAGAGTACGAAGATGCTGCTTGAACAGGACTGGCAATCCAAGGTGAAGCATATTGAGGCTCGCATGAGAGAGCTCCTCGCCCCGGCCGGAGATATCCCCGGTGTGAGGGATGTCAGGGTGTTAGGCGGTATCGGAGTGATTGAAACAGAGAAGGTTATAGACCTCGCTTCATTCCAAAAGAGGTGCGTGGAGGAGGGTGTGTGGATTCGTCCGTTCGGGCACAATTCATACATTATGCCCCCTTATTTAGCCGTCAACGATGAGCAGCTTGAAAAGCTTGCCGCTACATTGATTAAACTGGTTAAAGAACAGGTAGACGCTTGATGAGTTCGTATTCAGAAATATTAACAGGATATAAAAACGAAGGGAGACTCAGAGCAATTCCCGCCGGGTGCGCCGGCATTGTGTTGGATTTCTCCTCAAACGATTATATGGGTATTACCTCAAATCCCCGACTGATTGAGGAGTTCCTTTCGCAAAGCAACAGTTATAAATTTTCATCATCGGCCTCCCGTTTGTTAAGTTCTGAACAAGCAGAGTATAAGGCTTTTGAGGATTGGCTCGGCGCGGAGTATCGGAAAAGTGTACTGCTCTTCAACTCCGGTTATCATGCCAATGCCGGCTGCGTTTCCGCACTTGCTGTGCCGGGTACGGTAATTTTGTCCGACAAACTGATTCATGCCTCGATAATTGACGGTATAAGGCTCTCCAAAGCTCCATATAAACGTTTCAGACACAATGATATAGACTCACTGTCAAGGGAGCTGGTAAAGGTGCATGATGAGGCGGAACGTGTGCTTGTCATAGTTGAGTCTATTTACAGTATGGACGGCGACATCGCGCCTCTTAATGAGATTGTTGCTCTGAAAGAGCGTTTTCCGAAAATATTGCTGTATGTAGATGAGGCACATGCCCTTGGTGTCCGGGGTGAACGCGGACTCGGTGTATGTGAGGAACTCGGAATTCTTGACGAGGTAGATGTATTGATTGGTACGTTCGGGAAGGCTGTCGGCTCAATGGGTGCTTTCGCGGCCACAAGTGAGGAACTGAATATATTTCTGTTGAATAATGCGCGGAGTTTCATTTTCTCTACTGCATTGCCTCCGATAAATGTAGCATTTTCGCATTTTGCAATGCGCAAGTTGCTGAATATGAATTCCGAACGTAAGTATTTAGCTGAATTGGGCGCGACATTCAGAGCCGGAGTTGAAGCCATAACCGGCGAGTCAACGGTTTCGGCCTCGCAGATTGTGCCGCTGATGGCTTACAGCAACGAGCGGGCATTGTGGCTGTCGGCAATGCTGAAAGAGCGAGGTATTCTCGCATTGCCTATACGCAAACCGACTGTCCCGGTCGGTACAGAAAGGCTCCGTTTCAGCTTAAGCGCGGCAATGACCGAAGGGGATATTAAGCTAACACTCAATACTTTGGCTGATATTTATGAAGCTTGAGTTTCTGCATAAGTTCGACACAGACCGCCTGATACTGATAGTTGCCGGGTGGGGGAGTGATGGGCGCAGTTTTCCGAATATTCAAATGTCCGGGTGGGATATTGCCGTTATCAGCGGCCTTGATTCCCAACTCCCTGATTTGGAGTTAATTGCAAAATATAAAACGATATATCTATATGCATGGTCGCTCGGCGTATGGTCAACTCAATATTTACTCGGCAACAAAATCAAGGCGACTAAGGCATTTGCCGTAAACGGCACAACAACACCGTGTAATGATGATTGCGGTATTCCGGTAAATATTTTCAACGGAACACTCAACTCCTTGAATGAACGCAATTTATACAAATTCAGAGTGCGCATGTGCGGAGGGGTAAAAGCATATCAACAGTGCAAACTTCTGTTTGAGCATATTGCCGATGTCAATGATTTGCGGAATCAACTAATGTTTGTCCGTGATTGCCCGGAAGGGGTGCGAGTCTCTACCGGGTGGGATGCCGCTTTTATTTCTGACGCCGACAATATCTTCCCGGCAAAAAATCAAGAAAATGCGTGGCATGGAGTTACTCGCATCTATAAATTAAACGCTCCTCATTATGTTGATTTGCAACAGATTATATCACAGACAATAATAGATGTCGATAGGGTGGGGAAGAGGTTCACGCGCAGTCTGCAAACGTATGACGCACATTCCCATGCCCAACGGTTGATTGCAGAAAGGCTCGCGGATAAGATGCAGGCTGTTATGACTTTGTCGGAAGGAGATGTACTGGAAATAGGTTGCGGCACCGGCAATTTTACACGCGAATGGAGCAAGCATTTCAAGGCCGACAGAGCAATATTTATGGATCTTTGCGATATGCCGCAATTCGGAGTTGCTCCAAACGAAATATACATAAAAGGAGATGCCGAGTCTCTTGTAGACAAGTTAGCCGATGAACAGCCCGCTTCGCTTGCAGCAATTTTTTCAGCAAGCGCGATACAGTGGTTCAGCAATTTACCTCTCTTCTTCAGCCGGTGTGCAACGGCATTGCATTCGGGTGGCTTTATCGCAATGTCCACATTCGCGCCCGGCAATCTTGAAGAATTGCAAACGCTCCGCCCCGACCATTTGCAATATCTTGACAAAGAGGAACATAAAGAAATATTATCAGAACTATTTTCCGAAGTGATAGTGGAAGAAGAAAAAATCGAGCTGGAATTTTCATCACCTTTGGAAGCGTTGCGCCATTTGCAACTCACCGGAGTAACCACCTCCGGCAGCCGTCGCGCCTCCGTGAGCGAACTGCGCCGCTTCGCCGACCGATTTCCCATGAACGCCCGAGGCCGTTACACCTTGACCTTCCGCCCTATATACTTGCTCGCTCGCCGCTAACCACACCCCGGGTACATACGCGTATTGTACACGTCAGCGCAGTTGCTACTTCCGTGGCAGGGTTTGTATAAAATCGGTTATTTTGTCAAGAACTTCGGGGGCTACTGTTGTTTCTATTGAGGGGTATTCACCGGGCAACCCGGTTTGTGAGGGTTGCATCATATGGTTAATCCCGGTAATTACAACGACTTGTGCATTCGGATTATTGGCGAGAAGCTCGCTCATGACCGGCTCATTAATAGACGGACGCACCTGCATATCGTTTTTGCCGTATATTACCAATACGGGCAAATCAACAGCCATGGCAATATCTTCAGCCGGATTATATTCCATGAAGTAATGCATCCACGCGCTTGACTCTGCAGCGTTTTTCAGAAAATCTGTTTCGGTAGAGGCATTTGCCGACGGGGTAAAATTGCGGTATTGATCGAGAAGTATTTCTCGGCCTGAAAGAGACGGAGCACCTACGGAAACAATAAAATCAGGCCGTGCCGCGTCTTTGCCTTTTGATGTTACAACAAACGCAATTGTTGCCCCCTCACTATGTCCCAATATGCCGATATTTGAATATCCAAGGCCACGAAGATACTGCAATGCAGCCATTGCATCACGAGCGAAATCTGCTGTTGTGCAATTTTCGGGATTTCCGGTTGACTCGCCGGTTCCTCTGTCATCGTATCTTAAAGATGCGACACCGTTTCTTGCCAGATAGTCGGCAAGCACAGCAAACGGTTTATGTCCGAAAATTTCTTCATCGCGGTTCTGCAGTCCGGACCCGGACACCATAATAACGATGGGCGTATTCTTATCAGCCTCTTTCGGAGAGGTGAGTGTTCCGGCAAGTGTTACCCCGTCTTCATCGTTTTTGAATGATACGGTTTCAACGTTGTATGAGAATGGCGGCACGGGAGTCTGTGGTCTGTTTTGCTTTACTTCTCCGCGAGTCAGATTTAAATGCAAGCTATTTCCCATTTGAGTAAATGCGCCCTTGATTTCATTATTTACCAATTTCCCTTGGAATGAAAGCAGCAGATTCGGTACTTCAATTGAAATTGAATCGCCTTCGCAATATTTTACGGTTGTCGGTATCCCTTTGGCTCCTTGGTCGGGACTGTCAAGCGTTACAACGGGTGGTATTTCATCAGAGATATGAAAGACTATTGCCAATTTTGCCATGCCCAAATCGAGCTTTCCGTTCCATGTGCCGACCAGGGATTGAGCGTTAACAGCAAAACAGAGTAATGCGCTTATGGCTATAAAATAAAACCGTTTCATCAGCCTCCGAAGTTATCGTAATGAATACTTTCCGGTTCAACACCAAGAGAATACAGCATCTTGTTGACAGCATTGCTCATGGGGCCGGGACCGCACATATAATACTCGATATCTTCCGGGTTGTCATGATTCTTCAGATATGTATCGTACATCACCTGATGAACAAAACCGGGGGTATATTTCACACCGGCGGCATCTGCTGCCGGGTCGGGACGGTCGAGCGCGAGGTGGAAATGGAAATTCGGAAACTCTTTTTCCAGCTCAAGGAAGTCATTAAGATAAAAGACTTCGTTCAGTGCGCGTGCGCCGTAGAAATAGTGCATTTCGCGATCGCGTGTGTTTAATGTTTTGAGCATATGCATAATTTGGCTGCGAAGAGGAGCCATACCGGCACCGCCTCCTACCCAAATCATCTCGGCTTTTGAGTCGAAGTTTGGATGGAAATCCCCGTATGGACCGCTCATCAGCACCTTGTCGCCGGGTTTGAGCGTGAAGATATATGAAGATGCGATACCGGGCGAGACGGGTTGAAAGCCAACTTGCGGTTTGGGCTTGAACGGTGGTGTGGCAATGCGCACCGTGAGCATGAATCGGTCGCCCTCTGCCGGGTAGTTGGCCATTGAATATGCGCGAACGGTTGGCTCTTTATTTACACATTTGAGCGTAAACAAACCGAATTTCTCCCATGCCGGCAAATATTCATCTCCGATAAGCGACTTATCTATATCCTTATCATAATCCATTGAATATTCCGGTATGCGTATCTGCGCATACGAGCCGGGAATGAAATTCATGTGTGCTCCTTCCGGCAACTTCACGATAAATTCTTTTATAAAGGTAGCGACATTGCGATTGCTGATTACTTCACACTCATATTCCTTAACATCAAGTGCGGCTGCCGGCACACGTATGTCCATATTTCCCTTTACTTTTACCTGGCAGCCCAAGCGCCAATTCTCTTTGATTTGTTTGCGTGTGAAATGCACAGCCTCGGTGGGGAGCATCTCCCCGCCGCCTGAGTCTACCTGCACTCTGCACTGACCGCAACTTCCCTTTCCGCCGCATGCACTTGAAAGGTGTATGCCGGCATCTGCCAATGTGGTAAGCAATGAGGAGCCGGATTCCACTTCAAGTTCTTTGCCGCCTTTGTTGATGTCTATCTTTACCTTGCCGGTTGCCACAAGAAAGCGGCGTGCCACCAATAGTATGGCCACCAACACAAGCGTCAGTGCCGCAAAAAATCCGGCGGCTATCCCTACCGAAGACCAAACTATTTCTGTTAATATCGTGTAGTTCATAAGTGTCAAAGTTTAATACCCAAAAAGCTCATGAATGCAATACCCATAAGTCCGGTTACTATAAATGTAATGCCTATGCCGCGCAAAGGTTTGGGAATGGCGTTATATGCAAGTCGCTCTCGAATGGCGGCAATACAGGTGATAGCCAACAGCCAACCGATACCGGAGCCGGCACCGTAGACAGTGGCTGTCCATGCATTCGTAAAATCGCGCTGCTGCATAAATAAAACGGCTCCTAGTATTGCGCAGTTCACTGCTATCAAAGGCAAAAAGATACCGAGTGAGTTGTATAAGCCGGGAGAGTATTTCTCAATTATCATCTCAAGCAGCTGCACAAGTGAGGCAATTACGGCAATAAAAATAATCAGCGAAAGGAAGCTTAAATCCAATCCGGCATAGTCGGCTCCGAGCCATTGAAGTGCACCGGGGCGCAACACATAGGTGTCCAGACACCATGTCACGGGCAGTGCTATAATCAGCACGAAGCTAACGGCTATACCCAATCCGAATGCGGTTTTTACATTTTTGCTCACCGCAAGAAAAGAACACATGCCCAGAAAGTAGGCAAATATCATGTTGTCGATAAATATCGACTTTATAAACAAATTCAGATTTTCCATATCAGTCTTCTTGCAGTTCTTTATTGTATGAGCGGTGCACCCAGATTATGCAACCTACGAGTATGAGAGCCATGGGAGGAAGTATCATGAGGCCGTTGTTCATATATCCGGCATCATACCACGATTGTGGCACTACTTGATAGCCCCATATCATACCCGAACCGAACAACTCGCGGAAGAATGCCACGATTATCAGTATGATACCGTAACCTATTCCGTTTCCTACGCCGTCAAGAAATGAAGGCCACGGCCGGTTGCTGAGTGCAAATGCTTCTAAACGACCCATCAATATACAGTTGGTGATAATCAATCCGATAAAGACAGACAATTGCTTGCTGACATCATAAGCGTATGCCTTAAGTATCTGATCTACAATTACTACCAGTGCGGCAACCACAACGAGTTGCACTATAATGCGGATTGATGATGGTATTGTCTTTCTCATAAGGGAAATTATCACATTCGCCAGCGCCAATACGGCTGTAACGGATATGGTCATTACAACAGCCGGTTCAAGTTTGGCCGTTACCGCAAGTGCGGAACAGATACCCAACACCTGTACTATAACAGGGTTCTCTTTTGAAAACGGGTTGAAAAATACTGATATGTTTTTACTTGCCATTGCGTTTCAGTTTTTTAAGATATTCAGTATAGGGTTCAAGGCTTGAATGTAACATTTTATCCACTCCTTGCGAGGTAATGGTACCGCCGCTTATTCCGTTTACATATGAGCCGGTTTGCGGTTCCTGCCCGGGCTTGCACACCTTTACACTCAGAAATTTACCTCCGTCTGAGAAAATATCTTTACCCTTAAATTGGTTGCTGAATGCCGGTTTCTCGATTTCCGCGCCTAACCCCGGAGTCTCCCCCTGATGTGCGAAATAGGCACCATATATTGTATCTCCATTGGTATCAAATGCAATATAACCCCATATCGGGCCCCATAGCCCGGCACCATACACCGGAATTACGTACTTTGTTCCGGCGGTTGTGGTACATTCAAACACCGGCAATTTTCTGGCATCGGCCGGCTTTTTGATTTCAGCGGCAAGATTCATACACGCCTCAAACGCTGCTTCCGCATCGTCATTGACAATATTGCCGTGATAGTCTACAAGATAGCTCCGCTTCACGTGTTCATTAAACAGTGTTGACACGTCTTGACCCTCACTGCTTATCAATGCGGCTCGCAGTATTTGCGATTTGGTATCGTTGGCGGCATTCTCCTGTTGCTGCGGATGCAGATTTTGATATATCACAGACAGCACTATGCCAACTGTCAACACAAGACCGACAGCATATATCAGAGCATAAATATTACTTTGCTTTTTCATTGCAGTATTCTTTTTATGAAGCGGACTCTCCGGTTACAGCCAAACGCTTTTGGCGAGATTTGATATTGGAGCGTACCACACACCAGTCTATTAACGAAGCAAAGCTGTTCATGAGCAGCACTGCGAGCATTGCTCCTTCCGGATAACCGGGGTTATAACAGCGTATTATGATTGCCAATGCCCCGGTGAGGAAGCCATATATCACTTTCCCGGTTTCTGTGCGACAAGCCGTAACCGGGTCAGTAGCCATAAAGACAATGGCAAAGGCAAAGCCGCCCAGACAAAGCTGCTCTACCGGGCTGATGTAGGTTACGGGGAACAGCGGACTTGCTGTGTAATTGGCAATGCATGACATCGCAAATCCTCCTGTTACACCGCTCAATATAATCTTCCATGATGCCATGCCGGATAATATGAGAATGGCAGCACCTATGATAATGCAAAGTGTGGAGGTTTCTCCCCATGAACCGGGAATAAAACCAAGGAAGCTGTCCATAAATGTAATGGGGTGTCCCGTCACATCAACAAGCTGAACCGATGCCGGGTCAGCAGCGGAAGCAATCTGTCCGAGGGGGGTGGCTCCCGAAAAACCATTCACGGCGGAGTCTGAACCGAGAGATACGAATACCTTGTCGCCACTCATTTTCGAAGGGTACGCAAAGAACAGGAATGCACGTGCCATAAGTGCTACATTAAATATGTTGTAGCCGGTACCGCCAAACACTTCTTTTACGAAAATTACGGAGAATGCTGTGGCCAAAGCCAATATCCATAACGGAGTGTCAATAGGGCAAATCATCGGTATCAATATTCCAGACACCAAGAAGCCCTCCTGGATTTCATGACCTCTGATCTGAGCTACAATAAATTCAATGCCCAGGCCGGTAAGGTAGACAACCACTATCTGTGGCAATGCCCTTAACAGTCCGTAAATAAAAAGTTCGGCAATTGCCGAGGTGTCTCCACCGGTAGCCAAAGCGTGTTGATAACCGATATTGTACATACCGAAGAGTACACATGGCAACAATGCAAGCACTACGGTAATCATTGTACGCTTCGAGTCGTTGGAGTCGTGTATATGCACACCATTCTTCCCGGTCTCATTCGGAGTGTACAGGAAAGTGTACAAACCGTCAAACACCGAGTGGAGAACCGAAAGTTTCCCGCCCGGCTCAAACTGTGGCTTTATTTTATCTAATTGACGTTTCAGTAATTTCATTTTTAGAGTGTGTCTAATTTTCTTCTGTCAGGAAAGTTCTTCGCGCAATTTGTCAAGACCGGTGCGCACTATTTGTTGTAAAGGTTGCTTGGAGGTGTCCACAAATTCCGGCAATGCGAAATCTTCGGGTGCAACTTCGTATATACCAAGCTGTTCCATCTTCTCAATGTTGCCGCTCATTATTGCTTTGAGCAGAAACTCCGGGTAAATATCCATCGGGAAAACCTTCTCCATTTCACCCGATAATATCATTGCGCGTCTGCCGCCACGCAGGCGAGAATCAAATTTATAATGTCCTCGCTTGCCCAATAAGAAAGAGGGGAATGTACGTTTCACACTGAAATGAGTAGGACTAACGGTAGCCCAACCCATAAATTCGTCTGTATGGTCTCCTTCGGCTATGAGTGTGATTTGCCGATAGGGGAAGCGCAGAAAATCGGAAGCCGGGTCTGCTTTTACTCCCGTGAGTACGTTCCCCGAAATTGCTCTGACATGGCCTTTGTCTTGAGAAATCTGCCCGGCCAAAAGAAATTGCAGACTCACTCCGATACGAGTGTTTATATAATGGGGATTAACTGCCATTTCTCCGCATACGCATACCGATGCGGCGGAATCTAATTTTCTTGTTGAAAACAACTTGCCTATACGAACTACGGTGCGAGAATCGAGAGTCCAAACGGTTTCCCCTTTGTTTACCGGCTTGATTTTGGAAATCTGCACTCCGACATTGCCTGCCGGGTGAGGCCCATCAAATTCAGTTATGGTAGCTACATTGCTGCTCAAGTCCGAGTCGTATGGCACACTGAGGAATACCCTGCCGGAAGTGAGTCGGCTTAAAATCTCAAGCCCCTTCTCATGCATGGCATACATATCGCGAGTTATTAGAACCGGAGCCAAAGGAGCAGTATCAAACCCGGTTACAAAAATATCTCGCGGCACAATGTCGGGATCAGGTACAATATCAAACGGACGTTGACGCATCATGGCAAACAATCCCGCCTCACACAAAATGTCAAGTATTGACTCTCTATCCGTGCATTTTATCTCCGGCGAATTTCCGTTGCCGAACAAAAAGAAATCTTCTTCTGCGGGCACACCTCCGGCTTTTGATGCCTCAACGGTTAATGCCATAATATGCCGGCGTTCGCCGCGTCGTATCTCTTGCACAATGCCACACACCGGGCTGACAAGTTTAACCTTTTCCTTCTCTTTGGAATATAAAAGCGGCGAGCCGACAAACACACGGTCGCCGACTTTAACCGCGCTTTTCCATTTATGTCCCGGGAAATCGTCCGGTACTATTCCGAAAAGATACGATACGGAGTCATCGGTATATTCGGCGGAGGCGACTCCGGGCATCGGGATGTCAAGCCCTTTCTTTATCTTTATGATATCAGCCATAAAACCATTTCTATCAGAGCAATCGCCGGTGCAGCCATACATAGACACACCTTGAAGCGAAAGCTTAATCAATACGCAAAATTACATATTTTTAACAATCCAACCAAATAATAGTTCATAATTATGAATTTTCGTTAATTTATGAGTGTGTATATGTGAGTGTGTCTGATAAAAAGTTAAATCTCGTTCCTATTCGTATGAGAACGAGATTTTTACATCAAGGAATTAGGGTTGTTATTATAAATCTTCAATGAGCCAGGTGTCGAGGTTTCTTTTTTCATCGTTGAAGGCGGCTCCAATCAGGATTATCTCTT
>JAMPIK010000008.1 GCA_023662865.1 Prevotella sp.
GAGAAAAGGTATCGCTCGACCCAATTCTGTCAAGACTAATGATGGAGGGACGTGTCGTAATTTCCGATTTCATCTACAACATCGACAGACGTGGCAATCGATATGGATGGGGTGTCGCCAAATATGCCACTCCCGGAAGTTTGTATGGGAACATAACGACAGACCGCACACCGCAAGAAAGTTACGAAAGAATGTTTTCTCATCTCAAAAAGGCAGTTCCGGTGGCAACAGACGCTCAGATAAAAAAGCTGCTTGGATAACATACTCTATAATAGTTCTTTTTTGATGGTACGCTTACCCTTGCCGCCTCTGGCGGCAAAAATTTTTGGGATTTTGAGCAAGAAAAAAAATAGAGCGCTGAGTCGGGTTTCCGTTTCTCATCGCTCTATTCACGACTATGGTATCTTTAAACGAATGCCATGTTTAAAAAAGGTGGAGTAGCGGATCGGGTTGTTGGCCGTTTGCGAAAAATGTTGTAATTTTGCGAATATGAATCGCAGCGATTTTGAAATAATGGCGCCCGTGGGGTGTCGCGAAAGCCTCGCGGCTGCCTTGCATGCCGGCGCTGATGCCGTGTATTTCGGTGTCGAAGGCCTGAATATGCGCTCACGCTCAAGTGCTAACTTTACACTCGCTGACTTGCGCGAGATTGCTTCCATATGCTCCGACCGCGGTGTGAAAACTTACTTGACGGTGAACACCGTGATGTACGATTCCGACTTGGAGCTCATGCGCAAAATCATCGATACGGCAAAGCAAAGCGGAATTACGGCAATTATCGCTTCCGACATTGCCGCAATCATGTATGCGCACTCAATAGGGCAAGAGGTGCACATCTCAACTCAGGTTAACATATCAAACATCGAGGCCGTGCAATTCTATGCGCAATGGGCTGATGTCATGGTACTTGCTCGCGAGCTTAACATGGAGCGAGTAGCCGAGATATCCGCACAAATTCGCGAGCGAGACATTCGAGGCCCGAAAGGAGAGCCTGTCGGCATCGAGATGTTCTGCCACGGCGCTCTGTGCATGGCCGTCTCCGGCAAGTGCTACATTAGTCTGCACGAGATGAACTCCTCGGCCAACCGCGGAGCTTGCGGTCAGATTTGCCGCCGTTCGTATCGCCTCACCGACATGGAAACCGGAGCGGAAATCGAGGTTGACAACAAGTACCTCATGTCACCGAAAGACTTGAAAACCATTCATTTTCTTAACAAAATGGTTGATGCCGGAGTGAGTGTCTTCAAGATTGAAGGCCGTGCCAGAGGTCCGGAGTATGTGCACGAAGTAGTGAGCTGCTACGATGAAGCACTCCGCAGCATATGCGCCGGCACATATACCCCGGAAAAGATTGCCGAGTGGGACACTCGTCTTGCCAAAGTATTCAACCGCGGATTTTGGGACGGCTACTACATGGGGCAACGCCTCGGCGAATGGAGCGCGAAATACGGCTCATCGGCCACTCGCGTGAAGAGGTATGCGGCTCGCGCAATCCGCTATTTCTCCAAAATAGGAGTGGCCGAATTCAAGCTTGAAGCCGGAGAACTCAGGCCGGGCTCGGAGCTGATTATCACCGGCCCGACCACCGGAGCACTTATCATTACTCCGCAGGAGATACGTGTTGACCTCAAGCCGGTGGAGAGAGTTCACAAAGGAGAACATTTTTCAATAGCCGTGCCGACAAAAGTTCGGCCCTCGGATCGCCTGTACATTTGGGACGAAACGGCTGTCAATAAAGAAACAAACAAATAAAGATATGAATAAAGTTGTAATTATCGGAGCCGGAGGTGTAGGCACCGTTGTGGCTCACAAATGTGCGCAACACCCGGAGGTGTTCAATGAAGTGGTAATCGCCTCTCGCACGTTGAGCAAATGTCAGGCTCTCGTAGACAAAATCGGCGCGAAGAATTTCAGTGCCGAGCGCGTGGACGCCGACTCTGTCGAGGAGTTGTGCGAACTCTTCAAGAAGCACAAACCGGTGCTTTGCATCAATGTGGCATTGCCATATCAGGATCTGACAATCATGGAGGCCTGCCTGGCTTGCGGTGTAAACTATCTTGACACGGCCAACTATGAGCCCAAAGACGAGGCTCACTTCGAGTACTCATGGCAATGGGCATACCGCGACCGCTTCGAGAAGGCCGGACTCACTGCCATTCTCGGCTGCGGCTTCGACCCCGGTGTCAGCGCAATCTTCGTGGCATACGCAGCCAAGCATCATTTCTCTGAAATGCAATATCTTGACATCGTAGATTGCAACGCCGGAAACCACGGCAAGGCTTTCGCCACTAATTTCAACCCCGAAATCAACATACGCGAGATTACCCAAAAGGGCAAATACTGGCAAGACGGCAAGTGGGTGGAAACCGAAAACCTTGAAATCCACAAGCCCCTTACATATCCCAACATCGGCGAGCGCGAAAGCTATTTGCTTTACCATGAGGAGCTTGAAAGCCTTGTGCAGAATTTCCCGACAATTCGCCGCGCCCGTTTCTGGATGACATTCGGACAGGAATATCTCACCCATCTGCGTGTGATTCAAGACATTGGCATGGCGCGTATTGACCCCGTGATGTACGAAGGTCGCGAAATCGTGCCCATTCAATTCCTGAAAGCCGTGCTTCCCGACCCCGGTTCGCTCGGAGAAAACTACACCGGCGAGACATCAATCGGCTGCCGTATATCCGGCCTTGGCAAAGATGGCAAGCCCACCACCTACTACATATACAACAATTGCTCGCATCAGGCGGCATACAAGGAAACCGGCGCACAAGCCGTGAGCTACACCACCGGCGTTCCGGCCATGGTAGGCGCCATGATGTTCCTCACCGGCAAATGGGTAATGCCCGGTGTGCGCAACGTTGAGGAATTTGACCCCGATCCCTTCCTCGAGCAGCTCGCCAAAGACGGCCTCCCCTGGCACGTGCTCACCGACATCGACCTCGAACTCTAACCCCCCATCAGAAGAACCAGACGGGGTTTAGGGGCGGGGTGGCGGCTGCTGTGAAGGCTTCTTCGGGGGTGGAGGGGTATTCGGCCATCATTTGTTCGTGAGTGGGGTATTCTCGGCGCTTTTGGTGGTACCAGTGCACGGCTTTGATGTCTACGCCTTCGAGGGAGAGGAGGGAGCGTTCGTAGTCATCGAGTTCGGCGGCGAGGGCTTTTCTCTCGGCTTCGTCTTTGAAGGGCTTGCGGTAGATTTCGATTTCGTGCCACGGGACGAAGACGGGCGTCTTGTCGCTTTTGCCGGCTACGGCGCGTTGCCATTCATCGTGGAAGAAATTGTCTTCGCCGTCGGCGGTGCTTTCCATCACAACGAGCGTCTCCGGCTCAAGGGCCACGGAGGCTGCTATGGAGCGCACCGTGCGAGCGGCCACTTCCGGGTCTCCGTCTCCCCAGAAGGCCACCTCGCTGAGGTGTGCCATTTGATAGTTGCCACCGCGCACCGAGTTGGCGGCGATTGCCGAGGCGAGAGTTACGCGGCAATCGCGCGCTGCAATATAGTTGATGTTGCGGCTACCCTCAAAGGGGGAGAATGAGAAGTCCTTGGGCTTTTCACCTTTGAGAGCATCGGGGTAGTTGCGCAGGAGCATTGAGTACATACCGCGAATGTTGGCCGAAGCATCTTTTACGTGGCCGCATATCAGGGAGTTCCAGCCGTTGTGGCGAATGAGCTGCAACCAAGCCATGTATATTTGCACCAGAGTACTGCCTCCCCATTGGCGAGCTTTGAGCAAAATCATGCGAATCGGCTGCTCGTTGCGGCGTTGGTCTTCGAGAATGGCGGCGACGCGGCGTTGGGGGCGGTTGAGGATGAACGGCACCGTTGCGCCGGTGATTTTGTCGGTGACACAGACACATTCGCGACACCATAATTCGAAGTTGTCCGTGTAACGCAGTTCGGGGTGTTGATTGAGGGTATTCATGAGAGCGTGATTAGCTTTTTGAGATAAGTGACAGCCCCGGAGATTGTGAGGGTGATATTTTCGGCACCCGGCAGAACCTTTTTTGTGGTATGCGGCAGAGCCGTGATGATACTGAATCGCCGCTCCATCGGGGAGCAAAACCGGCCGATTGTGAAGTCGCGGCCGCTTTCGCTTGTGAGTTTGAAATCCAGCACACCCGAGGTTTTGGCATTGATGCACAGGCGTTGGCGCCAGCGATTGTCGGCCAAATTCACCCTCATGGAATATTGTGCCCGATTGTTGTCGGGAGGAGTTTCCGAGTCAAGCGAGCGGACATCGACAATTCCGTCCTCCTGTATGAAGAAAACGAGAGAAGACGAGAGCAGCCCCGGGAGAGGGAAGAATGTTTCATCGCGAGTGAACGCCTTGTTTCCTTTTTTCGGCAAAACAACCAGAGTTTTCTGCTCGCCACAAATCCAAAGCTCCTGAAACTTGTCGCTCCAAAGCAGAGAAAGAGTGTCGTCGAGGCCATCGAGAATAAACGAAGTTTTCGCATCTTTTATGAGCAGGAGCGTTCCGATGTCCGAGAGGGCGAAGATGCCTTTGGAAGTGGGAGTCCACAATTCGCGAGTGGAGAGCGTTTCGCGGCAGACGGGTCGGGAATTTGTATGCACGCCCTTGGGATCGTGGGTGAGAGCCACAATGCCGCGGTCGGTGCTCAAATAGATGTATTGGCGAGTGAAAGCGCCGCCGCCGGTGATTTGCGGAATTATGGAACGAATATGCGAGCCGACACCGGCGGTAGAAGATTTGAGAACGAGCGGGTTGCCACGCTCGGAAGTGTACAGGTCGTTGCCCGAACCGATGTGCAGGAAGCCGCCATATCCGAGAATGCAGTCGGCTTGCCCGATGAAAGCCGGCATGGCAAGCATCGCATCATTGACAGCCGAGTCAAAGACCGTTTGCGCATCAAAGAAAAGAGAGCCGGACGTTTTCTCCAAGGGCCAGAAGTCGGTCAGCCCGTAATAAAGATGAGGAATAATCGCGTTGAGCAGCGAGTCCGGGTGGAGAGACGGCATGAAAGAGAGAGAGTTGCCGTTGTTACCGGCAAAGAAAGCCATAGCCGGTACATTCGAGTCATTGAGGGGAGAGGGCTCTTTCGAGACCCATATCTCGACCCCTTTGATAATATGCTCCCATTGGGAGGGGATTGAATTGTCGATAGAAACAGAGAAAGAGTAGCCGGAGGCTGAGATTGTAGCAGAGTCGGTACCGGTGAAGACCTTTTTGGCGGAGTCATAGATAAGACCGACTGAAAATCTGTCGGCACCGGGACGTTTGGGAGGGGAAATACGAATAGGGTCGCTGACGTGCAGGAGGGTGTCGTCCCACAAACGCAGGGCGATTTTTACATTGACGGGTTCGCACCACTTGCCGGCGTTGTGAATTTGCGAGCGGAGTGCGTAGAAAGCGTTGAGCCAAGCTGCCCACACTTTGTCGGCGATTTGTTCCGATACGGGGTTTTCCGGGACAGACAGTGGCTTTGGGAAGGTGACCGGCTCTACACGTTGCGAGAAGGCGACACCTTGTTCAATAGAG
The DNA here is from genome assembly GCA_023662865.1 of Prevotella sp. Taxonomy (GTDB): domain Bacteria; phylum Bacteroidota; class Bacteroidia; order Bacteroidales; family Muribaculaceae; genus Lepagella. Next base: position 5,505 of record JAMPIK010000008.1, read on the forward strand.
ATAGAGAAAGTGGGAAGCTTGGGCATTTCGCCGAGCCATTGGTAAGAATTGAGCGCGGCATTACGAGCGATGTAAATGAGTTTGCCATTTTTCAGACGAAGGATTACGAAGTCTCCGACAGAGGCTCCTTCCACAATTTTCTCTTCGACTCTGCCGAGAGTGAGAGGAACGAGAGAATTGAGGGGAACGGCGATTACGGAGCCGTCGTCTTCTTGGGCGAAGAACCATTTTTCAGCGTTGAGCACATCGCTGAAAACGGGGGTATGACCGAGTTGGGCGGTAAGTGCCGGGGCGCCGACACCGAATAAGTCGCCACGGACAGGCCGGAGGTTGTGGCAAATGTAGGTGTCGGAGGGTTCGAGGGGGTTCAGGGGGTTGAGGGGGTGTTGCATTTTGCATATTTTTTTAGTGTTCTGTCTCTTCTGATTATGAAAGCACGGAAAGAAGAGAGGATGTCAAGCATGGAAATGAGGGCGTTTTCGAGTTCGGTTTTGAGCATACCTTCGCCCTGTGCAGAGGAGGATTTCCCGGTGAGTGCTCCGGTGGCACCGGAGATTTCGTCGAAGAGGGAAAGTTGGAGTTGGAGCATGCGAGTGGCCTCGTTACCGGCGGCGCCGGAAGAGGTTACCTGTTGAGGGACCATGCTCTTTGCAGTACGTTTGAAAGGGAGAATGCCGTTGGGATTAGCCCAGATGCGACGAATGTCTTTCCAAGAGAACCCTTCGGGGAGTTGGTCAGCGGGATATAAGAGGACGCCTTTGGCGGAGCTTGAGATTATGTGGTCGAGCAGGGAGATGAGGCGGTTGATGTATTTTTGCTGGTCGATGACGTCTTCCACCAGCGAGTGTACTTCACCGTCAATCAGGGGATAGAAGCAAATTGCAAAGGGGGGCAAAGAGCCTTCGGGACAAATACGGGAATTAATTATTTCGCCGGCGGGGGTGAGCCAGGAGTTTATCCAGCGTTCACAGACGCGGTGTTTCACAATGAGTGGGTCGGAGCCGATTTCGGCTCGGGCTTTATTGAGGCCTTCCAGGCGAGGGAGTGCGTCAATACTGTCAGTAAAGGAGCGAGCGGCTACGGGGTCCGTGACATCGAGGTATTCGCAAGAAGAGAGCGACCACAGCTCGATGATACGGTATGTGCCCGGGACAGCCGGGGTAGCGAATTCAGAGATAGCCGCAACGGGCCAAGGGGCGGCTTGCGAAGCGCCGCGTTTGAGCATCTGCTTGAGCGTGCTTACTTGCCGGGGGTTGTCGGTGCCGAACCGATTAATTACATCAGCGAGGCTCATGTCGTGAAGCATTCCCATGAGGCGACAGTCGGAGGCATCGGAGCGGAAGAAGGGAGTGTAAAAGAAAGAGTCGGGACTGACGTTAACGGGGGAGTCCGGGTTGAGGCGTTGCACAGCGCGACCGCTAATCAGGAATTCCTCAAGAGCGCGGGCGTCCGTTTCGGAGACGGCCGGTTCGTTTCGGACGAACGAAGTGTCGGGTGAGCGAGCGCACATGTGTCTGTATCTGCCGATTACAGCTTTTATCATACGGCGAATGATGTTGTTTGTAACGGGGAGTCGGCCTTCCTCGACCATGCGTTGCTCTTCGGAGAGGATACGACCGTCGGAAGAGCGGCAAGAGTCGCCCCATTGTCGGCCATAAGTAAATGCTTTCAGACGAGCGCGTTGACGGCGCATCGGGGCTAATGCAAGCCATGCGTTTTGTGCTTGTTGGAGGGTGTTCATTTTCGTAAGAATAATAGATTCACATTTTTTATTAAACAAGCTCTAAATCGGTGTCTTACAGACACCTTTACAGGGGCTGCGAATAATCGGTGTGCTTCGCACACTACCAAAATTTATAAATATCAATGTAATGTAAGTGTCTGTTCAATTTAACTTGCGAAACTTGAATTACGGGTCTAAGGAAAAGGTTGGGTAGTCTTGGTGGTCGAAAGAGTATGAGCCGTCGGAGGGCCATGCGGTCATCAACAGGCGTTCGAGCCTTGCGGCGGGGTTCGCGGCTACTTTTTGGAGAGCTGTGGCCAGGCCGTAAATGAATATTGTGTCCTTGTCTAGAATTACCGTGGGATTATCCGGGGTGCTCCTAAGCCATGAGTCGGACTGTCGGTGATGAGCCGGCGAGCCGAGGGGGAAGAATTGCCGTACCGGTACGCCCCATTCGTACAGCTTGACTTCTACGAGCTGATAGCCCGAATCGGGAAGCCTGAGCATCAGGCAGTTGTCCGAGAGGAGTTCGCCTTGCGAGACATTCGTGGCGAGGTTACGCTGCGGGAGGCGATCCGGAGGAGCGGAACGCAAGAGGTGTGCATACCATGCTTGGAGATGCTGCCTGATTGCAGCATCTATGTGCTGCTCGGAGGGAGAGTAGAGGTCGTCGTAACCGGGCATTAGGCCGTGTGTGGTTCGGTAGTTTGTGATTAATTGGGATTCTGTCAGGGTCATGGCGTGGGGGTATTATGGGTGGATTGGGGTTGTATGGGGGCGCGATATATGGCGCCCGTATAAGGGGAAGCGGGGCATGGTGTGTGTGGGGTTAGACGCCGATTATTCGGGCGTGGGCTTCGGGGTAGCGGAGGGTCAGGCAGCTGGCTTCGGTCATTACGAGGGCTTCGCAGTTTCGCTGGCCGCTTCCTCGGAGGTCGAGGGTTTCGGCGTTGAATGGTATGAAGACGTGTTTCTGAATGTATTCGGGGTCGATGATTATGCCGTTGCCGGGCATTCCCATGAGGTCGAAGATGTCGGAGTAGACTACGAAGAGTTTGCCGAATTTGCTTTGGAGCTCGGAGAAGTCTATTCCCCAGGCTGTTACCTGATCTCTTGCGGTGATTACGTGGGTGTGTTCAATTTTGTTGAGCGCGGAGATGAGGTTGCTGCCGGCCATAAGCACTTTTCGTCTGGAGCCGGAGTTTTCGGCAAAAGTGGAGCGGAGCATATCAATAAGGGCAGAAGAATCGAATTCGTTGAGGTCAACGAGTATTTCACGACCCGCTTGTTTCCAGATACCGCCGGTCATAGTTACCGTTTCGCCCTTGATGGGGTCGTAGATTTTGCTTTTGATACCGAAGAGGAACTGCTTCTCCATGCCGAGGCGCATATCGTAGACCGCCGCTTCTTGCTGGTCGTTGAAATCCCAGCCGATTTCTTTGTGAGAGAGCTTCATGACGACGCTCTGCTCGATTTGCATTTTGAAAATTTGGCAGAAGTTTGTGCTCTTTGTGGGGAGAGCGGCGAATTGCGGGGTCTGCACATCGAGCTGTGTTGCAGCGCGTCCCATACGGATTATTTGTGTGCCCGGGGTGAGCACTTCTTCTGCGTTTGTGCCTACGATGAGAGTTCCGTCGGCGCGTTTCTCCATGATGTAGAAGAGATTTTCGCCGGGCATATCAAGCGAAGTGAACGTGTCGGAAGTTTCGAAGCGAGAAGGGTGTTGTACTGACATCGAGTAGACTTTACATTGAGCGCCTTCAACATCGCGGGCTTCGCTGAATGTAACGATTTCATCGCGATCAGCGCGAGTGTCTACGGAGTAATAGTCCACCTCCATAGAGTCAACGGGGCGCGTGTTTCCCATGCGAGAGATTTGGTCGAGAGGGGTTGCCATGGGTCTTACTTTGACGATAGCTTGGTCGATTGCGTTAACGAGGAGAGAGGGAGTTGCCTCGGCAGCGTTTTCGGTAGTGAGGGGAGTGCCTGAGATGTGGTTTCCGCCGTTCAGGCCGTCGACGATGTTGTTGTTTGTTTCCATTATAATAATTGTTTGTTTGTTTGTATTGCAAATATAATACTTGAATATGCTTGGTTGGTGGAGGAAATGATTATTTATTTGTAATAGTTTGGTTGATAGGTGGTTTCCGGTTTTGTTTTAACATATATTAACATCGTTGACGGGCGTTGCAGACCTTGAAATGACAGTAGGGGCGCGATATATCGCGCCCCTACTGAGGGGGGGTACACAACTTTGGTGGGTGGTTAGCGGACGAGGACGGTGACGGGGCGTTGGCTTTGGTCGGTGGTCAGGAAGTAGACTCCGGGGGGGAGGAGGAGTTGGGTTTCACCGGCGATGGAGGGTTGATGATGGACGCATACTCCGGCGGTGTTTACAATGCGCAGGTTGGTTTGCTCGGAGTGCAGAAGTATGCGCAAGCCTCCCGGGATATATGCCGCGAGCAGGGGCTCGTTCATCTCTACTCCGGCCAATGCACCGGCAGCTACCATTATCATATTGCTTTCGGGGCTTTCGTAGCCGAGTCGCACGCTCTGCACGGTGTAGCTCTCCGCCACATCGCTCTGTCGCTCGTCTATCTCAAGACGGTTTTCTTCGGCTGCGAGGCGTGTGGTTACGGCACCGGAGCTGAGATAGCGTGTGCGATTCACCATGTAATAGTCCACCACTTCGCCGTCGGGTGGGAGATTCCAGTTGGCTATATAGCCTGTTGCGGAAATGTCGGTTGCCGGCAGGGCTTCAAGAGCGGTAAGTGTGGGTGTGGGGAATGCTTCGCCGTGTATGCTGACGTTGAAGTTGGTGCCGTCGGGGAAGCCGCCGTCGTAGAGTGTGATTGCGGCGGTATGGTTGCCCACGCTTGTGGGGGTGTAGCGTAGGGAGAGTTTGTAACCGGTATCAGAATTGATTGAGGAGGCCGGGATCTGATTGTTACTGATTCCTTGGATTGAGAACATCCGGCGGTCAGTGCCGGTAACGCGCACTGACAGGGCGGAGGTCAGGTTAACGCCGTTTATGAGCAAGTCTACTGTCTGACTTTTGCCGACGGCCACCTGACCGAAGTCGAGCGAGCTGCCGTCAATGGGTGCGAACAGTTCCGGATCGCCGGTGATTGGGGGGGTCACGGAGCCTTGCTGGTCCTTGATGTAGAACGTTTCGTTGGTGCGAGTTCCCCAAATGTATTCGGCAAGTTCGGGAAAGTCAATAAATGGGTTTCGGTTGCCTTGAATTTGGTATACGGCCTCGTTGCGGTCAATCTCCTTTTGGCTCACCGGGTCGCGGCGCGCCCAGTCGAGAAGCAGCTCGTATGCCCAGGGTTTGAGGGTTGGATATGTGCCGTTTTGCACCATATATGTGTACTTCCATGTGTAATCCTGATAGCAGGTGGCTATATAGAAGTACGTGCGCGCGAAGTCGCCTTTGTACTCATCTGCCGGCTCGAATACCTGCCCGGCACCGCCGCCTTGACCGGCGTAAGCATAGCCTACGGTAGTCACACCATTGTTGAAAGTGGAGCGCTGCACCTCGCCGAGAGGATAGTTGCTTTTTGCCATGTTGGCTTCTGACTCGCTGGGGTACAGATGGTTAAGGTCTGTATACGCTTCGTTTTGCGCACCGCCCCACCATGATTTGGGGAACGAGTGTTCGCGGTTCATACCACTCCAACCGTTGCGCACAAGGAAAATCATGTCGGAGTACATTTCCCACCAACGTTGCTGTCCGTTGTACAATTCGGGATATACATCGGTCTTAGGAAATTGCTGCGGGAACAAAGAGTTGTAAGTCACAACCGTATGAGGGCGTATTACCTCAAAGGCGGCTGTTTTCAGTTCTTCCTTTTTCTTGCCGTCCATGCGGAGATAGTAAGAAGCCGGGGGAGCTGCCTGAATGAGCAGCAGTGTGCCGCTCAATGCTAAAATTAAGGAGAATATGCGTTTCATAGTATTACTTGATTATAACGGTTTTGGTTGTTGTATTGCCGATGCGAACCATGTACACACCCGGAGCATCGGGGCGAGAGGGGAGCTCAATGCCGGAAGCATCGAAGTAGCGCGGTGTGCCCTGCTCGATATTGATTGAAGAGAGAGCGGCCGAGGCGTTGACAATCACCTCATTGCCGGCCGGACTTTCGGTGTCTCCCAAAGTAGCGGTAACGCTAAGCACCTCCTTCTTGGAGGGGTCGCGGTCGTCAATTCTCAAAGAAGTTTTCTCGCCGTCTACCTCGTATGTAAGTATTTCGGGGGTATCGTCTTCATCATAAATTTTGCGTGTCACGGTGTAGAAATCCGGTTCAAGGGCAGAGGGAAGCCAATGCAGAGTGTAGCCGGACTCTTCCTCATCTTCTACGGGGAGAGTGGTTATGGCAGTAAGTTCCACTGAAGCAACGCATTGCCCTTGCAGATTGGCCGTAACCGGGGCTGCGAGGTCTTGACATGTAATAGTAATGGTAGCCTCATCGTTAGCATCCTGCGGAGTGGCGGTTAGGGGTTTGTATTCCACTTTGAGGGTATAACCCTCTGTGGAGGCCACATCTGCGGCGTTTATACTGATTGCTTGCAGGGAGAGTGTACCCACTTTAAATGAATACAAAGCAGCGGCGTCACCACCGATACGGGCAGTGAGGTTATGGGTAAAGCCGGAGCCTACAACGGGGATTTCCATCAGCACGGACTCTCCGGGGTTGGTGGTGGAGAACGTGTACCAGTCACCGTTAATCGGAGCTGTGAGCTTTGCATCGGTCACGGGTTCGGGATTGGGGTCGGGATCCGGGTCCGGGTCAACTATCGTGCCGCCTCCACCGGAGGAAGACCAAGCTTCGCCCATTTTGTCGCCCCAAATGTACTCGGCCATTTCCGGGTGGTCGATAAAGGGGTTGCGGTTGTGCTGATGCTTATATACGGCCTCGTTGCGGTCAAGCTCCTTTTGACTCACCGGGTCATTGCGGTGCCAGCGCAGCAGCATATCAATAGCCCAAGGCTGCAAGGTGGGATATGTTCCCTGAGCAGCTGTGTACAAACCGTTTTCCTTCCATGTCAAGTCTTGATAACAGGTCACCATATAAAAATATGTACGCGCGAGGTCTCCCTTGAACTCATCGTCCGGCTCGAAGACATGATTGCTCCCGCCTCCTTGACCGCTCACGGGCGAGCCATGCTTGAAGCGAGGGTTGGGGCATTTGTTGCTTATGCTTTGTTCGGAAGCCACTTCGCCGTATGGCCAATTGCTGCGTGTGGAGTTGGCCACGGAGTTTGTCGGCATAAGGTGCATCACATCGCAATAGGCGTTGTTCTTGTTTCCTCCCCACCATGATTTCGGGAATGTGTGTTCCTTGTTCATGGTATTGTTGTCAGGTGCACCGGAACCGACTTTTACCTGATTGGTAGTGTAAATATCCCACCAATAACCATCGGGGTGTACATCGGAGTCGAAAAACACTCCCCATGTCTGGTTGTTACCGTTGCCATACGATATTTTGGTATGGTTCTTCACAATAGTGTAGAGCTGATTTTTGAGCGCGGCCTTTGTTTTACCCTCACAGTCAGCGTAGTATCCGTCAGGTATCTCGGCGTAGGAAAGCATCGGGCACAATGCCGCGGCAATCAATAGTATTTTTGATTTCATGTTTATAAATCGGAGTTTGTTGTTATTTGTTGAGGTTGCGAAGGCGCAAAACCGTCTCTGCAACTTGCAAAGTTACAAAAAATTCCGAAATCAGCCGAAATCAATTTTCAATATTTGGCACCTGTATTTGGCACCGGGCCATATTGATTTTCGGCCGGCACACTTGGCTTGCACAGGGCCACAAGGATAATAATCCACCCGATGAGAGGGAGAAGAGTCCAAAGCCACCACCAGCCGCTGTGTCCGGCATCGTGCATACGCCGCCAGAACAAGCCCAGGCCGGGCAGCAGTGTGACAAGGCTCCATATGTAACTGATTGTAGAGTAGGTGCCACCATACTCGACATTTACATCACCGCCGCGACTCATGGCCACATCCCATGCGTGTGCCAACACATGCGTGCCGCCGCAAATAAAGAATATGACGCAGCTTGCAATGACATTAAACAGATAGAACCACCAGTACTCGGAGCGCGAGGCGCGTCCGGTAAACTTGCAGTACTGAGAGAACGCCCTCTTTACGGCATCTCCAAACGAAACTTGGTATTGATTCATCATAGCATTAAGGTATTAAGATTTTTCTGTTAAAACGCGCTGCCGCTCGTTTTGGTTCATCTCATAAAATTTTGTGGTTCAGGTGCCTAATTGTAAACAAACTCTAATTCAGCTGCGGCGATAAACTTTCGGGGCTTTGAAGCGTATTAATAATTGGCACAAGTTGCCAATTAACGTAAAATAAGGAATGAAAATTAACAGATTAATTTGCGCGATTGCGGCTATTGGCGTAATCCTTGGCGGCACACTGACCGCCTCCTCTTGCACCGGCAAGAATCAGAGTTCGGAACAGAAAAAAGAGATGACGGGCAAAGACCCGGGCGGGCCTCAGCTTGGCAAACCCGCCGTAGGCGGATCTGTCATTGACAAATCAGGCGATTCTACGCTTCAAGCGATGATAAAGGAGGTTGTGCCCCGGTTCAAACAGTTTGAGTACACTGATGCCAAGACCGGCAAGACTATGAAATACAACCTTTTTTCACCGAAAGATACAGATGCTTCAAAGAAGTATCCGCTGGTGCTTTTTATTGCTGATGCAAGCACTCCCGGCGATGATGTTACAAAGCCTTTGACACAAGGTTATGGCGCATTGGTATGGGCAACGGCAGAATCACAGGTTAAGAACCCCTGCTATGTGCTTGTACCGCAGTTCTCCGGCGTCGCCGTCAACGATGCTTATGAGAAGACAGATGAGGTGGATATAGTAATACGTATGCTCAACAGTCTTGTCGCGGAGAAGAATATTGACAGTAACCGACTTTACGCTACCGGTCAGTCAATGGGCGGAATGATTTCCATGTACTACAATGTTGCCTATCCCGATGAGTTTGCCGCTTCGATTTTTGTTGACTGTCATTGGGACAATGCGACCTTTGATTCACTCGTAAAGCACAGGTTCGTGTATTTCATCGCCGGCAATGAAGGGAAAGCCTACAAATGCCTTGAACCACTGGAAGAAGCAGCGCGGAGAGAGGATGTTCAATATACATTTGCTGAGTGGAGCGCGAAACTGCCTGAAGCTCGTCAGAGCGAATTGGCCGCTGCCATGCTTGACAAAGGTGCGCCGGTAAACATCTTTGAGTTTGAACCAAAGACTGTCCTCCCGGCAGACGGCAAAGGGAGCGAACACATGTATTCCTTTGACTATGCTTATAAAGTGACCGCAGTCCGTGATTGGCTTTTCAAGCAATCAAAGTAATTTTTTATTAAACAAGCTCTTAGATGTCGGGAGCCCATTGGGCGTACAGGTGAACGTTGGTTGAGATGTTCATGATGTCGCCGTTGGAGTAGGATTTTCCGTTGCCCGTTTTGCGTGTGTTCCAGCCGGTGAGTTTGAGACCGGTTCGGGAGAATTTGGGAGCGTTCAGGGTACTGTTGTTTGAGGTAATGAAGTTCCGGGTTCTTGTCTCATCGGCAGCGTTGGGGTTGTTGATATGGAATGTAACAACGTTGTGGGTAACGTTGCCGCCATTGAGAGCCTTGATTTTAGAGCGGAAAGTTAGTTATCTTTTTTAATCGGCAAAATTTTTCGGATGTTTTTCAGCAATTTTTTAGCAAACCGGAGGCTCGCATTCCTTGAGCCAGGTTATTTCTTTGAAGGCGTAGCGGCGGAGTTGGGCATCGGGGGTGCGGAGGACCAGATGGCCGAGGGGCTCTACGGCGTAAATGGTTGCGTTGAAGCGTTGGCCGGTGAGGACATCGTAGAAGGGGTGAGGGGCGCCGTCGGCTCTCCATAGGGTGGACATGTATTCGGAGTGTATGGCGGCGGTGTCGGCTTGCTTTAGGCGATTGATGTAGGTTTGTAAATTGGAAATCAGTTCGTTGAGGAATGTGTCGCGATTCGTTTGGCGGCCGTTGAGTTGTATTGCGGAGACCGGGTTGGGTGCATCGGAGAGGAATTCGGTTTGGTTGAGGTTTATGCCGGCACTGAGCACGGAGTGGGCGATGTGTGCTTCTCCTCCCGGGCGAGCCGCTTCCACGGAGTGAGAGATGAGTATTCCGCAGATTTTGCGGTCGGAGGTGTATATGTCGTTTGGCCATTTCACTTTACATTCCAGAGCGCAGACATCGCGGAGAGTCTTGACTATTGCCAAACTCATTGCTTCGGAGATTAGGAATTGAGAGCGCACGGGGAAGTCGGTCATTCTCAGGAGCATTGCAAAGAGGAGATTCTTTCCGGCTTGTGACTCCCATGTGTTGCCACGCTGGCCTCGACCGGCGGTTTGATAGTCAGCCGTTACGACAGTGCCGGAAGCCATGTTGGCGGCGTTTTCGGCTATATAGGTGTATGTTGAGGGTAGCGTGTTGAAATGGAGGACGTTCATGGGATTGAAATTTTGCGTGCGCCGCCGGGGAGTTCTTCCATATATATATGTATGGTGTTGTCGGGGAGAATGTCGGGGGTGTTTTCCGGCCATTCAATCATGCACCAGTTGCCGGAGTTGAGGTAGTCCGGAGCCCCGATGTCAAAAGCTTGCTCGGCGGAGTCAAGGCGGTACATATCGAAGTGGTAAATGTCGCCTTGTGTGCCGGAGTAGTGGTTAATAATTGCGAATGTGGGGGAGTTGACTTGGTCGGGGTCAACACCGAGTTGCTCGGTGAGGCAGGCTATGAGGGTTGTCTTTCCGGCACCCATGGGAGCGTGGAATGCGAGAACCTGCGGGCCGGAAGGCAGGGCATTGAGTATATCGACAGCTGCTTGTGGCAGTTGGTTTATGTCGGTGACTGTTATATCCATGCTGCAAAGTTAGTGTTTTTTTTTGAGAGAGGGCGCAATGTTGTCGCTGCCGGAGAGCTATTTAGTTGATTATAAGCACGCAAACCTGTCGGCTTGTGGTAAAAAATGTTGTTTATTTTTTGGGGCGCGATGTATCGCGCCCCTACGTGGGTTAATGTTGTCTTTGGGGTCAGAGTGCGTTCAAAAGGTCGAGTGCTTTGAAGTAGCAGTCGGTGCAAGTGAGCCATTGCTGTACCGAGCCTTGGGTCGTGTATCCCCGGCCTTCGTTGGGAATGCCGATGGTGCGAGTAGCTTGGTCTTCGGTGAGAGTTACGGCACAGGGTTTTGTTTGTACTCCTCTTTTGTAGTAGTTTTCAACGCCGATTGGTGCGCCCGGACCAATCAAGTAGAGTGTTTCGTCTACGCGATACATGCCGTGAATTGTCCAGGCATCTGATTTGCCATCGGAGTTTGTAACTGTTACTTCCGGGGGGAAGTGGAAGCCGCATTGTTCATTATCCCAAAGGATAGCACCGATGTCGCGAGCTTTCATGTCGAGCAGGAGGTCTTCCTTGGCTTGCTCAAAGAGAGCTTTTGCTTCTATTTCGTTGCGAGTGGCTGAGTTATTGACTGTTGTTTCCATAGTAGTTTAGTTTTAAGTAATAACCCGTCAGGGGCGAAAAAAGTTGAGGAAATAAGTGTGTGAGAATGTGAAAAAATAAAAAAGTTTGAAAAAATTTTGTCAGTTTAAAAAATAGCACTAACTTTGCGCCTGCAAAATGCACCCAAAAGAGGAGCAGTTGCATGAACGATGGCCCATTCGTCTATCGGTTAGGACGAGAGATTTTCATTCTCTAAAGAGCAGTTCGACTCTGCTATGGGCTACCAATATTAATAACTTCAAAAAGAAAGTAATCACACAAAGATGGCAAATCATAAATCATCTGAGAAGCGAATCCGTCAGACTGAGAAAAGAAGACTTGAGAACCGCTATTGGGCCAAGACTTCACGCACTATGGTGCGTCGCATCAGAAAAATGACAGACAAAGCTGAGGCTCAGGCTGCACTTCCGAAAGTAGAACAGCTTCTTGACCGTCTAGGACGTAAGAATATCATTTCGAAGAATAAGGCACGCAATTTAAAGAGCAAGCTTGCAAAGCACGTAAACGCGCTTTAAATTAAGGAATTACGCGTTAGCCTATGAGGGTTGCGCGCATTATGATGGCCCATTCGTCTATCGGTTAGGACGAGAGATTTTCATTCTCTAAAGAGCAGTTCGACTCTGCTATGGGCTACCTTGAAAGGGATTTCCCGGTTGGGGAGTCCTTTTTTTGTTTTTTCGGGGGGAGTGCTACTCGTAAGGACTCGTGTGGTTGTTGCCGGGACATCGTCCCTTCGGGACTTAGCTGTGTGAGTGTCGGGTGGCCGTAATTCGCGTCCGGTGGTAGCATTATTGCGTCCCTTCGGGGTGGTGGCGGTTGTTGTTGGGGGGCGCGATGTATCGCGCCCCTACAGGGTTGTGTTGTGGGGGTGAACCGGGGGTAATCCACTACAGACGTTATCATGGTGCGTCCCTACAAATCAATAACTTGGTGTAGATGGGTTGTTATTACGTTTGCTCGGGTATTTGTTAAAAAGGTTTAAAATTTGGGTGAGGTTTGGGTAATTTGTTAATTTTGCAGGTTAAATATAGTAAGGGGTTTAATAGACTCATGTTTCGTGATGTTCTATTTAAATTGGGGAATTCCAGTAGATAGGTGTCTTTCAGACACTTTTACTGACCATTCTCTTACCCGAACACCCACGGCTGCGCCGCTTGTGTTTGGGGCTATGGATAATCGGTGTGCTTTTGGATACTATCGGTTAACTGACTCTTTTACAGATATTTTAACAAGCTATTGAATAGGGCTCATGTTGGACTCTTTAATAGGCTTTATTATAGACATTTTATAGACTCTTTATGGTACGAGAATATGATTATCTTGTGATAGGGTCCGGGATTGCGGGTATGAGTTTTGCACTCAAGGTAGCCGGGCCGGGTGTTCGTGTTGCGCTCGTGTGTAAGACTGAGCTTGAGGAGGCTAATACTTTTCTTGCTCAGGGGGGCGTTGCATCGGTCACTAATCTTGCGGTGGATAATTTTGAGAAGCATATCGAGGATACGATGGTTGCCGGCGATTGGCTTTCGGACCGCGAGGCCGTGGAGATGGTTGTGAAAGGAGCACCGGAGCAGATTAAGTTTCTGATAGACCATGGTGTGAATTTCGACAAGCGTGAGGACGGCGCTTTTGACCTTCACCGCGAGGGAGGCCATTCCGAGTTCAGGATATTGCATCATGCCGACAACACCGGGGCGGAGATACAGACATCGCTTGTAGATGAGGTAAAGAATAATCCGCATATAGATGTATATGAAAATCATCTTGCAGTGGAGATAATCACTCAGCATCATTTGGGTAAGATTGTGACTCGCCGCAGTCCGGACATTACCTGCTATGGGGCGTATATCCTTGATGAGTCAACCGGAGAGGTAGATACCTTCCTTGCAAGAGTGACGCTTATGGCTACCGGCGGAGTGGGGGCGGTGTATACTACCACCACTAATCCTTTGATAGCCACGGGCGATGGCATTGCGATGGTGTATCGTGCCAAGGGAACTGTTGAAGATATGGAGTTTATCCAGTTTCACCCGACGGCCTTATATCACCCCGGCGACCGTCCGTCATTCTTGATTACCGAGGCTATGCGCGGCTATGGGGCAGTGCTCCGCGACATCAACGGCAATGAGTTCATGCAGAAATATGACGAGCGGTTGTCGCTTGCGCCGCGCGACATTGTGGCGCGAGCTATTGACTCCGAGATGAAAGCTGCCGGGAGCGACCATGTGTATCTGGATGTGACGCATAAAGATGCCGAAGAGACGAAGAAGCATTTCCCGAACATATATGAGAAATGCTTGTCCTTGGGGATTGATATAACCAAGGATTATATTCCGGTAGCCCCGGCGGCGCATTATCTGTGCGGCGGTATCAAGGTAGACAAGCATGGAGAGAGTACCATCAAGAGGTTGTATGCCGTAGGGGAGTGCAGCTGTACGGGCCTTCACGGCGGCAACCGTTTGGCATCAAACTCACTGATAGAGGCAGTAGTGTATGCCGATGCGGCGGCGCGTCACGCTTCCGAGCATATCGGGGATTACGAGATACGACAAGATGTGCCTCAATGGAATGATGAAGGCACGGCGCACCCTGAAGAGATGGTGCTCATAACCCAGAGTATGAAAGAGGTGAACCAGATAATGGGTTATTATGTTGGAATAGTGCGGAGTGACTTGCGCCTGGCAAGGGCGTGGAGCCGACTTGATATACTCAATCAGGAGACCGAACGGCTGTTTAAGGTGAGCAAGCCGAGCCGGGAGCTTTGCGAGCTGCGGAATATGATAAACGTAGCGTATCTGATAATGCGTCAGGCAATGGCGCGGAAAGAGAGTCGCGGGCTTCATTTTACAGTGGATTATCCGCATAAATGATAATACTATGAAGATAAGAAATATAAAGGCGTGTGTGTTTGTGGCTGCCGGGTTGTTGCTCGGGGGGCAGATGCTTGTCGGCGCAGGGAAGAAGAGTCATGAGTCGGAGCTTTATCGGCAGTTGAATACATTCAACAGCATAGTGCGCGAGTTGGAGAATAATTATGTGGACTCCATACCGGCTGAGCGCGTTATGAACCGCGCCATACGGAGTATGTTGTCAGAGATAGACCCGTATACCGAGTTTTTTACGGCCGAAGATGTCAAAGCCTTTCGAACAGAAACCACGGGCGAGTATGCCGGAATCGGGTCATATATAATGCAGAGAGACAGCATGGTATACTTCTCCGGCCCGTATGAAGGAAGCCCGGCGGCACTTGCCGGGTTGAAGAGTGGCGACCGAATAATGCGCATAGATACCGCCGATGTGAGCAAAAGCACATCGGAGAGGGTGAGCAAGCTGCTGCGAGGCAATCCCGACACCCAGGTAAGGGTAAGAATTTCAAGGCCGTATGCCGGGCCGGATTCCATACTTGATTTTACCATAACAAGGAAGAAACTGCAATTGCCCTCCGTACCGTATTACGGAGTGGAGCGTGGGAATGTGGGGTATATCAAGTTGAACTCCTTTATGGAGACCAGTGCCGATGAGGTAAAAAAAGCACTTGAAGAATTTAAGGGCAACCCGGCAGTGAAAGGGGTTGTGCTTGACCTTCGCGGGAACGGAGGAGGGCTGGTGCAGAGTGCGGTAGAGATAGCCGGGTTCTTCTTGCCGAAAGGAACCGAAATCCTTCGCACCAAAGGGAAGAACGCGTCAGAGACGCGCATATACCGCACTACGCATAAACCGATAATGGAAGATATGCCGCTTGCGGTGTTGATAGACGGTGGGTCTGCGTCCGCCTCCGAAATAGTAGCCGGAGCCATGCAAGACCTTGATCGCGGGGTGCTGATAGGGTCGCGTTCGTTCGGTAAAGGGCTGGTGCAAGGCACACGCCAATTGCCGTATAATCAAATGATTAAGATAACCACCGCGAAATATTACATGCCCTCCGGACGCCTTATTCAGGCACTTGACTACTCACGGCGCAACGCCGACGGCACAGTAGCCCACACGCCCGACTCTCTGTGCAACACCTATAAGACGAAGAACGGGCGCGAAGTGAAAGACGGGGGAGGCCTGAAGCCAGAAGTAGAGATAGATTGGGGGAACGTGTCGCTGCTGACCTTCAACCTTGTACGCGATAATTGGATATTCGATTACGCCACGAAATTCGCAGCCGCCAATCCGAGTATACCCTCGCCGCGAGAGTTTGAGATTACCGACTCCATATACGCTGACTTCAAAGCGGGCATAGACCCGGCGAAACTTAAATATGACAAGGTATGCGACGGGATGCTTGACGAGCTTGAGAAGGTGGCCGAGCGCGAAGGATATATGAACGACTCCACGAAAGCCGAGTTTGGAGTGATACGCAAGTTGCTGACACATAACCTTGATGAAGACCTTGACGCCAAACGCAAGGATATTTCCGAGTATTTGGGGCAGGAGATTGTCAGCCGGTATTATTACAACCGGGGTGAGAGCATATATACAGTGAAAGATGATGAGGCGCTTGACAAGGCCGCCGAGCTGCTGTCCGACCCCAAGGCACTGAAAGACCTCGGTATTGTTGTGACAGAGCGGAAAGAATGAGAATAGGAGCATAAGATAAGAAGGAGGTTATAAAGTTGGAAATAAGGGAATTATGTTCGCTTTTTCTTACCGGGGCACGGCGAGAAGCACTTGAAAGCCTGCTGAAGGATAAGAAAGTGCGGGGCATGGTGTTGAGCGGACTTCCGGCATCGGCTCCGGCATTGCTGTTGGCCTCGGTAAAACCCTTCAAAGGGCCGGCATTGGTGGTTGCAGACGACCCCGAGAGTGCCGGGTATCTATACAATGACCTTGTCCAAATATTGGGGCAAGAGGCAGTGCAGATACTCCCTTCCGGGTATAAGCGCGACATAAAATACGGCCAACCCGACCCTCCGGCGCAGATATTGCGTACCGAAGCGATAGCCGCCTGCGGAGTGAAAGGGACACGGTATATAGTGAGCTGTCCGGAAGGACTTGCCGAAATGGTACCATCGCCCGGACAGCTTGAAGCCGCGTCCGTCACCTTTACCAAAGGGGCAACCATGCTGATGAGTGAGGCCACGGACAAACTATTGGCGTTGGGTTTCAATAAAGTGGACTACGTTTATGAGCCGGGACAATTTGCCCGAAGAGGGTCCATACTCGACATATTCTCCTATTCACACGAACTGCCTTACCGTGTGGACTTTTTTGATGACGAGATAGACTCCGTGCGCACCTTTGACGTTGAGACACAGCTCAGTAGGGAACAAGTGAACTCGATAGCGGTAGTCGGCGCGTTGGAAAAAGGAGGAGCAGAAGGAAAAGCCTCAATATTGGCATATTTAGACAAGAATGTACCGGTGTTTTGCAGCTCGCGGCAATTCTTGCTTGAGCGGATGCACGCCATAGCCGAAGGGGGAATTTCGCAAGCCGTGCTTGAAAGCGGCGAAGGGGATGCGGAAGCGATGGAAGCCGTTATAGACCCGGACAAATTCGAGGCGGAACTTGATGAGCGGTGCATGGTGCTGTTCGGAGTAAACCCGAGTGCGCCGGAGAGTGCGCCGAGGCTTGACTTCGGGTGTTCGCCGCAAGCCCTTTATCATAAGAACTTTGACCTTATCAGCGAGTCTTTCAAACGTTTAATCGGCGAGGGGTACAAGCTGTACATACTTTCCGACTCCCCGGCGCAGTGCGACAGATTGAAAGCAATCTTCTCCGAAAGGGGCGATGATATACCCTTCACGCCGGTGCTTCGCACATTGCATGAAGGGTTTACCGACCCGCAAGCCAAGGCCTGCTTCTTCACCGACCACCAGATATTCGACCGCTTCCATAAATACAACCTGCGGAGCGAGCGGGCGCGAGGGGGCAAATTGGCCATGTCCCTCAAAGAGTTAGGGCAGATTGAGGTGGGCGATTACATAGTGCATATAGACCACGGAGTAGGGCGTTTCGGCGGTTTGGTGAAGACTGATGTGGCCGGCAAGCCACAAGAAATGATTAAGCTGATTTATGCCGGGGACGACATTATTTTCTGCTCAATTCACGCCCTGCACAAACTGTCCAAATACCGAGGCAAGGAAGGTATTCCACCGAAAATAAACAAATTGGGCACCGGAGCGTGGAATAAGATAAAAGAGCGTACCAAGTCGAAGATGAAGGATATAGCTCGCGACTTGATACGCCTGTATGCCGCGCGGCGCGACCAAAAAGGGTTTGCATACTCCCCCGACTCCTACCTGCAGCACGAACTGGAGGCATCGTTCATATACGAAGACACTCCCGACCAGCTCACCGCCACCGCCGCCGTGAAAGCCGACATGGAGAGCAGCCGCCCCATGGACAGGCTGATTTGCGGCGATGTGGGGTTCGGCAAAACCGAGATAGCCATACGCGCCGCCTTTAAGGCCGCCGTAGACGGCAAGCAGACAGCAGTGCTTGTGCCCACAACCGTGCTTGCAATGCAGCATTACCATACATTCAGCGACCGACTGCGAGACCTTCCCGTGAGGGTTGACTATATCTCCAGAGCGCGTAAACCGAAAGAGGTTAAGCAGATATTGGCCGACCTTGAGGTCGGGAAAATTGACATACTTATAGGCACTCATAAGATTATCGGCAAAGGAGTAAAATTCAAAGACTTGGGGCTATTGGTGGTAGATGAAGAGCAGAAATTCGGAGTTGCCGTAAAAGAGAAGCTCAAGCAGATGAAGGTGAATGTTGACACCC
The DNA here is from genome assembly GCA_023662865.1 of Prevotella sp. Taxonomy (GTDB): domain Bacteria; phylum Bacteroidota; class Bacteroidia; order Bacteroidales; family Muribaculaceae; genus Lepagella. The sequence continues at coordinate 23,512 of JAMPIK010000008.1, forward strand.
TGACGATGTCGGCCACTCCGATACCGCGTACCCTGCAATTCTCACTGATGGGCGCCAGAGATTTGAGCAATTTGAACACTCCGCCGGCCAACCGTCAGCCGATACTCACCACCGTATCCGTAATGGACGATGACCTTGTAAAAGAAGCGGTCAGCTTTGAGATAAGCCGCGGCGGGCAGGTGTTTTTTATCTGCAACCGTATTGAGCAGCTCGCTACAATGGAGAATATGCTGAGGCGGTTGGTGCCGGGGGTACGCGTGGTGACGGCTCATGGGCAGATGCCACCCGAAAAGCTTGAAAAAGCAATAGTTGACTTTGCGTCAGGGGATTACGATGTGCTTCTTTCAACCACCATAGTGGAGAGCGGCATTGATATGCCCGGCGTTAACACCATAATAATCAGCGATGCGCAGAACTTCGGCCTCTCCGAGCTTCACCAATTGCGCGGCAGGGTAGGGCGCTCCTCTCGCAAAGCCTTCGCGTACCTGCTCACACCCCCCGGCAAAGAACTTACCACCGTGGCACGCAGACGTTTACAAGCTATTGAGTCATTCTCCGATTTGGGGAGTGGCATACATATCGCCATGCAAGACCTAGACATACGCGGCGCCGGGAATTTACTCGGAGCAGAGCAAAGCGGGTTTATCGCCGACTTGGGATATGAGACTTACCAGAAGATACTTAAAGAGTCGGTGATGGAATTGAAGACGGAGGAATTCGGTGACACCTTTACCGATGAAAACGCCGGGAAAGAGGAAGAATTTGTGGCTGACTGCGCTGTGGAGAGCGACCTTGAATTGCGACTGCCACCCGAATATGTGCCGCAAGAAGGGGAGCGAATCGCTCTGTATCAGGAGCTTGACAACATGGAAGGGCAGGAGAGCGTTAACGCCTTCCGCGAGCGGCTGATAGACCGCTTCGGCCCGCTGCCCGCCGTCTCCGAAGAGCTTATACGCATCGTGCCGCTGCGCACAGTGGCCAAACAGCTTGGTATAGAGCGGCTACTGCTCAAACAAGGGAAGATGTATCTCTATTTTACCGGCGATGAGAACAAGGCTTATTATCAAAGCCCCGCCTTCGGCCGAGTTCTTGCTTATATGCAGCTGCATACGCGCCGGTGCACCCTGCGCGAGAAGGCCGGCAAACGCTCCATGGTGATATCCGGTGTGCCCGATGTGCTGACCGCCCTCGATACCATTACCGCCGTCAGGGCTCTTCAGCCCGTGTAAAAAATGCTCTCTCCAAAGAGCATTTTTGCTTAAAAATGTTGTTTGTAAAGAGAAATTTCGTAAGACGGTATTAAAAAATTAACGTGTAAAACTTTTAATAAACGAAAATTGTTGTTAAATTTGCACGTTGAAAGGTAGGACTTGGTTTGAGACCTTACCTTAATTCTTGTAAAATACTATATATTAACAATTTAAACAAAAAGCATGAAGAAACTTTTACTCTCAATGGCTGCCGTAGCGCTCTCTTTCACAGCCGCCAACGCCGACGAAATTGAACTGAATGCCAACAATGCCACAGACATTATTGGTACTGATGTACCCGAAAAGCCCGCTGAAGGCGAAAGTAATGGTGAAGCTCGCCATATACAACCCCTGACAAGCCTCTCTCTTGGTGACTACAGCTTTACCTTTGACAAAGGCAATGCCTCCACAGAACCCGCGTATTATTACGCTATGTCAACTAATGAAAATGGCCAGTGCTCAATTCGTGTTTATAAAAACAGCTCGATGACAATCACTGCTCCGGCCGGTGTTGAAATTACTCAAATCGTATTCGCCGGCTCAAAGGGACAGAAAGATGCAAATCCCACGGTAAGTACCGGTACTGCTACCGCCACCTCTGCGTCTGCAATGACATGGAACGGTAATGCCTCAACCATTACTTTCACTTATACAAACAATTACCGTATCCAAAAGATGACCATCACTTATGGTGCTTCTGACAAGGAGACAGTAGCCATGCCTACTTTCGACCCCGCTTCAGGCGCTTCGTTCACTGACCAACTTGCAGTGACAATCAACGCCGCTGAAGGTGCTTCTGTTTATTACACTCTCGACGGCACCAACCCCACTGCCGAGTCAACAAAATATGAAGCTCCCATCGTGCTTACCGCCACTACAACAATCAAGGCTTTCGCTGCCAAAGAGGGTATGAACGACTCCGGCATCGCTACTGCAACTTTCACCAAAGATGAGTCTGTTGAAACACTTGCCGACATCATTGCAGCCGGTCTCGACGGCGACGAAACTACCGAGTTTACTTACAGTGGCGAAGCTGTTGTAACTTACGTGAACGGCAGCAATATGTATGTAGAAGACAGCTCTGCAGCTCTGCTCGTTTATGGCAAGCTCAACACTACCTATACTCAGGGCGATGTACTCACAGGCTTCAAAGGCACATTCAAAAACTACAATGGCACATACGAACTGATGGCTACAGCCTCCTCTTTCGGCGAACCCGTCAAGACTCAAGACGTCACTCCTCAAGAATTCACAATAGGCACAATCAATGCAACTACTGACCAGAACAAGTACATCGTACTTCGCGATGTGACTGTTGACGGTGAAAACCTCACCCTCACCGAGGGTACAGACGAAATCGCCATGTATAATAAATTCAAAGTTGAAATCCCCGCCGGCACACCCAAGAAAGATGTTGTAGGTATTATCTCTTACTTCGGTACTAAGGATCCGGTAGTTCAAATCTACCCCATCCAGTTCAACGAGCCTACCGGCATTGAGACTGTTGCCGCTGACAGCGCTTCTGTTGAGGTTTACAGCATCAACGGTATCCGCATGAATGCCGACAACCTTCCCGCCGGCATCTATGTAGTACGCCAGGGCGAGAAAGTAAGCAAAGTTGTGGTAAAATAAGCAACATACACAGACAGACAAAAGAGGGCGCAATCGAGAGGTTGCGCCTTTTTTTGCTGAAATATATATTTTTTGTAATTTTGGGGTATGATTGACTTTACCCCGATAGTGCGACACCGATTTATACGTCAGGCCGGGCGTATGGAGGCTTGGCGGACGAATGCCCGGCAAGTGCAGATACAGACGATGCGCTCGCTGTTGCAGAGAGCGTCAGACACTGAGATTGGCCGCAAATACCGCTTTGCAGCTTTGGCCGTTTTGCCCGATGAAGAGTTGGAAACAGCGTATCGTACAACCGTACCCATAGTGGAATATGAGGAAATACGGGAGCAGACCCTGCGCATGGTGCACGGCGAAAGAGATGTGTTGTGGCCGGGCGTGTGCCGGAATTTCGCACAATCGAGCGGCACGAGCGGCGGTAAATCCAAATACATACCGATTACCTCTGATTCACTTAGACATAACCATATCCCCGGAGCATCGGACGTGGTAGCTTCATACTTGCGCCTAAATCCGCAGTCACGCATATTCTCGGGTAAAGCATTGATTTTGGGGGGCTCTTTCGCTAACGAACTTGGCGCGGAGGTGCCGAAAGAGGTGAAAGTAGGCGACTTGAGCGCAACGCTGATTGACCGCACGCCGGCGTTGGCCAATTTGTTTCGTATTCCGAATAAGCACACGGCACTCATGGCCGATTGGGAAGAGAAACTGCCGGCAATAATCAAGGCTGCATCAAAGGCAAATGTCACCAACCTGAGCGGAGTGCCGTCATGGTTTCTTATATTGTTGCGGCGAATGATGCAGGAAAAAGGAGTGGATAATCTGCATGACATTTGGCCCGGCCTGGAAGTGTTTTTTCACGGCGGCATTTCGTTCAAGCCTTACCGCGCACAGTATGAATCATTTACGGATATGCGCAAGATGCACTTCCTTGAAACATACAACGCTTCGGAGGGATTTTTCGCAACGCAAACTGATTTTGCTGACCCGGCAATGCAGCTGCTCCTTGACCGAGGAGTTTACTTTGAGTTGTGCGAGCCTTCCGCCGAAGGTGATTATGCCGACCGGCGAGCTAACCCGCGAGGAATATGCGAGGTAGAGCCGGGACGTACATATGCGTTGATAATCAGTGCGTGCAACGGCCTGTGGCGCTACTCGCTCGGCGACACGGTGAAAGTGTCAACTTCCGGTGTCGGACGCATTACGATAGCCGGGCGCACCAAGAGCTTTATCAATGCCTTTGGCGAGGAACTCATGGAGCATAATGCCGACAGTGCCATGGCAGCGGCATGTGCTGCTACCGGCGCTGCCGTAGCCAACTATTCCGCCGCCCCGGTGTATGCCGCCGGCGGCAAGCGCGGACGACACCGCTGGCTGATTGAATGGACAAAAGAGCCGACAGACACAGAAGTGTTCGCCGATATTCTTGACCGCGAGTTGCAGCGAGTAAATTCCGACTATCAAGCCAAACGAAGCGGCGGTATCTTCCTCGACCGCCTTGAACTGATTACCGCACCCGCCGGCCTGTTCGACCGCTGGCTCGCTGCCAACGGCACCGGCAAGCTCGGCGGCCAGCGCAAAGTGCCCCGCCTATCACCCACCCCCGCCCTAATGAACTCCCTGCTCAAGCTTTTTAAGTCGTGATACAATTTTTTGCCTGTCGCTACGTTAATATGTAAGGAGCGTTGAGCTTTCACTCACAAACTGCAATTAGAGATTTTTTTGATGAAGAAATTTTTAGCGACGATTTTGGCGGCATTTTTCTGTCTGACCGGTATGCTCCGGGCGGAAGTGGCGGTGACCGGCCAGTGGCGCATACACAATACCTTTGACTATTATTTCAGCGAGACCATTGATACCCCGGAGCGAGTGTACTTGCTCGCTATGGGGCAACAGAAACGCGCCGAAGGGATATGGGCTGCCGCTTCCGGACAGCTCTTTGTGCTGGACAAGAAGTCCGGCGAAATGACCGGATACAATGCCGGCAATTACCTCACCGGCAACGTGATAAGCGACATTGCATACAATGCCGCCGGAGGGTATCTGCTCATTGTTTACGATAATTATAACATTGATATTCTGACCGATGACGACAAGCTGTACACAATCCCCGGCTTGGCATCGGCCACATTGAGTACATCAAAAAACATCAATTCCATAAACTTTGACCGCGAAAGGAACAAGGCTTATTTGGCCACAGACTTCGGGTATATCGTGATTGATGACAAGAAGAAGATAATCAGCGAATCAAGAGTGTATAACACAAAGCTGAATGCAGTGGCGCGTGTCGGTGACACATTGCTGATTGGCAAAGAAGACGGTCTGTTTGCCGCTTCGGCTGAAGATCGCAATAGCTCTCTGTCTGACTTCAAACGTGTAGGCGGATATTCAAAAGACGTTACCTCTCTGTTGCCCTTGGACGACACGAAGTTCGGAATGGTAGGCAGCGAAGGTCTGTTTATTGCTACTCTTAACGACAACGCGGCGGCTGATTTTAACAAGATTGACGAGCAGGTGCCGGAATATTATTCCGAAAATCGTGATGGATATTTCGCTCGTTATTACGGCTGTCTGTATCAGCTTTTGCGCGACGGCACATATAAGCGAATATATATATATAACACGGACTTTCCCTCTGACCGGTGCGGCACATGGGATTGGAAAACATTCTATATACCGCGTTCGCGCGAGGGTCTGTTGGCGCTTGTGTACACCGACAAATTTTCAGACTCCGGGAAGATGTATTATCCGAACGCGCCGGAGCCATACGGTGCGTTCGGCTTCGCATGGAGCGATAATGCCGGTATGCTTGTCTCCAATGCCGCTTACAACCGCTTCTACTCATATGAGGGAGCCAACTATCCGAGCCTGATTTCAAGCTATGACAGAGGCGAATGGACTACTCGCGGACGCACGGCAAGCAAGAGTGCGGTAGTAAGCAGTCTTACCGAAAGCACCCCGGTGGTGGCGGATCCCATAGATCCGAACTATTATTGGGTAGGCTCACGTCAGCACGGTTTGGCCCGCTTTGACTTACGCGATGGCAGTGCCGAGCTGTATTCACAGCCCAACCACGACAAGAAGGGCGAGCCGGGCTTCCATGCCGTCTTTCCTTTTTCCGAGGGTTGGACAAAGCTGTGTACAGTCTCTTCCCCTTCGTTTGACTCGCAGGGTAATCTGTGGTGTGTGTTCAACCCCTCTCATGCAGATGCTTTCGGCCCTCAGCCCGTATTCTGTTGGAAAGCTTCCGACCGCCGCGCCGGCAACGTGTCAGCGTTCAAGAATGTTCCGGTGAAAGGATATGCCAAGCATTACGACAACTTGATATGCACGGCTACCAAAACCGACATGAGTCGCAACTTTCTGGTGTTCGGACCTTCGTTTGCCTATCACTCACCGTTGTATCTGTTTTATCATGCCGGTACAATAGATGATACATCAGACGACAAGTTGCTGTCGTACAGCAACTTCGTGGACCAAGACGGCAACGGTGTGCCATATATTTATTTCAATGCCTTTTACGAAGACCCCTCTACCGGATATATCTGGGTATGCACCGATGCCGGGGTGTTCTACTTCAACCCCAACGATGCGTTGCGCAATGATGCCGGCGGCGGCACGCTGCATGTGCGCCGAGTAAAAGTGGCGCGTAACGACGGCACAAACCTTGCCGACTACCTGCTTGACGGTTACGATGTGACCTGTGTGGCGGCCGACGGTGCTTCTCGCAAATGGTTCGGCACTATGGGCGGAGGTGTGCTTGTGACCTCGGCCGACGGCTCAAAAGTGCTTGAAAGGTTTACCGCCTCCAACAGCGAGCTGCCCTCTGACAATATATACGGTATCGGTTTCGACCCCACCGGCAATGCCGTATGGATAGGCACCTCAAAGCAGATTACCACTTACTTCTGTGATGCCACACCCGCCGAGCCGGACTATTCAAATGTACTTGCATTTCCCAACCCGGTGCGGCCCGAGCACCCTGGCCCGGTAACAATCAAGGGCTTGATGGATAACTCATTGGTAAAGATTGCCGATGCCTCCGGGTCAGTAATCAAAGAACTCGGATTTTCCAACGGCGGCATGGCGATATGGGATCTTACCGATATGCAAGGCCGGCAGGTAGGGGCCGGAGTCTATTACATTCTAAGCTCCACCACTTCCGAATCCGACGAAGCAAAAGGCAATACCACTAAAATTTTGGTAATACGCTGATTACTATCAACGTATTACCGCAAAAGCAACCCCAAATTTAACACTGATGAAGAAATATATATTGTCGTTACTGCCAGCCTTAATCATAACTGCTCCGTTTTGTCAGGCCGATGAGAAGTTCCTCAACGGCCAATGGGAGATTTTCAACACTTTTGATCAATATTTCCATGAGATAATACCGGCTCAGGACAGAACATACATACTTAATCTCGGCCAGCTGGAGTACAACGATTTGGCGTGGGGATACTGGAATGGCCGCCGCGGTCAGCTGTTTGTAATTAACAAGGACTCCGACAAGCTTGAAGCCTACAACGGCACAAACAAGCTCAACGGCAATGTGATTTTAGATATTGCCTATAACCGCGATAAAGGGTATCTGCTGATTGTTTACAATGATTATAACATCGACATTCTCAATGATGATGACACTGTTGTCTCCGTGCACGGATTGGAAACGGCTACCGTGGGCAGCTCCAAGACAATAAATTCCGTTAACTTCGATTCGGCGAACAATAAAATTTACCTCGCTACCGATTTCGGCTATCTGGTGATTGACGATGAAATGGGGGTAATAGCCGAAACGCACTTGTTTAACAAGAAGTTGAATGCTGTGGCTCGCGTGGGCGAGAATATTGTTGCCGCCACTTCCGAGGGTTTGTATTATTCTCCGGCAGGCAATCGTCAACCCACATTCGACTCGTTTATCAAGATTCCCTCCGTGAGCAAAGGGGTGGACTATATACTCCCCTTACAGGACAATCTGTTCGGATATGCCAATGCCGATGGCCTCTTTGCCGGCACAATGTCAGCCACCGGCCAACTGAATGTGTCAAATAAGACGGGCAACACCGTAAACTATTACTCCGAAAATCGCAACGGCTATTTCCTGCGCGGAAAGAATGTCGCGCTTCAGCTCGACCGTCAGGGGAAGGTCCTCTCTTGCCCGATAAATATCATTGCTGATGTGAACCCCGAATGTGGCTCTTGGGATATGAAGACTTTTTATTTCCCGGTGATACGAAAGGGAATTCAGAAAATGGCATACGATGCCGGGGGGTGGACTAATCAAATGATGTACACTCCTAACCAGCCGCGCCCGTACGGAGCTTTCGGATTTGATTATTCAAACACCGCCGGGATGGTTGTCTCCAACAACGTATACAACCGCTTTTATTGTGCCGAATGGATGCAATATTGGGATTTGATATCGGCATACAAGAACGGAACATGGACTCATTACGGAATGTCTGACACCCCCTCGGTGATTGCCGCTTCTCTTCGTGAAACATATGCCGCCGTTGTGGATCCCACAGATAATAATTACTGTTGGGTAGGCTCGCTGCGCAACGGGCTTGTCCGTTACGATTTGCGAGACCACACCGCAACCATGTATGCCAATCCCGGCAACGGCCAGAAGAATCAGGCGGGATTCAATGCCGTATTCCCCAACTCCCCATACTGGTCCATACGCTGCAATGTATCGTCACCCTCGTTTGACGGTGACGGCAACCTTTGGTGTGTGTTCAATCCCTCTCACGCCTATGAGCCGCAACCGGTGTACTGCTGGAGTGCCGAGGACCGTGCCGCCGGCAACGTCTCCGGCTTCAAGAATGTGGCTGTGCAGGGATATGAGAATCACTATGAGACACTTATATGTACCGCTACCAAAACAGAGGCAAGTCGCGGATTTGTAGTGTTCGGTCCTAATACACGCTCATTCAACACCTTCCACCTGTTTTATCATGCCGGAACACCATTCGACACTTCCGATGACCAATTCTACTCATACGGCTCATTTGTTGATCAAGACAACAATGTGGTACCGGCAACTTTCTACAACAACTTCTTCGAGGATCCGCTAAACGGCAACATATGGGTGCTCACCGACACCGGGGCTTTCTTCTTTAACCCCAATGAGGCAATCGCCGCCGGTGACACCAAGGGCAAGCTGAAAGTGACTCGTGTGAAGGCAGACGGTGAATACCTGTTTAATCGTTACGATGTGATGTGTATGGCCGTCGACGGACATGGTCGCAAATGGTTCGGTACCAACGACTCCGGCTTGTATGTTACCAACCCCGACTGCACACAGATCCTCAAAGTGTTTGATATGACAAACTCCGCGCTCCCCTCAAACCAGATATTCGGTTTGGGCTATGAGGCCGCCACCAACACCATGTGGATAGGTTCATCAGAGCAGATATGCAAATTCAGCATTGATGCCGAGCTCCTTGAGCCGGACTATGCTTCGGTATTGGCATTCCCCAACCCGGTACGCCCGGAGTATCAGGGTCATGTATCAATTCAGGGCTTGATATCCACCGCCCCGGTGAAAATTACCGATGCCGCCGGCAAAATGGTGCGCGAACTTTCCGCTCCCGTAAACGGCACCTGTGTCTGGGATCTGAAAGACAACTTCGGCGACGAAGTGACTACCGGAGTCTACTACATTCACAACTCCCCGAATTCAGCCTCCGCCCCCGGCACCCAAATCCACGTAATCCGCTGACAAGCGAAGCATTCAAAGATTCAAAAAAATACCGGTCACCAGTAAAAGGTGTTTGAGTGAGGTAAACATTTTGTCGGGGTGGGGCGTTATCTCGGTAACCAATCTTTTTATACTATGTTAAAGACAGATATTAAATTTGCCGAGGTGTTTGATGTCAAGGCCTTGGCTGCTTGCAATCGCGAGAAAGTTCAGTTTAAGGAAGTTTTTGGAAGCGAGAACGGTGGCGTTGTGCTGCTGGGCTTCTGCGCCGGTCAGGCACTTGCCGAACATCAGGCTCCGGCTGAGGTGATGATAAATGTATTGGAGGGCGAAATTGAGTTTACAATGCTCGGTACACCGCATCTCTTAAAGGCCGGACAGGCCATGCTCATGGGAGCAGCAGTGCCTCACAGCGTCAAGGCTCTGAAAGACTCCAAAGTGATGTTAATCAAGGTAAAACCGTAAGACATACTCATATATTATGGGAAACAGCCCGGCAATGTTTTGTTACCAGTGTCAGGAGACGGCACGCGGCAAAGGTTGTGAGCTGCAAGGCGTGTGCGGTAAGAGAGCCGAGACTTCGGCGCGTATGGACTTGCTCTTGTATGTTGTGAGGGGTATATCTCTGATAAACCGCGAATTGCGAAAGAAGGGAGAACCCGACCGCGAAGCGAGCGAGTTTGTGATTGATGCTCTGTTTGCAACTATCACCAATGCGAATTTCGACAATGACGCGCTTGATGAATTTATTCATCGCGGTTTCAAACTGAAAAATCTGCTTGCCGGCACGGCCAAGAAGCAGGGTATCGCTCTGCCTGACCTGCCCGAAGTGGAATTTTTTACTACTCCGGACAAGGCCGCTGAGTGTGAGAAATTCACCGGCGTACTTGCCGAGCCGAACGAGGATATTCGCGGCCTGAAGCAGCTTGCAATTTATGGCTGCAAGGGAATGGCGGCCTATGCGCGTCATGCGGCCAATTCAGGCTATGAGAGCGAAGACGTATACGCCGTGATTGAAGATGCGATGGCCGAAACCGCCGGCTGTGACAAAGATGTGGAGACACTCTTCAACCTTGTGCTCGGTGTAGGTGAGGGAGGCGTGAAAGCAATGGCATTGCTCGACAAAGCCAATACCGAAACCTACGGCAACCCGGAGATTACGAAAGTGGACATTGGCGTACGCAACCGCCCCGGCATCCTGATTAGTGGCCATGACCTCAAAGACCTTGAAGAGCTTCTGGAGCAAACTGCCGGGAAAGGGGTAGACGTGTACACTCACTCCGAAATGCTCCCCGGCCAGTATTATCCGTTCTTCAAAAAATATCCGCATTTTGCCGGCAACTACGGCAATGCGTGGTGGAAGCAAGTAGATGAGTTCGAGAAGTTTAACGGAGTGTTCCTGTTTACTTCAAATTGCATAGTGCCGCCAAGGAGAAACTGCACATATCTTGACCGCGTGTACACCACCGGAGTAGTGGGAATGCCCGGCACACACCATATTCCCGAAGGGAAGGACGGCAAACCGAAAGACTTTTCCGAGCTTATAGCCCGGGCTCAGAAATGTCCGCCGCCCACGGAGATTGAACACGGAGAGATTGTGGGCGGCTTCGCTCATCACCGGGTAGTGGAAATGGCACCGAAAATTCTTGACCTCATAAAACGCGGCAAGATACGCAAATTTGTGGTAATGGCCGGGTGCGACGGTCGTTTCCCCTCGAGAGACTATTATACAAAATTCGCCGAAGCATTGCCGCAAGACTGTGTGATACTTACCGCCGGGTGCGCAAAATATCGCTATAACAAACTGCCGCTCGGCGACATTGAAGGAGTGCCGCGTGTGCTTGATGCCGGACAGTGCAACGACTCATATTCGTTGGTACGCATAGCCCTTGCCCTCAAAGACGCGCTCGGAGTGAAGAGTGTCAACGACTTGCCGATTGTCTACAACATTGCATGGTATGAGCAGAAGGCCGTCATTGTGCTGTTGGCTCTGTTGGCCTTGGGCGTTAAGAATATCCATACCGGCCCCACACTGCCGGCATTCTTTACTCCCGATATCCTGAAAGTGCTTCAAGAAAAATTCGGCATAGCCACAATCACGACCGTAGATGAAGATATAAAATTGCTTATCAACTGATTTGCAAACATACAATAAAAGCGGACACATCGGCGTTAGTTAGTTATGCGCAGTTGTGTTCGCTTTGTTTATGTGAAAGTGGCGGCGGCACTGGTTCTCTCAGTGCTGATGCTCGGCTTGTGGTCTTGTTCCACCAACAAGAACACGGCTTCCTCGCGCCGTTGGCAAGCCTTCACCACACGTTACAACGTGTACTTCAACGGCTCGGAGCATTACAACGAGCAGCTGAAAGCCATGGAGAAAGGGTATCAGGACGACTATTCGCGCCGAGTGCCCATGCACCCGGCTGAGGCAAAGTCCGACCCCAAAATGCCGCAACCCACCGGCGACTTCAAGCGTACTATCGAGAAGATGCAGAAGGCTATTCAGCTGCATTCCATTACCAAGAAGCCGAAGAAACGCACATCTTCGGCCAAGGACAAGGCATTCCGCGCTCGCGAGGAATTCAACCCCTTTCTGCACAATGCATGGCTCATGATGGGGCGTGCGCAGTATTATAACGGTGACTTTCTCGGTGCGGCTTCCACTTTTTACTATATCTCCAAGCATTTCAAATGGTTGCCGGATGTGGTGGACGAGGCGAAATTGTGGCAGGTGCGCTCATATTTGGCCATGGACTGGCTGTATGAGGCAGAGAATATTCTGGTGCATATACACCGCGACAAGTTGAACACCAAGTCCAACCAAGAGCTTTATGATTTTGATCAGGCTGACTATTTGGTGCGCTCCGGCAAGGGTGAGGAGGCTGTTCCATTCCTGACACGCGCAGCTCAGGCAGCGTCCGGCACACAGAAGAATCGTTTGTATTTCTTATTGGGACAGGTGCAGCGCGACCTTGGCAACAAGCAGCAGGCATATCTCGCGTTCTCAAAGGCCGGCAAAGGTGCCTCTACTGATTACCGCACGAAATTCAACGCCCGCATAGCACAGAGTGAAGTGTTTACCGGTTCGAATATCAAAAGCGAGGTAAATGCACTCAAGAGCATGGCTCGCTATCAGCGCAATAAGGAATATCTCGACCAGATTTTTTACGCGATAGGCAATCTCTACCTCTCGCGGCAAGACTCTGTGCAGGCAGAGAAGAGCTATGCCGAAGCAATCGAGAAATCACAAAACGGAGGTATAAACAAGGCACTGCCACAGTTGGCTCTCGGTGCAATTTATTTTGCAAAACATGATTATGTCAAGGCACAGCCCCTGTATTCGGAAGCAGTGCCCTCTCTGCCCGAAACATATCCGAATTATAAGACAATTAAAAAGCGTTCCGACGTGCTTGATGAGCTTGCTACTTATAGCGGCAATGTGCAGCTGCAAGACTCCTTGCTAACACTCTCCAACATGACGGAAGAGGAGCAGATGAAGGTGTGTCAACGCCTTGCCGATGAGTATGTGAAGAAGCAGAAAGAGGCCGAGGAAGAGGCACGTCGGCAAGAAGCCATAGCTCAAGCTAACGCACAAGGAAATGCCGCCGCAGCCGGAAAGGACTCGCCTACGCAGTTCACCATGAACACCGACAAATCGTGGTACTTCTACAACACGCAGACCAAGAATGCCGGCAAAACCGAGTTCCAACGCCGTTGGGGTGCGCGCAAGAATGAAGATGACTGGCGCCGGCGCAACAAGAATACGTTCTCTTTTGATGACGACACCGACTCCGAAGATGATGACTCACTCACCGACGGCACCGACGGACTCCCCACAGACTCAATCTCAGATGAGGAGAAGAAGAGGCTTGACGCGCAGCAGGACCCTACCAAACCGGAATATTACTTCAAGGATATTCCCAAGACAGAGCAGGAAAAAATCAATGCAAACGATATTATCCAAGAAGGATTGTATAACATCGGCCTGATACTCAAAGACAAACTGGAAGATTTTGCCGAGGCGCGCCGCACTTTTGAAGAGCTCGATACTCGCTACCCGGATAATATATATCGCCTTGATGCATATTATAATATGTACCTCATGGATGTGCGTCAGAACCGTACGGCTCAGGCAGAGAAATATCGGCAGCTCATTATCAGCGACTTCCCGGACAGCCCATATGGGCAGGCCATGAAGGATCCGGCTTACTTTGACAATCTGCGCCGCATGGATCAGGTGCAGGAGCAGATGTATGAACGTGCATATCAGGCATATCTGAACAATAATAACGCCGAGGTTCACTCGCTGACCGCCGAAATGGAGCGCGACTATCCGTTGTCAAAGGTGCTTCCGAAATTTGTGTTTATCGATGCACTCTCTTACGTCACCGACAAGGACAACGAGAAATTCAAAGAACGCCTCACGGAGCTGTTGCAGAAGTGGCCGGATACTGATATGACCTCAATGGCCTCCGATATGCTCGGCTATCTCAAGGCCGGACGTACCCTCAATTCCGGTGGCGGCAACACGCGCGGTATGCTGTGGGAGACACGCCTCACCACCGACTCCGTTGCTTCGCTCAACCCCGACGGCACTCCGGCGAATTTTGACCTCGACCCCAACAAGCCGCAGCTCCTTGTACTTGCTTTCCCGCTTGATTCGGTAAGCCCGAATCAGTTGCTGTTTGATGTGGCAAGGCATAATTTCTCCACATTCACAGTGAAGGACTTTGACCTCGAACAGATGAATTTTGGTAATGTAGGATTGCTAATTATCAAAGGGTTTGCCAATATGAAAGAATTGGAGCACTATCGTTCCGTGTTGGCACGCGATGACAATTTCTCATTGCCCTCGGATGTGCGTCCGATTATGATAAGTGTGGCCAACTTTGACCTCCTCCTCCGCGAAGGACGCTCATTTGAAGAGTATTTCCGCTTTGAGCAAGATGCGGCAATCCGCGAAAAGGAGAAGATCGAAAACCCGGAAGGTGAGCAGGAAACACCGAGTGTTGATAAGCCGGAAGAGTCAGACCCGTCCGATCTTTCGGCAGAGCCTGAAGAAGCTGCTGAACCGGAGGAGACAGAGGAGGTTCAAAAGTCGGGCGCCACTGAAGAGTCGGAAACTACCGACAGCCCTATTTCTCCTTTTTGAATTTCTTTTTGAGTGCTTGCTTGCGAGCTTGTTTTGCCCAAAATTTACGGTATTCCAAGCGTGCGATGCTCTCTACTGCGTCCGGGTTGATTCCTTCCGGAATTTGCCGGCCGGCGGCAATGTCGCTTCGCAGTTTGTCGGCGTAAGCCCGTGCAAGTGCGGCCACCGACTTCTCATCGTCATGCAGTCTGCCGAACATACGTAGAAGTGATGCCGGTTTATGTACGCCGAACTGCATTCGGTTCAAGTCTATATAATAAAATGTATAGCCGATGTCGGCATTGCCTCCCACAAGAATATTGCCCGGCGAGAAGTCTTTATGCCACACGCCGAGCCGGTGCAGCCGCAACATATCGGCGGCAAAAGCCGGTATCAACGAGGGTGCATCTTTCCGTTTTTCCCAAAAACGAATCTGCGGCGAGGCTACATCGCGGCAAATATAATAGCTTTCATGCAATCTCAGTCCGGAGCGTACTTCCATATATGCCTCCGGTCTCGGAGTGGCAATGCCGAGACTTTCCAGCTTCAATGCGTTCTCGAAGCTGCGCCGTGCCTTGCTCTTGCGCACAGTGACATATGCTACCGCATTTATCGCATTGGGTCGGCGAAACGCCTTTACTATATAAGGTATCCCATTGAGATACACGCGGAAGAGTCGGTTGCGTTCATCGTAAATTATTTCGGCATTGTCGGGCATTCCCTCGCGAGCTATTTGCCGGGCGAGCGCGTCCATTTGCGAGTCTTTGTCGCGAGTCTTTACTATATATCTCATTTCAATTTCAGACGTGTGCCGGGTTCATCTTTAAAGCCCGGGTTAAGTTTTTGTATCACAGACATCTTCATGCCATAGCGTTGCGCAATGGAATGTGCCGACTCATCTTGACCTATCGTGACCTTCGACACATTGTTCGGAGCGGTTTCAAGTTTGGGCTGGAAATAAACCTCTTCCCACGCCTTGATTTCCTCTGTGGGCGATGAGGCATCATTATATTCAACAAGCTTAGCCGGGTCTACATTGAACTCTGTGGCCAGACTTGCATAAGTGTCGCCCGGCACGGCGATTACATAATGCAGACCCCGGCTGCGGCGCACCACATGGTTGTGCTTCAAATGTTCCATTATAAAGAGTGCCGCCGCATCTTCGGTCTCCCCTCCGGGACGGTCGTATATATATAGTCCGTATTGCTCGATTATGGAAATAAGGCGAGGAGCATAGTTGGGGTCAGTGGCATAGCCGGCCGAGCTGAGTCCTTGTGCCCAACTGCGGTAGTCTGTCGGCTCCAGATTGAACAGGAAGGCATAACGGCGTCCTTTCGCCAGAAACAGCGAATGGTCCTCAAAGCTCTCCGCGGCATCGGCATATACCCGGAAACACTCGTCCGGGGCATCGTCATCGCGAAGCATTGAAGGGCCGGTCCATGACGCATGGCATTTTATACCGAAATGGTTGTTGCCCTGTGTGGCAAGGGTGCTCTGTCCGGCCGCGCTTTCAAGCAGACCTTGCGCCAAGGTCACGGACGCCGGGATGCCGTGCTTGTGTTGCTGCTCCACAGCCATGGGAGCATACTTCTCAATATAGTCTGTATATCGTTGAGAAATGCGCTTTTGAGCCGGTGCCGACACGGAAAGTATTGACATCAAAGCCAACAATATGAGCGTAAACTTTGTTTTCACACAAGAAACTGTTATATTTGCATCTGCAAAGTTAACTAAAAAAACGGATATGAAACAACTCAATATCACAGTACCCGTGCAGGTATGCTCATTCGAGGCTCTGGCCGAAACGGATCGCGAACTCGTAACTGCCGCCAAAGACGCCACCACCGGCAGCTATGCTCCGTATTCAAACTTTCATGTAGGCGCTGCCATACGCCTTGACGACGGTACAATAATAACCGGTGCCAATCAGGAGAATGCCGCCTTCTCGTCCGGCACATGCGCCGAAAGGTCTGCCTGTTTCGCCGCCGGCGCCAACTATCCGCGCAAGACAATGGTGACAATAGCCATTGCCGCCTGCAACGATGAAGGCTTTCAGCGCAAACCGATTTCCCCATGCGGTGCGTGCCGGCAAGTGCTTTTGGAGTATGAACACAAGCAAGGCAGCCCCATGCGGGTTATTCTCTACGGCAGTGATGAATGTTACATTCTCCCCTCGATAGCCTCGTTGCTCCCCCTGTGCTTCACGGAATTTTAATTTTATGTTGTAAAACATATTTTGATTTTTGGACTTTACCCTTTGAAGGTTGAGAATTTTTTTGTAATTTTGGGCGGTTTAAAAATTGACCTAACTTTTAAAATTCTATACCAAAATGATTATCGGTGTACCCAAAGAAATCAAAAACAATGAAAATCGCGTGGGCCTGACCCCCGCCGGAGTAAAAGAACTCGTGGCTCATGGCCACAAACTGTATGTGCAGCACACTGCCGGCGAAGGCAGCGGCTTCCCCGATGAGGAATACAAGGCTGCCGGTGCGGAAATTCTCCCTACTATTGCAGACGTTTACGGCATTGCCGAAATGATTATCAAGGTAAAAGAACCCATTGAACCCGAATACAAGCTCGTACGCAAGGGTCAAGTGCTCTTCACTTATTTCCACTTCGCCTGCGACCGTCCCTTGCTCGATGCAATGATGGCTTCCGGCGCTACTTGTATCGCTTACGAAACAGTACGCGACCGCATGGGTACACTTCCCCTGCTTATCCCCATGAGCGAGGTGGCCGGCCGTATGTCCATTCAGGAAGGTGCTCGCTTCCTTGAAAAGCCCCAAGGCGGCAAAGGCATTCTGCTTGGCGGTGTGCCGGGCGTGAAACCCGCACGTGTACTCGTACTAGGTGCCGGCGTGGTAGGTCGCGGTGCTGCCCTTATGGCTGCCGGCCTCGGTGCGGAAGTTACCATCACAGACATATCTTTGCCCACTCTGCGCCACTGCGCCGAAGTTATGCCCAAGAATGTGAAGACTCTCTACTCTTCACGCCACAACATCGAGCAGGAACTTCCTACAACAGACCTCGTGGTAGGTTCAGTGCTTATCCCCGGTGCAAAAGCTCCGCACCTCGTTACAGCCGATATGCTCAAGCTCATGAAGCCTGGCACAGTGCTCGTTGACGTTGCCATCGACCAGGGCGGCTGCTTCGAGACTTCTCACGCCACAACTCACTCAGAGCCGGTATATGAAGTAGACGGTATTGTACACTACGCAGTAGCCAACATCCCCGGCGCAGTACCCTTCACTTCAACACTCGCACTTACCAACGCCACAATGCCTTACGCACTTCGTCTCGCAGACATGGGTTGGAAAGAGGCTTGCAAGGCGGATGCCGGTCTGGCACAGGGCGTAAACGTAGTAGACGGCAAGCTCTACTGCAAAGGAGTAGCCGAGGCCTTCGACCTCCCCTGCGAAACACTTGCTCTCTAAAAACCTTTACAAAATAGCAATGAGAGAAATGAATGGCAGTCTCCATTCATTTCTCTCATTGCTTCAATTTAGAGTGTGTCTAAAACTCAAGACCAACGCGTACGGCCATGGTGCTTCCCCATGTGTGGCCGAGGCTGTTGCGCTCCCAGGCCCAGTGATTGAGAGTATAATCATCGTATGCCTTATAGGTGTAATATTCATGCATCCCAATCATAGAGTATCCCAAGCCCACGTTAATCCCAAGCTCATTGTAGACCTTCACACTCAGACCGACAGTAGACGAAAAATAGATACCTCCGCCATGCACGGTATTGCCTCCAAGCCTCACATCAAAGTAAGGCGAGAACAAATGTTTGCCCACATCCAAACGGCAGGCGGCATACACCGGAACCGCATATAGCTGTTGTTCTTTAGGCCACGCGAGCACACCGACACCGCCGCCAACAAAGAGCCACGGCTTGAATTGATAACCATGTGTAGTCGAGGCTCCGGTGTAGAAAGAGCCATTGCCCCCTTCGCCGTACATCCAGCCCAGAGGGTCGAAGTTGATTTCGGCATCCCAGTCCACCATGCCGCGATAGCCGGTTTCAGGTTGCCGGCCATAGGCATTAACCACACAAATAAGTACCGCCATTGCGGCTACAATCTTTTTTCTCATGACGCAAAGATAGCATTTTTTTTGTTGACATAAACATTTTTCGTAAATTTGCAATATTGAAAATTCACTGACTATGAAATATACAAGACAAACCATGGGGGCGGTGATGGCCTCTGCGATGATAGCCGCCGCTTCGGCTTTTGCTCCCGGCGCCGGCGCGCAAGAATTGGGTGATAAATCGTTCGATGGTACTCACGTCGATTGGGCTCCTTCTGCTGTGATTTATGAGGCTAATCTGCGTCAGGGCACTCAGGGGCGTACACTGAAGTCATTCAGCGATGAGCTGCCTCGCCTCAAAGACCTCGGTGTGGATATTGTATGGCTCATGCCGATACACCCCATCAGCGAACTTAACCGCAAAGGCACACTCGGCTCATATTATGCCGTAAAAGACTACAAGGCCGTCAATCCCGAATTCGGTACTTTCGATGATTTGAAAGACTTCGTTGCCCGCGCACACGCATTAGGTATGAAGGTGATACTTGATGAAGTGTGCAACCACTCCGGCTGTGACAATGCCTGGGTAAAGACCAACCCCGACTATTATGCCAAAGACAAAGACGGCAAGATGTTCGGACCCTTTGACTGGACTGATACATACAAGTTTGATTACTCCAACCCCAAAATGCGTGCTGCAATGATTGACGCGCTGAAATTTTGGGTAAAAGAAGCCGACATCGATGGCTACCGCTGCGATGTGGCAATGCAAGTGCCCAACGACTTCTGGGAGGACGCACGCACAGAACTTGAAAAAATCAAACCCGTGTTCATGCTCGCCGAAGCTTCCACCCCCGAACTGACCGTCAAGGCTTTTGATGCCGATTACGCATGGCCCATGAAGGACGTATTCAACGCAATTGCCTCAACTCAGGGTGTAAACAGCTATGCGGCAGCGCATAACGAAAACCGCCCGAAGCTTAACGCACTCGCCATTGACTCCCTGCTTGACGCACAGAAACGCCAATATCCGCAGGACACTTATCGTATGCAAATGGTCACCAACCACGACCTCAACTCATGGGAGGGTACCGAGTTCGAGCGTTATGGCCGTGGTCTCGGTGCATTTGCCGTACTCAGCTACACACTGCCCGGCATGCCGATGATGTATACCGGACAGGAAGTGGGCTTCAACCATGCCTTTGAATTCTTTGAGACAGACAGCGTAACTCCTGACTATACCCCCAACGAGTTCACCGCTTTCTATAAAATGCTCAACGGCCTGAAACACACACACCCGGCACTGCGAGCCGGCAAAACGGGCGGTGAGATGCTCCGTTATCCCACAACAGACGAAAACGTGTACGTCTTCTCACGCACCCTCCCCGAAGACGAAGTGACTGTATTCGTAAACCTGAGCAATCAGCCCGCCCCGGTACAATTCACCGGCAACGCACCCACCCTCATCGGCAAAACCGACTACTTCTCCTCCGCCGATGCACAACAGCCCGCCACTCTCGCCCCCTGGGAATACCGCATATACACCGCAAAGTAAAGGCCGCCATTTTTTTAAATGTTGTTTTTCGTTAAAATAGTTGGTTATTTGACGAAAAGTCAGTAACTTTGTGCGCTTTTTCATCGGCTGTTGCCGCTCTTATACAGGTTGCGGCTGTGGTTGATGTGCAATAAGTTTATATAGTAACAGACTGTAAGTCAAATCTTTATATCCGCGTTTTGAACGTTCTGAAGACATACAAACTGCCGCTTGCCGCGCTCCCGCAGGGGGTGAGCGAGCGTGATTATGTCTTGCTCAAAGACTTTTTTGAGGCTATGGAGCAGGACGAGGTGCTTGATGCCGATGTAAAGGTGCATTTGCGCATTGATGCCAAGAACGATGTGTATTATCTTCATTTCATCGGCGAGGGGAGTATTGACATTCCGTGCGACCGCTGCCTTGACCCGATGGCTCATGAGGTGAGTTTTGATGAATTGCTCACAGTGAAGTACGGTCCGGAGTTTGACGACGGCACCGATGGTGTGCTCGTAATTCCCGAAACCGATACCGAGCTTGACCTTGCGCCGCTGCTTTGCGACTTCACTCTGCTTACTATCCCCATGCGTCATGTGCATAATGTCGGCGAGTGTAATGCACAAATGCAGGAGGTACTAAACGAGCATACGGTGTATGGCACCGAAGATGAGGAAGACGATAACGAACAAGATTGAAATTCATAATAAAAATAATTAAAACAGATATAAAACAATGGCACATCCTAAACGAAAACAATCCAAGACCCGTACCGCCAAGCGCCGTACGCACGACAAAGCTGTAGCCCCCACATTGGCCGTATGCCCCAACTGCGGTGCATGGCACGTTTACCACACTGTATGTGGCGAATGTGGCTACTACCGTGGCAAAGTGGCCATCGAGAAGGCTGCTGTCTGATTTGAACGAATGTGCAGGGCGGGCCGTGGTTTTTGCCCTACAAGGCAAACGCTTCGGCCACACGCTGCATAATCCGACATTCCCTCCCCACCCGGTCCGCATACCCCCTCTCTTCAAATACAAAACCCCTGACAACTATGCTGAACGCAAAAATATCGGCCATCGCATCTTATCGGCCGGACGACATACTTGACAATGAGATGCTCTCAAAAATGGTGGACACCACCGATGAGTGGATTACCACTCGTGTGGGTGTGAAAGAGCGTCCGATACTCCGCGCCGAGGGCAAAGGCTCAAGCTACCTCGGAATAAAGGCTGTAAAAAAGCTGCTTGAGGATTATGACATTGACCCTCTTGACATTGATTTGGTGATTTGCGCCACATCAAACCCGGACTATCGCTTCCCGAGCACCGCCTCCATAATACAGCACGGCTGTGCGTTGGACAATGCTTATGCCTACGACATTCAGGCCGCTTGTGCCGGATTTATCGTAACGGCGCAGGCTGCTCGTGCATATATTATGGCCGGATTGGCAAAGAAAGTTATTGTAGTGGCTGCCGAGAAGATGTCGTCCATGACCGACTATCAGGATCGTTCTACATGTCCGCTTTTCGGCGATGCCGCCGCCGCAGTGCTTCTTGAGCCTACGGAGGAGCCGATAGGTATAATGGATGCCGAAGTGCATGTTGACGGCGAGGGCTTGCCTCACCTCCTGTATAAGGCCGGCGGTTCTGCACACCCGGCAAGTCATGAAACGGTTGATGCCCGCGAGCATTACATATATCAGGAAGGTCGCGCCGTTTACAAACACGCCGTGCGCAATATGCTCTCCTCCACACTGTCAGTGATGAGCCGCAACAATCTCACTGTCAATGATGTGGATTGGCTCGTGCCTCATCAGGCAAACCTGCGTATAATCGAGGCTGTCAGCGACCGCGCCGGCTTCCCGAAAGAGAAAGTGCTTGTAAACATTCAGCACACCGGCAACACCTCCGCTGCTTCCATTCCCTTGTGTCTGGACGAATACAAAGGCCGCCTGAAGAAAGGCGACAAGGTGATGATGACTGCCTTCGGTGCCGGTTTCACTTGGGGCGCAATGTATCTTGTCTGGGCAATCTGATTGCATAACATTACCAACGCATACAGCCGAACTCGCCGTAATTTCAGTGAGCTCGGCTGAACACTTTAAAGACTCGTGATGTTTTATTTCTGAACATCTTTCCGCCGGGGGGCGGCGATAGCCTCGTGCGGAGTCTAAATAAAAATAACAATATGTCACAGGAAAATATTATTACATCTCCCCAAGAGGCGGAGCAAACAGCATCACGTGTTTTACCTTCGGAAGTCATTATCGGGCAAGACGCCCTTGAAACGGCGCCCACCGCTACCGATGAGGGTCACCGCGCCGGATTTGTAAATATAGTAGGCAACCCGAATGTAGGTAAATCCACATTGATGAACGACCTCGTCGGGGAGCGTATCTCCATAATCACCTCCAAGGCGCAGACTACTCGCCACCGCATCATGGGTATCGTAAACAAGCCCGGTTATCAGATTGTCTTCTCCGACACTCCGGGTGTGCTGAAACCAAAATACAAACTTCAGGAGTCGATGCTCGAATTCAGCGAGGGAGCACTCTCCGATGCCGATGTGCTGCTGTATGTTACAGATGTAGTGGAAGAC
Organism: Prevotella sp.; assembly: GCA_023662865.1. Classification (GTDB taxonomy): domain Bacteria; phylum Bacteroidota; class Bacteroidia; order Bacteroidales; family Muribaculaceae; genus Lepagella. Next base: position 46,390 of record JAMPIK010000008.1, read on the forward strand.
CCCGTGAAGAACTCCGACTTCCTTGCCAAAGTGAGCAAGATGAGCATCCCCGTGTTGCTCGTTATCAACAAGATTGACCTGCTCCCCGGCAACAAAGAGCTGGAAGAACTTGTTGACAAATGGCATGGCCTGCTCCCCAATGCCGAGATTTTCCCCACTTCGGCTAAGGAGCATTTCGGTGTGCAGAACATTATGCAGCACATTGTGGAGCTGCTGCCCCCTTCGCCCCCCTTCTTCGGTAAAGACGCACTCACCGACAAGCCGGCACGCTTCTTTGTGACCGAAATAATCCGCGAAAAAATCCTGTTGCAATACGACAAGGAGATACCATATTCAGCCGAGGTTCTCGTTGAAAAATTTGAGGAGAAAGAAACCTCGATACATATCATGGCCGTGATATATGTGGAGCGTGACTCTCAAAAGGGTATCCTCATCGGAAAGGGTGGCGAAAAAATAAAACGTGTGGGCATTGAGGCCCGCAAGGATATTGAAAAATTCTTCGGCAAGCGCGTATATCTTGAAATCTTCGTGAAGGTGGAGAAGGATTGGCGCAACCGCGAAAACAAGCTGAAAGCTTTCGGCTATATAGAATAATATGAGTAAATTAGTAGCGATAGTAGGACGCCCCAATGTGGGCAAATCAACCCTTTTCAACCGCCTGACACAGACACGTGCGGCTATTGTAGACCCCACTGCCGGCACCACGCGCGACCGCCAATACGGCAAGGTGGACTGGTGCGGACAAGAGTTCTCAATTATCGACACCGGCGGATGGGTGGTTAATTCGGAAGATATTTTTGAGGAAGAAATCAACAAGCAGGTGCATATCGCCATTGAGGAGGCTGACGTAATCCTGTTTGTGGTAGACTCTTCAACCGGTGTAACCGACCTTGACGACCATGTGGCGCAAATTCTTCGCCGCTCGAAGAAATCGGTGATTTTGGTTGCCAATAAAACCGACATCGGCGACTCGCGTTTTAACGTACCCGAATTTTACAGCCTCGGCTTGGGCGACCCGGTAGACCTCTCGGCGGCCTCCGGCTCCGGCACAGGCGAGCTTCTTGACCTTATTATCAAAGACCTCCCTGAGGTCGATGATGAACAGACAGAGCAACATGTGCCCAGATTTGCAATCGTGGGCAGACCCAATGCCGGAAAATCTTCAATCATAAACGCCTTTATTGGAGAAGAACGTCATATCGTAACCGACATTGCCGGCACCACTCGCGATTCAATCTATCACAGATACAACAAATTCGGTTTCGACTTCTACCTCGTGGACACCGCCGGCATACGCAAAAAGCAAAAGGTGAACGAGGACATCGAGTATTATTCCGTAATCCGTTCCGTACGCGCTATCGAAGCTTCCGATGTCTGCATTCTTCTGATTGATGCTACCCGCGGCATTGAGGCTCAAGATGCCAACATCTTCTCGCTCATACAGCGCAACAAGAAGGGTCTGGTGGTGTGCGTAAACAAATGGGACATAGCCGAGGACAAGAGCCTTGAAGGGCAGAAACGCCTTGAAGCGGCAATCCGAGACCGCTTCGCCCCCTTTACAGACTTTCCGATTATTTTCGGCTCGGCTCTCACAAAGCAGCGTATATACCGTGTGATTGAAGAGGCCGTTAAGGTTTATGAGAACCGAAAGCGTATAATACCCACTTCGCAGCTGAACACATATATGCTTGAGGTTGTGGGCACGACACCTCCCCCTTCCAACAAAGGCAAATTCGTGAAGATAAAATATGTGACAATGCTCAAAGATGCGATAATCCCCACCTTTATCTTCTTCTGCAACCTGCCCCAATGGGTAAAAGAGCCCTACCGCCGCTTCTTGGAAAACAAGATTCGCGAGCACTGGGACTTCCACGGCACCCCCATATCCATCTTCATGCGCGAAAAATAGCTCCCGCTTATAAAACATATAAGATTTATAAAACTTATATGTCTTATAAATTATATAATCTTATAATAAACAACGAACACTCACGGCCTTAGGCCGTGAGTGTTCGTTGTTTATGCTTGGCGCATTATGGTATATCAGCCTACCAGCTTGATTGCGGGCTGCTTGGCGGGTACTTTGCCTTTGCTTGAAGCCGGGCAAAGCATCGGGCGTGCCGGGATTGTCCTCTGTGCCGGCAATTTCATCTTCACACCGCTTACAGATGCCGGAGTGCTAAATCTCAACTCAGTAATCTCGCCCCATTCGCCTTTGGCATTCTTGCCGGCAGCTATCGCTACCAACTTGGTGTTGGGGTTAACCTGATAGTCTGTGGTGACCGGCTCATAGAAGAACCAGTACATTATCGGCATTTCCGGGTCGGAGCGCAGATCTGTAAGAATAGTCTCCTTGTTGGCATCGTAGATGTCCTCTGTATACAAATCAAATCTGTAACACCAAGTCTGGTCGTTGGGAGTATAGGTCATAACCTGCGAGGGGAGTTGCTGTCCGTCCCAGTCTGCCAGGATATAGTTGCCGGGAGTGATTGTAATTACAGATGCACCGTCGCCACCTTGAGATGCTGTGGAGCAGTTGAAAATCTGTACCGGAGCGGCCACACCTTTCATGTCGTATGCCACATAGTATACCTCATACTCTGTGTTGGGGTTAAGATCCTTGAAAGTATGCGCTTTGTTTGAGGCACCCTCTTCTTCCAGACCCCATGCCTTTACCATATCGGCCATATTGGAGAAACCGAACATCGGAGCAAACTGCTCATACTGCTTTTCCATAGTGCCTTTCTCGCCAATCACGGCGTAATAGAGCGACACATCGTTGTTGGCGTTGAAGTTGAGCGTGATTGTAGTTTTGGTGTTCGACACAAAAGTCACGTCTACTTTGGGATTGCCGGTGAGCGGCTTGTCAGTGGTAGTGAAGTTGGCTGTTTCAACATCGCACTCCACACCGTATTTGTCAATACCGAGAGTAACTACCGAATACTCTGTTCCGGCCTCGAAAGTCAACCCGGAAAGGTCTGCACCTTCAAAGTCTTGGTTGTAAGTAGGTGCACCGGTAGAGCGCAGATACGAGCCGGCACCGGCCGGGTTGTTTACGAGCTGCTTAGCTATCACTGCCGGGAGCACATTAATCATGAACGAGCTGCAGTCCGGCGTGCGCTGTACATCAAGGTTTACTCCGGTGTTGGAGAAAGAGTTGATGTGAATCTTTGCGGCTACCGGACCATTGATTTTATCGAAAGTTACCTCCTCGATACGGTCTATGCCGAAAGCGGAGACACCGCCGGCTGATTGCACCAACATACGGTTGGGGTTGTCCTGCGCACCGGCCATGACGGAAACGGCGGCCAATGCAAGAGAAAGAAGTATATTTTTTTTCATAATTTTATCAGTTTGAATATTTGATTGTTAATGCGAAGAATATAAGTGCCGGCGCTCAGATTGGATACATTGATGTCATCGCCGGCCCAGCCGTTCAGAGTCATTACTTTGTGGCCGGCTAAGGAGAACATCTCCACGAGGCAGGGAGCATCAGGCGCACCGATAAACGAAAGAGTGTCATACACCGGGTTCTGCTTTAATGCTAACCCTTGTCCATCGGAGAGGACGGGCGAAATACCCGAGTCATTCAGGCCGAAAACAATCTTTGTCACATCAGTCAGGTTATAGCCTGCCAGCTTGTTCTGACCGGAGAAAATCTGAAGCTGTCCGCTGTCGAATTTCAAGCGCGACTGCATCGTGATTTCATATTTTGTTTGTCCTCCCGGAGTGATTACAGACATTGAAGTCTGCGCCGTGCTCTCGGCAGGAAAACATAGCCCGGCCACCATAGCTGCCGCGACAGTGGTCAATATTTTGTTCATAGGCTTCAACTTAAATTTTTTGATTTACGAATAAGTGATAAATTTTAGACTACAAATTTATGAATTTTAATTAAATTTACAATGAATTTTAACGTTCTTTAACCAAGAATAGTATATAAGCGTTAAAGTGTGTTAAATATCGGGGGGGTGTTGGTTTTTTCATTGTAAAAATCGTAACTTTGGGCAATATTTCATAGTTCGCGCATGGAGCAATTGCATATTTTGACGCTCTTTGAACTTTTAGTCAAAATGCAAATTTTATCCGGCATGAACTTATTAATTAATATAAAATAACTGCATCTACTAAAAAATAACTTCTCCCCGGTAGTAACACTTAAAAATAAGCATTCACTAATAATATCTACCAAACACAACAACTGCAAGATGAAAAAAATTCTACTTTCATTGTTAGTAACTTTAAGCGTTTTCTCTGCACGCGCTGCGGTCTATGACTACAGCATGTGCAAGGAAGGCGAGATTTCAGGTGTGGGCAACTCACAGTCCGGCATCACCTACAGCGCTTCCATCGAAGTGCCCGAGAATGTGGCACAGACTATGATTGGCAGCAAGGTAACCGGCATGAGCGTGGGTTTTGCACAGGGCAACAACAAGGTGCTCTACCTGTTTCTGACTTACGACCCCAAAGGCGAGCCCTTCTATGAACAAGAGGTACGCGTGAAGGTGAACCGATACAACGACTACACTTTTGACACTCCTTATGTGATTGAAGGCAAGAAGTTCTACATCGGTTACCGCTACCGCACCAACACCTCCTCGGGTCGTCCTATCGGCTTCGATGGTGACAGAGCTGCCGGTTCTCCGCTCTTCGCTCACCTCGGTGCAAAGTATGACGACGGCGAATACGAATGGATGACAGCCGAAATGTTCGGTAACTTGTGTATCAAAGCCACTATCGAGGGTGACAATCTGCCGTTTTCCGCAGCTATGCCCGCCGGCATTACTTGCGAGCAGAACTCCGGTCTCAATTCCGACTTCCCTTACACATTGCGTTTCCGCAACTTCTCCAATGAACCCATAACCAAGTTGGGTATCCACACGAATGTGCAAGGCGTTGAGGCAGACAAGGAAGTGACCATCTCCGCTCCCGTACAGCCCGGTGCTTTCGGCGAAGTAGCCCTTACCGCAAGCTTTACCAAGGAGCAGCAAGAAGCTCCTCTCTCTGTGAAGATTACTTCCGTAAACGGCGGTGAAAACCTCTTTGCAACACAAGCAAGCTCCGCCACAGTGCTCGTTTCCAATTATGTACACCCGCGCGTGTTGGTTATGGAGAAACTCTCCGGTGTAGACTGCGGTTGGTGTCCGCGAGGCATCGTAGCCATTGAGCAGATGACCGAGGAATATCCCAACACCTTCATCGGAATTTCTTTCCAGAACTACTCTACAAGCGACCCCATGTACTGCGGCGCATATGACCCCGTGACAAGAGTTTACGCCTTCAACGGTGCACCCTCTGCATGGATGTCTCGCAACCGCGGCATCGGCAGCTACGATGCTTCTCCCTCTCCCACACACGCTGCTTACAATCAGCTCGCCGGTGTAGTCGGCGTTAACCTCAAGGTTTACGCCGAGATGGAAGAAGGCTCCAAGACCGAGCTCAAAACTACCACTACCGCCGAGTTCGGCACATCGACCGACAATACCAACTATGGTATAGCCATCGCGCTCACCGAAGACGGCCTGGGCCCCTACACTCAGCGTAACACTTACAGCGGCGGTACCTACGGCTCAATGGGTGGCTGGGAAGGCAAAGAAACTCGTGTCTCCATGGTTTACGACCACATTGCCCGCACCATTGTAGATTGGGACGGTGCTACCGGTGCAATCCCCGCAAATGTAGAGCTCGGCGAGCGTTACATACATGAACGCAATGTCACTCTCAAAGATTCATGGAATAAGGATAAGATTTCCGTTATCGCCATGCTTATCGACAAATCCACCGGCGAGATTGTGACAGCTGCCAAATGCCCCATCGGCACAAGCTTTGATGCATCAGTTGATATGGTGAACGATGCCTCCAACAGCATTGATATTCAGACAGCCGCCGGCAGCATCAGCGTGTATGGCGCAGACGCCGCTCAGATATTCTCAACCGACGGCAAGCAGGTGGCCTCCTTCCGCAACGGCACAGCTAACGTAACTCCCGGCATCTATGTAGTACGCGCAACAGCCAAGGGTCAAACCCTGACTCGCAAAGTCGCAGTACGATAATTTACACATATATTATATATAAGGCTTATAAAACTTATAATTTTTATAAGCCTTATAAAAAACAGCTTGTAAATTGAAATTTCCAAATTGTAAATTAACTAATTAAGCTTCAATGAAATCATTTACATCATTTCTTGCCGTTGCGGCATTCTCCATGATGGCTGCCGGTGCACAGGCTGCCGTGCCTGTACCGCAGCAGTCAGTCAAGGACTATCAGCCGGCAAAAAACTCCAAAGCACTTGTAAAAGCCGCCGCGGAGGAAGAAGAGGAGACCTTTGTGTACAAAGGCAAAGGCACCTACCGTGATAACCTCGTTCACACCTATTGGATGGTAGATTCATACCCGGAATATGAGGTGGAGATTTACGAGAGCTCAAAAACTCCCGGCCTGTATCGCGTGATGAACCCCTACCTGAACTATCCGAAAGAGCTGATCGGCTCTCCCGGCGCTCTCAAAGACAAAGACTATTACATCACTATTGATGCCTCCGACCCCAAGCACGTTCATATTCCGGAGTCTCACACCGGCTTTATAATCGCTACCGGTGAGGAACTCATGGTATGGTCAATAGCCAACGACTACTACGATAACAAATACGGCAACTGGATACTGGCCGATCAGGAAGGTTGGTGCGGTACTCTTGAAGACGGCGCAATCACTTTCCCCGTACGTTCACTGCCGATTTACTGCCACATTATCGACAGCGATGAGGAGGAAGACAAAGTATGGAAGCTTTCCAACGCCAGCGGTATGTTCCGCGTGAAACTCCCCGGGGCACCCGAACTTGATGTGAAAATCGAGGCTCCCGGCATCAACACTGATCACACCGAACTCACTTACGAGCTCACCTGGGGCAAAGACATCGAGACTGTAAAGGCCGCTCTCGTGAAAGGCGAGTACAGCGATGAGACTGCAAAAGCAATCATCGACGGCACTATCGCTTCCGAGACAATGCAAGGCGACGGCCCATTCACAACCCCCTATACAGGCGATGGCATCTACACTCTTTACACTATTCCCTACTACGAGGGTACTCCTCGTTATCAGGGCACACCCCGCGAGGTAGCTCACCTTACCTACGACATCGCCTTTGACGAATCCGAATGGCGCAAGTGTGGCACGGCTACATACCACGAGGCTATTGTAGGTTCCACCGAGTGGACCGGCTCATACTTCCCCTGGCTCGAAGAAGAGCATGATGTCGAAGTTGAAGAGAATGTACAGACTCCCGGTCGTATCCGCCTGGTGAACCCCTATGGCCCCGGCTACCGCTATTATGCAGCCGACCAATATGACTCCTCTCGCAACTACTATCTGGTAGTAAACGGCGGCGACTCCGACGGCGTATTCATTGAGAAAGTAGACCACCTCGGTCTTTCACTCGGCGTAGACGGCTTCATGATCTGGTCAAAGGCCGGTCGCTCACTCGAAGAGGGCAAGACTAAAGATCAAGTTATGAAAGAAGGCACTTTCGGTAAGTATGAGAACAACGAGTACACTTTCCCGAAAGATGCTCTGCTCGTAATGTTCCACGCTCACGAAGATGCAATCTACTGGGGTAACCACAACGGCAGCTTCAGTGTGAAATTCAAACCCGGCCAGATTATCGGCGGCACTGCCGGCGTAGCCGATGTGCTTACCGACTCTGACGCAACCGAGCAATACTACACAATCAACGGCATTCAGCTCCCCTCACTCGACGGTGCAGCTCCCGGCGTATACATCGTGAAACGCGGTGCCAAAACATCCAAAATCGTAAAATACTAATTAATATCAAATTTCAACAATGAACAAACTATTTAAACCTCTATGCCTTACGGCCACTCTTTCAGCCATGGCTTTCACAGCCTCGGCTCAGAGTGTGACAGAGTTCCCTCCGGTACTCACAAAACCGATGGCTGTCGCTCCGGCACAGGGAATGCAGCGTGCTCCGCTGAACACTGACCGTGGCCTCGGCGTGAAGATCTTCGCGGCCACTAACTATGACCGCGACCGCGCTCACCACTTCACTTGGTTCTGGAGCGAAACCCCATCAAAGCTCAACAAAATGGATCCCATCTATCAGGTGGGCAACGTTGAAGAGGAAGACTTTCCCGCAATGTTCCGCGTATGCGCCGGAGCATGGCTGGGCGATGCTTACTATGCAATCCGCGTAAAGGACTACACTTTCGTGACTTACGTTGACGGTTGGTTGAAGGTTGACCCCAAAACCGGTAAATGGGAGAAAGTCAACGACTTGATCGACAATGCAGACAACTGGCCGTATATCTATGACTTGGCTTGGAACCCCCAAACAGACAAGGCTTATGGTCTTGCAAACAGCGACAAGGCCGGCTCAAAAGCAAAAAGCCGCTTGATGAACATCGACAAAGCTGCCGGTAAATGGACAACAACCGAGAAGTATTTCGATGAATACTATTTCGCAGGCGCGTTCAATTATTCCGGTGACTTCTACGCAATCCGTTGGACTTACGATGAAGACAACGCTATCACCGGTGCTCAGCTTGATGTCTTCGATGAGAATCTTGAATTTCAAAATGGATTTCCCATCACAGTTGACGGCCGCGCTTTCAAACCTTACTATCAGCACGGTCTTGAATTCGACTATACTACCGGCGAACTCTGGTGGGCCGCTACCGATGTCGAAGGTGCTCAAAAGATAGTCAAGATTGACCCCTCAACCGGTCAGACAGTCAACAAGGGTACACCCGGCTTCGCTGAGACACTTGTAGCTCTTTACGTTGACTACACCACAGCCGAGAGCCTTTCAGCCCCGGCTCAAATCAAGGAGCTCAACTACAATGTGAACTTTGACGGCGCCAACAAGGTGCAGCTCTCATGGACCAACCCCTCCACTCGTTGGAACCGTTTCTCCCTGAGCAACCTCAGCGACGTACGTATCTATCGTGATGACTACAGCGCTCAGCCCGTAGCCACTCTCGAAGCTGTCGGCAAAGAGGGTCAGCCCATGACATGGACAGACGAAGCCGCTCCCGCCGGCAAGCACACTTATTATGTAGTGGCTTGCAACGAGAAAGGTCGCGGTGTGCCTGACCACATCGATGCCTTCATCGGCAAAGACGCCCCCGGTATGGTTGGCAATCTCGTTGCTTCAACCACCGACGGCAAGAGCGTTCACCTCGCTTGGACAGCTCCCGCCAAGGGCGATTCCGACGGTTGGTACGACAACAACGGCATGACATACAACATCACTCGTATGCCCGATGGAAAGAAAGTTACCGGCATCACCGAGCTTTCTTACGATGACATTGACATCCCCGAGGCTCAGTCTTACACTTACCACGTTTCCGCAGTCAATGCTCAGGGCGAGGGTGCCGCTGTTGTATCAAACGCAGTGCTCGCCGGCAAGAGCGTGCTGATTCCCTACAAGGCTGACTTCTCAGATCAAATTACAGCCGACCGTTTTACCGGCCTCGACAAGAACAGCGACGGTATCACATTCAAGTATGATTACAATACCAACACCGGCGGCTATTCCATGACTCTGGTAAACACTTCTTCTCCCCAATATGACGACATCCTCGTTTCTCCCCCGTTGTCAGTAGAAAAGGGCAAAACTTACCGTGTTATTTACACAATGAGCGCCGGCGGTTACGGTTCTTCCGACCGCTACATGTTCCACGACTTCGTATTTACCGGTGGCAAGGCCGCCACTATCGCCGGCCAGAGCGATGAGCTCGGTCGCATCGATGACTTCGAAACTAAGAGCCTCTATCCCAGATTTACAATCGACAACTACTTCACAGCTGAAGAAACCGGCGAATACTATGTGGGTCTCAACATCTGCACACAGGATGAGAGCGACATGTGGTATTATGTAGACGGCTTCGAAATCAGCGAGGCTCCCGACAACGACCTCGCTGCCGAGAAGCTCGAAACTCACCTCCACGTCAGCACCAAGAGCGACAACCAATTCAAAGTGACTCTCTACAACAACGGCAAGAACGATCAAAGCAACTATGAAGTGCAGGTGGCAGCCATCAAGCCCACCGGCGAACGTGTTGTAGTTGGTTCAACTACTGATGTTCCGGTTCTCAAATCTCACACAAGTGCTGTTGTTACCGTTCCCGGTCACGGCGGCCCGCAGGGTACCATCGACTATGTAGGTATCGTTAAGCTTGAAGGCGACGGCAAAGCCGACAACAACGAGACTCCCGTTGTAACCGTTGAGGCTGAAGAAATGGATCCCTTCAACCATACCGTTTCCGGCAACACCGAAAACACTTCAACTCGCAACCCGCTCTGTCACTACACGGCTGCCAGCGCTTCACAGACTATCTACACTTCAAAGATGATTGGTCTCAAAGCCAACGAACCGCTCGTAATCACTCGCATTGCTTGGGAGTATGAAGGCAAAGACACCTTCGACGGCACCAAGGTGAAACTCTACCTTGAGAATACCGACAAAGAAGGCTTCGGCGATGCCGACGAAGAGAAGTATATGGTTCCCGTTACTTCCGAACCTTATTTTGACTATGAAGTAAGTGTAGCCAAGGGCATGAACTATATGGTAATCGACCTTGATGAGCCCTTCAAGTACGACACCAACAAGAACCTGCTGCTCACACTCACCAAGAACGAGACAGCTCACAACGGCTTCCTCACAGTGTTCCGCGCATTTGACGAAGACTGGTACCTTGACAAGTTCCACACCCTCAGCTTCCAGGGTACATCAGAATTTGATGTAACCAATGCTCAAAACAAGGGTACACGCTTCCCCGAAGCACCGGTAATCCACCTCTCCGTTGCCAACCTCAGCGCAGCCGGCGAGACCGGGAGCACTGAAATGGTTATCGCCGAAGGCGGTTCCGTTTACTTTGACTCAACCACTTCCAGCCTCGTAGCCAACGGTCTTGACGTAACTTCCGTATCAGCTTACAGCATGGACGGTCGTTTGGTAAGCACCGTAGCCAACGGCGCCAAGGCTGAACGCATTGCCATGAACCTGCCCTCCGGTATCTACGTAGTGAGCGCCACTTTGGCCTCCGGACGCACAGTATCCGTAAAAGTACAGGTACTCTAATCCCGACTAACTGACAGACCGATAAGCGGCCTTCACGTTTATCCAAGCCGCTTATCGGTCTTATTATATTAATTCAACACTATTACTTATGAAAAAGAAACTACTCGCAATGGCGTTGGCCCTACTCTCCCTGCCAATAGCCGCCCAAGCCCAGAGCAGTTCCGGAGTTGTTACAAGCGACCCGTCCAATGGAACAGACCAGCTTCCCATAAGGACAGAGTGCGGATATTCATTATCTGAAACACTCTACACTGCTGCTGAAATGGGTACCGCAACTAACAATGCGGATTCATACACCATCAATGAGTTGTTCTATCCGGCATATACCACAACCATGCCTGCCGGAACATCAGAGGTGAAAGTCTTCCTTAAAAAGGCAGACAACTCTGTTACAGCCTTGGAGTCAAGACCTGACATTTCAGAATTTACAGAGGTTCTTAGCGGTACAGTAAGCTTATCAACCGAGCCTGAAAAAGGTTTGCGTCTTGTGTTGGATAAACCCTATGCTATGAGCAAAGGAGAGGGTTTGTATGTAGCTTTATGGAGCAAAAACGATTATAATGAGTCTAAAGTTAAGTTCCAGAGTTATTCAGCAGATACAAGAAGAACCTACTATACTTCGGATTATTTTACGCCAATTGATCTTGCGGATCTCAGTTCAAACTTCTTTGAGCCTGCAAATACCGCAGTCGGTCTGACTATTACTTATACGGCAGGTGGCGGCGAGCCCGCAGCCGAAACAAAAACCGGAGTTGTTACAAGCGACCCATCCAATGGAACAGACCAGCTTCCCATAAGGACAGAGTGCGGATATTCATTATCTGAAACACTCTACACTGCTGCTGAAATGGGTACCGCAACTAACAATGCGGATTCATACACCATCAATGAGTTGTTCTATCCGGCATATACCACAACCATGCCTGCCGGAACATCAGAGGTGAAAGTCTTCCTTAAAAAGGCAGACAACTCTGTTACAGCCTTGGAGTCAAGACCTGACATTTCAGAATTTACAGAGGTTCTTAGCGGTACAGTAAGCTTATCAACCGAGCCTGAAAAAGGTTTGCGTCTTGTGTTGGATAAACCCTATGCTATGAGCAAAGGAGAGGGTTTGTATGTAGCTTTATGGAGCAAAAACGATTATAATGAGTCTAAAGTTAAGTTCCAGAGTTATTCAGCAGATACAAGAAGAACCTACTATACTTCGGATTATTATACGCTAATTGATCTTGCGGATCTCAGTTCAAACTTCTTTGAGTCTGCAAATACCGCAGTCGGTCTGACTATCACCTACACGGCAGGAGGTGAAGAGCCTACCCCTGAACCGGATCCGTATGTAGACTTGGCAATCAGCGAGTTCACAGGTTCTACCAAGGTTTCTGTCGGTGCTTCCGGCTCTTATGAAATTGTATTGAAGAATGAAGGCACGAAGACTGCTTCCGGCTATACTGTTGAAGTTTACAACGTAGACACCAACGCGGCTCTTGCTACCATCACCGATGGTAAGGATATCTTCCCCGGCTTCTTCAACACTCTTACCACTACTGTTCAGTTTGACACTGAAGGAACATACACTCTCGGCGCTCGCGTAATCGCTGTCGATGATACAGAAGCGTCCAACAACGTAAGCGCAGAAACAATCAAAGTAACCGTTGTTGACAAAGGCTTCCTCCCCAATGCCTTGACTATGACCCTGCCCAATGCTGACGGCACTGCATATAGTGCAAATACTCTGTTTAACCGTGACTGGAATTACAGCGGTTCTCAGGTAATGCTCAAAAACCAATATTTCGCAGGCATGACACAAGATTTGCAACTGCAAAAACTCGGTCTGCGTGTTGTAAATTACAGTGGTCAAGCTCAAGTTCCTCTCAAGATTTCTTTGGCTCAGGCAGAACCCGGCAGAGAAGCACTTGCCGCATTAGCCGATCTTGTTCCGGCTGAAGACTTTACTGAAGTATTTAACGGTAATATGGAGATTGTTGTTGACCCCACAAGCGAATATACCGTATGCTGGGTAGAGTTTGATACTCCGTATGTACTTGAAAAAGACAAAGACTTGTTTATCAATGTTTCAACTACCGGATATGACGGTTGTCCCAACCCGGGATTCCGCGCTGCAACCCTTGATTACAAATCAATGATTTACTATCGCGGTTCTGAGGAATGTGACGTTTACTCCTCATCAGCAAAACGTTATACCCAAGCTACAATTCCTTTGTTTGAGTTCCAATATGCTCTTGTTCCGCTGCCTGATGTAGTCGACCTGCAGGCTTCTGCTCTAACTCTGCCTGAGGCTGTAACTGCTAATGAAGCTGCTACTTATAAGGTTGAGGTGAAGAATGCAGGTACTGTTCCCGTTGAAGAGTTCTCTGTTGAACTTCTTGATATGACAGACGAGGCCAATCCGGAAGTACTCGTATCCAAGGACTTCGAGCGTCAGCTTCCCGTCGATGCTACTACTATCGCCAATGTTTCTTACACATTTGAAAAAGAAGGTACTTACAAGATTGCCGCTCGCGTAACAATGACCGGCGACCGGATAGCCGACAACAATACTACCGCCGTTGCTGAAGTAACAGTAGCCGAGGCAGCCACAGTCGACCTCCAAGCTGCCGCTCTTACTCTGCCCGAAGCCGCCAAGGCTCAGGAAGCCGCTACATTCTCCGTTGAGGTTAAGAATGTGGGCAACACAGCTGTTGAAAGCTACACAGTAGAACTTCTCAATATGGCCGACGAAGCCGCTCCCGCAGTGCTCGCAACAAAAGAGGTGACCGAAGCACTCGCTGCCGAAACCTCCGCAACTGTTGAACTCAGCTACACCTTCGCCGAAGCCGGTGAATACAAACTCGCCGCTCGCGTAAATGCCGAGGGTGACGCCGTAGCCGACAACAACGCTACCGCAACAGCCACTCTCAACGTAGCCGCCGCCGACGTAACCGACCTTCAGGCTATAGCTCTCATTCTCCCCGCTGATGTGAAAGCTACTGAAGAAGCAGCATACAAAGTTGACGTGAAGAACGTCGGCAATATGCCGGTTGCCAAGTACACAGTAGAACTTCTTGATATGACCGACGAAGCCGCTCCCAAGGCTCTCGCATCAAAAGAAGTAACCGAAGCACTTGCAGCCGATGCTACCGCAACCGTTGAATTCGGCTATGCTTTCGCCGAAGCCGGCACTTACAAGCTCGCCGCTCGCGTTACAGCCGCAGGTGATGCCGATGCCGACAACGACACTACCGCTGTTGCCACTATGACAATCGGTGAAAAAGACGGTATCAGCTACATCACTGTTGACGGTATGAACATGGGTTACAACGCAGGTAAGCTCACCGTAACCGGCGCTACTTCAATCGCCGTTTATGATCTGTCAGGCCGTGTAATTGCCTCCGCTCAGGGCGACACCGTAAATGCAAGCCTCGCCAACGGTATCTACATCATCGTGGCTACCACTCCCGAAGGCGTACTCTCAACAAAATTTAATGTAAAATAACAATCCTCGTGGGTGTTGGCTCGGGTCAACACCCACCCTTAACTTAACTAATTTATCGTATATGAAATTATTGTCTATTGGCCTTATGGCAGCCTGCCTGCCGGCCATGGCCTTTAACATCAACCACACATTCAGCGTATCAGAGCCGACTGTTGCCTCCGATGCCATGCATGGCCACGGCGCCGTGAGCAAGCAGATGAGTATCTCTCGCAAAGCACCCGCAAAGCGTTCAAGCTGGGCTTTCGGCAAAGATATCGTCTACTATGAGCAGTACGGCACACTCAAAGAAATCCTCTCCGAGGACTTCTCAAAGCTCACCATGGGTACAGAAGAGTTGCCCGACCTCAAAACAAAACTCACAATTGCCGAAGACTCACCGGAGTTCACTTACCCCTGGTGGAACTTCAAGCCCGAATACACTCATGAACCCAACTGGGGCGTAGGTTGCGCTTACGGCGCCGGCGGTACTCTCTATTGGAGACTCGACGCCGACACTCCGCAAGCTCACTTCAACACTTGCCTTGTTGACGTATCCAAAGGCGACGGCGTCTTCATTATCGAATTCAAAGCCCGCGCATCCGAAAACTCTGACCAGGGCTATGTGCAGGTGGAAGCCGGCGAGACTCACAACATGGGGCCCTCTTGGGACACTTGCGATGACCCCATAGTGATTCAGGTGACTGATACCGAGTGGACTACTTACCGCGTAATGTTCCGCGGCGGCGGCCCCACCACTCTCATCAACGTGGTTGGTATGCTTTACAGCGACAACCCCTACGAGCGACCCACTGACATTCAGGAGATTTGGCTTGACGATGTAAAGGTATATCAGCTCGAAACATTCGTTGGCCTTCCCACTACACTCCCCGTGACCGACTACAAAGGCACATCTTTCACCGCCAACTGGAATACCGTTGCCGGTGCAGAGAAGTATCTGCTCTCCGTATATTCTCACGATGAAGAAGGCGCAAAGAAGTTCCTGCTCGAAGATCAGGAAGTTACCGGCACATCTTACAATGTGACCAACGCTGTTTCCGGCGAGACCTACTACTATGAGGTTAAGTCCGTAGGCAACGGCCACACTTCATTGAGCAGCTTCCCCGAGCGCGTTTATATGCTTGAAACTCCCGTACTGAATCAGGCCTCCAAAACCGGCGACTATGAGTACAAAGCTACATGGAACGATGTGCCCGGCGCATCTGTTTACAACTACACCGCTTACGACAAGCGTGTGGCTAAGGAAGACGGCCCCTTCGTTGTAACCAACGAAGACTTCACCGGCATTCTCGATGCCGATGGCTATCCCACCGGCTGGACTAAGGAAGACCCTGAAGGCCTCAGCTACGACCAGTTCTACTGCAACGAGCTCAAACAGCAGCGTTGGGAAGTGCAGCACGGCGCTCCCTACGATGGCTATATGGCTCTCGATGCTTTCTGGTATGAGTCCGGACAAGGTCAGGCTGCCTTCATCTCACCCGAATTCGACATGAGCAAAGACGGCGGTAAATTCATTTTGTCCGCAGACCTCGCCGGTGATGTTTGGAATACTTGGGACGAAAATGAAAAGCCCATCACCCTCATCACACAATGCTGTGTGGCTCTCTTCAACTGGAACGATGAGAAGGGCGACTACGACCAGGTGGAACTCATCTATCCCGAAGATGAAATCACCAACGATTGGGAACACCACGAATTCACATTCACCAAGGGTTCCACTCGTTCAAAGGTAGGTATCTTCGCAATCGGCAGCTACCTCAACCTCTATATAGACAACCTGCTCATCACTCAGAACTATAAGAAAGACGAGTACCTCATGGAGCCCTACCTTTACCGCCGTTACCACGGTTCAAAAGAGGGTGAAGTGCCCACAGAAATCACAGTAAGCGTACCGGCTTACGCGTCCGGCTATGAGCTTTACCACTCTGTAAGCGCATTCGGTCGTCAGGCTGACGCTTACGGCCAATCATACGATGACCGCGAAAGCCCCGAATCAGCCCTTGAATACGTTATGTCTACCACAGTAGGCATTGACGATGTTGTGGCTCTCGGTGCAGCCCAAATCGTAAAGAAAGGCAACGTGATTACCGTAACCAACCCCAACGCCGAAGCAATCCGTATCGTTACAGCCGATGGCAAGACCGTAGCTGCAAGCAGCGAGGAAGAGTTCACATACACTCTGACCGATGGCGGTGTATACGTAATCGCAGTAGGCAAGAAGGCTCTCAAAGCAGTTCTCTAATATATTCCTGAATACAAAAAAAGCCCGGCTTTTTGGCCGGGCTTTTTTTGCTCTATATACCAATAGCAGTAGGTCAGCGATCTACGCGCGCCTCATTTGCCGGTGGAAAACTGCCGGTGAGGATTAGGGGTTAGGAGGAGCATGGCATCCCCATAGGAGAGGAAGCGGTAGTCGCGTTGGAGGGCGGCTTCGTAGCAGGTTTGCCATGCCTTGGGGGTGTCGCCGTTGGCTTGCAGCCATGAGTCTACGAGGAGCAGAAGGGTGCTCTGCGGTTGATGAAAGTTTGTGAGTATGTTTTCTACAATGCGCCATTTAAAGCCGGGAGCTATCATTATGGCGGTGCTTGCGGTCAAGGTTTGGAGGTTGTGTTGCTCCATGTAATCATCAAGGGCGCGGAGGGCTGAAAGTGTGTCGAAAGTTTCGGAGTAAGCTTCCCATTGTGTGATGTGCAGGGTCTGCAGGTTGTGAGCGAGGTACGGGAGGCTTTCAAGAGTGCGCACGGTTGTAGTGCCGACCGCAGTGATCGGCGTGTTTTGCTCTTTTGCTTGTATAAGGGTTTTGAGCAGAGAACGCTGAATAGTGAAAGTCTCGGTGTGCATCGGGTGGCCACCGATAGTGGAAGACTTGATAGGTTGGAATGTTCCGGCACCTACATGGAGAGTGAGCTCGTGTCGGCTTATGTTGCGCCGGTCAATCTCTTTCAGCACCTTGTCTGTGAAATGCAACCCGGCTGTGGGGGCTGCTACCGAGCCTTTTATTTTTGAGTAAACGGTTTGATAGTCGGTAAAATCGGACTGTTGGCTTTCTCTGCACAGATATGGAGGAATGGGAATGAAACCGGCGGCGGCAATCACTTGTGCAAAAGAGAGGTTCTCCGGAGTCCAGTTGAATTGGATAGTTTGAGCATTTCCCGGAGCCGGATTAACCAAAGTGGCAAAGAGAGTGAATTCAGAGCCGTCGGGCAGCCGGCATATTTTGGAGAGAGAGCCTTGTTTCCAGCGTTTGAGATTACCCACCAGGCAGGTCCATTGGCAAGAACCCTCTACTTGGAAAGCCTGTGCATAGTCGGCGGGCAGGGAGGGCTCAAGGCAGAAGATTTCTATTTCCGCGCCTGTGAGCTTCTTCATTTTTATGCGAGCGTTGATTACACGCGTGTTGTTGCAAATGAGCATAGAGCCTTCCGGAAGCAGCTCAGGGAGTTGAGTGAATTGGAGATGCCGGACATCAAGAGGAGCTTTTCTCACAAGCAGCTTGCAGGCATCTCGCGGCTCGCAAGGGTGGCGAGCTATCCGCTCGTCGGGGAGCGGATAGTCGTAATCAGCGATTCGGATTTCGCGTACTTGCTCTTTATTCATCAGAAACCGGTGTAGTTAAGAGGGGTAAGGGCTTTGAGTTGCTCTTTTACCTGAGGGGTAACGTTCAGAGAGTCTATGAAGTCGTGAATACTCTGCTCGGTGACTTCGGCGTTGGTTCGGGTGAGGGCTTTGAGCGTCTCATAGGGTTTCTCGTAGCCTTCGCGGCGAAGTACGGTCTGGATAGCTTCCGCGAGTACGTTCCAACGCGAAGCGAGGTCGGCATCTATTGCGGGGCGGTTGATGAGGAGCTTGTCAAGCCCTTTGAGGGTACTTGCGAAGGCAATGAGGGAGTGAGCCATAGGCACACCTATGTTGCGCAACACTGTTGAGTCTGTCAGGTCGCGTTGCAGGCGAGAAACCGGGAGCTTTGAGGCAAGATGAGAGTAAATTGCATTGGCAATGCCGAGGTTTCCTTCGGAGTTCTCGTAGTCAATGGGGTTGACTTTGTGAGGCATTGCGGAAGAGCCTACTTCACCTTGTTTGATTTTCTGCTTGAAGTAGTCCATGGAGATGTATTGCCAGAAGTCGCGGTCAAGGTCAAGGATAATGGTGTTGATACGGCGCAGAGCATCAAAGAGCGCGGCGAGGTTGTCGTAGTTCGAAATCTGGGTAGTGAATTGCTCGCGGAGAATGCCGAGCTTTTCTTTTAGGAAATTGTTTGCGAATTCCGGCCAGTTGATATGGGGGTAAGCTACATGGTGAGCATTCATGTTGCCGGTGGCACCGCCGAATTTACCGCTTATGGGAGTATCTTTCAGGATGTTGAGCTGAGAGCTTAGGCGGTAAGAGAAGACTTTGATTTCTTTGCCAAGACGAGTGGGAGTGGCGGGCTGGCCGTGAGTACGCGCCAACATGGGAATGTCAGCCCATTGATCGGCAAATGAGTCGAGAGTGGAGATCAGCTCCTCGAGCTTGGGAATATATACCTGATGCAGAGCATCGCGTACACTCATGGGCACTGAGGTGTTGTTGATGTCCTGACTTGTGAGGCCGAAGTGAATGAACTCTTTGAAGGGGGCAAGTCCGAGCTTGTCGAAGATTTCTTTGAGGAAGTATTCAACAGCCTTGACATCATGGTTGGTTACGGCTTCGATGTCCTTGATGCGCTGCGCGTCTTGCAAAGTGAAGTCTTGATACACTTTTCTGAGCTGCGAGAAGAAAGCCGGGTCGACGGCTTCAAGCTGGGGTAGCGGCAGCTCGCAAAGGGCAATAAAGTATTCCACTTCTACCTTGACGCGGTATTTAATGAGAGCGAATTCGGAGAAAAAGAGGTCGAGGCTCTCGCATTTTGAGCGATAACGGCCGTCGACGGGTGAAATTGCGGTAAGAGAATTTAACTGCATATCTATTTGGTTATTAATAAATTAAGAGAGAGGAAGATAAATAGATTAAAAAATTTTTACAAAATTACTAAAAAATATTTGGTAGAGCGAAAAAAACGCATTAACTTTGCAGTGCAAAACGGTAAAACATTTGACGCTGTGAAGCGTGTAAAACAATAGGCAGTTTAAGTTAGTAATAAAATCTCAGGGCGCTTAGCTCAGCCGGTTCAGAGCATCTGCCTTACAAGCAGAGGGTCGGGGGTTCGAATCCCTCAGCGCCCACCCTGAAAGCCGCCTCCCGGAGGGGAGCGAGCAGTGACAGAAACTAACAATTGACTCATCTTTGAGTGTCAGACAAAGGGGCGCTTAGCTCAGCCGGTTCAGAGCATCTGCCTTACAAGCAGAGGGTCGGGGGTTCGAATCCCTCAGCGCCCACTTCCCCGAATAACTGAATACAGAAAAAGACAACACTGTGGTTGACTCGCGAGAGCCGACCACTTTTTTTGCCCCCGACAAAGCACTCCCAAAAAACTAAAGACCTTAAGGACATTAAGGTCTTTAGCTTTCTTATTGTCTTGAGGGGGGACTTGGTTTTCTTGTTAGATTGGGGGGCCGGGGAGCTGTCCGGTACGGGTCAGGTAGTTTTGCATTACGGCCAGGGAGAGCATACGCTCGGTGGCTTTGTCTTTGAATTGGGCTGTCCACCGGTGGGCGTTCTCCAAAATGCGGGCGGCTTCTTCGGGCCGGTCGAGGTAATATTGCACTCGCTCTTCCGCATCGCAGAAGTCGGGTTTAATAGCTATGTAATGCACATCGGGTTCAAGCCGACCTTCCATGAACCATGTCTCATGCCGGGGCGGGGGCATCACGGCTATCGAGTTGCTGTTCATCACCCATTTGAGGTTGGAAGCCACATCGTTACCTTCAAGACAGACTATGAATTTGTATTCCAACTGCTCATGCAGAGTGAGTTTGCGCGATATGCAGTCGGGGGGAGTACCCGGCACATTGTCAATGCATTTGGCATCAATAATGGTGCTTCCTTCAAAGCGTTTCACAAATTCAAGGCGATGCATTTGGTTGCCCACGCGTCCGCGAAAAAGAGCAATCGGCTTTTTGTCTTCCCACCGCCGGCGGTCGTGCAAGAAAATGAAATGGCGTACCCGGTCGAGTTTCAGCAATACATTGCATGAATTATCCCCTTCCAACGGGCGACTCTTTACTATTGTCGGTTCGCTGAAAGTGTTGACGTTATCGCCCGGAAACATACGCCAATGCAATTGCGCCGGGAAACAACGGCGCACCTCCTCGCTGTCAAGCAGATATACCTTGGCGCAATTATATGGCTGTTTGCCTCCGATTGCAGGTGAGTCTGCCGACAACCGCTTGTCTGCGGGTATGCGGCAGTAGTAATCAATCCGCTGTTTAAGCTCCGGGAAGTCCGGGCGGCGTTTCAACTTCTTGAGCAGCCGTTTGCGGCGGTACATTAGCAGTCGGCGAGGTATGAGCCGGCGACTGTATGCTTCGGCAAAATAGAAGAGTTTTACATTTTTGCCACTTCCAAATCGTTGTATGACAGACTGTAACATCAGAGTTTGGGCAAAGGCCACGGATTTTTGATTAGATTGGTATGCGAACCGGTCAACACATGAGCCGGCACACCTCCCACGGTAGTTCCGGGCATTACATTCTTAACCACGACAGCCCCGGCACCAATACAAGCACCGCTACCGATTTGAACATCATCTACAATACTCACCGAGGGCCCGACATATACACCGTTGCCAATCTTGGCCGCTTCTCCCTCGGCGGCTCCGATGGTGGTGAACTGCCCGAAATTCACATTGTTGCCAATCACCGCCGTGGGGTTTATGATAAGCCCTTGACAGTGTTGTATATACAGGCCGTAGCCTACCGGAGTTTTGGGCGGAATGAACAAGCCGTAGCCGCGTTTGTATCGTTTGGCCATAAATCGGGCAATAGGGTAGAGCCACCCCTTGCGGTGCTGCGCCAGTCTGAACCAAAGGGAGAACCCCATGCTTGTGCGGGTGAAAGAGCCGAACACAATGCGCCACAACGAGTCGCAGCGACCGTTGTGGCGATATGAGTCAGAGCGTATAAGTTCCGCGCAATCGGAATAGCAGTGAGGTATGGGGACAGCCACATCCTCTCCGCAGATATCGTAATGTCGGTATTCCATTGCCGCAAAGTTAGTAAATAAGCGGCAAACTGCAAAACTTACTACTGTTCGCTGAAAGAAATGCCTACATTGCCGGTGCCCCACGGGTCGTTGCTGTTGAGGCGGCGGTCCGAGTTCATCACTTCAATTTCACGCACCAATTCCTTCTTGACATCGGCAACCGCCTTGTCGTCAAACACCGGGTATTGGGCATATTTGGCTTCATGTTCGGCGTTTACCTCCGTGATGCGCGGGGTGGTGTAATAGGCAAAAGTGTCGCCCGGAAATTCTTTTGCCAGGAATGCGTTCAATTCATTTTCAGTCTTTACAATCGGAGCCAATGCGTCTTTATTGCCGGAATTGTCAATGATTACCCGGTATTTCCGGCTGTCGCCGAAACTGATAATAAACATGCGGCGTTTGGGAGTGTGTTCTGTATTTTTCATAGTTGTATTAATTTGACATGATTTTATGTAATAACATTTTGCAAGCGCGAAAGGTTTGCCAGCAGGCCTTCAAGCCCCGGACGCAATAATGCGGTGCCGGCCATTCTGCATTTAAACTCCTCGGCGCTCATGTGCCTCAGTTCATCAGCCGTTAAATTAAATATTTGAGTGAGAGTTGCGAAGGCCTGGATATTATGAGCCTTGGCTTCTTTGTTGTGAATGCACACTTCTTGGCAACGATCGCAACCGGCGAGAGTGCCGAGACCCTTGGGCGCGTTACCCGGCGACTCAAGGGTTAGAGCCGACAAGCAGCGTCGGCAGTCTACATATCCGTCAGCCCCCAAAGCTTGTGCAGGACAGACTTTTATACACGCGCCACACCCGGCACACTCAAGCCGGCAAGGCTCATCTTCCGGCAAATCGGCAGTTATCAAAATTTCACTTAGAAACACCCATGAGCCATAGCCCGGCACTATCAGGCAGCCGTTGCGGCCTATAAATCCCACCCCGGCTCTCACAGCCCAATATCGTTCAAGTATCGGCGCGGAGTCAACGCAAATTCGCGACTTAATTCCATAGTCTGTTTCCCACCTTTTGATTATGGGTTTGAGTATGCGTCTGATGCTTTTGTGATAGTCCGGCCCGTAAGCATAGCGAGCTATAAACGGCTTGTCGGGAGAGCGCAATTTCTTCGGCAGATAAGGCCATGCTATGCTGATTGACGACTGAGCCTCAGGCATAAGCTCTCGCGGGTCTTGCCGCAATTGCGGGTAATTGCTCATATATCCGAGGCTTCCGGCTCGGCCGCTCTGTAACCACAATTCATAGCTGCGCCACACCTCTTCCGGTATCCTTGAAATGCCGGCAATACCGACACCGGTTGCGCCTGCCTCTCGCAATTCTCGTTTAATTATTTGAGCCCAATCAGTCATTTACCCTGCAAATTTACAAAAAAATCAACCAATCGGGGCATAATTTCGTTTAACAAAAAAAAATCTCTGCTATGAACAACACGACAAAGAGAATTACGGTAGACGGAAGTACCGCCGCAACTTATGTGGCGTATGCAATGAGCGATCTGGCTACCGTCTATCCTATTACACCGATTGCCTCAATGGGTGAGTCAGCTTGCAAATGGGCTTTGCAAGGCCGGTTGAATTATGCTTCTCAGCCGATGCAAATAAAAGAAATGGAAAGCGAACTTGGAGCAGCCGGGGCTACACATGGTGCACTTGCAGCCGGGGCTTTGGCTACTACTTTCACTTCTTCCCAGGGGTTGATGCTGATGATTCCGAATATGTATAAGATAGCCGGAGAATTGCTTCCGGGGGTGTTCCATGTAGGCACACGCTCGGTGGCCACTCATGCCCTTTCCATTTTCGGCGACCACTCCGATGTAATGGCTTGTCGAGCCACCGGCTTCGCATTCCTCGCGTCAGCTACCGTGCAGGAAACCATGGACCTGGCTTTGGTAGCTCACTTGGCCGCACTCAAAGGCTCAATTCCGGTTTGTCATTTCTTCGACGGTTGGCGTACGGCCAATGAGACAGACACTATACAGGCGATTGACTATGATGATATGTTCTCTCTCATAGACCGTGAGGCTCTTGCTCGTTTCCGGCAAAGGGCGCTGAACCCTGCACATCCGCTGTTGCGCGGCTCTGCCCAGAATGCCGATGTGTATTTCCAGAACCGCGAGGCCTCAAATCCTCATTACGATACTTTTCCCTCTGTGGTTCAATATTATATGGACAAGGTGGGCGAACTCACCGGCAGGCGTTATCACCTTTTTGATTATGTGGGGCCTGAACAGGCCGACGATGCCATAGTAGTGATGTGTTCCGCCTCAGAGGTTATAGAGCAGACACTTGAAGTGCTTAATACACAAGGGTATAACGGAGGCGTGATAAAAGTGCGGCTGTACCGCCCTTTCAGTGCCGACGCGCTGTTGCAAGCTATTCCGGCCGGTGTGAAGCGGCTCGCCGTGCTTGACCGAACCAAAGAACCCGGCTCGGACGGTGACCCGCTTTTCAAGGATGTGGCCACGGCACTGTGTCGCGCCGGGCGGCATATCGAGCTTTTTGCCGGGCGTTATGGTCTGTCAAGCAAGGAGTTTGACCCGGCTATGGTAAAGGCTGTCTTCGACAATATGCGCTCCAATTCCCCCAAACGCGAGTTTACCGTTGGGATTGACGATGATGTGACACACCGCTCGCTTACGGTGACTCCCTTTGAGATGCCTCATCCGGCAAAGACAATACAGGCTGTGTTTTACGGCTTCGCTTCTGACGGCACTGTCGGCGCAACCAAACATATTGCCAAGGTAATGGCCTCCGAATTTGGCCTGAATGCCCAAGCCTACTTCCAATATTCCGCCAAGAAAAGCGGCGGTTACACAATTTCGCAATTGCGCCTCTCCCCGACTCCGATTAAGGCTGATTATTCAATTGAGCAAGCCGATTATGTGGCATGCCACAAAGATTCATATGTAAACAAATATTCGCTGGCCAAAACCTTGCGGTCGGAGGGTGTGTTTGTACTCAATTCCGCATGGAACACCCCGGGGCTGTGGAAGCGTCATCTTGCTCCGGCGCTGCTCCGCACTCTGGTAGAAAAGAAAGTGAGATGCTTCAATGTAGATGCAGCGGCAATTGCGGCAAAGGCCGGTTTGGGGGTGCGTATCAATATGATTATGGCTACGGCGTTCATTCATCTGGGAGTAGGGGAGTACGATTCCCGAAAGGCTCTTGAAGGCCTGCAGTCAGAAATCAAAAAAATGTATATACATGAGGGTCAAGACGTTGTAAATAAAAATCTTGATGCCCTCGCTCATGTAAAATCCGCTCTCACGCCGATTGACTTAGGCTCTGTGCAAGCCGGGCAACCGGGTAATGAAGATGAAGGAAAGTCGGCTTCGGCAGTAAATCCGATGAATTTGCAATCCTTTGTAGAAAATATTGCTACCCCTTGCAACCGCCTTGAAGGCAATGATTTACCGGTGTCTTACTTTACCCCCGACGGCTCAATGCCTATGGGTACCACTGCATTTGAGAAGCGCCGGATAGCTCTTGACATTCCGGTATGGAACCCCGATAAATGTATTCAATGCACGCTTTGCTCGTTTGTGTGCGCACATGCCGCGATACGCCCCTTCCTGCTTGATGACATTCAGATGCACGATGTCCCGAACGGGCTGGCGACTGTCCCGGCGCGTGGACTCCCTCTCGGCGGCAAGCCGTTGCAATGGCGCATACAAGTGTTCAGCGAAGACTGCACCGGGTGTGGCTCGTGTGCAGAAGTATGCCCCGGTCATGCACTGACCATGACACCTTCACAAGGCATAATGGATGTGCAGATACCATACACAAAATATTGTGAAGAAAAAGTAGGCTATCGGCCCGGCTTGCTCCCGCGTTTCACAGTAAAAG
Organism: Prevotella sp.; assembly: GCA_023662865.1. GTDB lineage: Bacteria > Bacteroidota > Bacteroidia > Bacteroidales > Muribaculaceae > Lepagella. The sequence goes on from JAMPIK010000008.1 coordinate 71,950, forward strand.
GGAGTCAGATGTATCAACCGTTGTTGCAGTTCTCCGGTGCTTGCGCAGGGTGTGGCGAGACTCCTTACGTGAAACTGCTCACTCAGCTCTTCGGCGAGCGCATGGTGATAGCCAACGCCACCGGATGTTCCTCAATATGGGGAGCCGACTATCCGGCCAATGCTTATTGTACCAATGCCGCCGGACAAGGGCCGGCATGGGCCAACTCTCTATTTGAGGATAACGCCGAGTTCGGCTATGGCATGGCCGTGGCTCTTCAAAGCAGAAGAGACGCACTTGCGGTAAAAATGGAAAAATTAACCGCCGACCCGGTTATTGACCCCAAGCTCAAAGATGCGATGAATTCATGGATTACATCTCTCAAAGCCGATGCGCTTAGTCAGTCAAATGCCGCAGATGCGTTGCTCCCGCTGTTGAAAAACAATTCAGCCGATACCGGGGTAGGTGAAATACTTGCTCATGCCGACCTGCTCGCACCCGTAAGCGTGTGGGCAATAGGCGGCGATGGCTGGGCCTACGACATCGGTTTCGCCGGCCTTGACCATGTGCTGGCAAGGCGCACGAAGATAAATATGCTCGTAATGGATACCGAATGCTATTCCAACACCGGCGGACAGATGAGCAAGGCTACTCCCGTGAGTGCCGTAGCCAAATATGCGCCCGGCGGCAAGCGCACAATCAAAAAGGATTTGGGCAGAATGATGATGACTTATGGCAACGTTTATGTAGCTCAAATCGCTATGGGGGCCAACCCGGCGCAGGCTGTCAATGCCATGCGTGAAGCCGAGGAATACCCCGGGCCGGCAATCATCATTGCCTATTGCCCATGTATAAACCACGGCATACGCGCCGGAATGGGCACCGCCATGATTGAAGAACGCCGAGCCGTAAAATCCGGCTATTGGCCGCTGTACAGGTACAATCCGCTGTTGGCCGAGCAGGGCAAGAATCCGCTTATAGCAGACTCACAAGCCCCGGACGGCTCATTGCCCGACTTCCTCTCCGGCGAGAGCCGATATGAATCATTGAAGGAGCGCAATGCCAATCTCGCGGACACCTTGCAATCAGACCTCGCCGCTCGCGATAAAGATGTCTACACCCTCCTCCAAAAATCCGAGCAATAAGAGCTTGTTTAATAAAAAATGTGAACGTCTGGGTCGCAGATGTGCCTCAGCTTTGAAGCTGCAGGTGAAGGAACATAGCGTGCTATGTGACTGAACCAAAGGCTCAAAGCTGAGGTATATCTGCGAGACATAACGGTAATTTTGGGAAACAAGACTCTCAATGAAGTAAAAAGATAATTTATAAATTATGTAAGAATGTTAAATCACGGCGTCTTTTTGGCTGATTTGA
>JAMPIK010000009.1 GCA_023662865.1 Prevotella sp.
GGAAAGACTGCCCGGTTTTTTCTTCGCCGAACTTCCGCTTTCTGATAAATGTCAAAGAGGGCAACAACAAGTTGTGCTGATTGGTGCTCTTTGGTTGCAAAGGTAGTATATTTATTTTGGGAGCGGGGTGATGGAATTGAGTTCTTTTTGTATTTGTTTGATTGATAGGGAGGTGTTGATTTGGATTTTACATTTTTTAACATGGTTTGGTGGGCTGTGAGCAGTAGGTCGGCGGTCTTAGCACGTCTTTTTACCCCACGAAGACTTTTTGCTTTGGCACTCGCATATCGCGGGGTTGTGGAAGTGCTGTGTGCTTCTGTGTATGCAGTAGGTTGACGAGACTTCGCGTAGTTAGGGGTTGGCGGGGGTTATGCGCTGTTTGGGGGCTGTGGAGAGGATCAGGGGGACGGATTCAAGGGCTACGGTGCTGGTGTCGAGTCCGTAAGCGTTTTGTACAGACAGCGACATCCAGCGCAGTGAGTCGTGGGCTTTGAGCAGAAATCGCTCTTTGTTGCGGCAATTGCTTGAGGCGGAGAAGATTCGGCGCAGTATTATAAAACGGAAGTCGCCGGATATGCCGTGAGTTCGCAATGACGGATAGTTGCTTGTCAAATTCAGCTTGCCGTCTTTTACAAGGTCTTCCACTACCTGTCGCAGATAGACGTTGATTTGCGGGTTCACGCGGTAGCCGATATGGAACGTTACGGCGAACATACGCTTCGGCAGCAGTGTCTTTACTTCATATTCAAGTGTGTCGGGAGCATCGGAGTATTCTATATGCACGAGCCAATAGTGGTCTGCGCGTTTGGGGTGTTTGTTGACAATGGAATACAGCAGCTTTGATTCAATCTTGTCGCTGCCGGATGCGCCGGTGAGATAGACAATGTTTGATGAATAGAGCGGAATTTCCTTGTCTTGTGCAATGTCGTTTATGAGACCGAGCTTGTCTTTCATGGGGAAATATTCCACATACTTTGAGCGCAGTACGCATGAGCGATACCATATTATCATCACCGCTCCCACAACTATCGCAACGAAAAGACTGTACCAGCCCCCATGCGTGAATTTCGTAAGATTGGCCACGAAGAACACCCCCTCCAACAATATGAAAAAGCCGGTAACGGCAAGGCATAGGGGTTTGCCCAAACCTTTCATGTGAAGCCAGAAGGCAAGCAATACCGTAGTCATCAACATGGTAATTGTGATTGAAAGACCATAGGCTGCTTCCAAATGCGATGAGTCTTTGAATATGAAGAGTGTGGCAAGACACCCGCCCAACAGACACCAGTTGACTGACGGAATATAAATCTGTCCCCTCTCGATTGTGGGGTACTTGATTTTCAGGTTTGGCCAGAAATTCAGAGTTATGGCTTGTGAGAATATGGTGAAGGCCCCGCTTAGCAACGCCTGACTTGCGATAATTGCTGCCATTGTGGATAGCAGGGTCATAGGACCCACGAGCCCTCCCGGCACAATGGCATAGAAGGGATTAATAGTCGTAGAGCGATGAGCTGCAAGTAGATACGCGCCTTGACCGAGGTAATTCAGAATAAGCATTGTCTTGACAAATACCCAACCGTATGTGATATTCTTGCGTCCGCAATGTCCCAAATCGGAATACAGTGCTTCCGCTCCGGTAACGCACAGGAACACCGCTCCGATAATCAGAAACCACTCGGGCGAACTTACAAGGAGCTTGACAGCGTACCATGGGTTGAATGCACGGAGTATTTTCGGGCAATCTATCAGAGACACCACTCCGAGAGAGCCGAGAGTAAGGAACCAGAACAGCATTATCGGGCCGAAGAGTTTGCCGATTTTGTTTGTACCCATCTGCTGCATCAAGAATATCAACAGAATGATGATTATAACAATCGGCAGAACGGGGATGTGAGGGGCAATCAGCGTGATGCCTTCCACGGCAGATGTCACCGTAATTGCCGGAGTCAACATACCATCGGCAATCAGCGCGGCAGCGCCGAGTGCACCGACAATGTAAAGCCATTTGCGGGAATGTCGTCGAAGCAGGGAATAGAGTGCGAGAATGCCGCCTTCACCTTTGTTGTCGGCGTGCATTGCAATCATCACATATTTAATAGTGGTTTGGATTGTCAGAGTCCATATCACACACGATATTGCCCCAATCACATATTCCGAGTTGTAATTCGCGTTTACGCTCATTATGGCCTTCATCACGTAGAGCGGAGAAGTGCCGATGTCGCCGAAAACAATGCCAATCGCTACCAAAATTCCGGCTGCCGACAATAGATGCGAAACGCTGCCTGATTTGTCCGACATAGTTATATATAGTCTATAAGTGGTTCTTGGTATAAAAACATTTCGGCCGGATTATTGGTTCATATTGAGGAAAGAAAGCCTCCGGCTGCGGTTTTTGCGTGCCGGAGGCGTACTTTATGCAAGCCGGAGGCTTGCTTTCCTATCTTATTTGTTGAGGCCGCGGAGGCGGAGGAGGGCTTCGGGGCTGGGTTTGTGGCCACGGAATTTCACGAAGAGTTTCATGGCGTCTTCTGTGTCGCCGCTTTCAAGGATGTTTTTCTTGAATGAGGCGGCTGTTTTGGGATCGAAGATGCCTTTTTGCTCAAAGAGTTCCCATGCATCGGCTTCGAGTACCTGGCTCCAAAGGTATGTGTAGTAGCCGGCGGCGTAACCTTCATCACCGAAGATATGTTTGAAGTAGGTGGGACGATAGCGGAATGTGAGTTCTGCGGGGAGACCTATCTTTTCAGCGTAGGCTTTTTCGAAATCGGCTACGTTGAAGTTCTCTCCGCTCTCGTGAGCGATAGCCATGTCAAGAAGGGCAGCTGCACTCAGCTCGGCTGCGGTGAAGCCTTGGCCGAAGTTGCCGGACTCTTTCATCTTTACAATCAGCTCATCGGGAATTGTTTCGCCGGTTTTGTAGTGCTTGGCGTAAACTTTGAGTACCTCGGGAGCAGTGGCCCAATGTTCGTTGATTTGAGAGCAGAGTTCTACATAGTCACGGTCTACATTAGTACCGGCGAGACTCTTGTAGGGAGCTTGTGTGAGCATCCCTTGCAGTGCGTGGCCGAACTCATGGAATGTAGTTTCAACCTCATCAAGAGTGAGCAGTGAGGGGTTGTCGGCTGTGGGTGGAGTGAAGTTGCCTACGTTGTAAACGATGGGGCGTTTCATCACACCGTTCTCATATTCTCCGGCGCTCTGCATCTGTTCCATCCATGCACCTTGTATTTTGGTGTTGCGGGGGAAGAAGTCTGTCATGAAAACAGAAAGGTGCTTGCCGTCTTTGTCTTGAATGTCATAGACAGTTACTTCGTCCATGTATTTGGGAGCGTCCGGCATTTCCACGAAGTTGATGCCATAGAGCTTGTTGGCGCAGTATTTCAGACCGTCAAGTACGTGGCTGAGCTCGAAATAGGGCTGCAGGTCAGTCTCGGAAAGGTTGAATTTGTCTTGTTTTACCTTGTTGGTGTAATAGTAGTAGTCCCATGGTTGGATTGAGAAACCGCCGCCGTTTGTATCAACGTAAGCCTGCATTTCGGCCACTTCCTCTTTTACCTTGTTTTTGGCGGGTTCATATACTTTCATGAGCAGCTCTTCGGCGGCTTCGGGGGTGCCGGCCATCACTTTGCTTGTCATGAAAGAGGCATAGTCTTTGAAGCCCATGATTTTTGCTTTCTCGTTGCGGAGTTTCACTATTTTTTCAATCACGGGGATGTTGGAAGTCTCTCCGGTTGAAGCCAGAGAAGTGTAGCCTTTCCACATAGCTTCGCGCAAACCGCGGTTGTCGGCATATTGGAGGACGGGCAGACGGCTTGGTGCGTGGAGGGTGAATACATACAAACCGTCAAGGCCGCGAGCCTTGGCAGCTTCTGCGGCAGTTGCCACGGAGCTTTCGGGCAGGCCGGCGAGGTCGGCTTTGTCATAAACCAGGATTGAGAAATCGTTGGTGGCTTTCAGCAGGTTCTTGTTGAACTGCATATAGAGCTTTGAGAGTTCGGCGTTTACGCGAACAAGCTCTTTCTTCTGTTCGGGAGAGAGCGCGGCGCCTTGCTCGGCAAACTGACGATAGTATTTCTCGATGAGGCGTTTCTGCACCGGGTTGAGTTTGGACTTTTTCAGGCCCTCTTTGAGAGTCTTGATGCGAGCGAACAGGGGTTCGGAGAGAGCCACTTCGTTTCCGGCCTCTTCAAGCATGGGCATGATAGTTTCGGCGGCTTCGGAGAACTCCGGAGTCTTCATGGCAGAGTCGTAGTGATAGAACACGGCAGCTACTCTGTCAAGGGTGGGGGAGAGGTTCTCCAAGGGCATGATAGTGTTCTCGAAAGTGGGAGCCTCGGGGTTTTCAATAATCTTTTTCAGATTTGCCTGTTGTTCGGCTATGCCGGCCTTGACAGCGGGCAGGAAGTCGGCAGTCTGAATTTGCTCGAACGGCGGGATTTCATACTGTGCCGTGTAGGGCTGCAGGAATGGGTTTTCTCTTGCTTGCATCGGTTGCGAGTTTGATGCGCACACCATGGTCAGCGCCACGGCGGCAGCTGTTAAAAACTTGTGTTTCATGGGCTAATCAGTTAATTATTTATAAGTTGTTTATTTTTTTTGATTGCGAAAGTTACGGAGACGGGGTAATGATCGGAACTTGGGGTGTGGCCGCGTGTTATCTCGCAGGCGCGCATCCCCTCATCGGGGCGGTACATTATTTGGTCTATGTGGAAGAAGAATCGGTTTGCGTTGAAAGTAATCATGGGGCCGTTGCCGGCAGTGCAGTAAGCATCTTTCAGCCCGGTGTCCATTATTTGACGCCATGCGTAAGAGTTCGGCACATCGTTGAAGTCGCCACAGACAATGAGCGGGCCGGGGACGGACTTAATGAGCTCCGCTACATAATGAGCGGCTTGTGCACGTGCTATAAAGGCATCGCGCAGTTTGCGGTACAGAGAGCGGCTGTTTCGCTCATCGAACACTTTGCCGGGGTCATGTTTGAGGTCGGAGGCCAATGCTTTCTGGCTCTTGGAGAGTTCGTAAGAGGTGAGATGCAGGTTGAGGATTGAGATGTCGTGACCTTGAAAACTCATGGAGTACAGCTGATAATTAAAATACTGCAGTTCTTTGCGCGAGTCGGCCTTTTTCAATTTAACCGGATATTTGGAGTAAATACAAACCTCGGAGGGAGTGGAGGCTATTCGGTAGGGGTACATGGAATTGAGCGAGTCAATTTGTTCTTCGGTGATTTGAGAGCGAAACAATTTTGCATACTCGGCACCGTAAAATTCTTGAAAGCAGACTACATCGGCGTTGCTGTTGAGGACGTATGAGAGAGTTCGGGAATAGCCGGGCTGCACGCCGTCAATATCCTGACATCCGGCTACATTGTATGTCACTAATTTGAGCGGAATTTCATCAGCATCGGGTTCATGAGGGAAAGATATCGGACTTACATTGAGAAACGGCAATGCCGTGAGCAAAAGCACACCGCCACATATGGCCGCAGTAAGCTTTGATTTAGAGATTAACAGCCAAAGAAGCGCGACAATCAGCGACAAACACCACAGACATGGGAATATGAGGCAGAGCATAGACGGAACAGCCCATGTGGAGGGCTTTATATAGCCGGCCCAACCGCTGAGTACTGTCATTAGCAGCAAAAGGGCGGTTAATATGCGCGCAGCGGTTCCGATTATATGTCGTCCGGTGATTTTCATTTGGAGACTCGTTTGCTTAATTCTTCCAATTCTGCACGCTCTGCTTTTGTAAGGGATTTGAAGCCTGAGAGATGTATCTTGTCAAGCAGAGCATCAAGCCGGCGAGCATCTGCCATTTCGAGTTCAGCAGCGTTGTGTGCGGCCGGTCGCTGCCTGATATCGGCGATTTGTGATTTGTCAATATTTTTGAAAGGATTCTTGCGATGTACGGAGTGCACCTTTGCCGGGCGATGTTTCATGTTTAAGCCGGCAATCACGCCGGTCAGCACGCCGCCCACATGAGCAATTCCGCCGGCAGCGTTGCCGCCACCCAAGCCGAGGAAAGCCAACAGTATCATTGCAACTGCCATCCATTTGAGCTTTACATCTCCCAAAAAGAACAGATGCAAAGTATAGTCGGGTATCAGCACGGCGGTAGCAGCCATTATAGCCATTACCGATGCGCTCGCCCCCAAAAGCAGAGGCATCGCACCATAGAAACCGGGGAGCAGCGGATACAGAAGCATATACAGCAGGCCGCCGCCAAGGCCGCCGCCGAGATACAGCCACATGAGAGTCTTGGTGCTCCCCACCTCCAAAAACATACGGCCGAACCATAGCAGCCACAGCATATTGAACAGGATATGGAAGAAGTTCTCATGCGTGAACATATATGTGATTATGGTCCACGGATAATGCACCCATACCTGCACCGGGGCTGCAAGAGCCAAATTCAGTATCGGCGAAAAGGGGAGTGCGCCTCCGCTCTTTTCGATAATGGCGAATATCATCATCAACACGAACACCAGGCTGTTTGCACACACCAGGCGAGCAAGCACGCTGTAGCTCCTGAATATGTCAACTACGCCCGCCATGCAGAGTTCCTTTCTTGTTCCAATACAAAATTATGGGCAGAGCGAAGAGCATACCGCCGAGATGCGCATAGTGAGCCACGGAGCTGAGAGTGCCGGACATACCGAAGAAGAGTTCCAATACCGCATAACCGGCCACAAGGAATTTGGCTTTGATGGGAACCGGAATGAAGAACAGATACATCGGCACATTCGGGAAAGTGCAACCAAATCCGAGCAACAGACCGAACACCGCTCCGGAGGCGCCGATTGTGAGGAACCGGCTTGAAAATGCTTTCATGGCGGCTGCCGCCTCAACGGGGCTTGCGTCAATCATAGCCTGCATTTCCCCGGTTGTGATGCCGTTCCGGCGCGCGAGTATATGCAGATAGTCGGAAGGAATCTCAATCAACCACACGATTTCTTGCACCAACGCCGCACCTATTCCGCATGCCATATAGAAAAACAAAAAACGCTTTGCTCCCCATGTCATCTCCAATATTCTGCCGAACATATACAAGGCAAACATATTGAAGAAGATATGTCCGAGTCCGGCACCGGAACCCATAGGCGCTTGCAGGAACATATATGTTATAGGTTGTATCGGATTAAAGACCGATGCACCCCAATAGTGCAGCCCCAAAGTGTTGTAAATGGTCTGGCCGAAACTCGGCATAAAGCTGCAAATCAGCCAGAGAGCTATGTTTATTATCAGCAAGTTGAGAGTCACCGGGGGTATGTTGCTCAAGAAGCCTCCGCTTTGTCTTGTCTCAAACATATAAAAATCAATTAATTAGGGAAGGTAACTCTTTCATATCGGTGGCGGATTGGATGAGATCACCTTCTTTGTTGAATATAAAGTAGACGGGTAATGTCTTGGCGTTGAAAATGTTGTAAGCAATAGCCGCTTTGCCTTGCAGACCCTCGGTGTCGAGCACGGCAGTCCACGGCAGATTTAAGGCGGCACGTTTCCATGCGAAACGGTCAGCGTCCAGACACACCTCGTAGATGTCAACAAGGCCGGTGTCATAAAGTTTACGCAATTCAATATTGGCGGCACTCGTTTCAGGCATTGTCAAAGCACCGAACACCAACACAGTGGGCTTCCCTTTGCCGGCAACACTTGACAAAGACACCTCCTCGCCGTTGATATCCGGGAGCGTAATATCAATAATGCCGGACAAGGTGGCCTCCATTTGAGTCTGCTTCCCTTTTCGGCGGCGGTCTTCGCCCACACCCCACCGCGCGTTCTCCGCCAACAAGGGTGTGTGCGGGTCGTTCGGTTTGTAGGTTTGGAAAGATGTGGCTACTGCACGGTAAATCGGGTCGGTATATTCTATAAAAAAGCCGTTGCCCATTTGGCGGGTGAGTACATAATATGAGAAGATGTTTCCTTTTGCCTCTTTGAGCCAACGGTTGAAGACTCTGCGCTTGAACGCTTCCGTTGAGTCCGGATTGTTGTACTTTTCGATTTTCAGGAATTCCGTTTCAAAGGCAGTCATGGCTTCGGCCTGAGGGGAACCGGCAAGTTTGAAGCCGTGGGAAATGTCAGCAGCCGGGGCTGTGAGGGTGAATGTCTCCGTGCTGTCTACAGGCAGATAGACGTACTTATCGTTCACACCGATACGAAATAAGTCGGGCACATCCGGGGCGGCAAAATTTATGTTGAACTTACCGGCGTCATCGGCCGGAACGGCCTTGACTTCAATCCATGAACCGTCTTCCGAAAGACGTTCAAGTCTTACGGAGTCCGGTGCTTCGCCGGTCAATTTGCCTTCAACTGAGAAAGAGCGTTCTTTGTTGCAAGATGCGGCAACCACCCCAACTAAGGCAATCAGCACAGTCGCAACCAATATTTTATGTAATTCCATATTCAAATTTTAGCCACAAAAATACGAAATATTCCCCAAACTCGCAAATACAAAAGACACCCCTGAATGTCGGCTTACATTCGGAGCTGTTGTTCAGTGGAAGGTTACTCAAAAAATCTGCTACATCCAAATAATTTTCTTATGTTATAAAACATATTTTTTTGTTAATTAAACTGAAACTTCCGTTGCGGAGTCAACTTATGCAGTGTACTCCGCGTTTTATTACCGAATTTAAGAAATAAAATTATTAATACTATGGATTGCAACAAAGAAAAACGTTCATATCACTTCAATGTGACCGAAGTGGTAGAAGGAAAAATTCAAGATGTGATGAGCTTTAATCTTGGCGGACACCATGATTTGGCGGCTCTTGCCGTAATGGCTCAGCAAAAGGAAGGGCTAAGTGAGAAACACGCTCGTCAGCTTGTCGTGGGATTGCGCCTGCTGCACCACGCTCTCAAAAAGTATCCCGACAATGCTGTCTTCGCCGGGTTCCTGAAACAGCTTAATGACTTCAAACACAGTCTTAAAGGCTGTGGCTGCGAAGGCAAATAAACAGGCCGCAGGTTTCCCATAACTCAAACCGGCCGCTGTGTGCTTTTAATCGGCACACAGCGGTTTTTAGTTAAAATATATTAAAAGTGTGATTTTGACACAAAACAATTTGTGTACTTCTGACATTTATTGTAATTTTGCACTGTCAATCTATTGGACAGACTCTAAATACATCTTTTAACTGAAAAAATTATGGACGCAAAAACAGCAACTGCCAACACTGCCAACACTGCCAACACTGTCACAACAATGTTTAATCTCATCATTCTTGATGAGTCCGGCTCCATGAGCTGCGTACGCAATCAAACCCTTTCCGGCTGCAATGAGTTAATCAACACCATCAAGAGCACTCAAGAGGTCAACAAAGAAAAAATCCGAAGTCTGGTGTCGATATATGCTTTCCAAAGTTCCGGGTCAGCACCGTCACGTTATATTGTGAAAAATGCCAAGCCGGAGGATGTACAACACCTCACTGAAAGAGACTACACCCCATGGGGAGGCACACCTCTGCTTGATGCCGTGGGTTCAACTCTGAGTGAACTTAAAGCGGTGGCTGAAACGCACGACGATTGCACCGGAACGATTACTGTAATGACAGATGGATATGAGAATGCCTCATGTATGTACACTTGGCAAAAGGTGGCGAAACTCATTTCTTGGTTCAAAGAATTGGGCTGGACTGTCAACCTTGTAGGCGCCAATGTCGATGTTATGGCAATGGCAAAACAAATGAATATTGACTCTGCCAATGCAATGGCCTATAACCAAACTGACGAGGGAGTCGGCAATATGTGGCACGACTACAATATGGCTACCCAAAGAGCCATACAAGAAGAAGTGGAATGTTGCTGTATGCCTCAAGAGGAAAGAGTGGAGGCGCGCAAGCTGCGCTCGTCAAGATTCTGGAAGAAGTGACAACTTACCGAACTGCCTTAAAACGAGAAGTCTCGTAGAGTCGACAATACTCTGCGAGACTTCTAATTAATATGTCATGCAAGTTCTTAATCAGTGTCTGGGGCTTCGGCCTTCGCCTCGGTCGTTGCCATCGCGGCGCGGGCTGCGCGGACGGTCTCCGTCACGACGCGGACGGTCGTTTCTGCCTTCTCCGCGGCCTTCGCCTCTGGGTGCGCGCGGACGGCGTTCCGGCTCTACCCAGCCTTCCGGCTTGGGCTGCAAAGCACGCATACTCAAGCGATACTTGCCGGTTTTGGGGTCAATCTCAAGGAGCTTGACTGTGAGTTCATCACCTTCCTTTATACCACTTGCTTCCATGTCTGGCAGACGATCCCATGATATTTCAGAGATGTGAAGCAAGCCGTCCTTGCCGGGCATGAATTCAACGAATGCACCGAAGTCGAGGATTGAGCGCACCTTGCCGGTGTAAGTCTCACCAACCTCCGGCATGGCAACGATGGCTTTGATGCGAGCGTATGCAGCGTCAAGGCTTTCTTTGTTGGCAGATGCGATTTCCACCATACCTACGCCGCGTTCCAAGTCTTCGTCGATTGATACGGTTGCACCGGTTTCTTCCTGAATGCCCTGAATGATTTTGCCGCCGGGGCCGATAACGGCACCGATAAGGTCTTTGGGTATCTCAAAGGAGATAAGGCGCGGCACATTGGGTTTGTAGTCTGCACGCGGTTCGGGCATTGCCTCGTTGATAAGGCCGAGAATGTGCATACGTCCCTGACGTGCCTGTTCAAGAGCGGTAGCGAGAATTTCATAGCTCAAACCGTCGCACTTGATATCCATTTGAGTGGCAGTGATACCGTCTTTTGTACCGGTCACCTTGAAGTCCATGTCGCCGAGGTGGTCTTCGTCACCGAGAATGTCGGTGAGCACTGCGTACTTTTGACCATCAGAGATAAGACCCATAGCCACACCGGCTACGGGGCGTTTCATCTTCACGCCGGCATCAAGCAGGGCAAGTGTGCCGCCGCATACTGTTGCCATTGAAGAAGAACCGTTACTTTCCAGAATGTCGGAGACGATACGACAGGTGTAGGGGAAACCGTCGGGGAACATACGCTTGAGTGCACGATGAGCGAGATTGCCGTGACCGATTTCACGACGGCCTACACCGCGTTGCGGACGTGCTTCACCGGTAGAGAAGGGGGGGAAGTTGTAGTGCAACAAGAAGCGTTCTTTGCTCTTGTTGAGTACATCGTCCACGATTTTCTCATCAAGGGTGGTGCCGAGAGTGGCTGTAACCAAAGCTTGTGTCTCACCGCGAGTGAAGACAGCGGAACCGTGAGGGCCGGGCAGGTAGTCCGTTTCAATCCAAATGGGGCGCACGGTGGTGGTGTTGCGGCCGTCAAGGCGAATACCTTCATCAAGCACACAACGGCGCATTGCCTCTTTCTCCACATCGTGGTAATAGCGTTTTACCATTGCGATGCGCTGATCTTCAGTATAGTTGGCGAGTTGCTCTTCGGTCATTTCCGGCAGAGACTCTATATATTCTTCGCAGATAGCTTTGAAGGAGTCGGCTCTCCAATGCTTGTCGGGGTTGCCGGCTTTGGCTATGGCGTAAGCCTTGTCGTAGCATTTTTCGCGGACATCGGCGCGGAGAGCTTCATCGTTCACTTCGTGGCAATATTCACGTTTTGCCTCGTGGCCGCTCTCTTTCATGAGTTCCATTTGAGCCACGCAGTGCTTTTTGATTTCTTCGTGAGCTACGCGCAGAGCTTCAAGTAATTCAGCCTCGCTCACTTCGTTCATTTCGCCTTCCACCATCATGATATTATCGTAAGTGGCGCCGACCATCAGCTCGATGTCTGCTTTCTCCATTTGTGCGAAAGTGGGGTTGATTACCCATTTGCCGTCTACACGCGCCACGCGTACTTCGGAGATGGGACCGTTGAACGGGATGTCGGAGCAAGCCAAGGCAGCAGAGGCGGCTATACCGGCGAGAGCGTCCGGGGCATCTTGCTCAGAAGCGGAGTACATTGTTACATTAACAAATGTCTCGGCATGGTAATTGTCCGGGAAAAGGGGGCGAAGTACGCGGTCTACAAGGCGTGAAGTAAGGATTTCATAGTCTGAGGCGCGACCTTCGCGTTTAAGGAAGCCGCCGGGGTAGCGGCCTATTGATGAGTATTTTTCTTTGTATTCTACAGTAAGGGGCATAAAATCAACGCCCTCGCCGGCTTCTTTAGCCGAGCAAACAGTGGCCAACAGCATAGTGTCGCCCATACGAACTTCCACCGCACCGTCAGCCTGCTTGGCGAGCTTTCCGGTCTCAATGGTGATTTGGCGACCGTCTGCCAAATCAATCGTTTTCTTAAACGTCTTAAGCATAAAATTGTATCTATTTTCTTGTCTTTCAAAAATCATGCAAAGTTAGCACATTTTTTTGAAATAAACAAATCTGGAATTTCCGGTCGGTTTCAAAAAAAGTTCATTTTCATCGGATGTTAATATTTTTTAAAAAAAGTTGGGGATTATGAAAACTTATTGCATCGTTTCGGTGTTATGTAAATAAAACTCTATAATTGTAAATTTTTGTTAAACGTCAAACACAAAATTGTACTATGAATCTGAAAAACATTCTGAAATTGCGCAATTTGTTCTGCATGGCAGCTTTGTTGTGTGCCGGCTCCATGATGGCTCAAACTGCGCCCGCTCGAAAAGATCATTCCACAAAGCCTAATCTATATTTCCTTAATGAGGGAGATGTGGCAAATTCCCTATATCTGCTTCCTCCTCCCCCGGAGGGTGGTTCAATCCTGTTCCTCTATGACAAGGAACGTTATGATTGGGGCAAGCTGCAGCGTAACACTCCGCGCGGCGATCAGGCTTTCAGCGATGCCAATGTAGAAGGCGACGGTGTGCCGGCGGCTTTTTCAGAAGCTTTCGGTATAGAAATCAATGAACAGAACACTCCCGAAATCCTCAAGCTGGTAATCGGTATGCGTGAAGATGCCGGTGACCTTGCCACTCGCGAAGCAAAGAACCACTATATGCGTACTCGCCCCTTTGCTTTCTTCGAGGAAGAAACTTGCAATCCGGCACAGCAGGCCGAGCTTTCCACAAACGGCTCATACCCCTCAGGACACACTTCAATCGGCTGGGCAACAGCTCTTGTACTTGCCGAGTTGAACCCCAATCGCCAGAATGAAATCCTCAAACGCGGTTATGACATGGGCGAAAGCCGTGTGATATGCGGTTACCATTTCCAGAGTGATGTAGATGCCGCTCGCCTCGTAGCCTCCGGTGTTGTAGCTCGTTTGCACGCCGACCCCGGTTTCCAGAAGCAACTTGAAAAGGCTCGCAAAGAAATGGCCGACCTGCAAAAGCAAGGTAAAGTAAAAAAGAGTACTCTCGACCTCTCTAACTATAAGTAAATCAGCAGAACCATGAAAAAGTATATATTACCGATAGCCCTGTTGAGCGTGTGCTCAATGCCGGCAATGGCCGGCCCGGATCCCGACCCGGCCAATGAAACAAAAACCGTTTCCACAACTACTACAACCAATGCCGATGGCAGTGTAACCACAACCACCGTGACTGAAACAGTGACAACTGCAGCAGAGGCGAGTGCGTCCAACTCGGCAGAGCCAAAATTTAAGGTGACTCCAACAGGGCGTATCCTCATGGACGGAGCCGTGTTTACTTCCAATGAGATGGAACTCTTCCCGGCCGGTGTCGCCATACCGGATGCTCGCTTGGGTGTAAAGGCATCATACGGTAAATGGAGCGCAAAGGTTGATATAGGTTTTGCCTACGGCAAAGTTTCTTTGAAAGACATATTTGTGCAGCACACATTCAATTCCAACAACTTGCTGCGTTTCGGTTACTTCATTCAGCAGTTCGGCCTTCAGAGCGCTACAAGTTCTTCAATGAAAATCAGCATGGAGGAGCCGCTCGTAAATGAAGCTCTCAACAATCCGCGTGTGCTCGGCGCAATGTATGTGTTTGACAAAGGTCAGTTCTTCGCAACCGCGTCATTGTATGCAGAGAGCAAAGCGATGACATTCAACACTACACAAATGCGCAAAACCGGCTACGGCGGTATGTCACGCCTTGTATGGCGTCCGCTTATGGGAGGCTATGAAGACGGCAGAAACATGGCGCAAGTAGGTATGTCATTCCAAGCCGGTTCGCCACAGTTTAACGGCAACCCGGACGCACCGGACAACCATGTATATTCCATCGCGTCCAACTTCCCTACCCGCGTTGCCAAGGTGCAGGCAGTAGGTGCAAATGTGCAAGACGTGAACTCAATGTTCAAGTTTACACCCGAGCTCCTTCTTGCTCACGGCCCGATAGCTCTTGAAGCACAGTACTACTATATGCAGCTTCATCGTCTGCGTGACCTTCCCACTTATAAGGCATGGGGTGCTTACGGAATGCTTCGTTACCTCGCAATCGGCGGCGATTACAAATACTCACATGCTGATGCCGGCATCGCAACCCCCAATCCGAAGAGCCTTGAACTTGTACTCGGTTACAACTATATCAATACCACCAGCAAGAAAGCCGGTATCTACGGCGGTCGCGCACAAGACGTTTCTCTTACAGCCAACTGGTACATCAACAAGTATATGATTTGGCGTTTCAGAGCAGCTTACACTCACCGCTTTGACAAGCTGGGCGACCCGGACATCAATCTCGGCGCACTCCAAACTCGCTTCCAGATTATTTTCTGATGACAAATCTTTTCAGGAAGATATATACACTTTATGCCGACGGATTTCGCTCCATGACCGTGGGGCGAAGTCTGTGGCTTATGATTGTCATAAAATTGCTTATTCTGTTTGCCGTGCTTAAAGTGTTCTTCTTCCCTGACCTGCTCTCTTCCGGCTACGACAACGACTCGGATCGCGCTGAAGCCGTACGCTCCACATTCACAGACAAACGATAAATAAATATGAATGACTTGATTCAAACCGTAGACTGGTCGCGCGCACAATTCGCCCTGACAGCCATGTATCATTGGCTCTTTGTGCCGCTGACTATCGGCCTGTCAATTATCGTGGCCGTTATGGAATCCATATATGTCCGCAAGGGAGAACAAAAATGGAAAAGTATCACCAAGTTTTGGATGACTTTGTTCGGCATTAATTTTGCCTGCGGAGTAGCCACCGGCATTATTCTGGAATTTGAGTTCGGCACAAACTGGAGCAACTACTC
This sequence comes from Prevotella sp., assembly GCA_023662865.1. Lineage (GTDB taxonomy): Bacteria > Bacteroidota > Bacteroidia > Bacteroidales > Muribaculaceae > Lepagella. The sequence goes on from JAMPIK010000009.1 coordinate 15,091, forward strand.
ATGGTTTGTGGGCGACATTTTCGGCGCACCGCTTGCCATTGAGGGTATCGTGGCCTTCTTTATGGAAGCTACATTTGTTGCCGTGATGTTCTTCGGTTGGAATAAAGTCAGCCGCCGCTTTCACCTTGTTTCCACATGGCTTGTGGCGGCGGGGGTTAGTTTGTCGGCTCTTTGGATACTCATTGCCAATGCGTGGATGCAGAACCCCGTGGGCATGGAGTTTGACCCGGCACAGATGCGTAATGTGATGTCAAACTTCACCGAAGTGGCATTCAATTCCCTTGCCATGAATAAATTCTTCCATGCCGTATTTTCCGGTTGGGCACTTGCCGGTGTGTTTGTAATCGGTGTGAGCAGTTGGCTGTTGTGGAAGAAGCGCAACAAAGATGTGGCGCTCCCCTCAATCAAAGTGGGTGCATGTGTAGGGCTTGTCGGCCTATTGCTTACCATTTACACCGGCGATGGTTCGGCAGTGCAGGTAGCTCGGCATCAACCTATGAAACTCGCGGCCATGGAAGGATTGTACAAAGGCAAGGTCGGTCAGGAGCTTGTAGGCTTCGGTATTCTCAACCCTGACAAAAAGCCCGGTGACAACCAAGAAGCAATACATGCAGAAATTTCAATACCATATGGGTTGTCAGTCCTTGCAAACCATGATGCCAACAGCTTTGTGCCGGGTATTGATGACCTCATAGACGGTATAGAGCTTACACCGCAAGGTGATACAATTTACACCGATTCATATGCAAAACGCATTGAAATGGGCCGCATGGCTCGCCAAGCACTTGCCGATTTCGGCAATGCGCAAAAGCAGGGCAACAAAGCCGCCATGGAGAGTGCACAGTCGGTATTGGCCGAGAATTACAAATATTTCGGTTACGGTTATCTTGACAAACCGGAAGATGCCGTTCCCCCCGTGGGCTTGACATTCTACGCTTTCCGTATTATGGTGACATTGGGCGGTGTGCTGATTCTCATCTTCCTTGTCTCTCTGTTCTCATTGAAATGGAAACCTGCGTGGCTTGATATGAGGTGGTACCAATGGCTTGGTATGCTGTCCATTCCAATGGTATGGGTATGCTCGCAAGCCGGGTGGATTGTGGCCGAAGTAGGTCGTCAGCCGTGGGTGATACAAGACATTATGCCGACCGGAGTGGCCGTTTCAGACATATCCTCCGGTTCAGTGCAGACTACTTTCTGGATTTTCGCTGTCTTGTTCACTCTCATGCTTGCAGCCGAAATTTCCATTATGCTGCGCTATATAGCACGTGTGTCGAAAACAGATATGTTAAACAATCCTAAACTCTGAATACCATGACTGAACTTGCATTATATCAAAACTATTGGTGGCTGATTATCTGTGTGCTCGGAGCAGCTTTGGTATTCATGCTGTTTGTGTTGGGCGGCCAGTCAATGCTCTTGGGTAAATATAATGAAACCGACAAACAGCTTATGGTTAACTCTTTGGGTAGAAAATGGGAGCTGACGTTCACTACTCTGGTAGTGTTCGGCGGAGCATTCTTTGCCTCCTTCCCCTTGTATTATTCCACGAGCTTCGGCGGTGCGTATTGGTTGTGGATGGCCATACTTTTCTGTTTCGTATTCCAAGCGTTCAGCTATGAATTCAGGCGCAAAAAAGGGAACCTGTACGGCACATGCGTGTATGACTTTATGCTCTTTATCGGAGGTGCGTTGGGCTGCATATTGCTCGGTGCGGCTGTGGGAATGATGTTCACCGGCGCGGAATTTACAGTGACTCGCGGCAACCTTGCCGAAGGCACTAACCCGGTAATCTCGGAATGGGCATCCACGCACGGATTTGAAGTGATTTGCTCATGGGAGTGTCTGCTGCTCGGCTTCACAATCTTCTTCTTGGCTCGCACATTGGCAGCACTTTACTTTATCAACAACATACGTACCGATGGTAATTTTGAGCAGCGTATGCGCCGAGCCGTCTTTATCAACGGACTCATCTTCGCATTGCTCTTTATCGCATTCACCGCCATGCTGATTCTGAATACCGGTTGGCAGGCCGACAATAACGGAGATATTACAGCAGTGCCATACCTCTACTTGAAGAACTTTATCGGTATGTGGTGGTGGGGCATACTGTTCCTGCTCGGCGTGGTGCTTGCACTTGTCGGTATAGGAGTGGGCGCATTGAGCAAGAGCCGTGGCGGCATTTGGTATGCCGGAGTCGGAGTAATATTAGTTGTGGTCAGTCTGTTGGCAGTAGCCGGATACAACAGCACTGCATATCTGCCCTCGCTTATAGACGCCAACAGCTCGCTGACGCTTGCCAACTCAAGCTCCTCGCTGTTCACACTCAAAGTGATGAGCATAGTGAGTCTGCTCGTACCCTTCGTGCTCGCCTACATTTGGTACGTGTGGCGCAAAATGAACGCCAAGCCCCTTGACAGCCGGGACGTTTCCCCCAACGAGCACCAATACTGATTGCAGAACATGAATATTAGATTAGTATCCCGGTTTTAAGTATATCGGAATAAAGGGGATTGCTCTTATCTTCTGTCAACAGTACAGGCTCTATGAGGTTACTGATTTTGCGCTTCAATTTCCAAAGCAAAGGAGTATCGGTAAAGTAATCGTCATTCAGGTGTTCGACCACAAAGGCTATGTCTATATCACTGTCTTCTGTATAAGTGCCTTTATTTGGTGTTTTTTTTGATGAAAAGCAGGTACATTATGGGGATTATGAAGGCGTTCAGGAGGGTGGCGGAGAGCAGGCCGCCGAGGATTACTTTGGCCATAGGGCTTTGTATTTCGCCGCCGGGTTGGGAGCCGGCTATTGCGAGCGGAATCAGCGCGAGGGTGGAGGTGAGGGCGGTCATAAGTATAGGGTTCAGACGGTCGGCGGAGCCTTCAAGTACGGCTTGCATCAGTGTCAACCCTCTGTTGCAGAGGGTGTTGTAGCGGTCTACGAGCAGCATGCCGTTGCGTGTGGCTATGCCGAACAGGGAAATGAAACCGATGATTGCCGGGATGCTCACGTTGCCGCCGGTGAACCATATTGCGAACACGCCGCCAATCAGAGCCAGAGGCAGATTGACCATAACCACGGCACTTTGCAGCGCGGAGCGGAATTGGCCGTAGAGCAACAGGTATATTGCCAACAGAGAGAAGAGAGAGGCTATGAGCAATGTGCGAGAAGCACTTTCTTCGCTTTCGAACTGACCGCCGTAGCTTATGCGATAGTCCGGCGGCAATGACACTTTCTCATTAATCTTATTCTTGATTTCGTCAACGGCGGAACGCATATCACGTTCGGAGACGTTTGCGCTGACAACCAGCACTCTGCTTACGTCTTCGCGATTTACGGTGTTCGGTCCGGAGGTTGAGCTGATGTCGGCCACAGCTCTCAACGGTACTTTCAAGCCGTCGGCGCAGTCAATGGGCAGGTTCCCGATTTGCTCAATGTCTTGACGATACTCCGGGGCTATTTTCACTGTGAGCGGATAAACACTGTTGCCTTCGCGGATTTCGCTTACGGATACACCCGACAGAGCTGTGTTTATGAAATTTGTGAATTCCGGCACGGTAATGCCGTAACGCGCCATCATCTGCGGACGTGGAGTGATGTTAATCTGCGGACGGTCTATGAGTTGCTCAACATTGATGTCTTGCAGTCCGTTGACTTTCTCAATGGCTTCTTTTGTCTCTGTGCCGAGGCGGTAGAGGGTATGCAAGTCCGGACCGAAGATTTTTATTGCGATGTTACTTTCGGTGCCGGAGAGCATGGCGTCGATTCTGTGTGAAATAGGCTGACCTATCTCAATGTTTATACCGGGAATTACAGACAGCTTTTTGCGTATTTCTTCACTGACCTCCTCTTTGCTTCTTCCGGCGAGTTCGTAGGGGGCTTCCATTTCGGAGGTGTTGATGCCAAGGGCGTGCTCATCGAGTTCGGCGCGACCCGTCTTGCGCGCTACTCGCTTTATTTCCGGCACACTCAAAAGCATTCGTTCCGCACGTGCGCCTATACTGTCGCTCTGTTCAAGCGAAATTCCCGGCAGGGTGGTGACATTCACCGTGAAGGAACCTTCATTGAACGGGGGAAGGAAGTCGCGGCCCAAGAAGCTGAACACATATAAGGCCAGAGCAAGAGCACCGGCTGTGATTGCCAGCACAATCCATTTGCAGCGGATTGCTCCTTGCAACAGAAATACGTATCCCCCTTTGAGCCAACGCACCAATCGTGGCTCGTGAGCTTTTACCACCTTTTGCGGCAACAGAAGCGAGCATAGCACCGGGGTAAGGGTGAGAGCCACAAGAGTTGAGGCGAAAAGTGCAGTGATAAAGGCGATACCCAAAGGCATGAGCATACGCCCCTCCATGCCTTGCAGGAAGAAGAGCGGCACAAAGCTCACCACAATAATAAGCGTGGAGTTGAGAATAGGCATACGCACCTCGCGGGAGGCTTCAAATACGATTTTTGTAATTTTCTGCCGTTGCTCTTTGGGGAGTTTGAAGTTTTCGCGCAGCCGCTTGTACACGTTTTCCACATCGACGATGGCATCGTCTACAAGCGAGCCTATTGCAATGGCCAGACCTCCGAGGCTCATGGTGTTGATGCTCAGATCCATAAGCCTCATGGTGATAAGTGTTACCAGCAGGGCAATCGGTATTGTCACCAACGAAATCAGAGTGGTGCGCGGATTCATCAGGAAGATGAACAAAATCAAGGCTACAAAGATTGCGCCCTCCAACAGGCTGCGTTTTATATTGTCGATTGAAGAATCGATGAAATCGCGCTGGCGATAGAGGTCGGTGCTTACCTTTACATCGTAAGGAATGGTTTTCTTGAGCGACTCGAGAGTGTTTTCCAACCGCTCGGTAAGCTCGATTGTGCCTACGCCCGGCTGCTTGGTTACAGTCATAAGTACTGCCGGCTTGCCGTTTACAGAGGCGGCACCGGTGAGAGGAGAGGCATTCCCCACCTTGATGTCGGCAATGTCGCGGAGCATTATCGGAGAGCCGGCAAGAGTCTTGCTCACAACGGCTTGCTCTATTACCGCAGTGTCGGTGGTTGAGACGAGCCCGCGGATTATGAATTCATTTCCGTAATCGTAAGTTATGCCGCCGGTGGCGTTGCGAGTCATACCTTCGGTGGCTTGTGCGACATCAGCGAGCGTCACTCCAAGAGCGGACATCTTGGTAGGGGAGAGCAGGATTTGGTATTCCTTTACCTCTCCGCCCAACACGTTGACTTGCGAAACGCCCTCCACGGCAAGCAGAGCGGGAGTGAGTTGCTTGTCGGCGAGGGTACGCAAGTTGCGCATAGAGGTGGTGTCGGCAGTCAATCCGATAAACAAGACTTCGCCGAGGATTGAAGATTGCGCTCCGAGAGTAGGCTCGCCGGCACCTTGCGGAAGAGTACCGGACATAGAAGCCAACCGTTCGGAGACGGTCTGGCGGGCATGGTACACCTCTGTGTCCCAGTCAAATTCCACCCAAACCGAAGAGAATCCGGTAGTGCTTGACGAACGCACGCGACGCACCCCGGCGGCGCCGTTCAAGGCAGTCTCTACCGGCAGTGTGACAGTCTGTTCTACCTCCTCAGCAGCCATACCGGGAGCCTCCGTCATAACAACCACAGTAGGCGCGTTCAGGTCAGGGAATACGTCCACCTCCATTTTGGAGGCGCACCAACAGCCGCCCACAACAGTGATTATTGCCAATATGATGATTGCCAATCTGTTGCGTAGGGAGAACTCTATAATCTTGTTCAGCATGACAGTAAACGGGCTTAATGGTTATGGGAATGTCCTTGGGGAGCTTTGCCGGAGTTGGCGGCAAGTTTGAGCAGTGTTGCTCCTTTGCTTACAATAGTCTGCCCGTCTTCAAGTCCGGCGGTAATCTCTACATTCAAGCCGTTGTCGCGACCGCGTGTCACCTGCTGCTTACGATAGTGCTCCGGACTTTGCTGTATGTAAACGAAATACACCCCTTCCTCTTCAGTCACAGCCTCGCGAGGCACAGTCAGCGTGTTGGTTGTTTCCGAAGTAAGGAGCATAACCTCCACCGGTGTTCCACCGATAAGAGAACCGGGGTTGTCGAATTCAAAAGTAACCGGCACATACAGGCCGTCGGAAGACATTTTGCCGTAATTCACGATACGCGCCGCGAGGTCGGCCAACGAGAGTACCGAGCCATCGGGCAGCTGAATGTTGGCGCTTGTCACAAGAGAGATTTGCGAAGCCAGCGCGTTCGGTACATCGGCTCGAAGTTGCAAATGATTGTTACCGCTCACAGTGGCAAGCGGAGCACCCAACTCAACATATGAGCCGGGGGTGACAAGAGTGGAGGTAATATATCCGGAGACCGGGGAAGTTGCCGTTGCGTTTTTTACCGGGGCAATACCGGGGTTGGCAAGTGCGGCGCGAGCACTGTTGACTTCGGCCACCGCCTGATCATATTCAGCACGCGTAATCAGCCTGTTGACATATTGTTCTTTCACGCGAGCAAGGTTGGCTTGCGCGTTTGCCAAGTCGGCACGCAGAGCAGCGGTAGGGTCGGCCTGTACTATTTTTGCAGATGAGATATTGAACAATCTTTGTCCGGCAGTCACTTTTGTGCCGGGGGTGAGCTGCCCGGTGAAAGAGACTTCGCCGGCAAGCGGAGCCGTAATGGTGCGCTCATCGCCTTGCGCGGCAAGGATTTGTCCGGTACAGTTTATCACACCCGGAGTTGGGGTGAGACTAACTGTGGTCAGTTCCACGCCGCCGGTTCGGGCTTGTTCTTCGGTAAATACTACAATCCCTTCGTGAGAAGCCTCCTCATGTTCGTCAGCTTCTTCCTCGTGTTCGGTGTGTTCTTCGGCCTCGTGGTCGTGGTCATGTTGTTCGGCGGAGCAACTTGAAAACATCATCAACGCTGCCGCGCATATTGCAGATGTAAATTGTCTTAAATTGATAATCAGATGTTTGTAAATCATAGAATTTCCGGCTCGTCCCGGTGCGGGGACGCAATATTATTTTTCAAACGAAATTCCGTAGGCGGAATTCCCGTGTGGTGTTTGAAATATTTGCCGAAAAAACTTTGATTTGCGAAATTAAGCTTTGAGCTGATTTCCTGTACCGTCATGTCAGTGCTGCCCAAGAGCATCTTAGCTTCCATTACAACGTAATGGTCAATCCAATCGCCGGCTGTGCGACCGCTGATTTCTTTCACAACAGAACTCAGGTGCTTGGGGGTGACACATAAGTTCTTGGCGTAGAAACTCACCTGCCGTTCAGTCTGGAAATGCTTGCATACTTCAAGAATGAACCGCGCCATGATTTCCTCCTTGCGAGTGTGTTGCGCCGGCATAGTTTGCGAGTGCATCATGCGTATGTCCATGATTTCGAACAGGGCGGCTTGCAGCAAACACAGCACCTTTTGCTCTTGGAAAGGAGTTTTTTCCTCTTCCAGTTTCAGCTTCAGGAATGTATAGAATGATTTTATTCCGATAGCTTCCTTCTCTGTCAGTTGCTGAGTAGGCATAGTGCGGTGCTGAATAATCAGCGGCAGCATGGCCGACATTTTGGGGAGAATTTGACTGACAACCTCTTTGCTGCACACTACTACATTGCTGCTGAAATCTTCCGAGCAGCGAGTCACCTGCAAGAAGTTTTCCGGCTGAAGCACCAACAGAGTGTTCTCCTTCAGGTGATACTCCGTCAGGTCGATGACAACAGTCGACTCTCCTCTTGTGCAGAGCAAAATAGTGAGGGCATCGATGCGCAAGGGGTACTTCGGCATTTCATCGCGAGGGGTGAAAGTGTCGAAAGCCAACACATCTTGCCGGGTAGAGGTTTTTATGTAATCGGCCAAATCACGCAGCGTAATGCTGACATTCGGGTTCGGGATAATCATGTCTATAAAAGAATTTATGGCAAATATCCGGCTGCAAAGGTACAGAAAAGGAAATGCAACCGGGTGTCAAAAATGCGCCGGAGCGGCACGACACTGCAAATATAGCACTTTTTTCGCAGAGCAGAGCAATTATTGTTGATTGGTGGAATGACGAACTCAATTTTGAGCTACGCGGTAATCAGTATGTTGCCACTGTAACCAAGAAGATTATCATCAAATAATAATCTTTGTCATGGTTTCAAGCAGGAAATTTCGGTGTTTCGGATTTTTTTTGTACCTTTGGGCTTTAAAACTGAAATTAATAAATTTTACCTTATAACCATGGATAAAATACAGAAAACATATCTTGACGCACTGCGCAAGATGATGACAGCCGAAGGTATTCGCACAGTGATAATCTCCGGCACAGACCCGCATCAGAGTGAATTGCCGCCCGCTCACTGGCGTGACCGTGAGTGGCTTACCGGCTTTTGGAGTACTAACGGCACCAACGGTACAGCCGTAGTTACTCCCGACAAGGCTCTCTGCTGGACTGACTCTCGCTACTTCCTTCAAGCAACCGACCAGCTGAAAGGCACCGGCTTTGAAATGATGGAAGAAGATGGCCCGAATGCCGTAAATCTCGTTGATTGGGTGACTGAAAACACCCCGGCCGGTGCCACAGTTGCTATCGACGGCACTACTTTCTCAATCTCACAGGCTCAGCAGATGGAGCAGGAATTCAACGACAACGGCATACGCTTCAAAACTGATTTCGAGCCCTTCGATGCTCTCAATCCCGAACGTCCGGGTCGCCCCATGAACAAGTTGTTTGTACACGATGAGGCTATCGTGGGCGAGACCGTTGACTCCAAAGTGGAGCGTGTAATGACAGAAGTGAAAGCCGAGCTGGCGAATGCAATAATGCTCTCGGCTCTTGATGATATCGCATGGACTACAAACCTGCGTACCGCCAACGATATATGCTATTCGCCCATGTATATCAGCTACTTGTACTTGTGCGACGAGAAGCGTGTGCTCTTCGTAGACGAGCAGAAACTCACCGATGAGGTGAAGGCTCATCTTGACAGATACCGCATTGAAGTAATGCCTTATGAGAGTGTATTCGAGTTTGTGAAGAAGCTGCCCAAGGCAACCCGTCTGCTCATTGACCCGGCCAAGACATCACGCGCACTTTACGACAACCTCGGTTGCACACCCGTGTTCGGCGGTGTCGGTGTGGCCAAGCTCAAGAGTATCAAGAACGACAGCCAGATTGCAAGCCTTGACAAAGCTATGGAGAAAGACGGCGTGGCACTCACCCGCTTCTTCATGATGGTTGAGAAAGAGGCTCCCTCCGGCAAGCTTACCGAGGTGGAATTGGGCAAACGTCTGCGCGCCCTTCGCCTTGCCGACCCGGATTGTGTAGACGAAAGTTTCGCTGCCATTATCGGTTGGAACGGCCACGGTGCTATTGTGCATTATGAAGCTACGGAAGAGACTGATGTCGCCATTGAGGGTAACGGCCTGTTGCTTGTAGACAGCGGCGGTCAGTACAAATGCGGTACTACCGACATCACTCGTACCATAGCCATCGGCACTCCCTCCAATGCCATGAAGCATGACTTCACATTGGTGATGAAGGGTCACATCGCTCTGGCGCGTGCCATTTTCCCGGTTGGGACTACCGGCCATCAGCTTGATGTGCTGGCACGTCAGTTCTTGTGGGCCGAGGGCAAAGCATATTACCACGGCACCGGCCACGGCGTAGGCTTCTTTATCAATTGCCACGAAGGTCCGCAGAACATTCGCCTGAACATTAATCCCACTCCGCTGGAACCGGGAATGATTACCAGCAACGAGCCGGGTTTGTATCTGGAAGACCGCTATGGTATCCGCTGCGAGAACCTTATTGAGACCGTGCCTGCAATGGAAACGGAGTTCGGCAAGTTCCTCAAGTTCCGCACCGCCACACTCTTCCCGTTTGATCTGAACCTGTTCGATACCTCAATCATGACCGATGAGGAAATCGATTGGCTCAACGACTATCATGCCATGGTACGCTCACGTCTGCTACCCTTGCTGACAGCAGAGGAAGCCGACTGGCTCACACAAAAGACAAACCCCTTAACCCGATAAGTTCATGGCTATTATAGAATCAGTAAGAGGCTTCACTCCTATAATCGGAAAAGATACATTTCTGGCTACCAATGCAGTGGTGGTAGGTGATGTAGTGATGGGCAGCGAGTGCTCCGTATGGTTCGGCACCGTGCTTCGCGGCGATGTGAACTCAATCCGCATCGGCGACCGTGTCAATATCCAAGACGGCTCGGTGCTGCACACCCTTTATCAGAAATCCACCATTGAGATTGGCAACGATGTCTCAATAGGCCATAATGTGGTGATACACGGAGCCAAGATACATGACCTTGCACTCATAGGCATGGGCGCAATTGTGATGGACGATGCCGAAGTGGGCGAAGGCGCACTTGTGGCAGCCGGTTCCGTTGTGCTCAGTCGTACCAAAATCGGGGCTCACGAAATGTGGGCCGGTGCTCCCGCCAAATTCGTTAAAATGGTTGAGCCGGAGAAGGCACGCGAGATGAACCATAAGATAGCTCGTAACTATCTTATGTACAGCAAATGGTATGACCGTCAGGCAGATGCCTCCGTTGAAGAGGAAGCTGCCGAGAACGGCTCCGCCGATGCAATGAGACATGAATGATTGGTAAGTTTTTGGCATATCTCACCCTGGAGGTCAATGCCTCTAAATGCACGGTAAGTGCATACGGCACAGACTTGCGGCAACTCTCGCAGTGGCTGCGGGGTGAGAATGTCAAAAATACGGAAGAAGCTGATTTTACATCAGTTACACTCTCTGACTTGCGTGCATGGCTCGCGCATTTGGGCTTACAAGGCTTGAGTGCGCGGACTATGCGGCGCAAAGCGTTGTCGGTACGCACTTTTTACCGCTTCTTGCTGCGCGAGGGGGTAGTCTCTCACAGTCCGGCCTCCGATTTGACATTGCCCAAGCTCGGCAAGCCTCTCCCGGCTCTGATTAAGGAAGACGAGTTGGAAAAGATTGTCAGCGATGAAGCCTTTGCCACAGACGACTGGCAGGCCTGTCGCGACAGCCTGATAATCGACATACTCTATTCCACCGGACTTCGCCGAAGCGAACTCGTAGCTCTGAAAGACCGCGATTTGGATTTCGCCAGATGCGAAATGCGAGTATTAGGTAAAAGACGCAAAGAGCGTATTGTGCCTCTCGCTCCGCAGCTTATAGAGCGAATGAAGCATTATCTGCGATTGCGCAAGGAGCAATGGCCGGAACCGGTCGCCGGCGCCAACGGTGCGTTTTTATTAACAAATCAAGGCTTGCCAATGAACAATACCGCCCTCTGGCGCATTGTAAAAGTAGAACTCTCTTCAACGACAGGCAAGAAAACGCCGCACACTCTCCGCCACACTTTCGCTACATCGCTGCTGCGCGACGGTGCGGAAATCAACAGTGTGAAAGAGCTGCTCGGCCACTCTTCGTTGGCCACAACACAGATTTATACACACCTCTCCTTTAGTGAGTTGCAACATAATTACAAACTGGCTCACCCCAGAGCCACCAAAAAAACTGACCACCATGGAAGTACAGATTAAAGCCATTCATTTCGACATCACAGAACGCCTCGTCTCCTTCATAAACAAGAAATTGGATAAACTGGCACGACGTTTTGAAGCCGTTACCGATGCTGAAGTATCGCTGAAGGTGGTAAAGCCGGAAACCGCGATGAACAAGGAAGCCGGCATCAAACTCATTCTTCCCGACTCTCCCGACTTGTTCGCATCAAAGACTGCCGACACCTTTGAGGAAGCAGTAGACAATTGCCTTGAAGCTCTGGAAAAGCAGCTGGAAAAAGAAAAGGGCAAGAAGTAATGACCGAAAAGAATGATTGCGGCACTCCCCTTGACAAGGTGAGAGTGCTTGAATTTCCGAAAATCTGCGACCCCCGCGGCAATCTTTCGTTTGTCGAGGGGGCTCGCCATGTGCCATTTTCCATCCGGCGTGTGTTCTATATATATGACGTACCCGGCGGAGAAACTCGCGGAGGACATGCACACAAGGAGTGTGCCATAGTATTGCTGGCAATTGCCGGTTCATTTGATGTGCGCCTCACCGATGGCACAAACGAGAAAGTGGTACGTCTGAACCGTGCCAACAAGGGTGTGCTGATTCCTCCCGGTGTCTGGGACGTGATGACCGATTTCACAACCGGCACCGTCGCTCTCGCACTTGCTTCTCACCCATACGAGGAGGAAGACTATATCCGCGATTATGATGAGTTTCTTGCATATACAAAGGATTGCAAATGAAATTGATTTCTTTTCTTGATATGTGCAGACTTACGGAGTCTTATGCCTCCGAGCTGAAAGATGCGTGTGCAAAAGTAATTGACTCCGGTCGCTTCCTGCACGGCGAACAGACACGTTTGTTTGAATCGGAACTGGCAGCAAGCTGTGGCGCCAAGTATGCAGTTGCCGTGAGCAACGGGCTTGATGCGCTGCGATTGAGCATGAAAGCATGGATAGAACTCGGCATGGTTTCTCCCGGCGATGAGGTGATTGTTTCTGCCAATACATATATCGCCTCCGTGCTTGCAATCTGTGATGCCGGGCTTACCCCGGTACTTGTAGAGCCTGAACCGCAGACAATGAATTTGGATCCCGAAAAGGTAGCCGAAGCAATTACAGACCGTACACGCGCAATAATGGAGGTACATCTGTATGGCACTCCGGCGCGTCATGCGCAAATCAAGGAAATAGCTCGTAAACATAATTTGCTGATTATAGAAGATAACGCTCAAGCCATTGGCGCCAAGGAGTTTGACCTTAATACCGGCAATATGGGCGATGTGGCCGCATTCAGCTTTTATCCTACTAAGAACATCGGTGCATTAGGTGATGCCGGTGCTGTAACCACCAACGATGAGAGGGTAGCTCAAGCCGTACGCACACTTGCCAACTACGGCTCCGACTACCGTTATCATAACATATACAAGGGCTATAACTGCCGTATGGACGAAATCCAAGCTGCAATGTTGCGAGTTAAACTGCGCCGGTTGCCGGAAGAAACAATACATCGGCAAGCAATTGTTCTTATATATGAGCAAAACATAAGACATACCGAAGTGATGAAGCCGGCGATAATTCCCGAAATGACACAGGTGTGGCATCAATACGTAATACGCACAGCACACCGCGACAAATTACGCAATTATCTGTCAGCCAACGGTGTGCAAACAGACATCCATTACGCCACACCGCCGCATCTACAACCCTGCTTCAAAGATTTGAGACATCGCCCCTTACCCTTTACCGAGCAATTGGCCACCGAAGTTATAAGCCTGCCGATTGCCTCCCTTATACCCGAAGAAGCAACCTGCATCGCAACCCTCATAAACAATTTTTGACGAATGGATTGGAAAGATATATTGTTGGCAAAGAGTGCCGAAATGGGTATTGCCCCGGATGAAAATGTCGGGACTGTCGCCAATGAGTCTGAAACGCCCGTGTTTACCCCGTCCGCTCACCCTGCACTACATGTGGTGGTGGAGCGCAGAGGACGCGGTGGCAAAACAGCTACCATAGTGGAGGGCTTTGAGTGTGAAGATGCCGAGCTTAAAAAGATTGCGGCTCGCCTGAAAAGCTCATTGTGTACGGGCGGCTCGGCACGCGGCGGCGAGATTTTAATACAAGGCGACTGTCGCGACAGAGTACGCCAGTGCCTTAAATCCATGGGTTTCAAACTGAAAGGTTAGAGGAAAGATGCTTTTACAACGTGCCTCCGCAGGATCAGGCAAAACTTTTAAATTAGCCAAGACATATATTCGTTTGTTTATCTCCACACGCGAGGACGGCTCGGATTTCTACCGTCTGCTCTCTCCCGGTGAGGTGCGCGATGCGCATACTCATATATTGGGCATCACTTTCACCAACAAGGCCACAAATGAGATGAAGCAGCGTATCGTTGAGAAACTTGCCGCTCTCGCTGCACCGGTGCCGGTTGAGGGTATGGAGCCCCCCGAATATAAATTCCCGGATTATCTACTTGACTTTACCGGCGAGTCGCAGCTTGCCGACCCCCTTGAAGATGTAATTTATGTATCCAAAGGAATACCGGCACGTCGTCATGAAATTACGGAAACTTGTCAAGCCGCCCTGTCCTCGCTCCTGAATAATTACAGCAACTTCAATATATCGACAATCGACTCTTTTTTTCAAGGCGTGTTGCGTACTCTGGCATATGAATTGCGCATTAACGATACATATCATGTCGAGCTCAACGATGACTACCTTGCGCAAGCCGGTGTAGACGAGACGCTGAGCGCAGTAAAAGATACTTCCCCCGCCGACTCACTCCGCGCCGATATGGCCAACTATATGAAAAATTGGTTGGGCACGGTAATGCGCCGCCGCCTTGAACAAGGCGATACTTGGGATGCCTTTTCTCGCAAAAGTCAAACCGGCATCTACAGCGAATTGGTGGCTATGGCCTCAAAAATGAGTCGTGAGGACTTCAAGAAACATCTTGCCGGGATGCAAGAATATTTTGCTACCCCGGAGCGGTTTATGAATTTCTATAACGGAGTGCTTCGTGCCTCCGGGCAGGTAAATAGGTTGCATCGGAAAATGAAAGAGGCAGCCACGGCCTTTATGCGCGACACCAATCCCGGGTCTTGGCAAAAAGGTGTGGCAAGCGTGATTTCAAATATACTTGATTCGCCTCCGTTTGGCAGGGTTAAAATCAACAAGAAAATTGAATGTAACCGCACCGGAGCCGAACAAGGCAAAAACGCCCCGTTCATAGACGGTAGGCCCGAACGAAGTAATCCCGCTGCGCAACAGTTGTTTACCGCCGTGTGCGATGCTTTCTTCGAATGGGACGCCCAACGTATGTATTGGTCTGCTTTATTGTCCAGATTGCATTATTTGGGAGCGTTGTACTATATAAGCGAGAGCATGGACGCTTTTCTCAATGAGAACAACCTTATTCCGCTTAGTGCCACCAATGAGATTTTGAACAAAATCATAGGCAAAGACGAAGTGCCTTTCATATATGAACGCACCGGGGTGAGTTTGCAGCATTTCTTGCTTGATGAGTTTCAAGACACCTCGCGTCTGCAATGGGACAATCTCAAGTCCCTGTTGGCTCAGAGCGATGCCTATGGACATGAGAATCTGATTATCGGCGATGCGAAGCAAAGTATATATCGCTTTCGCAACGCAGACCCGGAGTTGATTAACTCACAAGTTAAGAAAGACTTTCCGCGTACATGTGTGTTGCCCGATTCGCTACCCGCCGACTCCGAGCAACGCCGTGCCGTGAATACCAATTGGCGCTCCTCAAAGCATATAGTAGCTTTCAATAACACATTATTTAATGCAATGGCTCCGCTTCTTGATGAAGAGGAATCCTCCGGACAAAAGATTTTCAGCTCTCTTTACGGCAATGTTGTCCAAAACATTAAGCACATGGACAAGGCCGGATACGTGCAAATTAACTTCGGTGACCCCGACAGTTTCAACAAACTAGGGCCGCTGATTGATTCACTGCGCAGTCGCGGCTACAATATGAGCAACATTGCCATACTCACCGATACGCAGACCGACGGACAACAGGCAATCCGGGCTATTATTGCGCACAATGAGTCTAAAATTAAGGAGGCACAACAGTCCGATGAAAAATATGCCCCGATTGAGTTTATCAGCGAGGAGTCGCTGCTCGTTGGTGAGTCTGCCGCCGTCAAGGTGATACTCGCTGTCATGTCGTTGATAAGCAATGACTTTGTCGTGCCGGGGAGTACTCACGATCCAAATAATCCGGACCCGGACTCGCCTTTGCATATGCGTCCGCATGAGCTTGCCAAACTGGAAGCAAACTTCAATATAGGTCTCTCCATGGGTACGATAACTGGATTTTCAGACCTTGACACGCTCAATCAAACCATTACTTCCGAACAAGTGGAAGCACTGTACCGCCGAATGGGTGCTACCACGCTCCCGACATTGGTTGAAAATATCGCTTCCGCTTTCCTTACAGATAAGCTGCTCACCAATCAAGTGGCCTATATATCAGCATTTCAGGATATTGTTCTTGAATATTGTGATGCTTACACTTCGGACCTGTGTTCCTTCCTCAATTGGTGGAAAGAAAACGGCAGTAAATATTCAATAGCCGCCCCGGAGGGTGTCGATGCACTCCAGATACTCACCGTTCATAAGTCGAAAGGACTTGAATTTGATGTCGTAATCATGCCCAAGGCAGATTGGAATCTCGCTCCTGCAAAAGAGCATAAGGAGATACTTTGGGTGAGTCATATACCCGAAGGCCTTACCGAGAGCGAAATCGCTGATGTGCCTGATTATTTGCCGATTACTCCTAACGGTGCAACAATGAACAACCCCGAATCTCCGTTTTATAAGGAATACCATAAATATTTCAACGAGGGGCGTATGGATCAGCTCAATAAAACATATGTAGCTTTTACGCGTGCTGCGAAAGAGCTGTATGTCACTGCTCCGCAAGGAGGGAAGGACTCTCAAAAAGTAGGCAAATATATGCGTACGGCACTTAACCGAATAATCTCGGACTCAACAAACAACAATCCAAATTTAATGGATTTATCGGAACTAACCATTGATGGCGATGTGTACACCTATGGCTCAATCGATGCAGTCGTACCCAACAAAGAGAAAGATGAAAAGGAGTCCGACAATGTAATAGTAATAGACCGTTACGCGCCGTCACGCCCACTGACCTCCGCCGATGCTCACTTCACCCTCAAAGACAATAACTGAACATGGGTATAAAAAAATTGATTGTCTCACGACAACCAATCAATATTAACCTTAAAATCTAATACCATGAAAAACTGTTGCAAATTTACAAGTATTTTCTGTAATTGCAAAATGTATTAATGATTTTTGAATTTGTTTAACAAAAAATGACTTGTTGGGTCAAAATGCTCCGAACTGCATCGCACGTGTTCGGGGGTATCCTCAAAGTATGGGTGCAAACAGTCGGATAACGGACTCTCCGAAGCGCAGCGCACGCGGACGTTGCAACCATGTGTTGAGGGTCAGTTTATAGCTGTGCTGAATGTCTTTGAAAAATTGATCTTTAAGCTCATGGCTCACTCGCGAGTCGTAGATTAACATATTTCCCTCAAAATTATGTTCGAAGCTGCGGAAATCAAAGTTAGTGGAGCCGATTGAGCAGAACTCGTTGTCAATAATCAGTGTTTTGGCGTGCAGCATACCCGGATTGTACAGATATACCTTGATGCCGGCTTGCAGACACTCCGTGATATAAGAGAATGAAGCATAACGCAGCATCATGGAGTCCGGTGTTGCCGGGAGCATTACCCTCACATCAATGCGCGTGAGTGCCGCCGTCTGAAGAGCCTTGAGCAGAGCATCGGTAGGCAGAAAGTAGGGCGTTTGGATATATACGCACTTGCGCGCACTCAATATTGCGCGTTGGAAAAGGTAAGCAATTGCGGGCCAATGGTCTGTCGGGCCGCTGGTGATGAATTGCGCCGGCAGTTTCACTTCCGGTGCCGGCTCGGTGAGCATAGTCTCGATAGGCTTGATATCTGTATGGTGCTTGAGGAAATTCCAATCTACGGCAAATGAATAAATCATGCCTCCCACCACCGGCCCTTCCACACGCAAATGTGTGTCACGCCAACTCTCGCCCTCATTGAGGCCGCGCACATAGCGGTCGGCAATATTCATGCCGCCGACATATCCTATGGTGTCATCAATAATCACAACCTTGCGGTGGTTACGCCAGTTTATGCGGTTGGCCAGTAGTTTAAAGGTCACTCGGAAGAAGGGGTGAGCCTCAACCCCGGCTTGGCGCATACGTTCGAAAAATTTGTTGCGGGTTGAGAATGAGCCGACATGGTCGTATATCACACGCACTTTCACACCCTCTTGCGCCTTTTTGATAAGAATGTCGGCTATTTCGCGTCCCAAATTATCATCGGCAAATATGTAATATTGCAGATAAATGCTTCTTCGAGCGTGAGTTAAATCTCGTTTAAGGGCTTCGAACTTTCCTTTTCCCTCGGTGAAGATTTCCATGGAGGTGGCATAAGAGAGGGGAGTGGCTCCAAGCGAAGAGGCGAGCTTGGTGAGCAATCGGGAATTAGCCTGAAGTTTGTCGGGGGAATATGTGGCCGCAGGGGTGTGTTGTTTGCTCAACAGCTTGCGCTTGTTGTGGCGCGAAATCATGCGTTTGTTCTTCAAACTGCGACCGAAGAATAAATAAAAAATGAGACCGACAATAGGCAGGAAAACAAGTGCGATGACCCAGGCCAACGACTTAATGGGGTTGCGTTTTTCAGATAACACCACGGCAATACAGCTCACAATTGTGGCTGCATAAATCAAAAAAAGCACCGGGTATATCCAGGGTTGAACGTAGCTTGTCCACATAATGCCGCAATTTACAACATATTTCCGATACTTCCAAAAAAGATAGCTGTAATTTACGCTTAACTGCCCCAATATTAGCATATTGGTTGCACATTGGTTGAAGATTTGTGCAAAAAAAGGAGAACGGATAAGCAATTTCACAATTACCTATCCGCTCCTTTAGCATAACTAAATAAATTCTTACATGCTAGGTCCATAGTGCTTGCGTACTATGTTCAATTATCCGTTGCAAAATTAATATTTTGTAGAGAGTTAACAAAATTTGGTTATGTTAAAGTATGTTAATATAGCTGTAACAGGTATTCATCCCTTACCTTTTGTAAGTTTGAGCTACGGCGAAGATAGCCTCAAAGATGCGCCGATCATTATCTGTGAGGGAAATGCCCCGGCGTATCATGGCTCTTTCAGCTATATCAAAAAATTTGGTGAGGACTACATCTTTAAACCCGGCAGTGGGGCTTCCCTCCGAGAATGAGGGAATGAACGGACGTGGAAATCCGGCTCCGTGAATGTTGCAACCCACTCCCACCACGGTGGCTGTGTTGAACATACAATTGATGCCGGCCTTGGAGTGGTCACCCATTATTAAGCCGCAAAATTGCAAATCAGTGCGCATAAATGAGCGCTTGGGATAATTCCACAGTCTGATTTTTGAATAATCGTTTTTGAGATTGGAGGCATTCGTGCCGGCACCGATATTGCACCATTCGCCTATAACGGCGTTGCCCAGATAACCGTCGTGTGCCTTGTTTGAATATCCGAAAATCACAACGTTGTTGAGCTCACCGCCAACTTTTACATAGGGACCCAATGTGGTGTCGGCATACACTTTCGCGCCCATATTTATTTGGGCGTGTTCGCAAAGAGCCAATGGGCCGCGCACACAGCTTCCCTCAAGGATTGATGCATCTTTACCTATATAAATGGGACCTCCGGTAACATTGAGTGTAGCCCCCATTATGACAGCCCCTTCTTCTATAAATAATGAGGGAGTGCCGTCGGGTAGAGTAGCCGGCCCGATAAGCAGGTTGCCTTCAGGCAGGGACATGCTTTTTCTTCCGTTGGTAAGCCGTTTATAGTCAGACACAATGGCCGCACTGTTGTTGCGGAAAATGTCATACAGATAATGCAGCGGAGTACATTCTCCTTGAAAAGTGATTGTGGCCGGTTTAAATTTCTCTTCTATAAGTTCTTCAAACTTAGCCATAGTTCCCCGGAAAGCTATATACTCCCCGTTCGGCAGGATTATTGCTTCGTTTTCATTGAGGGAGAGAATGGCTTTGGCCAAATCGGGCGAAGGCAATGTGTTTGCGGCAACAAACAGGTTGTCTTTTATCGGCTTGGGTTGAAACTTGTCACGCAGATACGGAGCTGTATAAACGCTGTATGAACCCGGCAAACAGCTTTGCCATTTTTCAGCAATTGTGGTGATACCCACTCTGAAATCGCTCACCGGTCTGGTAAACGAGAGTGGAAGCATATCGGCATGCACTGCCGCCGAGTCATAAAGTATTATATTCTTCATGGTATATAATATGAAGGAAATGAGTCAGAATTGCTCAACTTTCCAAGATGTGTGCAAAGTTACCACGCTGAAATTGTTTTTACAAAATTTTATGCTCAATTAACTTTTGTTAACATTTTACCTATCTGACCGGATTATTCTATTTAAACAATTGATATATAGTGCAATGTTAAATCCTTTGCAAAACAATTCCGACTCTGGAAATCATTTTCCAAAAAAAATCTCGAAATTTTGTTGTATCTTTGTGGTGAAATTGCCCGTATAGTGGGCATGGAATATGTAATAAAAGTGCACTATATATATGAAATTTAATGTCTCAAGCAAAGCGCTGGCCACTCAGCTTTCGGCTGTAAGTAAGGTCATTAACAGTAAAAACGCGCTGTCTATTCTGGATAATTTCCTATTTTCGCTGCAAGGCAACACACTGAGCGTAACCGGCTCGGATCAGGAGAATGTGATGACTGCAACTCTGGAAGTTTTCGATGTTGAGGGTGAGGGTTCCGTTGCTGTACCCAGCAAGCGTATATTGGATATGCTCAAAGAGGTACCCGGTCAGCCGCTTACATTTTATGTGAACGATGAAAACAAGGAGATTGATATTCGTTTCCTTAACGGTCATTTCAACTTTATGGGAATAGATGGCAACGAGTTTCCCATTCAAGATGAAACACGCGAAGATGCCAAGAGAATAACTCTGCCTGTAGAAGTGGTGCGTCGAGGCCTTGAGACAACTCTGTTTGCCGTCGGCACAGAGACGATTCGTCCTATTATGACCGGTGTGTACTGGGATATTTGCCCGGAAGTAGAGGAAGGAAAGACTCTTCACGGCATTACTTTTGTAGGAACCGACACGCATAAACTGGTGCGTTACATTAACACGTCTGTAAATCCGGCTTTGACTTTCTCTTTCATACTCCCCCCTAAACCGGCAAACATTTTGCGCGGACTCATTGCCAAAGAGGAAGGCGAAATGGACATTGAGATGGACGAGAAGAGTGCAAAATTCACAATGGGAGACTTTACTCTCTCATGCCGCTTTATCAACGGACGTTATCCGAACTACAATCGTGTAATACCGGAGAACAACCCCTTCGAACTTACCATTGACCGTGTGAGTCTGCTCAATGCCATGCGCCGTGTGGCTCTGTTTGCAAGCGCCTCTTCCTCTCTTGTGAGAATGAACATTCGCCCCAATGAGGTGCTCCTCGCGGCTCAAGACCTTGATTACACGCTCTCGGCCGAGGAACGCGTGGAGTGTGAATATCAGGGCAATGCAATGACAATAGGTTTCAACGCAACTTACATGATTGAGGTGCTAACAAATATCGTCGCCGATACCGTAGTGATAAAACTCTCCGACCCGGCACGCCCCGGTATTTTCGTACCACTCACCAATCTGGAAGGTGAAGATTTACTCATGCTTCTCATGCCTATGCAGGTAATGGAATAAGACATACTCTAATTCCCGCCCCCGACTTATGAAACTAAATCTTGACAGGCCGCTGGTGTTTTTCGATTTGGAAACCACCGGTGTTAATATCCATACCGACCGGATAATAGAGATTTCATGTGTGAAAGTCTTGCCCGATGGTACTCACCGCGAGTATACGCAAAGACTCAATCCGGAGAGGCCGATACCCGCCTCATCTACCGCCGTACACCATATCACCGATGAAATGGTGAAGGACGCTCCGACATTCGCCGACATTGCCGATAAGTTGATGATGTCTTTCGAAGGTTGCGATATAGCCGGCTTCAACTCCAATAAGTTTGATATTCCGTTGTTGATGAAGGAGTTTGAACGCGTAGGCAAGCAATTCTCTCTGAAAGGACGCAGACTTATTGATGTGCAGACCATTTATCACAAAATGGAGCAACGCACTTTGAGCGCGGCTTATCGTTATTACTGCAACAAAGAATTGCAGAACGCCCATTCGGCAACAGCTGATACAATGGCTACGTACGAAGTGCTGATGGCTCAGCTTGATATGTATCCCGAAACCGATACTTTCGGCAACGATATGGAAAAGTTGGCTCGCTTCTCCGTTCAGGGTGGAAACGTTGACCTTTCCGGCAGGCTGTCGCGCAATGATGCCGATGAAATCGTCTTCAACTTCGGCAAGCATAAAGGCAAACCCGTTGAGGAGGTGTTCCGCAAAGAGCCGTCATATTACAGCTGGATTATGCAAGGAGACTTTGCCAAGGATATGAAGGATATTGTAACTCAAATATTTGTTAAGGCAAATCCCAAAAAGAGGCCGTCATGACAAGTGTATTAAACGGCAGGCATATTGTACTCGGCATAAGCGGAGGCATTGCGGCATATAAAAGTGTATATCTGCTGCGCCTTCTTCGCAAAGCCGGAGCTGAGGTGCAAGTGGTAATCACCCCGTCCGGGAAAGAATTCATCACTCCGGTTACACTTTCCGCACTGAGCGGCAACCCCGTAATCAGCGAATTTTTCACCGCAAATACCGGCGAGTGGCATTCGCATGTAGATTTGGGGCTGTGGGCCGATGCGATGATAGTGGCGCCCGCCACAGCCTCCACAATTGCGAAAATGGCTAACGGTGTGGCAGATAATATGCTGATTACCACATATCTGTCTGCAAAGGAACATGTATTCGCAGCTCCGACTATGGACTTGGATATGTACGCCCACCCCTCTACTCAACGTAATCTGGCTACTCTCAAAGCCGATGGCGTAACAATAATAGAGCCGGCGAGCGGATACCTTGCGTCCGGTCTTGAAGGCAAAGGCCGCATGGAAGAGCCGGAAGGAATTCTCAGAGCCGTGGAGGAATATTTCAGCCGCGCTCAGTCGCTGAAAGGTGAAAAAATCTTAATAACGGCCGGCCCCACGTATGAAAACATCGACCCCGTGCGTTTTATAGGTAACTATTCTTCGGGAAAGATGGGTTATGCTCTCGCCTCGAAGGCAGCGGCTCGCGGTGCGGAGGTAGTGCTTGTGAGCGGTCCGGTTTCACTTTCTTGTCCGCAAGGAGTAAGACGAATTGAGGTGACTTCCGCACAGCAAATGCTTGAAGCTTGTGAAAGGGAATTCTCGGGTGTCAATGTCGCCGTTATGTGTGCCGCTGTTGCTGACTATCGTCCGGCGCAGTGTGCCGACTCCAAACTCAAAAGAGAGAAAGCGCAGACGCTTTCGCTCGAATTGGTGAGCAACCCTGACATTGCCGCTACACTCGGTGCGCAAAAGAAGCCCGGCCAAAAGCTGATTGGTTTCGCGCTCGAAACAGACAACGAGTTGCAAAATGCTTTGGCCAAAGCGCGCCGGAAAAATCTCGATTGGATAGTGCTTAATTCTCTGCAAGACCCCGAGGCCGGTTTTGGGAAAGATACGAACAAAGTCACAATGATTAAGTCTGACACTGCGCAGACAATCCCTTTCCCGGCAAAATCCAAATCCGAGGTGGCCGCTGATATTTTAGACATTGTTTTTAAATGAAAATGTTGAAAAGTTACATATTTGCTTTTTTCGCTTGTATTGCAGGCTGTTTTGCCCTTTGCGCTCAAGAACTCAATTGCACGGTGGAGATAAACTCATCAAAGATTGAGGGCACGGACAAAAGTCCGTTCGAGGAATTGCAAGAGGCTATTACCGAATACATCAACACTCGCAAATGGACCAACACGCAAGTTGCCGTGAATGAAAAAATCGAGTGTCGTATGTTCTTCACCATAAGCAAATATGAAGACGAAAAGTTTACAGGCGACCTGCAGGTGCAGCTCTCACGCCCGGTTTACAATTCAACATACACCACCCCCTTGCTGAACTTCAAGGATACCAAAATTGAATTCACCCACCGGCGAGGCGAACCCCTGAATTTCAACGATGCTGCATGGGAGGACAACCTTACCGGGATTTTAAACTATTACGCTTATCTGTTCCTTGCAATTGACTTTGACTCCTTCTCCCCGCTTGGCGGACAGCCTTATTTTGACAAAGTTGCATCAATAGTACAAATGGCTCAGAGCAGCGGCGAAACCGGTTGGCGTGCTTTCGAAGATACGAAAAACAGAAGTGCCGTGCTTTCCTCCTATACCGATGCCGCCACTTCCGGCATACGCGAGCTTATATATATATATCACCGTAAAGGCCTTGACGAAATGGTGACAAGCCCCGACAAGGGACGCGCCGCAATCACGGAGTCTCTCCAAAAGTTGCAGCAGATACATAAGGCCGCTCCAATGAGTGTAGCTCTTTCGATATTCAAAGATACCAAGCTCGACGAGCTTGTGAATGTCTACTCTCAGGCTCCGGAGAGCGAGCGCACGGATGTTTATAACCTGCTTAAAGAAATTTATCCGACAGAAACGGAACGTTTGGAGAAAATCCGAAACCCCGAGCCTGTTAGATAATCTGAAATAGAATGCTTAAAAGACTGTATATCAGTAATTATGCGCTGATAGAGCAATTGGATATACCTCTTAGCTCCGGCTTGACAATAATCACGGGTGAAACCGGAGCCGGAAAGTCTATTTTGCTTGGTGCATTATCCTTGTTGCTCGGTGCGCGTTCCGATATAAAGAAAGCTCGCAACCCGGAGCAAAAGATTATAGTCGAGGGCACTTTTGATGCCGTCGGCTTTGGCTTGCAAGAGTTGTTTGCCGAAAATTCGCTCGATTGGGACGATGAATTGATTTTGCGCCGCGAGGTGTCGGCGTCCGGGCGATCCCGGGCTTTTGTCAATGACACACCGGTGACCACCACATTCCTTGCCCAAGTCGCTTCTCGCCTCGTTGATATTCATTCCCAACATCAGAACCTGCTTATCGGCTCACGCAATTTTCAAATCTCCGTACTCGATGCTTTATCTGACAATGATGCGCAGAGGGAGGCATACACGGTATGTTTCAGAGAATATGTGGAGATGCGCAAGATTCTCGAGTCCAAACGCTCAATGCTGACTCGCAGCCGTGAGAACGAAGAGTTTTTGCGTTTCCGACTTGAGCAATTACGCAAACTGAAACCGCGGCCCGGCGAGCAAAAAGAACTTGAGCGCCGTCAGGAGATACTCGCAGACTCCGCATCTCTTTCCGAAACAATCAGTTCGGCCTCCGCACTCTTGAATGTAGGAGACAACTCTGTCCTTTCGCGTTTGCATGAAGTGAAGTCTCTCATGCAAGGGGTCAACTTCTCTTTGTTTGCTGAAGAAGACTCCGATTCGCAAAGCTTCCTGCCGGCCCGTCTGGAGAGTGCGCTTATCGAACTCACCGACATATCGGAGACTCTTACTGACTATCTTGATAAGGTAGATACTGACCCTCGCTTATTAAATAAGGTGGAAGAGCGGCTCTCCTCTTTGTATGAAGCCTCGCGTCGTTTCAAAGTGTCTGATGCCGATGAGTTGATCACCTTGCTTGAAGAAATGGAACAAGAGTATGCCGCAATAACGGGGGGCGAGACCGACATTTCAGAACTTGAAACCCGGGTAAAAGAAAAAGGAAAGCAGCTCAAAAAGCTTGCCGATGACCTGTCGCAAACGCGCCGAGCGACTGCCGAATTGTTTGCCTCAAAGCTGATTGAAGTCGCCGCGCCGTTGGGTATGCACAATTTGAAATTCTCCATAATCCTTTCCGCCGGTAAGCTTACCGCCTCCGGTCAGGATCAACCCTCCTTTCAATGTGCCTTCAACAAAAATCAGCCGCTGCTCCCGGTTGAGAAAATTGCTTCCGGCGGTGAAATTGCGCGCCTTATGCTCTGCCTGAAAGCCATAGTGGCCTCACGCATGAACCTGCCCACAGTGATTTTCGATGAGGTGGACACCGGCGTCAGTGGCGATATTGCAGCGCGAATGGCATTGCTCATGCGCGAAATATCCGCCAATATTCAAGTGCTGGCGATAACTCACTTGCCCCAGATTGCAGCTGCCGGAGATGCTCATCTCATGGTGTATAAGCAAGATTCCGCCGAGGCCACGCATACACATATCCGCGAGCTGAGCCAGGACGAAAGAGTAGGGGAGACGGCTCGCATGCTCGCGGGTACAACGGTTGATGAGGCTGCTCTCACCAATGCCCGTTCCCTTATTGAACAATATAAAGATTTTGGAAAATGCTGAACAAATCGGAATACATATTTGGCCTGCGGGCCGTAATCGAAGCAATAGATGCCGGAAAAGAGATTGATAAAGTACTCTTGCGAAAAGACCTTGCCGGCGGTGAGTTGAGCCGCGAGCTCCAAGAGAAAATCCGCGAGCGCGGAATTGTAGTGCAGCGGGTACCGGTTGAGAAGCTGAACCGTATCACTATGAAGAACCATCAAGGGGTAATTGCTCTGCTCTCAATGGTTAATTATTATTCACTCTCCCAACTTGTGCCGACTCTCTACGAAGAGGGGTCGCTCCCGTTTATATTGCTGCTCGACGGCATAACCGACACCCGCAACTTCGGGGCAATAGCGCGTACCGCCGAATGTGCCGGAGTAGATGCAATTGTTATTCCGGAAAGACACAGTGTCAGTGTAAACGCCGATGCTGTCAAAACCAGTGCCGGAGCTTTGCTGCATATCCCGGTGTGTCGCGAGCATTCAATAGCATCAGCGGTACGTTTTCTCAAAGACTCCGGCTTGACGGTTGTCGGCGCTACCGAGAAGGGTGCCGATGAATATACCAATGTAGATTATACCGCCCCGGTGGCAATCGTAATGGGGGCGGAAGACACCGGCATAAGTGCCGAAGTGCTTAAACAATGCGATTGCCGAGCTGCCATACCCATTATCGGTGCCATAGGTTCGCTCAATGTCTCGGTAGCCGCCGGTGTAATGCTCTACGAATCTGTACGCCAACGCCTCGCTTCCGGTTTGTCTCATTCTTGACTGTGCATGAAAAAGTGAAATTTGTTGTTTCAAAGTTTTTTCGTAACTTTGCACTTCAATAGCAATAGAGCAATAACAATGATTAATCGCGTTCTGATAAGAATAAAGGTTGTACAACTCTTGTATTCATACCTGCTGACCGAAAAGTTGTTTACTTTGGAAAGCCAGCCCACTCCTCCCACCAAGGAGAAGCGTTTCGCTTACCAATTGTATATTGATATGCTGACTCTTATGACACGCATAGCCTCCGAGGTGCAACAGCGCGGTGGCCACAAACCATTGGCCGACAACAGATTTATTCGCACACTGTTGGCCGATGAGAAGATAAAGACGCAATTAGCCAAAGATCGACTGAATCCTACTCCTCTAAGCTCCGAGGCATTGGTAAGTCGCATCAGTGAAGCCGTAAAAGAAACAGCATTCTATAAAGATTACGCCAAGAGCGAGAGCCTTGATATGGCTCATGACTTGAAAGTGTGGCGCGATATCTTCAATATTATACTCAAACCGGATGCCGGTTTAGCTCGTATATACGCCGAGCTCCCAAACTATTCTCCTCGCGGTGTGGAACGTATGCAGGAGCTTATGGTGACAACCTTCGCAAATTTCTCATCGTCTCAAGGACATGTGTCCGATGCCTCTAAAACCCTTGACTTCTCTTTGCGTAAAGCCAACGAGCTTTATCACCTCATCTTGTTGCTCATCGTGGATTTGACGCGTCTGCGTGAGCAAAATTTGGATTCTCGCAGGCATAAATATGTCGTGACAGAGGAAGACCTCAATCCCGATATGCGCTTCGTTGACAATAAACTAGCTCTCCGTATTGCCGAAGATCCGCAGTTTCAAGCATATGCGGAGAAAAACAAACTGTCTTGGTTCACTCATGACGCAGCCACTCTTGATTACCTGCTCAAAAAGGTGCTTGACAGTGACTTCTACAAAAAATATATGGAAGCACCCGAAGCCTCTTTCCATGACGATTGCCTGCTGTGGAAAAACTTGCTGCGCTACGTAATCCTTCCGGACGAGGAATTGCAAGACACTCTGGAAAGCAAATCAGTCTTCTGGAACGATGACCTTGACTCGATAGGTACTTTCGTACTCAAAACCTTGCGCCGTTACGAAGACGGAGAGCCGGAACCACTCCTCCCGATGTATAAAGACGATGAGGATGCACGTTTCGGCAAGGAACTATTCAACGCGGTAATCAAAGGAAAGGAAACAGCCACTGAAATAATTGAGCAGGCTCTCAACAAAGATTCGTGGGAGTCTGATCGATTGGCCTTTATGGATGTCGTGATACTGCGCACCGCTCTGGCCGAGTTGCTCAACTTCCCGAAAATTCCGGTTAGTGTAACCGTAAACGAATACATTGAAATCGCGAAGGCTTACAGCACCCCAAAAAGTTCATATTTCATCAACGGTTTGCTCGGCGCCGCAGTGGCTAATCTGCGCGAACAGGGCAAACTCCTTAAACCGTAAATTTAATCAATAACTCAATATGCTTAACACAATTCTTCTCCAAGACCAAGCCGGAGGCGGCTACACCGGAATACTCATGATTGTGGCCATGGTAGTCATCTTCTACTTCTTTATGATTCGTCCGCAGAACAAGAAGCAGAAAGAGATACGCAAGGCTCGCGAGGCAATGCAGAAAGGTGACAAAGTGGTTACCGCCGGCGGTATCTATGGCCGTATAAAAGAGGTGAAAGAAACCACCTTCATGGTTGAAATAGCCGAAGGCGTTATTATCAAAATAGAAAAGACATCTGTTTACGCCGACCCCGGCACTCCCGCTCCGGCAGCCAAGTAAGCACTCGGTGCAATGGCTAACGACCGGCCTTCTATATGGCGCAAGATGCGCAATTGGATAGTAGCCGCAGGCAAGCTCAAAAGCCTGTGGCAATACTTATTGTTTGTAATCTTGGCCGGTGTCTTTTGGCTGGTTATGGCTCTCAACGATCAGGCACAGTCCGATTTCACTGTCAAGGTGGAAATTACCGGTGTGCCCGATTCTGTGACTTTTATCTCCAATCCGCCAACGCAATTTAATGTTACCGTGCGCGATAAAGGCACACTCCTTTTTCGTCGCAAATTTATGGAGCAGCCGATTGTTCGTATCTCTTTCAGTGAGTTTACCTCTTCTAACAAACTGAGAGTAAGTTCATCTGCCGTGATGAGCCGACTCCGCGCCATTTTCGGTACTGATGCATCTATAAATGTGACGTCCGTCGACAGTATAAGTGTGGAATATACCACCTCCCCCGGCAAGGTGGTGCCCATACGCGTGGACGCCGATGTTACCGCCGCATTAGGTAAGGTGGTCAACGGCAGTCCCAAGCTGAACATAAGCAAGGCCACTCTCTACAGTGTGGGTAATCTTGTAGATACCGTAACCTATGTTACCACAATGCCGGTAGTGCGCCGCAACCTGTCAGACCCCTGCAAACTGAATGTGGCTATTCGTCCCATTAAAGGTGTGCGTATCGAACCGGCAACGGTTGAGGTGACAATACCCGTGGAGCCGCTTGAAAACCGCAAAGTGATGGTGCCGATTGAAGCTGTCGGCGTTCCCGACAACGAGAGCGTGTCGTTCTTCCCTCAAAAGGTGGAAGTGACATACCTCGTGCCGATGAGCGCACGCGAGGATATCCCCGTCTCTGACTTCAAAGTAGTAGCCGATTATACTGATGTGGCCGCCTCCGCTTCCGATAAGGTGAATATAAAGATATTGTCTTTGCCCAAGGCTGTGAGCAGTGCAACCGTGTCACACGACAGTGTCGAATACACAATAATCCGAAACGTAAGTTACTGATGACTATCATTTGTGTTACAGGCGGAATTGGCAGTGGCAAAAGTGTTGTGTGCCGAATATGCGCCCTCAAAGGTGTGCCGGTGTATGACTGCGACTCAAAGGCCAAACAACTCATGCAGACCGACCCGGAACTAAGGGCTTTCCTTATTGATGAAATCGGGCCGGAGGCATTCAACGATGCCGGAGTGCTCAACCGCCAACTCCTCGCTGACAAGATATTTGCAAACGATAGCGTACGCCGGAATGTAGAGACTCAAGTTCATGCGGCCGTGCGCCGCGACATATCTGCATGGGTAGATGCGTTGGAAACTCAATACCGAGTGGCAATAATTGAAACGGCAATACCCTACAAGTCTTCAATAGACAAAATTGTTGACGGAATATGGGCAATTTCCGCTCCGGAAGATGTGAGAATACAACGAGTGCAAAGGCGTTCGGCTCTCACAAGCCGACAGATATGTGACCGCATGAACGCCCAACGTACTGAATTTGCATCGCTTCCCCCCGAAAATACAGATTATATCAACAACGACGGCCTCACTCCTCTTCTGCCCGAAATTTATAGATTACTTTCAAAATATTAAAAATATGCTCAAGACAATACTTTCAATCACCGGCAAGCCCGGACTTTTCAAAATAGTAAGCAACGGCAAGAATATGCTGCTTGTTGAAGACCTCATCAGCGGCAAGAAGTATCCGGCTCACGGTCGCGATAAAATCGTAAGTCTCGGCGATATTTCCATGTACACCAACGCTGACGAAGTGGCTCTCGCAGAGGTGTTTGAAAACGCCAACAAACTTTACGAAGGCAAGCCCGTAGACCTCAAAGCGCTTATTGCTGCCGGTCAGCTGCGCGATGAGTTCGCCAAAGTGCTTCCCGACTATGACCGCGATCGCGTATACGATGGTGACATCAAGAAATTCTTCACATGGTACAATCTCCTGCTCCAAGCCGGTTTCTCCACCTTCGTGGACGCCCCGGCCGAAGAAGCCGAGCAACCCGCCGAAGAAAAGTAATAGAAGTTGATTAGAAACAATCAGAAGGGGTGTCGATTTCTTGAACACCCCTTTGTTATATCCGAAAAGATATGGGTAAATATAAAAATGTGTATAAACAGAGTTTAAAATCAAGCATAATTGCTATGGTTGCGTTGGTGTTACTTCTTTGTTGCAGCGGTTGCTTTTCTCACTCATCACAGGAAAAACTTGCAGAGGCTGTAAATGAGTTAAACAAAGAGTGCTTTCCCGATTCGGTCCGGCTGTATTCCAACCGTACCAAGCAATTATTTGTTTTAGAAAAATTTCAATATGATGAGAAGCACAATAAAGTAGTGGCACTGATGAATGAGGACTTGGTTACCGAATATGATTTGAAAATGATAGACGATCCTATGCATCGGGAGTTTTGGGACAGGTCTGTTTTGAAGCTTGTCTACAAACACCATCTTACCGCTGATTTATTGAAAGCACTTATAGAAGCGGAAAGCTCGCTCTATATTACATTTAAATTACCGACATCTCAAAAAGAGGCGGCAATAATCCTTGAAAGAGTTGCGATATCTGATTTCCTGAAAAAGAAAGAGAAACAACAATACGACATATTGCGTAAATCCAAAGAAAGCAAAGATTGGCTCTGATGCACATTTTATGAATAACATATTCGGATAAAATGTACCGAAGAGTTGCAACGCAATTTACCGACCGTTGTTTTTTATTAAAAAAAATAAAAAAATGCGGGTGGGTGTTGCATAATTCATTAAGTATTAGTAACTTTGCATCGCTTTTATGGGCTAATTGTGTCTCTGTGACGTTGCTAACAATCTTATTATTAGATGGTTAGTTGTGTCTATGGGCGCGTTAAAATGTGAGTAAAAACATCGGCTTATGTTCTGACTTCACCCTGAAAGCCTCTGAAATTGTTAAAAAATATAGTTCTAATATAAATCAAAACAGACAAAGAATGCCTACGATTCAACAATTAGTAAGAAAAGGACGTGTTGCTTTGGAAGACAAGAGCAAGAGCCCCGCGCTCGACTCATGCCCCCAGCGCCGTGGCGTCTGCGTTCGTGTGTACACCACCACACCCAAGAAGCCTAACTCAGCTATGCGTAAGGTAGCTCGTGTACGCCTAACCAACGGTAAGGAGGTCAACTCCTATATTCCCGGAGAAGGCCACAACCTGCAAGAGCACAGCATCGTGATGGTGCGCGGCGGTCGTGTTAAAGACCTCCCCGGTGTGCGTTATCACATCGTACGCGGCACTCTGGATACCGCCGGTGTTAACGGCCGCACCCAGCGTCGCTCCAAATATGGTGCAAAACGTCCCAAAGCAGCTAAAAAGTAACGAGTAGCGGACAAGGTATTTCCGCAGTAAAACAACACTAAATTTTCTAATTGGTTTTTGATTTATTGGATTATTACAGGTTGAGTAAACGACTCCAAAACGGGGAGCAACGTTGAAGATGCCCGACAGCAGCCAACAAACAAAAACAAAAAAATTTTCCCACTGCAATGAGAAAAGCAAAGCCTAAAAAAAGAGTGATACTGCCTGATCCCGTGTTCGGCGATGTTCGTGTCACTAAATTCGTTAACCACCTCATGTACGACGGTAAGAAGAACACTGCATTCACTATCTTCTACACCGCTCTTGAGACAGTTAAGGCTAAAATGCCCAACGAGGAGAAATCAGCTCTCGAAATTTGGAAAAAAGCCCTTGAGAACGTTACTCCTACCGTTGAGGTTAAGTCTCGCCGTATCGGCGGCGCCACTTTCCAGGTGCCTACCGAAATCCGCGCAGACCGCAAGGAATCTATTTCAATGAAGAACCTCATCATTTTCGCTCGCAAACGCGGCGGAAAGACAATGGCCGACAAGCTCGCCGCTGAAATCGTTGACGCTTACAACGACCAGGGTGGTGCTTTCAAGCGTAAAGAGGATATGCACCGCATGGCAGAAGCTAACCGTGCGTTCGCTCACTTCCGTTTCTAATAAGAGGCTCTCCGAATTTCATTAGATTCTCAAAAGAATTTTTACAGAAAAATGGCTAAAAACGAAGATCTGAATTTAACCAGAAATATCGGCATCATGGCTCATATTGATGCCGGCAAAACCACTACCTCCGAGCGTATCCTTTTCTACACCGGTCTGACTCACAAGATTGGTGAGGTGCACGATGGTGCCGCTACAATGGACTGGATGGAGCAGGAGCAGGAACGTGGTATTACAATTACTTCCGCCGCTACCACCACTTTCTGGAACTACAACGGCAAGAAGTATAAAATCAACCTGATTGACACTCCGGGACACGTTGACTTTACCGTTGAGGTGGAGCGTTCATTGCGTGTGCTTGACGGTGCCGTGGCTGCCTTCTGCGCCGTTGGCGGTGTAGAACCCCAGTCAGAGACAGTATGGCGTCAGGCTGAAAAATACAATGTTCCCCGTATTGGCTACGTAAACAAAATGGACCGTTCAGGTGCTAACTTCTTTGAGGTTGTACGTCAGGTGAAAGATGTGCTCGGTGCAACTCCGCTGCCCATCCAGATACCTATCGGTGCCGAAGAAACATTCAAAGGCGTTGTGGACCTCGTGATTATGAAGGCTATCTTCTGGCACGATGAAACAATGGGTGCTGAATATTCCGTAGAGGAAATTCCTGCAAACCTTCAGGCAGAAGCCGATGAATGGCGCGACAAAATGCTTGAGACTCTCGCTGAGTTTGACGAGGCTCTCATGGAGAAATATTTTGATGACCCCTCCACTATTACAGTAGACGAAATCAAGGCCGCTATCCGCAAAGCTACTCTCGCGATGCAGATTAACCCCATGATTTGCGGTTCATCATTCAAAAACAAAGGCGTACAGACTTTGCTTGACGCGGTTTGCGCATACTTGCCTTCACCCGAAGACACCGGCGCAATCGAGGGCACCCTGCCCGGCGACCCCGACAGCATTGAGACTCGTAAACCGCTCCCCGAAGAGCCTATGTGTGCTCTCGCGTTCAAGATTGCAACTGACCCCTATGTAGGTCGTCTTTGCTTCTTCCGCGTTTACTCCGGTGAGATTGAGGCCGGTTCTTATTGCTTCAACTCTCGTTCCGGCAAGAAAGAACGTATCTCACGTCTGTTCCAGATGCACTCCAACAAGCAGAACCCGAAAGAGAAAATCGGTTGCGGTGATATCGGCGCCGGTGTAGGTTTCAAGGATATCCGTACCGGTGACACTCTCTGCGCGGAAGACCACCCTATCGTGCTTGAGGCTATGGAATTCCCCGATCCCGTGATTGGTATTGCTGTAGAACCCAAGACTCAGAAAGACCTTGACAAACTCGGCGTAGGTCTGCAGAAGCTTGCCGAGGAAGACCCCACATTCCGCGTTGAGACAAACGAGGAGACCGGCCAGACAGTTATCTCCGGTATGGGTGAGCTCCACCTCGACATCATCATCGACCGTCTGAAACGTGAGTTCAAGGTTGAATGTAATCAAGGTCGTCCGCAAGTTACTTACAAAGAAGCTATCACCCGGCCGGTTGAACTTCGCGAAGTATTCAAGAAGCAGACCGGTGGTCGCGGTAAGTTCGCAGACATTATCGTACGCGTAGAGCCTGCCGATGATGACTTTGAAGGTTCACTTCAGTTTATCGACGAGGTTAAGGGCGGTAACGTACCTAAGGAGTATATCCCCTCCGTACAGAAGGGCTTTACAACAGCAATGAAGAACGGTGTGCTCGCCGGCTACCCGGTAGAACGTCTGAAAGTTACATTGCTCGACGGTTCATTCCACCCCGTAGACTCCGACCAGCTTTCATTCGAGCTTTGCGCTATCCAAGCATTCAAGAAGGCTTCCGAGAAGGCCGGCCCGGTACTCATGGAGCCTATCATGAAGATTGAGGTTGTGACTCCCGAGGAGAGCATGGGTGACGTAATCGGTGACCTTAACAAGCGTCGCGGTCAGATTGAAGGCATGGAGACAAGCCGTTCCGGCGCACGTATCGTGAAAGCAATCGCTCCGCTTGCCGAGATGTTCGGTTACGTAACTGCATTGCGTACCATCACTTCCGGTCGCGCTACAAGCACCATGTCATTCTCACACTACGCAGAGGTTAGCTCATCTATCGCCAAGAATGTACTCACAGAAGTGCAAGGTCGTGTAGATTTGCTCAAATAATTTCTAAAAAAACAAAACACAATATGAGCCAAAAAATCAGAATCAAACTCAAATCTTACGACCACAACCTCGTTGACAAGAGCGCCGAGAAGATCGTAAAGACTGTGAAGGCTACCGATGCAGTAGTGAGCGGCCCGATTCCACTGCCCACCTACAAGCGTATCTTCACCGTAAACCGCTCCACATTCGTTAACAAAAAGAGCCGCGAACAGTTCCAACTCTCATCTTATCAACGTCTTATAGATATCTATAGCTCAACTGCCAAAACAGTAGACGCGCTGATGAAGCTCGAACTCCCCTCCGGTGTTGACGTAAGCATCAAGGTTTGATATAACAAATAAATCTCATCGCATGGCGGGGCTACTTGTCGGCTGACATGCCCCCGCCCTGCAAACACAAACAATACAAATTTTTAATAAAGAAATGCCAGGATTATTAGGAAAGAAAATCGGAATGACTTCCGTGTTCAGTGCCGACGGCAAGAACGTGCCGTGCACTGTTATCGAAGTAGGTCCTTGCGTGGTGACACAACTCAAGACCGTTGAGAAAGACGGCTACGAGGCAGTGCAGCTCGGCTTCCAAGAGAAGAAAGAGAAGCACACCAACAACCCCGAAGCCGGACACTTCAAGAAGGCCGGAGTAGCCCCGCAGCGCCACTTGGCTGAGTTCAAATTTGCTACCGCTCCCGCACTGGGTGAGACTCTCACTGTCGAGCTCTTTGAGGAAGGCGGATTTGTCGATGTTGTCGGCACAAGCAAAGGTAAAGGTTATCAGGGTGTTGTAAAACGCCACGGTTTCGGCGGTGTGGGTCAGAGTACTCACGGCCAGCACAACCGTCTGCGCGCACCCGGTTCTATCGGTGCCTGCTCCTATCCCGCCAAAGTGTTCAAAGGAATGCGCATGGCCGGCCAGATGGGCAACGAGCGTGTTACTGTGCAAAACCTGCAGATCATCAAGATTCTGCCCGAGCACAATCTGTTAATGGTGAAGGGTTCAATCCCCGGAGCTAAAGGTTCAATCGTTATAGTTGAGAAGTAATGGAAGTAGCAGTATATAACATCAATGGTGAAGACACCGGACGCAAAGTAGTGCTCAACGACGCCGTGTTCGCAGTAGAGGCCTCAAGCGAGTCCAATCCCGCACATGTCGTATATCTCGACGTAAAACAGTATTTGGCCAACCAGCGCCAGGGTACCCACAAGAGCAAAGAACGCAGCGAAGTGAGCGGTTCAACCCGCAAACTCGGTCGTCAAAAAGGTGGTGGCGGTGCTCGCCGCGGTGATATCAACTCACCCGTACTTATCGGCGGTGGCCGTGTATTCGGTCCCAAACCCCGCGACTATCGCTTCAAGCTCAACAAAAAGGTGAAACAACTCGCACGCCGCCTTGCTCTTACAAGCAAAGCTCAGGAAGGTGCCATCAAGGTTGTGGAGAACATTGTCTGGGATGCTCCCAAGACAAAGAACTTCATCGCCATGACAAAGGCTCTTCAGCTTGACGGCAAAAACGTACTGCTCGTGCTCAACTCCGCAGACGAGAACATCGTCCGCTCAGTGCGCAATGTGCCCGGTTCATTCACAATGCTCGCTTCAAACCTGAACGCTTACACAGTGCTCAACAATCAGGCTATCGTACTGACTGAAGCAGCGGTTGAGACAGTTAACGCACTTTAAGTAAAACCACTAATAAGGAGTAAACACTATTATGGACATCCAGATTAAACCCATCGTAACCGAAAAGGCTACGAAAGCAAGCGAGAAGAACAATTGCTTCACCTTTGCAGTGTCTCCTGACGCCAACAAATATCAAATCAAATCCCTGATTGAGCAGATGTATGGTGTCAAGGTGGTTAAAGTGAACACTGCCCTATATGCAGGCAAGCGCAAACAGCGTTGGACAAAAGGCGGACTCATCAAGGGCTCCACAGCAGCATTCAAGAAGGCTTACGTCACAGTAGCCGAAGGACAGACAATCGACTATTACAGCAATTTATAATAGAAAATGGCAGTTAGAAAATTTAAGCCCACGACACCCGGGCAGCGACACAAAATTATTGGTGTATTCAAAGGAACAATCACTGCTACTACACCAGAGAAATCTCTTACCGTCGGCAAACGTTCCACCGGCGGACGCAACGCTGCCGGCCACCTTACAAACCGCTATCGCGGCGGCGGCCACAAGCGCAAACTCCGCTTCATCGACTTCAAGAGAGTAAAAGACGGTGTCCCCGCTACTGTAAAGAGCATTGAATACGATCCCAACCGTTCGGCTCGTATCGCTTTGCTTTACTATGTAGACGGTGAAAAAGCCTATATGATTGCCCCCAACGGCCTGGAAGTAGGTCAGCAGGTAATCTCAGGTCCCGACGCAGCTCCCGAGGTAGGTAACGCCCTGCCTTTGGCTAAAATCCCTGTCGGTACCCTTATCCATTGTATTGAGCTGAGACCCGGTCAGGGTGCTTCCATGGCACGCAGCGCCGGTACATTCGCACAGCTCACTTCCCGTGAAGGTGACTATGCAATCATCAAATTGCCCTCCGGAGAGACCCGTAAAGTACTGCTCACCTGCAAAGCTACTATCGGTGTAGTCGGCAACTCCGACCACGCCCTTGAGCAAAGCGGTAAAGCAGGCCGCAGCCGCTGGTTGGGACGTCGTCCCCATAACCGCGGTGTTGTAATGAACCCTGTGGATCACCCCATGGGTGGTGGTGAAGGCCGTCAGAGTGGTGGTCATCCCCGTAGCCGCACAGGCCTCTACGCCAAGGGTCTGAAGACACGTGCTCCGAAGAAGAACTCTTCCAAGTACATCATTGAAAGAAGGAAAAAGTAATTGATTAAGTAAAGTCACAACACATGAGTCGTTCATTAAAAAAAGGACCCTTCATTTCCGTCAAGCTTGAAAAGAAAGTAGCTGCCATGGACGAGTCCGGCAAAAAGTCCGTAATCAAGACTTGGAGCCGCGCCTCCATGATTTCTCCTGACTTCGTTGGCCACACTTTTGCAGTACACAACGGCAATAAATTCATTCCCGTATATGTAACTGAAAACATGGTAGGTCACAAGCTCGGCGAATTTGCCCCCACTCGCAACTTCCGCGGTCATGCCGGCAACAAGAAAAAATAAGGCCCGAATCATCAAATCACGATAAAAGAAGAAACAAAATACAATGGGTAAAAGAAAAAAAGAATCAGCTGAAGTAATTAAGGCTGCTCGCAAAAGCCAATACTTCGCCAAGCTGAATAATGTCCCCACTTCTCCGCGCAAAATGCGTCTGGTGGTTGACATGATTCGCGGCGTTGAAGTATTCAAGGCTCTCGGTATCCTTAAATTCTCAAATAAAGAAGCTGCGCGCCGCGTTGAGAAACTTCTCCGTTCAGCCATTGCTAACTGGGAACAGAAAAACGAGCGCAAAGCCGAGCAAGGCGAACTCGTGGTTTCTACCGTATTTGTAGACTGCGCTCCCATGCTCAAGCGTCTGCGTCCCGCACCCCAAGGTCGCGGCTACCGTATCCGCAAACGCTCCAACCACGTGACACTGTTTGTTGACTCAATAGATAACATTAACGCTTAACTAAGACAAGATGGGACAGAAAGTTAATCCTATTAGCAACCGTTTGGGTGTAATCCGCGGTTGGGACTCAAATTGGTACGGCGGCAAGAAATACGGTGATATCCTGCTCGAGGACTCCAAAATCCGCAAATACCTGCACACCCGTCTTGCCAAAGCAAGCGTATCGCGAGTAATTATCGAACGTACCCTGAAGATGGTCACTGTGACTATCTGCACATCTCGCCCCGGTATGATTATCGGTCGCGGAGGTCAGGATGTTGACAACCTCAAAAAGGAGCTCGTTAAGCTCACCGGCAAAGATGTTCAGGTAAATGTACACGAAATCAAACGCCCCGAGCTTGACGCCGAACTTGTTGCCGCCAACATTGCACGTCAAATCGAAAACAAAGTGGCTTACCGCCGCGCTGTCAAGAAAGCCGTGCAAGACACAATGCGCATGGGTGCCGAAGGTATCAAGGTGCAAGTTTCAGGGCGTCTGAACGGTGCTGAAATGGCTCGCTCCGAGATGTTTAAAGAAGGCCGCACTCCGCTGCACACACTTCGTGCCGACATCGACTATGCTTTGGTTGAAGCTCTCACCAAAGTTGGTATCATTGGTATCAAGGTGTGGATTTGCCGTGGCGAAGTTTATGGCAAGCGTGAACTCACTCCGCAATATACAGCTGCTGACAACAAGGGTGGCCGCCGTGACTTCGGCGGTGACCGTCGTGAAGGCCGTCGCGGAGGTTTCCGTAAAAGAAACAACAATCGTTAATCTGTAAATCAACAAGACAATGTTACAGCCTAAAAAGACAAAGTTCCGCCGCTCGCAGAAAGGCCGCATGAAAGGTGAGGCTCAGAGAGGCAACCAGCTCGCTTTCGGCTCATTCGGCATAAAGACTCTCGAATCTAAATGGATTACCGGTCGCCAGATTGAGGCAGCCCGTATCGCCGTAACACGCTACATGCAGCGTCAAGGTCAGATTTGGATTCGTATCTTCCCCGACAAGCCCATCACCAAGAAGCCCGCTGAGGTACGTATGGGTAAAGGTAAAGGTAATCCCGAAGGTTTCGTGGCACCCGTTACTCCCGGACGTATTCTCATCGAAGTAGAAGGAGTAAGCTACGACATCGCCAAGGAAGCTCTTCGCCTCGCAGCCCAGAAGCTCCCCGTTATCACTAAATTTGTGGTACGTCGCGACTATGATCCCTCACAAAACGTCTAATCATTAGATAATCCTTAAAGAGTCGGAACTCTCTTGCGAGCTCCGACTCTTTTGTGTTTTTACACAGACAACAACGCTGAATATACCTGACAATATGCTTAAGAACAACCCCGCAGGTAAAAATTTTCTCATGCAATTTTTTGCGAACAAGATAGTGCTTTTCAATTTCTTGTTATCGCTGATAATTGCTCTCGGCTTTTATTGGTTTCCCTACATCAGTGACGATCTGATGTTTATCGAAAGAGCGTATGCCAACATAGATGTCCTTGCCCCCAAGCTTTTTTCGCAACCTACTCCCGAAATAATTGCTGACTATTTCGTATCTGTCGACGGGCGACTGGCTAATACAGTGTTCATGCTGCTGTTATACCTGCCAAAATTCTTTTTCTTTCTGATTTCATGGTCTGCTCTTCTAATTTTATTCCAAATTGGAGGCAAACTCGCGTCAATAAAAAGTTTCAATGCAAATATTCTGTACACTCTGTATGTTGCGTTGTGCTTTCCATGGACAGACCAAATGTATATAGGTGTATTCCAAAGTAATTACCTTTGGTCATGTGTCGGAGCAGTGTTATTGCTTTATTTATTGCAGCATAAAAAAGTGAACGGTATAGCCTCATTTAGAGCTTGTTTAAAAACAAATGTGAATAAAAAAGAGCATCCAATCAAGCAATCAGGCATTTACGCTTTTGCGATTGTTTATAAGATAGTAAAAACGCAAACAAAAGTAAAGCGATATGTATCTGACCGATTTGACCGATGCTCAAAAAGAGTTTATAAGAGGAACAATTTTGATGGACAATTGGCGTAGCAAATATGACTTTTTTCTCATACTCGATGCCATAATTTTTATTGATGTCAGTGGGTGTCACTGGCGTCTTCTCCCCAAAGAATATCCAAAGTGGCAGATAGTATATTACTATTTTCGACGATGGGGCGCTATGGACGCTTTTGCCGCACTTGAGGATGAACTCGTACAGAAGGTAAGGCTCAAACGGGGAGAGTCTGCAACGCCAACCATTGGAGCAATTGACAGTGAGAGTTCTCGTTCTGCACTTCCACGCTCTCAAAAAGGCATTGATGGCAATAAGAAAGTTAAAGGTGTGAAACGCAATATAATAACCGACAAAGATGGAGATATATTGGAGGCCACAACCACTCCAGCTAACGTACATGACTCCAAATCCGCCTACGCTTTGGTCGCTCTGCTTGTAGTTGCTTTTCCATGGATTAAGCGTATTTATGCCGACCGTGGATACAGAGGAAATTTTGTAGAGGCTGCCAAGCATGATTTCGGAATAGACGTGGAAATAACACATTCCAATTATAGCGGCAAGTTCGTCCCTGCCAAGAAAAGGTGGGTTGTAGAACGCACGTTTGCGTGGCTTGACAATTTCCGACGGCTCTGTCGAAACTACGAGGAGACGACAGCTTCGGCTAATGAAATGCTCATGGTGGCCGCTGTCGTTATCTCGCTTCGTAAACTGACTTCTGTTAACAATCATTTTTAAACAACCTCTTATATTCGCTTTACTGTTGGGCGCAACGAATGAGGCGATTTCCATACCATTGTTTTGTGGTATTTTCTTTGCATTGTTGTTTGTTAAGGAATATCGAAACTTTGCAAACCTCTCAGCTTGCACGGGACTGTTTATCGGCATATTATGGATACTGTTTTGCCACGATTATTTCGCCGCCCACGAATTTGAAGGCTATTTCGCCTCACGCCAATGGGTATATCTGCCATATATATTGCCCACTCTGGTATTAGCCTGTATTGTAATAATCCGTTTGATTAAGACCAAGAAGATTGACTCGCAAACAATAATATACCTCGTAATCTCCTTAGCCTCAGTGTCAATAATGCTTAAAAGTCAATTCGGAGCAAGGGTAGGCAGTTTCTCGATAATTGTTTCAGGTATTGCACTCTTCAGCTCATTCAAAAAAGTAAATCGTGTACAAAAGAAGTATTTTTCATTGCTATGCATGTTGTTATCCGCATTTTTGATTGTACACTCGGTTACGGTAACATATCTTTGCTACAAGTCGAAAAGAATGGCTGATTATATGCTCAAGATATATGCAACCATGATTAAACGCGGTGATAAAGATACTACGTGCGTTATGAATATGACTTTGCGTGTGGATGCACCCGTAATTGCACTTCAAAAGCCTTATTTAGATTGGCTCGCGCATTATACCACGTTAAAAAGGTTTAACTATGTATATGGTAGAGCCGACAACTATAAAATCAATGTTTTCCCACAACAACTCATTATCGCACTCAATCATGAGGCATATGTCGCAATACCAGGTAATGCCGGATTGAAACGCATCGGCAAATATCTTATAGGACCGCCATGTACTGAA
This sequence comes from Prevotella sp., assembly GCA_023662865.1. Lineage (GTDB taxonomy): Bacteria > Bacteroidota > Bacteroidia > Bacteroidales > Muribaculaceae > Lepagella. The sequence goes on from JAMPIK010000009.1 coordinate 56,925, forward strand.
AAAGTATTGACTCTTAACACCATACAAAGAGGTAAACCTCGCAAAGAAGATTACCATACCGTCAATTTAAAATGGGGTAATGACACAATTGCATGGTATTATCCCGAACACACATCTTTAGCCACACTCATGCCGGGTTACATTGAGAAAGCCGACACATTGTGTGTTGAATAACAAACCAACTCCCGATTGAGTCGATGTCCTCGTAAAATAAGCGTCAAAATTAAGCACTCTAAGCCATAATATTGCAACATACATTAACATAATTTAATAGAATTTAACACTAAAAAATCACCCTTAAAGCGTAAAAATAGCGTGTATCAGAGTAAGATTGTTTGGAAAACATGAAAAAAAGTTGTAATTTTGTGCGTTTGTTTGGCGAAACTTATGCCCGGAAGCGACAACTCTGAAAGAGTAAATGGCTGACTCTCAATTCGTTCTTGATTTTAAGGGCGATTTTGAGTTGTGTTGTATGGCGCAAGTTTTAACTGAATAAATGCGAGAAATAATAACTATTTGTATAATGAAAAAGGAAGAAATCAAGGAATTAAGCATTCAAGAACTCCGCGACCGCTTAGAGGTTGCCGAGAAGGCTTATCGTGAATTGAAAGTAACGCACGCGATATCTCCTATTGACAATCCCGCAAAGATTACATTCGATCGTCGCGAGATTGCGCGTCTGAAGACCGTGTTGCGTCAGAAGGAAATGGCTGCGGCTGCAAGCAAGGCCTGAATCCCACTAAAACTTATCTGTAAGAAATGGAAAAAAGACATTTAAGAAAAGAGAGAATCGGGGTGGTTTCCAGCAACAAGGGCGACAAGACCATCACTGTAGAAATCAAGTGGAAAGAGAAACACCCCATCTATGGTAAGTTTGTCAACAAGACAAAAAAATACCATGCTCATGATGAAAAGAACGAGTGCTCTGTGGGCGACACCGTGCGCCTGATGGAAACTCGCCCTCTGAGCAAAACAAAGAGATGGAGACTAGTGGAAATAATTGAAAAAGTTAAGTAACTATGATACAGACTGAATCTCGATTGACAGTAGCAGATAACAGCGGCGCCAAAGAGGCCCTCTGTATCCATGTACTTGGCGGTACAGGCCGTCGTTATGCCACAGTTGGAGACATCATCGTAGTCTCTGTAAAGAGTGTTATCCCCTCTTCTGATGTTAAGAAAGGCACAGTGAGCAAAGCAGTTGTAGTTCGTACAAAGAAAGAGATACGTCGTGCCGACGGTTCTTACATTCGTTTTGACGATAACGCTTGCGTGCTTCTCAATAATGCAGGTGAGCTTCGCGGCAGCCGTATCTTCGGCCCCGTGGCTCGTGAGCTCCGCGCTACTAACATGAAAATCGTCTCCCTGGCTCCCGAAGTACTTTAATCACTTAAAAGAACAAAGAAGAAATGGCAAAATTCCATATAAAGAAGGGCGACAACGTTATCGTCATTGCCGGCGATGACAAAGGTCAGAAAGGACGTGTGCTCCAAGTTATCGTTAAGAAAGGACGCGCCGTGGTAGAAGGTGTCAACATGATTAAGAAAGCTACCAAACCCACAGCGCAATATCCTCAGGGTGGCCTCATTGAGAAAGAAGCCCCGATTAATATCTCCAACCTCGCACTCATTGACCCCAAAAGTGGTAAGCCCACTCGTGTAGGTTATCGTTTCGAGGACGGCAAGAAAGTACGTTATTCAAAAAAATCAGGAGAGGAGATTAAGTAATGAGCACAACACTTAGCAAAGACTATAAGGAACGTATTGTTCCGGCTCTCACCAAAGAGTTTGGCTACAAGACAGTAATGCAGGTGCCTCGCCTTGAGAAGATTGTTATCAATCAGGGTCTGGGCGATGCCACTCAGGATAAAAAACTCATCGAGACTTCCATCAACGAGATTACAGCCATCACCGGCCAGAAGGCTGTGGCTACTCTCTCACGCAAAGATATCTCAAACTTCAAGCTGCGTAAGAAAATGCCCGTAGGCGTAATGGTGACTTTGCGCAAGGATCGTATGTACGAATTCCTCGAGCGTCTCGTGCGCGTGGCTCTGCCCCGTATCCGCGACTTCAAAGGCATCAATGCAAAGCTTGATGGCCGCGGTAACTACACACTGGGTATCACCGAGCAAATCATCTTTCCCGAGATTAACATCGACAGCGTGCCCAAACTGAACGGTATGAACATCACATTCGTGACTTCCGCCAAAACCGATGAAGAAGGTTTTGCACTGCTCAAACAGTTTGGTTTACCCTTTAAAACAGAAAAATAATGGCAAAGGAATCAATGAAGGCGCGCGAAGTAAAGCGCCAGAAAATGGTGGCTAAATATGCAGAGCGTAAAGCTGCACTCAAAAAAGCAGCCCTTGCTGATGCTGATGGCAACATTGACTACGAAGCTCTTACCAAGCTGCAGAAGCTCCCCAAAAACGCTTCTCGCGTACGTCTGCACAACCGCTGCTCAATTACCGGCCGCCCCAAAGGTTATATGCGCCAGTTTGGTATCTCACGTATTCAATTCCGCGAGATGGCAAGCGCAGGTCTTATACCCGGTGTGAAGAAAGCAAGTTGGTAATACGGCATTGAGTCCGAAGTCTTAAAAGGGACTCCCACCTAATACAAACACAGAAATCAGAGAGTATTAAATATTGTTCAGAATATCTGAATCAATTTAAACATCAAAACAATGACTGATCCTATAGCAGATTATCTGACACGACTCAGGAATGCCATCAAAGCGGGTCACCGTGTAGTGGAAATCCCCGGGTCCAACCTCAAAAGAGAGATTACCAAAATCCTCTTTGAGCAGGGCTACATTCTGAATTACAAGTTTATGGAAGGTGACACACCCTCCGGTGTAATCAAGATTGCCCTCAAGTATGATCCCATCGACAAGGTGAACGCCATCAAGGGCCTCAAACGTGTGAGCCGCCCCGGTCTTCGCCAGTACACCGGCTACAAAGATATGCCGCGCGTACTCAACGGTTTGGGTATCGCTGTCCTCTCTACATCAAGAGGTGTGATGACTAATAAAGAAGCCAAAGAACTCAAAATCGGCGGCGAAGTGTTATGCTACGTTTATTAATAAAAAGGAGGTATTGATATGTCAAGAATTGGTAAATCACCCATTGCGATACCTGCCGGTGTAAACGTTCAGGTTAAAGATAACACAGTAACAGTGAAAGGACCCAAAGGCGAACTTTCACAGGAGATTAATCCCGATATCAAGGTAGAAGTTGAAGACGGTCATATCGTAGTATCTCGTCCGAGTGATGATCGCGAGCACCGCGCAATGCACGGCTTGTACCGTGCCCTTATCCACAACATGGTAGTGGGTGTAAGCGAAGGCTACAAGAAGGAGATGGAGCTCGTAGGTGTCGGCTATCGTGCCACAAGCACCGGCCAGGTTCTCGAACTCGCCCTCGGCTTCTCTCATGCTATCTATATCAAACTCCCCAAGGAAATTAAAGTTGAAGCCAAGAGTGAGCGTAACAAAAATCCGCTCATCATTCTTGAAAGCGCCGACAAACAGCTCCTCGGTCAGGTATGCGCCAAGATTCGTTCACTGCGCAAGCCCGAGCCTTACAAGGGTAAAGGTATCAAGTTTGTGGGCGAAATTATTCGTCGCAAGTCCGGTAAGAGTGCAAATGCCAAATAATTAAAATTTGAGAAGCAATGATATCAAAGATAGCAAGAAGAAATAAAATCAAAGCACGCATCCGCGGACGTGTCCACGGCACTGCTTCACACCCCCGTATGAGTGTATTCCGCTCAAACAAGGCAATTTATGTGCAGCTCATTGATGATTTGGCGGGCAAGACACTCTGTGCAGCCGACTCAAAAGGCATTGCTGAGGGCACAAAAACCGAGATTAGCGCCAAGGTTGGCGAAAAAGTAGCTCAAAAAGCTATGGAAATGGGTATCACCGAAGTGGTTTTCGACCGAAACGGTTACCTGTTCCACGGCAGAGTAAAATCATTGGCCGATGCAGCTCGCAAGGCCGGTCTTAAATTCTAAACACAGATATGGCAACAAAGAACAACAGAGTAAAATCTACAAATGATTTGGAGCTGCAAGACCGCCTGGTAGCTATCAACCGCGTTACAAAAGTAACCAAAGGTGGCCGCGCGTTCAGCTTCGCAGCCATTGTTGTGGTAGGTAACGGCGACGGCGTTATAGGCTGGGGCCTTGGTAAAGCCAATGAGGTAACAGCAGCTATCGCCAAAGGCGTTGAAGCAGCTAAGAAGAACCTTATCCGCGTACCCGTTCACAACGGTACAATTCCTCACGAGCAAGTTGCAAAATTCGGCGGCAGCCGCATCTTCCTCAAACCGGCTTCTACCGGTACCGGAGTAAAAGCCGGTGGTGCAATGCGTGCCGTGCTCGAGAGTGTCGGTGTAACCGACGTGCTTGCAAAGAGCAAAGGTTCTTCCAACCCTCACAACCTTGTGAAAGCTACAATCGCAGCTCTCGGAGAAATGCGCAGCCCCGCCCAAGTAGCTCAAAACCGCGGTATCTCCGTAGATAAAGTCTTTAACGGTAAATAATTCAGTAAACACAATGGCAAAAATCATAATCAAGCAAATCAAGAGCCGCATCAATGCGCCTCACGATCAGAAGGCAACTCTCGATGCCCTCGGCCTGAAGAAGATGAACCACACAGTGGAGCACGAAGACAACCCCTGCATCATGGGCATGGTAAAGAAAGTGCACCACCTTGTTGAGGTGAAAAAGGCCTGAGTAGCCGGTGTGTTTCTGAATGTTTTAACAACAAAGATTTAACAAATTACGAGTCCTTCGGCTTCTGCGCTCACATCAATTCTCGGCAATGAGAACACGCCGCAAGCAAAGACAGACAAAGACTCACAAAATTCAGTAACTAATGAAACTCGAATTAAATAATTTGCAGCCCGCAGTAGGCTCCAACAAGGATCGCAAGAGAATAGGTCGCGGTCCGGGTAGCGGTTACGGCGGCACATCTACACGCGGTCACAAAGGTGCCAAGTCTCGTTCAGGCTACAAACATAAAGTAGGCTTCGAGGGTGGCCAGATGCCGCTCCAGCGTCGTGTGCCCAAGTTCGGCTTCAAGAATATCAACCGTGTTGAATACAAAGCTATCAACCTTGATGTACTTGAAACACTCGCAACGGCAAAAGACCTTGCAAAGATTACGGTAGCCGACCTGCACGCAGCCGGCCTTGTGTCAAAGAACAGCCTCGTCAAGATTCTTGCCGGTGGCAAACTGACCAAGGCATTGGAGGTTGAGGCTAATGCCTTCTCCAAGACTGCAGAAGAGGCCATTGTGGCCGCAGGTGGTTCCGTAATTAAAAAATAATAAACAATGGGATTTGTAAAAACAGTAAAAAATATCTGGAGCGTTGAAGATTTGCGCAAGCGCATTGGTATAACTCTGCTGCTTGTAATAATCTACCGCTTCGGTTGCTATGTGGTTCTGCCCGGTATCAATCCTGATGACCTGACCAAGCTCAAAGACTTTTCATCAGAGGGCTTGATGCAGCTTCTGGATATGTTCTCCGGCGGTGCATTCTCGCAAGCATCTATCTTTGCACTCGGTATCATGCCTTATATCACAGCCTCCATTGTGATACAATTGCTCGGCATGGTTCTGCCCTCGTTCCAGAAGATGCAGCGCGAAGGCGAGAGCGGCAGAATGAAACTAAACCAATACACACGTTGGCTCACAGTTATTATTCTGTTGTTGCAGTCTCCCGCATACTTGCTTAACCTTAAGGCTCAAATCGGTGCTGCCGGAGCCCACGAGGCCGCAGCCGCAATCGGCGGATTGAATATTGCGTTCATGACAGTTATTCTGACTGCCGGCTCAATGTTCATCATGTGGCTTGGCGAACGCATTGACCAGAAGGGTGTTGGCAACGGTATCTCGTTCATTATCCTTATCGGTATCATTGCACGCTTGCCCGAGGCCTTCATACAGGAATTCAGCCAGCGCTTGCTCAACTCTGCAGGTGGCGGTCTGGTAATGTTCCTTGTGGAAATCGTAATTCTGCTTGCAGTGATTGCCGGTGCCGTGCTTCTTGTACAAGGTACACGCAAAGTGCCCGTACAATACGCAAAACGCATCGTCGGCAACAAGCAGTACGGCGGTGCTCGCCAATACATTCCCCTCAAGGTTAATGCAGCCGGTGTAATGCCAATCATCTTTGCTCAGGCATTGATGTTTATCCCGATGACACTGGCAGGTTTCAGCACAGAACATACCGGCTTCCTCGGTGCTCTGACAAATATGTACGGCTTTTGGTATAACCTCATCTATTTCCTGATGATTGTTGCCTTTACTTATTTCTATACCGCCATTACAGTGAGACCATCACAAATGGCAGAGGATATGAAGCGCAACAACGGCTTTATCCCCGGTGTAAAACCCGGCAAGCCCACAGTTGAATACTTGGACACCATCATGAGCCGTATCACACTGCCCGGTTCCATATTCCTGGGTATTGTGGCTATCCTGCCCGCGATTGCGTATATTTGCGGTCTTAACCGCAGCTTCGCACAATTCTTCGGTGGAACTTCACTGCTGATTCTTGTAGGTGTGATTCTTGATACACTCCGTATAGTAGAAGGTCATCTCCTGATGCGCCACTATGACGGATTAATGAAAGACGGTCGCATCAAGGGTCGTACAACAGGCAACAGCGCATTCTAAAGCAGCTTAAATCTGAAGTGAGCCTAAATTTCCGGCTCACTTCAGAATATATCAAATAATCTGAGAATTCAATCCGAATCGGAACTGTTTCCGACACCGGGAGAAATTAAAATGATATTTCTAAAGACATCTGAAGAAATAGAACTGGTGAGAGCCGCCTCCAATTTGTGCAGTCGCACACTCGGAGAAGTGGCGAAATGGGTGGAACCCGGAGTTACAACTCAAAAGCTTGACTACATAGCTCGCGAGTTTATCTGTGACAACGGCGGCACACCCGCTTGTCTGGGTTATGGAGGATTTCCCGGTACATTGTGCATAGAAGTAAACGAAACGGTTGTACACGGTTTCCCATCAGGATATACTCTGAAAGAAGGAGATATTGTAGGTACAGACTGCGTAGTAGAGCTTAACGGCTATCATGGTGACAGCTGCTATACATTCCCTGTCGGTAACGTAGATGAAGCCGTACTTCAATTGCTTGATGTAACCAAAGAAAGCCTATATAAAGGAATAGCCGCTGCACATGTGGGTCGCCGCATCGGTGATATTGCGAATGCCGTTCAGACATATTGCGAACGACATGGTTACAGTGTGGTTCGCGAGATGTGCGGTCACGGCATCGGACGCAAGATGCACGAAGATCCAGAAGTGCCTAATTACGGGCGCAAAGGTATCGGACCGGTACTGCGCAATGGTATGTGTATTTGTATTGAGCCCATGATAAATATGGGAAGCAAAAACATAGTCATTGAGCGTGACGGTTGGCAGTGTCACACACGCGACCGCAAACCCAGTGCACACTTCGAGCATACATTGGCAATGGTGAATGATTATGCTGAAGTGCTGACCACCTTCGAATATATTGAAGATGCGTTGCGTGCAAAGGGAAGTGTGATACCCGGTGAACCCCGAAACGTTTCACCGAAACAAGAAAATTGAACTCGGAATAAGCTGATAAAACAAGAATAATTTATGGCAAAACAAGCTGCAATAGAAATAGACGGTGTGATACTCGAAGCCCTCTCAAACGCAATGTTCAAAGTTGAGCTTGAGAACGGCCACGAAATCACGGCACACATATCCGGAAAAATGCGTATGCATTATATCAAGATACTTCCCGGCGATAAAGTACGTGTGGAAATGTCACCATACGACCTGACAAAGGGACGCATTTCTTTCCGATATAAATAAGTCAACAGACACATATAGGGTCAAGTGATAAATTAATTAAATACATTAATAGGAAACAATGAAAGTAAGAGCCTCAGTCAAGAAGCGCACTCCCGACAGCAAGATTGTACGCCGTAAGGGAAGACTTTATGTTATCAACAAAAAAAATCCTAAGTACAAGCAGCGTCAGGGCTAATGGTTCTGCTTGCCGAGAGCAATTTCGGCACATCCCGGTGTATTAATTTGCCTTAAAAAGAGCTAATTCTGCCTTAGATGGCGAATATTGACATTTGGATGTAAAAGAAGGATTTACTGTGCATATCGGCATATCCCGGGCTTTAGAACTATATTTTGTATGCTTGGAGGGTTTGATTCTGAAATTTAGACTTAATTAACAAATGCTAAAAATCATATAAAACAGACCCGAAGGGAATGTTGTGTGCAGATAACTTCAATTTTTTTATTAACTTTGCAACAAAAATTTTTTAGCTAAGTATATGGCAGTAAGAATTGTCGGCGTAGACTTGCCGCAAAACAAACGAGGCGAAATCGCCTTAACTTACATCTACGGCATTGGCCGTAGCGCAGCCAACACCATCCTGCAGAAGGCCGGTGTAGACCGCGACATCAAAGTACAAGACTGGACAGACGCACAGGCAGCAGCCGTGCGCGAAGTGATTCAAGAGAATTACAAAGTAGAGGGTGACCTCCGCAGTGAAATCCAGCTGAATATCAAGCGCCTGATGGATATAGGTTGCTACCGTGGTATTCGTCACCGTATCGGTCTGCCCGTACGTGGCCAGAGCACAAAGAACAATGCTCGTACACGCAAGGGACGTAAGAAAACAGTTGCTAACAAGAAGAAAGCTACTAAATAAAATTAAAGTATGGCAAAAAAGACAGTCGCAGCAAAGAAGAGAAATGTTAAAGTTGACGCAATGGGTCAGCTTCACGTTCACTCCTCTTTCAACAACATCATCGTATGCTTGACTAACAGCGAAGGCCAGGTAATTTCTTGGTCGTCAGCCGGAAAGATGGGCTTCCGTGGTTCAAAAAAGAACACTCCTTACGCAGCCCAAATGGCTGCACAAGATTGCGCAAAAGTAGCATACGATCTCGGCCTCCGCAAAGTAAAGGCTTATGTAAAAGGTCCCGGTAACGGTCGTGAGTCCGCAATCCGTACTATCCACGGTGCAGGCATCGAGGTAGTGGAAATTGTAGACGTTACTCCGCTTCCGCACAATGGTTGTCGTCCTCCCAAGAGAAGAAGAGTTTAATCTTCCGACAGACAGATTTAACCATTTTTCAAGCTTGTCGTTTTCCAATTTTCAGGCAAGAGCTGTTCACCGCAACTTTCCTTAATTGAGAATGACAATGCCGGAAACAACAAAACAACACAAATAGTAGCTTTGAATGCGAATAGACTTCCACTTTCACTTTCTCTCGGAAGTCGCGGCTGCGCTAAGGAGCTGCTTTCACAAAGACTTTAATTTATAAAAGTAAATTTTAGCAATGGCAAGATATACAGGCCCGAAAACTAAGATAGCCCGCAAATTCGGCGAGGCAATTTTTGGTGAGGATAAAGTTCTGGCTAAGAAGAATTATCCCCCAGGACAGCATGGCCAAAACCGTCGTCGCAAAACTTCGGAGTATGGCATGCAGCTTAAAGAAAAGCAAAAAGCAAAATACACATACGGCGTGTTGGAACGTCAGTTCCGCAACCTGTTTGAGCGTGCAGCACGCACCAAAGGTATTACCGGTGAAGTGCTTCTGCAATTGCTCGAAAGCCGTCTGGACAATGTAGTATACCGTATGGGTATTGCACCCACACGTCCGGCAGCTCGCCAGATTGTACTGCACAAGCACATCACAGTCAATGGTAAAGTAGTAAACATTCCCTCATATCAGGTGCAACCCGGCGATGTAGTAGCCGTACGTGAGAAGAGCAAATCCCTTGAAGTGATTGCAGACAGCCTCGGCGGTTTCAATCACAGCAAATATCCCTGGATTGAATGGGATGAGAGCATTAAGGGAGGCAAGTTCCTTCACATGCCGCAGCGCGAGGACATTCCCGAAACCATCAAGGAACAGTTGATAGTTGAGTTGTATTCTAAATAATAAATAAATAGAGACCCATGGCTATTTTAGCATTTCAGAAACCCGACAAAGTAATCATGTTGGAAGCCACCGACTCCTTCGGCAAGTTTGAATTCAAACCCTTGGAGCCGGGTTACGGTCAGACAGTAGGCAACGCATTGCGCAGAATATTGCTTTCTTCGCTCGGCGGTTTTGCCATCTGCTCTATCCGTATCGATGGTGTGGCGCATGAGTTGGGCACCATCCCCGGAGTGAAGGAGGATGTGACCAACATAATCTTGAACCTCAAGAAGGTGCGCTTCAAACAAGTGGTGGAAGACACTGATATGGAAACAGCTACTGTTACCGTGTCGGGACAAGATGTGTTCAAAGCCGGCGACTTGGGTAAAGTAATAAACGGCTTCGAGGTGCTTAACCCCGACCTTGTGATTTGTCACCCGGATCCCGCAAAGGGCTTCACAATGCAATTTACAATCAACAAGGGTCGCGGTTGGGTTCCCGCCGATGAAAATCGCGAGATGATTGGCACCTCCGAGCTAAATGTCATAGCCATTGACTCTATCTATACACCTATTGTCAACGTAAAATATGCGGTAGACAATTTCCGTGTAGAGCAGAAGACTGACTATGAAAAACTGACTCTCGAAGTCACCACTGATGGCTCTATTTCACCGGAAGACGCCCTTAAAGAGGCTTCAAAAATTCTTATTTATCACTTCATGCTCTTCTCAGATGAGAAGATTACTCTCGAAACTCCTCAGGAAGAAGGAGGCGAAGAGTTTGACGAAGAAGTGCTGCACATGCGTCAACTTCTGAAGACAAAACTCGCAGATATGGACTTGTCAGTTCGTGCCCTTAACTGCCTGAAGAGTGCCGAAGTCGAAACACTTGGCGATCTTGTCGGCTTCAACAAAAACGACTTGCTCAAGTTCCGCAACTTTGGTAAGAAGAGCCTTACTGAACTTGATGATCTGCTCGCAGGTCTGAATTTGTCTTTCGGTATGGACATTTCAAAATACAAATTAGATAAAGATTAACGCAGAATAACGATGAGACACAATAAAAAATTCAACCACCTTGGCAGAAAGAAAGCTCACCGCGACGCGCTTCTCTCTAACATGACCATCTCCTTGATCATGCACAAGAGAATCAACACTACTTTGGCCAAAGCAAAAGCACTCCGTATCTTTGCCGAACCTATCATCAACCGCGCAAAGAAGGACGATATGGCCAACCGTCGTCTGGTATTCTCTTACCTGCAAAACAAGGAAGCCGTCAAGGAGCTTTTCGGTGTAGTTGCCGATAAGATTGCTGACCGTCCGGGCGGTTACACACGTATCCTCAAAACCGGTCATCGTCTTGGCGATAATGCTGAGATGTGCTTCATAGAGCTTGTAGACTTCAATGAGGCAATGCTGGCAGATAAAGGCGAGAAGAAGGCGAAAAGAACACGTCGCTCTCGCAAAAAAGCTGCTCCCGCAGCCGAGGAAGCCGCACCCGCAGCAGAAGAGGCAAAAGCAGAGTAAAAATATCCAACATACTCAAAATACCCCGAAAGAGCCGAAGGTAATACCTCCGGCTCATTTGCTGTTTCAGGTATCTGTTCGAAAAACGCCTACTGATTGTACGTCCCGGCAAACGACACCCCATTGTGCAGCATTCTACTTCTTGATGGCTACCGGCGGTTGAAAACCGTCGGCTAAAATCATATGGGACGGCGTTGCCGTCCGGTAACTTGCTTTTACAACTTAGGTATGACTACAGAGTATAATTTTATATAAAGGTCTGATGTTCTTTTGCGTTTGAATCTGAGTTGATATGCAATAAGTGGTGTTATGGAATTTGCAATTGACAGTAATTCGGCGAGCTACGCGCGCCTTTGTACTTGTTGTTTCTTGTCGGGCGTGACATCGCCTTTAAGCGTGTGTACACGGGCCACTATGTATGGAGGCTGCGTATGCTTTGTTGCAGTTTTTTTAAATGATTGTCCGCAATTATACCTGAGACCAATCAAGGTATCAATAGATTGTGAGTTTGGGTGAACGGCACCCCTTGGGGTGCTTCTTGTAACGTGTTTGCGTACCGACGGTTAAAACCGTCGGTTAACATCAAGCGAGACGGCGTTGCCGTACGTGAGGTGTGCTTTTACGATTTAGGTGTTATTGCGGAGTGTCATTTCTTTTTACTGCGCTATGGGTGTCAAATATTCATAAAAGAACTATTCTAAAAGACAAGAGGTGAGCACTTTTATTTGTGTTCACCTCTTGTTAGGATTTGATGTGTATGGTAATGGCGCTTTTTACTTTATACAAACGGCTCCTTCGGGAATAGCCGGCGCACCGTCGGCAATTTTATTAAAATTTGTTGTTTCCCATGCCTCTATCTGTAATGGAAATCCTGATTTACCATTATCGCTTTTGTATGTTCTTCTATTATAGGAACTGGAAACTTCGTAATAAGACAAGCCTTTCAAGTAGTCATAGTGAGTTTTATCAATCATAGTGTACAAATCTCGGTCTTGAATTTCTGATTTTCGGTCATCAAGATACAACTTGACAGCGTTAGATTTTTTGTTAAAATCCGATAGCGTATCCTCAACCGTGTTCAGGTCTGATAGTTGATGATGCAATAAATTTGAGTATTTAAGGTACGCGTACTGAACAAGATACGGATTAAGATAACTGTAATAGGCATCGTTGTCAAACGTCAAGAATTCACCTGAAGGTTTTTGTAAAGCTACACCTGTTAGAGTCGGAGGAAATGTTTCAGTATCTGATTTGTCGGCAACATTTGGGACACATACAAATCCCTGTGTTTTGAGGGGTGACTAATAGAAGCATTTTAAC